>NZ_JAHLQK010000001.1:0-600000 GCF_018919215.1 Alkaliphilus flagellatus
CAGTTGGTAGCTCGTCGGGCTCATAACCCGAAGGTCGCAGGTTCAAGTCCTGCCCCCGCAACCAATTTGGCCCCTTGGTCAAGCGGTCAAGACACCGCCCTTTCACGGCGGTAACAGGGGTTCGATTCCCCTAGGGGTCACCAAAATAATATATAGATAAAGCTGGAGTAGAGTCTACCTTACAATAAGGAAAGTCTTGCTACCAGCTTTATTAAGTTTAATAATGGAAAGGTGTCCGAGTGGTCGAAGGAGCTGATCTCGAAAATCAGTGACTCCAAAAGGGGCCGTGGGTTCGAATCCCACCCTTTCCGCCAAAACTATTAACAAGAGATAATATTATCTCTTGTTTTTTTATTATATGGAATAAAAAAACCATAAGCTGGAAAAACTCATTAGATATACAAATAAATATATTATAAGGGGTGTAGCTTATGGTACAAGAAGTCATGAGTAAAGAAAAGGAGCTTATTTCTTTAGATCAAGCTTTAAATCTGGAACAGAAAGATATTGAAGAAAATTATCGACAACATATTAATTTGCATTTAACTAGACTTTTAAAAATGTTAGGTTTTAATAAAACTTTTGTAAGGGCAAAAGATATGATAGTTTGGGACAAAAATGGAGAAGAGTATTTAGATTTTCTTGGTGCCTACGGTGCTTTAAATATTGGTCATAACAACGATACAGTAATTAATGCTTTGAATAGTATAAGTCATCTACCCAATTTATTACAATCTGGAATGCATAGCTTACCAAGTGTTTTAGCACGAAATCTAGCTAAGATAACACCTGGAGATTTAAAGTATACTTTTTTCTGTAATAGTGGTGCAGAGGCTGTAGAAGGAGCATTAAAATTAGCTAAGATTGCAACTGAAAAATCTAGAATTATTTATTGTAAAGGGGCATTTCATGGTAAATCAATGGGAGCTTTATCTGTTACTGGAAGAAATAAATATAAAAAATACTTTGGTCCGATGGTTCCATTGGCAGTAGAGGTGCCTTATGGCGATATTAATGAACTTAAACTTGTATTAGAAAAATATGATGATATAGCAGCATTTATTGTTGAGCCTATACAAGGAGAGGGTGGAATTATTGTTCCACCAATTGGATACTTAAGAAAGGCAAAAGATATTTGCTCACAATATGGCGTGCTCTTAATTGCAGATGAAATACAAACGGGCTTTGGAAGAACAGGATATTGGTTTGCATGTGAGGCCGAAGGGGTGGTACCAGATATTATGTGTATGGCTAAGTCTTTAGGAGGAGGTATTATCCCAATAGGAGCCTATATTGCAAATGAGGATGTATGGAAAAGAGGATACGGAACTATGGATAGATGTTTGCTTCATACTTCCACATTTGGTGGCAATACATGGGCATCGGCAGCAGGTATTTCTACTATAGAATTTATTGCGGAGAATAACTTAGAAAACGAAGCTTTGGAAAAAGGAAATTATATAATTGGTAAGTTACTAAGATTAAAGGATAAGTATCCTTTACTAAAGGAAGTAAGAGGAAGAGGTCTAATGATTGGATTGGAGTTTGACACTATGAATATACCTCTAATAGATCGAGTAATTACTAACAATACAAGAGAATTAGTTGATGAATATACTGGAGGCATAGTAGCTAGCGAGTTAATTAATAATTATAATATTATCACTGCTTATACTTTGAATAATCCGAATGTAATTAGAATTGAACCACCTTTAACGGTTACATATGAGCAATTAGATAAGTTTGCTAGTTCATTAGAAGAAATATTGATGAAAAACAGAAGTATTGGAACCATAGCACTAAATAATACTAAAAATCTAATTAAATCTGTTTTTAATGGAAGGAGATAATAATATGAACAGATTCGCATTTTTAATCCATCCTATAGAAATAGATGATATTTATAGAAAATATAAATATCTAAAGATACTACCAAAAATGATGGTTGAAAAAATAGTTAGTAATGTATCGCCTTCAGTTACCTCAAAGATCACAGATATAAAAAGTGAATCTCAAGAAGCTGAAGGGTGGTTTATTGGTATACCATTAACTTCTAATATGATGGTGAATATGCAATATCAGTATGTCCTTAAAAAGATAATTGACTCAGGAAGAATAGCTGAAAAATTAGGTGCAAGAATACTAGGGTTAGGAGCATATACATCCGTTGTAGGAGATGCGGGAGTTACAGTTGCTAAAAACTTAAACATTGCTGTAACTACTGGGAATACTTATACAGTGGCCGCTGCTTTTGAAGCTACTAGGAAGGCATGTAATTTATTAGGGAAAAATTTACAAGAGAGTGAAGTTGCTATTGTAGGCGCTACAGGTTCTATAGGAAAGGTTTGTGCTGAACTAGCATGTAGAGAAGCGAAAAAGGTTATTTTAGTAGGTAGAAATATACAGAGACTTATTGAGATTAAGCTGGAACTTAATCAAAAGTATGGCTATAGGGTAGAAGTAGAGTGCTGCACTAATGTAAGTAATGGTATTGAGAATGCAGATGTAGTTATTACTGTAACCAGTAGTGTTGATGATGTTATTAAGGCAGAATATATTAAAAGTGGTGCTGTTGTTTGCGATGTAGCTAGACCAAGAGATGTTTCGAAGTTAGTACAAGAAAAGCGTAAAGATGTGCTAGTTATAGAAGGTGGAGTAATTGAAGTTCCTAAAGAAGTAAATTTTAATTTTAATTTTGGATTTCCTGAAGGACTATGTTATGCATGTATGGCTGAAACAATGATTTTAGCTTTAGAAGGTAAATATGAAAATTTTAGTTTAGGCAGAGAAATGCAAATTGAAAAGGTAGATGAAATAAATAAGTTAGCGAAAAAACATGGTTTTAAGGTTGCTGGGCTTAGAAGTTTTGAAAAAGTAATAGACGAAAAACATATCGAAAGTGTTATTAAGAACATGAAAAAAGCACATAGTATATAGTTAAGAACTTTTCTTCTCCCATTGAATAATATAGATAATAACATAAGTGTTTTGGGAGGAGAAATTATGATTATTAAAAATAAAAAAACTAAAAGTAGCTTATTATTTTTCTTTTTACTCTTGGCTGTAGTATTTATGAAAAGTGGTTTGTTTGACAAAGATGATACTAGCTTATTATTTTTCTATTTATTATTAGTTGTTCTATTTTGTGGATTCTATTCTAGATAAATCAGGTTAGAACACCTGATTTTTTTGTAAAATAACTTGTTTACCATAAATATTTGATATAATAGTAATTGTTAATAGGGAATAACTATAAAACAAAGATAGTTTGATTTTAACATGGGCAATTACATGAATGTATTTGAGAAAAATAGTAATAAAGTTAATTTTAAGGATATAGTCTTAATTTATAAGGGGCACCTGGTAAAATGGCATTCCTGCTATCCTATGATTTAACTGATGGAAGCCATGCACAGTTTGTAAGTATTAAAAACAAAAAAACTAAGTGTTATTTGTTAGGTGAAGGACTAAATGTTTGACTTTATTAGAACTTAACAACAGTTTTAGGAATTTTTATTTGATTTCTAATCATATTTTATGCTGACATATCATATTATATTAAGGCCATGAAATTATAATATTATAGGACTGTAGAATGACTTGCTTACAATACTATATTATTTACTTGCATTTTTTGGTATTTGTTATATTATTTAAGTATGTTTAGATACTGGAAATTAGGAGGAAGTATCATATGAATATGTTAAGAGAAGATATTATAGAGATATGTAAGGATTTTATTGAGATTGTAAACATATTATATAAGAATGGGCAAATAACCTATGAGCAATATGTTGAGATGACTAAACTAAAATTTGATTATATAAATAATGTAGAATAAACTTATAATTTTCTTTAAAATGATTATAACTAGAAAGTAGGATTCTTAAGAATCCTACTTTCTAGTTTGTATTTTATTAATTACCATTTCTTTTTTTATAAAATTAGGATAATATAATATTATGAGTAAAATATAAAAATAAGGATTTATATCTTAATATATAAAATTCAAGACAAGAGGGTGTTTTGAGTGGAACAAGTTATAGAGTTATTTAGAAATATAAGTATAAGAGATGTAGCAGATATGGTTATAGTTGCCTTTGTTTTTTATAAACTGTATATGCTTATTCGAGAAACAAGAGCAGAACAGCTTATAAAAGGAATATTAGTATTATTAATTGCCACGCCATTAAGTGGATGGCTTCAACTACATGTAATTAATTGGATTTTAAAAAACACAATGACTGTAGGATTTATTGCTCTACTTATTGTATTTCAACCGGAATTAAGAAGAGCTCTTGAATATATAGGTAGGACAAAATTTTTAACAAAATCCATAGTTGATATAGAAGAGGAAGAAATAAAAAATACGGTAGGGGAATTGGTAGATGCTGTAGGATCCCTTTCGAGACAAAAAATTGGTGCTCTTATTGTTATTGAAAGAGAAACAGGGCTAAGTGAAGTGGTTGAAACTGGAACACAAATTGGTGGTAGAATTTCCAGTGGATTACTCATAAATATTTTTATTCCAAATACTCCTTTACATGATGGAGCTGTGGTTATTAGAAAGAGTCAAATATTAGCTGCAGGTTGTTTACTTCCCTTAACCGACAATCCGAATATCAGTAAAGCTTTAGGCACAAGACATAGGGCTGCTATAGGTATTACCGAAAGATCGGATTCCATGGTAGTTATTGTTTCAGAAGAAACTGGAGTTATTTCAGTTGCAGAAAACGGGAAGCTTAAAAGATTTCTTGATACTAAAAAATTGTCTGACATATTACTTCAAAGCTATAAGGCGGAAGAAAATCGTCAGTGGCAATTTTTAAAGATGAAATGGAGGCATAAGGATGAATAAAACAGGTATTAGAAATTTGGCACCTAAGATTATTTCTATTCTTTTTGCTCTTGTTTTATGGGTTTATGTAATGAGTGTAATTAATCCAAGGGTTAGTCGTGATTTAGTAAACGTACCGGTAAAACTTGTAAATTTAGAAGAACTTAAAGCACAAGGCCTTGTACTTGTTGGCAGTGAGGATTTTAGAGTGAGGGTAAGATTAACTGGACGGAGAGATGAGGTATTTAAAATATCTCCAGAGCAAATTCAAATAAAAGCAGATTTAAGGGGCTATAAGTTAGGAGTAAACAATGTTCCTTTAGAGATTTCTGCTCCAAATAATATAGGGATAGATGTGAGCCCAAGATTTATTCGTGTAGAATTAGAAGAGATTACAAAGAAACAAAGAGATGTAAAGGTTTTAATTACTGGTAGTCCTAAGAAAAACTATGTTGTAGGAAATCTAGACTATAAACCTACAGCAATATGGATTGAAGGGCCTGAAAGCTACGTTAATTCTGTGGAAAATGTAGTTGCAAAGTTAGATGTTACTGGAGAAACAAAAAATCTTTTATTAAGTTTACCATTAAAGCCGGTTAACAGTAGAGGAGAAGAAGTGCCAGGTGTGGAGGTTAAAACTGCCTATGTAGATGTATCTTTATCCATTGACTTATTAAAATCTGTACCGATTAAACCAGATTTGCAAGTTACTACAGGAGATGGACATGTAATTAGTAATGTAGAAATTAATCCAAAGGAAGTTATACTAAAGGGACAAGAAGAAATTCTTAAAGGAATTACTGAAATTACAACCGATATAGTTCAAGTTGAAAACTTGACTACCGATCAAGTAATAGAAACAAAACTAAAGCTACCTCAAGGAGTAACTTTGCAAGAGGAAGTACCTATTACTGTTAGTATATCTTTACAAAAAGTAGAGGAAGAGACCTATAAGATTCCTAAAGATAAAATAATATTTAATAATTTGAATGAAAAACTTAAAGTTGATAAAAATAATATTCCTGAAAGTGTAGATGTAAAAGTCGTAGCTTTAAGAAGTGTATTAGATAGTATTAAAGAAAGTGATATTAGTATAGAAGTGGACTTAAAGGAATTGACTGCAAATGAATATACAATTGAACCGGTGGTACAACTTCCTTTTACTATTGAAAAGGATGTGAAGGAACTGCAGTTAAACCCAGAAACTATTAATATAAAACTCGTTGAAAAAAAATAATAAAAAAGCTAGTATATGAAGACCGGATAACTAAAGAGTATCCGGTTTCCTCACAGTATAGGAAGGTATAGTCAATAGGGTATTATCAGACGACTTTTAGGAAAGAAGAAGGTGATAGTATGTTAAAGGAGATAGATGTTATTTTAAATAGCACCCACGATGCCACTATTGCTGTAGATATGAATGGTAACATTACATTATTTAATAAAGCAGCAGAGAAAATTCTAGGTTTTAATGAAAAAGATGTATTAGGTAAACATATAGAAGAAATCCTTCCAAGCACAAGACTTCCTTATATATTAGAAACAGGCGAATCAGAGCTTAATCGTAGACAAATTGTTTCAGATATATCAATAATTACTAGCAGAATGCCTGTAAAGGATGAACAAGGCAATACTATTGGAGCTGTGGCAGTATTTAGGGATATTAGTGAAATAATGGATTTAAATGATGAAATTTATAAGTTGAAAGAGATGCAAAGCTTATTAGAGGGAATTTTTCATTCTACTCAAGATGCCATTTCAGTTTGTGATGAGAATGGAATAGGAGTTTTAATTAATCCTGCCTACACTCAACTAATTGGACTTTCAGAAAAGGATATTATAGGAAAGCCTGCAACTACGGATATTGTCAAAGGTGAAAGTGTCCATATGAAGGTCCTTAGAACAAAAAAACCCGTAAAGGATGTTAGGTTAAAGGTAGGTCCACGTAACAAAGAAGTAGTGGCAGGTGCAGCTCCTATTATTGTAGACGGCGTGCTAAAAGGTAGTGTCGGTGTACTCCATGATCTAACTGAAATCAAAAGGTTGAATAGCGAGTTAATGCAGGCAAAACAAATTATACGCAACCTAGAAGCAAAGTATACATTTGATGATATTATTGGTAATGATGAACTTATGATTACTGCTATGCAAAAGGCAAAGCAGGCAGCATTAACGCCAGCTACAGTATTATTAAGAGGTGAGAGTGGAACTGGGAAAGAACTTTTTGCCCATGCAATTCATAATCTATCCTATAGAAAGTACAATCAGTTTGTTAGAGTAAACTGCGCAGCTATTAGTGAGAACCTATTGGAGAGTGAGCTTTTTGGTTATGAGGAGGGGGCATTTACTGGAGCTCTTAAGGGAGGAAAAATTGGACTTTTTGAACAGGCTCATGGTGGAACTATTTTCTTAGATGAAATTGGCGAAATTCCACTGAGTACTCAAGTTAAGCTATTACGAGTATTACAGGAGAAAGAAATAGTTAGGGTAGGTGGCACCAATCATATCAATATAGATGTCCGTGTAATTACCGCTACTAATGCTCCTTTAGAAAGGGCAATAGAGGAAGGTAGATTTAGAGAGGATCTTTATTATAGATTAAATGTATTACCAATTCATATTCCACCTCTAAGAAAACGGAAAAATGATTTTTATCACTTGATATTACATTTAATAAAAAAGTTTAATCAGGAGTATGGTAGAAGTGTAGAAGAAATAGATATAGAAGCTTTAAATAAGCTTAAAACTTATGATTGGCCAGGTAATGTAAGGGAGTTACAAAATATTATTGGACGATCTATGATAAATATGAAATATAGTGAAACTATAATCAAAGAAGAACATCTTCCAAAACTTTTTTATAATGATAGGTTACAATTTAATAAAGATAGTAGAATTAGTAGCCGTATAAAATATGAGAATAATGAAGGACTAAAGGAAATAATGGATCGTTTAGAAAGAGAAGTAATTATAAGTGCGTTAAAGAGGAATAATGGTAATCGTACTGTTACCGCTAGGGAATTACAAGTTTCAGTACGAAATTTATATTATAAAATTGAGAAATATGCTATAGAAATATAAAAGTGAAATATATTGCATGGTATCGTGCAATATATTTCATGCAATTAATTGCATGATTGTATAAAATTTAAAAAAAATTCTAGATTTAAATATATAACACACTATCCTATGCTTCAAATTTCGACAAAGGATAATTATTATTTTTTAACAGTGGATTTGGCATAAGTTTTGCACGTTAAAATATATGGAGAAAATAGTCGTATAATGATACAATTATAATATTGACTTCTATAGTATTTAAAATTTATGCTAACTTTTAAGTGCTTAGAATCTAGCAATGGAAATTTAATTAGATAATATATTAGCCATAATTATGGCTTAATTAATATGCAACTTATTATTTGTATATTAAAATATAAAAACATGTGAATAAGAGGTGAAGCTGTTATGATTAAAAACTTTCAAGAAGTAATGGAAATAGCTAAACAAAGAGGACCTAAAACAATTTCTGTAGCCTGTGCCCAGGATGCTGATGTCTTATCAGCTGTTAATCAAGCTAAACAAGCAGGTATTGCTGATGTTATTTTAGTAGGAGATAAGGAAAAGATTGAAGAAATTGCAGCTGAAAAGAATATTGATTTAGCTCAATTTGAAATTATCGATATTAAAGATTTAACTGAAGCTTCTAGAAAGGCAGTTGAACTAGTTTCTACAGGAAAGGCTCACATGGTAATGAAGGGGCTAGTAGATACTTCTATTATTTTAAAGGCTGTATTAGATGCAGAAATTGGACTTAGAACAGGTAATGTGCTAAGTCACGTAGCTGTATTTGACGTACAAGGATATGATCATTTATTCCTAGTAACTGATGCAGCTATGAATATTGCTCCAGATTTAAATACTAAAAAACAAATTGTTCAAAATGCTGTAGAAGTTGCTCATGCATTAGATATAGACCAGCCAAAGGTTGCTGTAATTTGTGCAAAAGAAAAAGCAAATCCAAAGATGCCTGATACAATGGATGCAGTAGCTTTGGAAGAAATGAATAAAAATGGTGAAATTACAGGATGCATTGTAGGTGGACCATTTGCTTTAGATAATGCAGTTTCTGTTGAAGCTGCAAAGCATAAAGGGATAGACCACCCAGTAGCTGGACAAGCTGACATATTATTGGCACCAGATATTGAAGCTGGTAACATTTTATATAAATCTATGGTATACTTTGCTAATGCTAAAAATGCTGGACTTATTGTGGGAGCAAAAGCCCCAGTTGTTTTAACTTCTAGAGCTGATAGCGATGAGGCAAAATTATATTCAATTGCACTAGGCGTACTATGTGCAGCTAAATTATTCTAGTTTAGAGAGGCGGAAATATTAATGAGTGAAATTTATAGAATATTAACGATTAACCCAGGATCTACATCAACGAAAATTGCTATTTTTGATAATGAGAAGAATGTATTTGAAGAAGTATTAAGACATTCATCTGAAGAAATTGGAAAATATGAAACTATATTTGATCAATATGAATTTAGAAAAAATGTTATTCTTGAAACATTAAATGAAAAGGGAATTAACTTAACTAAGCTAGCTGCTGTAGTAGGTAGAGGTGGATTATTAAAGCCAATTACTGGAGGAACATATTCAGTAGATGAAGCAATGCTTGAAGATTTAAAAGTAGGAGTACTTGGAGAGCATGCTTCTAATCTTGGAGGAATAATCGCCCATGAAATAGCTGGACAATTAAATATTCCATCATTTATTGTTGACCCAGTTGTTGTTGATGAACTAGATGACATTGCTAGGATTTCTGGTATACCACAATTAGATAGAAAAAGTATTTTCCATGCACTAAATCAAAAAGCTGTTGCAAGAAGAGCAGCAAAAGATATGGGTAAAGCATACGAAGATGTAAATGTAATAGTTGCTCACCTTGGTGGTGGAGTTTCAGTAGGTGCTCATGAAGCTGGAAGAGTTGTAGATGTAAATAATGCTTTAGATGGAGACGGACCATTCTCACCAGAAAGATCAGGTGGTCTACCAGTAGGACAATTAGCTAAACTTTGTTTCTCAGGAGAATATAGCCACAACGATATTAAAAAGTTAATCAAAGGTAATGGTGGACTTGTTGCATATCTTGGAACAAACGATGGTAGAGAAGTTGTAAAGATGATCGAGCAAGGTGATAAAAAAGCTGAACTTGTTTACAAGGCAATGGCATATCAAGTGGCTAAGGAAGTTGGTGCTTGTGCAGCTGTCTTAAAAGGTAAGGTAGATGCTATAATTCTAACTGGTGGAATCGCATACGATAAAGAGTTTACAGCATGGATTAAAGAAAATGTTGAATTTATATCTCAAGTTTTAATTTACCCAGGAGAAGATGAAATGATAGCTTTAGCTGAGGGTGGATTAAGAGTATTACGTGGAGAAGAACAAGCAAAAAAATACCAATAAAGGTGATGAAAATGCTTAATGATAATAGAGTCCGTATAATAATAGGACATTATGGAAGTGGTAAAACTGAATTTTCCGTAAACTATGCTATTAATTTAGCAGAGAAAGGTAAAAAAGTGGCATTAGCTGACTTAGATGTTGTTAACCCATATTTTAGAAGTAGAGAAAAATTTAAACTTTTACAAAGCTATGGAATTGAAGTAGAATCAAGTTATGTAGAGGGGTCTGGAACTGACCTGCCTTCTATATCCGCTGGTATTTTAGGACCAATGCAAAATGAAAGCTATGATTTTGTAATGGATGTTGGTGGTGACTCAATGGGTGCAAGGACCTTAGGTAGATACCATGAATATTTAGTAGAAGGTAAATATGATATGTTTTGTGTAGTAAATGCTAATAGACCTGAAACACAAACAGTAGAAGGTGTGATCCATCATATCCAATCTATTGAAAGAACTTCAAGAGCTAAGGTAACAGGACTTATTAATAACACCCACCTGTTAAGACATACTACAGTGGAGGATGTTTTAAAGGGTCAAGAACTTTGTAGACAGGTTTCTAAGGAGTTAAATATACCTATTAAGTATGTGAGTGCTATCGAAAGTGTTGCAAAAGATCTACCAAAGGATTTGGAAGGCCAGATAATGCCTATTAAAATGATTATGCGTGAAGATTGGATGTAAAGAACAAGTTCTTATTGCTGGAGACAGTGGTCGATGAAGGCATTAGATATATTTATTACCTCAAGTTTATTGGATAATTATAAAAGGAGGGTTAAAAATGGCAAAGATAAAAGGTAAAGTTACATTCGATGAAAATCGATGCAAAGGGTGTACTCTATGTACAACTGTTTGTCCAGTTAAAATAATTAAGATGGATACAAGCAGAATTAATATTAAAGGATATCATCCAGCTACAGTGGAAGAAATGGATAAGTGTATTGCATGTGCAAGCTGCGCAACTATTTGTCCAGACGTTGTTATTACTGTAGAAAAAGAAGATTAATATAAAATTGTAAGGAGGGACATACCCATGGCTAAAGTATTAATGAAGGGAAACGAAGCTCTTGGTGCTGCTGCTATTAAGGCAGGATGTAAATATTTCTTCGGTTACCCAATTACACCACAAAGTGAATTACCTGAATTTATGTCTAGAGAATTACCAAAAGTTGGCGGAGCGTTTGTTCAAGCTGAATCAGAAGTAGCTGCTATCAATATGATATATGGTGCTGCTGGTACAGGAACAAGAGTATTAACATCTTCATCTTCTGTAGGAGTTGCTCTAAAGCAAGAAGGAATAAGCTATATCGCTGGTGCTGAACTACCATGTGTTATTATAAATATTTCTAGAGGTGGTCCAGGACTAGGTGGTATTCAACCTTCTCAAGCGGATTACTTTATGTCTACAAGAGGTGGAGGAAACGGAGACTATAGACACCCAGTATATGCTCCAGCTACAGTTCAAGAAGCTGTTGATTTAACAATGGAAGCTTTCAACGTAGCTGATTATTATAGAACTCCAGTAATCGTACTAGGAGACGGTATGATTGGTCAAATGATGGAGCCTGTTGAGTTTAATGAGCCTAAGAAAAGAGAATTACCTGCAAAAGATTGGGCAACAACAGGAACAGAAGGTAAGAGAAAGCCAAATATCATTAACTCTTTATTCTTAGATCCACAAGCACTTGAAGACCATAACTGGAAATTAGATAGAAAATACAAAGAAATAGAAAAAAATGAAACAATGTATGAAATGTACAAAATGGACGATGCAGAAATTGTATTCGTAGCTTATGGTACAACTTCAAGAATTGTTAAAAACTCAGTTGAAGCATTAAGAGCAGAAGGAATTAAAGCAGGACTTATTAGACCAATTACTTTATGGCCATATCCTACAAAAGCATTCGATGAAATTCCAGCAAGTGCAAAAGCTTTAATATCTGTAGAAATGAGTACAGGTCAAATGATCGATGACGTAAAAATTGCAAACGAAGGAAGACTTCCAGTACACTTCTACGGAAGAACAGGTGGTATGGTTCCTACACCAGATGCAATCATCGCAAAAGCTAAGGAAGTCTTAGGGGGTGTAAAATAATGTCTGTAGTATTTAAGAAAACAGAAGGTTTAGCAGAAAAACAAACTCACTATTGTCCAGGATGTACCCATGGTATTATTCATAGATTAGTAGGAGAAGTATTAGAAGAACTAGGAGTACTAGGAAAAACTGTCGGTGTAGCTCCAGTAGGTTGTTCAGTACTTGCTTATGATTATTTTAACTGTGATATGCACGAAGCAGCTCATGGTAGAGCACCAGCCGTAGCAACTGGTATTAAAAGAGTTCTTCCAGAAAATGTTGTATTCACATACCAAGGAGACGGAGACTTAGCTTCCATTGGTACAGCAGAAATTGTTCATGCTGCACATAGAGGAGAAAAGTTTACTACAATCTTTGTTAACAATTGTATCTACGGTATGACTGGTGGACAAATGTCTCCAACAACTTTAGTTGGACAAAAAGCTACAACAGCTCCACAAGGAAGACAAGTAGAATTATCAGGAAGACCTATAAGAATGGCTGAAATGTTAGCTACAATTGATGGAGCAGCTTTTGTAGAAAGAGTATCCGTTCATAACGTTGCAAATATTAGAAAAGCTAAAAAAGCTATTAAAAAAGCTTTTGAAGTACAATTAGAAGGTAAGGGATTTGGTATTGTAGAAGTACTTTCTACATGTCCAACAAACTGGGGATTAACAGCTCCAGAAGCAATGAAATGGTTAGAAGATAATATGATTCCTTACTATCCACTAGGAAATTTCCGTACACCAGAGGAGGGGAAATAATATGGCAACAGAAAGAATAGTATTAGCAGGATTCGGTGGTCAAGGTGTTATGTCCGCAGGCCAATTATTAACCTATGCAGGAATGATCGAAAATAAACAAGTTTCTTGGTTACCTTCCTATGGTCCAGAAATGCGTGGAGGAGCTGCAAACTGTGCAGTTATGGTATCTGATACACCAGTTGGATCTCCAATTATTACAAATGATGCAACATCTGCTATTATAATGAACGCACCTTCTCTTGATAAGTTCGAAAATAGCATAGTAAAAGATGGAATCTTAGTAATTAATAGCTCTTTAATAGAAAGAAAAACATCTAGAGATGATGTTAAGGCTTACTATGTTCCAGCTAACGAAATTGCTAATGAAATGGGAAATAGCAGAGTAGTTAACATGATAATGTTAGGAGCTCACTTAGAGCTTACAAAGGCTGTAGAAGTTGATTCAGTACTTGAAGCTTTCAAAAAAGTATACGGTCCTAGCAAAGAACATTTAGTTCCATTAAACAAAGAAGCTCTTGAAAGAGGAGCAGCTGCAGTTAGATAGTTTTAAAATAATAATAGAAAAACTCTCATCAATTAACGGTGAGAGTTTTTTTATTTACCTAGGAAGTATAAATTTCCTAATTATTGAGAATATCTGAATAAGAAGTAGGTCAGAAATATTTTAAATTCTTAAACCTTTAAAGCAGAATCTTAAAATTTAAGTAGATAGCATCAGACGACTTTTTCTATTATTACTACTATGATATAATATAAAAGTGGGTATACTTTTAGTAATGTATAGGAAAATATAAAATTTCTTAATAGGATTTTACTACAGACGCGTTTCAATAAAGGCTTATTTGGTTAAAAAACTTCAATAAGAACCCTTTATTCTAATATATACTTATCAAATAGTGACATATGTAATTATTTTTGCATAGGTTTAAAGTGTAGTAAAATTGTCTAGAAACTTGGATTGAAGGGAGAGTAAGGAATGGGAAAATTATTTGGAACCGATGGTGTTAGAGGAATCGCAAATAGAGACTTAACTCCAGAATTAGCTTATAGGCTAGGACGTATAGGTGCATATATATTGAGTAAGGATAATAATAAAAGAGCAAAGGTAGTTATCGGAAAGGATACTCGAGTTTCGGGAGATTTACTGGAATCTGCAATGACTGCAGGATTTTTATCAATGGGCGTAGATGTTATTTCTCTAGGAGTTATTCCAACTCCTGCTGTAGCCTACTTAACTAGATATTTGGAAGCGGATTTTGGGGTAGTTATTTCAGCATCTCACAATCCGTCAGAATATAATGGTATTAAATTCTTTAATAGTCAGGGATATAAGTTACCTGATGCAGTTGAAGATGAAATAGAAGAATATATTTTGAATGATCGTGATGTTGATGTTAAAATTGAAGGTAAGGATGTTGGTATAATTATTCATGATAATAATAGTATAGATGAATATACTGATTTTTTAAAAACAACCTTAAACTGTGATTTTAAAGGTTTAAAGATTGCTGTAGATGCTGGTAATGGTGCGGCCTATAAATCAGCACCAAAGTTGTTGAAGGATCTTGGTGCTGAAATTACTGTTATTAATGATAATCCAGACGGTACAAATATTAATAAAGGTTGTGGATCTACAAATCCTGAAGTAATTGCACAACTTGTAAAAGAGACTGGCGCAAATATTGGTATCTCATTTGATGGGGATGCAGATCGATTAATTGCAGTAGATGAAAATGCTGAAATAGTAGATGGGGACCATATAATGGCTATATGTGGTGCTAACTTAAAAAAACATAACAGATTAAAAAAAGATACTATAGTAGGTACAGTTATGAGCAATATTGGACTTGAAATTGCTATGAAGGAGCATGGATGTAGTGTTATAAAGTCACAGGTTGGGGATAGATATGTATTAGAGGAAATGGTAAAGGGTGGTTACTCATTAGGTGGAGAACAGTCTGGACACGTAATTTTTCTTGACCATAATACTACAGGAGATGGACTTTTAACCGCTATTCAGTTAATTGCTACAATGAAGGAGGAAGGAAAAAAACTATCTGAACTAGCTAGTATTATGACCTCTTATCCACAAGTGCTGATTAATGCAAAGGTTAAAAAGGAGAACAAAGGAGCATATAAGGAAGACCCAGTAATAATGAAGGAAATTACATCTATTGAAGAAAAAATGGCTGGACAGGGAAGGGTACTAATTAGACCTTCTGGTACAGAACCACTAGTAAGGGTGATGTTAGAAGGAAAAAATCAAGAAGAATTAAATACATTGGCAACAAATCTTGCTAAGTTGATTGAAGAAAGATTAGGTTGATTTTCATCGAAAAAAGTTGCTAGAAAAGTTGAAGAAATAATAATTATTGTCGGATTATAGATTTCCCGGGTAATAATTGTTGTCGAAATATGATTGCATAGAAACCGTGAAATATTACAGATAGAATTTCTGTCATTATTCACGGTTTTTATTATAATAATAGATTGTCTAATGGTGGATATATATTAATATAGGAATAAATTTTAGATATATAATAAGGATGTGTAAAATATGAAAAGAAATATAAAGATAGGAAAGAAATATAGACATTTTAAAGGGAATGAATATTTAGTATTACATTTAGCAAAGCATTCTGAAACACTAGAAGATATTGTTGTTTACCAGCCACTTTATGGTGAGATGGGAATATGGGTAAGACCTCTAGATATGTTTCTAGAGCAGGTTGAGGTAAATGGAATATTAGTAAATAGATTTGAAGAATGTGAATAGTATTTAATATAAAATATGGAATTATAGATATAGAGTTAAATGTTCTATATTCTGTTATTGAAAAAGTTAGTAGTAAAGTTAATTTCAACAGGAAACGTTGTATTTATAAGGTTAAAAATAGTATAAAGAAAAGTTGATAAAAAAAAGGGAAATTGGATTGAATATAGAAATAATAAAGAGACAAAATTTACATGTATACATTATAATATTACATTAAAAAATTCTTTTAATTAGAGGACATATGTCCTTAATCAAAAGAATTTTTTAATGCAAAATAGAGTTAGGAGAATGATAATGAAAGAAGTCGTGAACGGTAAAGATAAAGAGATTTTAAAATATGTATCTAAATATCCTAATTTACAAGATTGGAAGGTATTACATTACCCTAAAAATGAAGTTATATGTTATCAGGGGGATATATACCCTTATTTTTATGTCATATTAAGTGGACAAACAAATATATATCATACTTCAGAAAAAGGTAAGAGTTACTCTCAAAGTGTCTATAAAGAGGGAAATTATTTTGGTGAATTAGAAATATTTGATTTAAAGCCATATGTATGTCAAATTGAAGCTTTAGAAGATACTACAGTAATGAGGCTAGAAAGGCAATTTTTCTTAAAATGGATAGAAGAGGATAAAGAAATCAATCTATATATTTTACGATCAATCTGCGAAAATTTCTATAATTTATCCGAAAAAGCCATCAATGATACCCTATATTCATTGAAATACAGAGTATGTCTATATTTATTAGAGTCTTGGGAAAAAAACTGCAAATATGAAGTTGAAATTAGCAAGAAATATTTAAGTGAAAAGTTTGTAGTTACACAACGAAGTATTAATAGAGTATTAAAAGAGCTTGCTGAAAAAAAGTTAATAGTTAATAGTGAAAACACTATTCAAATATTAGATGTTAAAGGAATTAAGCTGGAAATAGAACTTGAAAAAATGCTCTAATTTTAATTTGTGTGCTTTAAAAAATTAATATATGAAGGAGGACGTTTTAAATGAAAAATAAGATAGTTAAAGTAATAAGCCTACTTATGGTGGCTATGCTTGTATTTGCAGGATGTTCAAGCAAGCCAGCTAGCAATGAAGGTAATAACAATGAAGGTAATGCTAATGGTGGTAATGTAACTAAAGAATCAAAGGTAAAGGTAGGATTAGTAGTTTCAGGTGGATTAGGGGACAGATCTTTTTACGATTCAAGTAATGAAGGTCTAGAGTTGGCAAAAAAGGATCTAGGTGTTGAAGGCAAAGTATTAGAATGTAAAAATGATCCTGCTTTATTATCAGACCAATTAGTACAAGCTTCAAATTATGGTGATATTATAGTTGTTGTTGGTTTTGAGTTTTATGATGTAATTCAAGAAATTGCGCCACAATTCCCTACAAAAACATATGTGTATGTAGATAATGCGATTACAGGTATAGATAATATTGTATCTATACAATATAAAGAAAATGAAGGTTCTTTCTTAGCTGGAGCTTTAGCTGCAATGTTAAGTGAAACAGGACATATCGGTATGGTTGGTGGTGTAGATATTCCTGTTATTAGAAACTTCCAAGTAGGATATGAAGAAGGTGCGAAATATATTAATCCTGATATGAAGGTAGATGTTATTTTTGCAGGAGATTTTGAAGATCCAACAAAAGGAAAAGAATCTGCTATGGCTATATACAACAAAGGAGCAGATATCATATTCCATGCTGCTGGAAAAACTGGTGAAGGTGTATTTGAAGCTGGAAAAGACCTTGGTAAGTATGCTATTGGTGTTGACTCTGATCAAAGATACATTAATCCAGATGTTATTATGTATAGCATGATTAAAAATGTGGGATTATCTGTTTATGAAACAATCGAGAATATAGGAAATGGATCTGTAAAAGGTGGAGAAATACTAACCTACGGAATGAAAGAAAACGGCATAGGAATTGGATATGGTACAAGTGATATGAAACAATTTGTTACTGATGAAATGAAATCTAAATTAGAAGAAATCACAGAGAAAATAGTTAGTGGAGAAATAAAAGTAACAGAAGCTAGATAGTGTAATTTTAAACGAAGAAGTCTGTAGGCTTCTTCGTTTTTCATACATAGATTGATAAGGAGGGATCATATGGTAGAACCTGTAATAAAACTAAAAAATATTACTAAAAAATTTCCAGGGGTATTAGCAAATGATAATATATCTTTAGAAATTAATAAAGGTGAAGTATTTGCCATAGTAGGAGAAAATGGAGCTGGTAAATCAACCTTGATGAAAATTATGTATGGTCTTTATAAGCCTACTGGAGGAGAAGTATATATTAAAGGAGAAAAAATACAGAACTTTAATCCGAAAACCGCTATAGATAAGGGAGTTGGAATGGTTCATCAGCACTTTATGTTAGTTCCATCCTTTACAATAGCACAAAATGTTGTATTAGGAATGGAATTAAGAAAAAACAATATATTTGTTGATGAAAAAAAAGCTATTGAAAGTACTAAAAAAATTAGTGAAGAATATGGACTAAAAGTAGATCCTAAGCTTCCTGTAGAGATGGTATCCGTTGGTATTCAGCAAAGAGTTGAAATATTAAAAACTCTATACAGAGGTGCAGATGTGCTTATATTAGACGAGCCTACTGCCGTACTTACACCCCAGGAAACTGAAGAATTATTTGTTGTAATTAGACGATTAGTAAAGGAGATGGGTAAAACCGTAATAATAATTACCCATAAGCTAAATGAGGTTCTTGCTATATCTAATAGAGTAGCAGTTATGAGGGCAGGTAAGCTTATAGGAATTAAAAATACTAATGAAGTAGATGAAAAGATTTTATCTGAAATGATGGTAGGTAAAGAAGTTTTATTCGATAAATTACATAAGGAAAATAAACAGGGAGAAGTGCTTATACAAGTTGATAATTTAAAAGCTAAGGATAAAAGAGGGTTTATGGCTTTAAATGGAGTTTCATTTCAGGTGAAAGCTGGTGAAATTCTTGGAGTTGCAGGTATAGAAGGAAATGGACAAACGGAGCTAATAGAAGCTATAAGTGGTATGACTCCTATAGAAGGCGGAAAGATGGAAATATTAAATACAGATACTACTAAATTCAATACTAATCAAATTAGAAATATAGGGGTTTCTCATATAGCTGAAGATAGAATGTCTACTGGTTTAAATGGAAAAGGTTCTATTATGGAAAATATGCTTATGGGTAAACAGCATACTGAGCCCTTTGCAAAGAAAGGTATACATCTTAAATCTGATGTTGTAAGAAATTTTTCAAAGAAACTTATAGATAAGTTTGATGTAAGAACAGCTAGTGAGAATGTAAAAGTAGAAAATCTATCTGGTGGAAATATGCAAAAAGTAGTCATTGCTAGGGAGTTTTCTTTTGATTCTAAAGTATTATTGATATCCCAACCAACTAGGGGAGTAGACATAGGTGCTATAGAATTTATACATGAGGAAATTATAAAAAAACGAAATGAAGGCTGTGCAATACTGCTAGTATCTGCAGAGTTAGATGAAATATTTAGGTTATCAGATAGAATTATAACCATGTATGAAGGAAAGGTTACAGGAGAGTTTAATACAGATGAAATAGATAAAAGTGATATAGGCTATTATATGACTGGAAATAGAGCGAAAGAGGTGAATTTCTAATGAAGAAATTTAAGTTAGATGGTGAATATATTTTGTCCATAACAGCTTCTATATTATTAGCACTAATATTAGGGGGTGCCATTATGATTTTTAATGGTAAAAACCCTATTCAAGGTTATGGTGCACTTATTACTGGAGCCTTTGGTAGTAAATATGCATTAGCGACTACCTTTACAAAAACAGTACCTCTTATTTTAACTGGTCTTGCTACAGCTATAGCCTTCATGACAGGAATATTTAATATAGGAGGAGAAGGTCAGCTATATCTTGGTGCCTTTGCTGCTACGTATATAGGGTTTACATTTAAAGGATTACCTGTAGCCCTAGGTGTTGTTTTAGCCATAGTATGTGCAGCTATAGCTGGTGCAGCTCTAAGTTATATACCAGCTATACTTAAAGTTAAGTTTAAAATTGATGAAGTAATTGTTTGTGTTATGCTTAATAGCATAGCTTTATTGTTTACTGGTTACTTAGTTAATTATCCTTTTAAGGCAACAGATGGCAGCATGGGAGGCTCCAATCTTATTGCGGACCAATATAAATTTTCAAAGCTTATGGATGTATCAAAGCTTAACACTAGTATTATTTATACAGCTATGATTGCTATATTTATTTATTACTTAATTAAGAAAACTTCCTATGGCTATGATTTTAAAATGATTGGAGAAAATAATATATTTACTAAATATATGGGGCTTGCTACAGAAAAGTACATGATAGTAGCAATGCTAATCTCTGGTGCCCTATGTGGTATAGCAGGAGCCTTTGAAGTATATGGACTTCACTATAGATTTTTACCAAACCTTTCAAAAGGGTATGCCTTTGACGGAATGTTAATAGCTTTAATTGTAAAAAACAATCCTTTAGGAATTATTATTATGTCAATATTTTTTGCCGCTTTGAAAACAGGTTCTGTAGTAATGGAATTGGAAACTGGTATATCATCTGAACTTGTGGCAGTTATCCAAGCACTTATTATTTTATTTATGGCAGGTGAAACTGGATTTAAGGAATTTTTCAAAAGAAAAAATCTTAGTAAGAAAGGGGCATAGATTATATGAAGGATATTTTTAACTTATCTTTATTACAAAACATGATAAGAACTGCTACACCACTTATATTAGCTGCATTAGGAGGACTATTAACCATGCAGTCTGGTATTTTAAACATAGGGATGGAAGGAATGATTCTTCTTGGTGCCTTCTTTGCTGTTGTTGGGAGTTACTTCTTTGCCAGTTCTGCAATGGGAGTAGGCTTAGCGGTTATTTCAGGAATTTTGATAGGACTTCTATTTGCAATATTCGTTATAGAGCTAAAATCTGACGAGTTTGTTATAGGGGTTGCTATTAATATATTAGGTGCTGGCCTTACTGTATTTTTACTTAGAACAATTTTTGGTGTAAAGGGAGCATTTTCATCTCCAGATATTATTCCACTACCAGACATAAACATAGGTTTTTTAGCAAAGTTTCCAGTTCTAGATGCAATATTTAATAATCATTCAATTTTTGTTTATATAAGCTGGATATTAGTAATACTAGTGTACATATTTTTATTTAAAACACCTATGGGATATTGGCTTAGAGCATCTGGCGAGAGTCCAGCGGCTTTAGAGACAGCAGGAGTTAGTCCTAAGAAAATGAAATATATTAGTTCTATACTCTGCGGAATACTTTGTGGTTTTGCTGGAGCTCATTTATCTCTTGGATATTTGACCCTATTTACTGAAAATATGAGCGCCAACAAAGGCTTTATAGCACTTTCTGTTATTATATTTGGTTCTTCCCATCCAATAAAAGCTTTTTTTGCAGCCCTATTGTTTGGTTTTTTTGATGCTCTTGGTATTAGACTTCAAAGTGTTGGAATACCTTCACAATTTACTCAAATGATCCCATATATAGCGACAATTGTTGTATTGTTTATAGTATCTCAAAAAACATTCCAAAGGAGAAAAAGCAGTGAAGTATGATGCCATAGTAATAGGATCGGGAATAGCAGGAATAACCTTTGCAAGAGCTTATAACAAATATGGGAAAAAGATCGCTATAGTGGAAAAATCAAAATTAGGAGGTACAGCTATTTCTACAGGTTGTCTGCCTGTAAAGGTGCATAAAGATAATCTATTAGACTTTTTAAAGAGTAAAAAAGTTATAAAATCCTATGGGGTAGATTTAAATGTTAATTTAAATGATGTATATAAAAGAGGTCGTGAGAAAATATTAGGTCTGCAAGCCTGTATAGAGGATGAATTAGAAGGAATAGATTTATATTTTGGAGATGGTGAATTTTTAGATAGAAATACATTTAAAGTAGGAGAAGAACATTTGCTTTCTGAAATTTTTGTACTCGCCACAGGTACATCTCCGGTTGTACTTAAAGATTGTAAAAGAGCGATTAGTCATAAGGAATTGATAGATCTAGAAAATTTACCTGAAGAATTATTAATAGTAGGTGGCGGGGTAGAGGCTGTAGAAATTGCAGATATATATTCCTCCTACGGGGTAAAGATAGATATGGTCCTTCGCGAAGCAGATATTCTACAGGATTCAGATACAGATTTAAAGGATAGCTTGGTAGAAAGACTTAGAACTAAAAATGTTAATTTTTACTGTGAAGATGATATTATAGATGCTTTGGAAGATGGAGATAAGATAAAGGCTATAACTACTAAAGGGAATATTATAAAAGCAGATTATTTATTATACACTTCCATTAGAAAGCTAAATAAGATAAATGGTTTAGAGGATTTAGGGATAATCTACGATGAAAATAAAATTCATGTAGACAATAACTTAAAAACTTCTGTAGAAAACATTTATGCTATTGGTGATGCCAATGGTACGCTTGGTATGGCCCATGTTGCATATAATCAAGGGTTGTCTTTAGCCAAATATCTATGTATAGGAAAAGAAATTAATAAAAACTATAGCTCACTTCCTAGAAGTATATTTAGTCTACAGGAAATATCTGGTATAGGAAAAAGTGAAAATGATTTAAAAACGGAAAATTATAAGGTTTCAAAGGTTAATTTAAGAAATTTATATAGGGGTTATGCCAAAGAGTTAGATGGTTTTGCTAAGCTGATATACCGTGATAATGAATTGTTAGGATATTGGATTGTAAGTGATAATTCTAGTGATTTAATGGCAGATAGTGCATTATGGTTTGATGGAGGATGTACTTTAGAAAAAATATCCCAATCTCTATTTATTAATCCTAGCCTATTGGAAGTATTGCCTGAATTATATTTAAAAAGTATTAAGGGAGATGAGTGATATGTTACAACCTCATATACGATGCAGTAAAGAAGATGTCTCACCTATGGTCATTATGCCAGGAGATCCTAAAAGAGTAGACAAAATAGCCACTTTTCTAGAAGATGTAAGGGAAGTTAGCTACAATAGAGAGTTTAAAACTATAACCGGATATTATAGGGGAGTAAAAGTTACTGCCACATCAACGGGAATAGGTGGAGCTTCTGCAGCTATTGCTATAGAGGAACATTGCGCTATAGGAGCTAAATATATAATTAGAGTTGGAAGTTGTGGAGCTCTTCAAAAGAATATTAATATTGGGGATCTTATTATTCCTATATCTGCTGTTAGGGATGAAGGAGCATCTAAAATGTATGTTGAATCTACTTATCCTGCATCCTGTGACTTAGAATTAATTAGCATTATGGTGAAGAAGGCAAAGGAACTGAATTATAAGTTTCATAGTGGAATAGTTAGAAGTCATGATTCCTTTTACATAGATGATTCTGAGGAACTATCGAAATATTGGAGTAGGAAACAAGTATTAGGGTCAGATATGGAAACGGCAACCCTATTTACTCTAGGAAGTTTAAGAGGCATTAAGGTTGCAAGTATATTGAACAATGTTGTGTTATTTGAGGAAAGTACTAAGGATAGTATTAATAATTTAGTTGATGAAGGTAGTGAGGAAATGAAGGGTGAGGAAAATGAGATTATTTTAGCCCTAGAAACCTTCTATGAAATTTCAAAACTGTAGTTTAATATTTTAAAGCCCTTAGATTTATTGTCGCCCATTTTATGGATAAGGATAAATCTAAGGGCGTTTTTATTCTTAAAAACAATAAGGAAAGAACATGTATCTTTCAACTTTAGAAGCTATTTGCAGAGAGTTAGAATGTCAACCTGGTGATATACTAGAATATATGGAAGATGAAGAATATAAGAATAATAATCAACGGTAAGTACGTTGCTATAAGGTTTCATTGAGAATTAAAGTAAATTTCTTAATGAAATCTTAATTTTTCATTTGAATTTTTGGTGTATTGTAAGTATAATATAGTGTTCTGATATAATCCAATGAAAAAACTTATTTTTAGCATTTATCGTCAATATTATTAACAGCAAATTAGTTAGCTATAAACTAAGAATCAGTTCAGAGGGAGTTTTTACTCCGACAGAACGCAAAGTAATCGGATAAATATTTATGAAAGGTTACAAACGATACTTGAATTAGAGGGGATAAAAATGATTAATAAAAAAGCTGTTCTGACATCTATACTTGCGATGACAATGGTTTTATCAATTGGTTGCACCAGTATAAACACACCAAGAGAAACTGGAAATAACGATAATCCAAAGCAAGTAGAAGAAGATAATAAGGAGGAAGAGAAAATAACAGAAAGCCATAATCAAGAGAAGGAAGAGCCAACAGATGAAATAAAGCTACAATTAGATGAAATGACTCTAGACGAAAAAATTGGACAATTAGTTTTAGTAGGTATGGATGGTTATGATGTAAATGATAATGTAAAGGAACTTATAGAATCTTACCATGTAGGTGGAATAATATTATATAGGAAAAATGTGAAGGATAGCAATCAGCTATTATCTTTAATAAACTCTTTAAAAAGTAGCAATTCTTCCAATAAAGCACCCTTGTTTATTTCAGTAGATGAGGAAGGTGGAGTTGTCAGTAGAAATCCTAATGAGGTTAAAAAACTTCCTACAGCAAGAAGCATAGGTAAAACAGAGAATAGTAGTTTAGCATTTGAAGCTGGTAGATTATTAGGACAGACGGTAAAAAAGTTTGGATATAATATGAATTTTGCGCCTGTATTAGATGTAGATAGTAATCCCCTAAATCCTGTAATAGGAAATAGATCATTTGGAGATACAATAGAAACTGTTTCAACTATGGGACTTGAAATGTTTAAGGGAATTAAGGAAGAAGGGGTAATACCTGTAATTAAACATTTTCCAGGTCATGGAGATACTAGTGTTGATTCACATATTGGACTACCAGTTGTGGATCATGATTTAAAAAGAATAATGGATTTTGAGATCGTGCCATTTAAACACGCTATAGATAATGGGGCAGATGTGGTTATGGTATCTCATATTCTTATGTCACAGATAGATCCCGAGTATCCTGCTTCTATGTCTAGTATAGTTATTAACGACATATTAAGAGATAAGTTGAAATTTGAAGGTGTAGTTATTACAGATGATATGACGATGGGAGCTATAGAAAAAAATTATAACATAGGTGATGCAGCTGTTAGGTCTATTAAAGCAGGGACAGATATAATTCTAGTAGGTCATAATTACGAAAAAGCGGTAACTGTATTTAATGCAATAAAGACTGGAGTCGATACTGGTATTATTTCAATAGATAGAATCGATGAAAGTGTATATAAAATATTAAAACTAAAGGAGAAGTATGGGCTAGAGGATTTAGTAATTGAGGATCTGAATGTTGAAGAAATTAATAGAGATATTGGTAAGCTAGTAGAAAAGGTGAAGCAAAACTGAAAATATAATGTTAGCTTTAAAGCTTAAAATAGAGATCTAAACTATAAGGTGTAGATCTCTATTTTATTTTTTTATAATTTAAGTAGGCATTGTCTCTTATACTACTGCTTTTTAAAAAACAATAAGGTAGTAATTTAAAATGTTAATTGTACATAAATATAAATTATAAAAAAATTGTTTATACTAAGGTAAATCTAAAATTTGACAATTACCTTTTTATTATAGACTATTGTTAATATATATATTATAATAAACTTCAAACTATAACTAATTATGCATTAATAGTAGGGCGTAATGTTTATTTTACCATAGTTAAACATTTTAATTTAGAATATTAATGAAAGGATGTGAATAAATACACTGTAAAACTATATATTAGTAATTATATTAAAAAGTAATAAGGAGGAGGAGAAAATGTTAACGAACCCAGTTATTTTATCTGTTCTTGTCATGACAATTTTATGTTTACTAAAGTTAAACGTAATACTTTCTCTACTAATAGCAGCTTTAGTAGGTGGGTTAGCAGCAGGAATGCCTATTGCTGACACTATGAAAGTTTTAATAGGTGGTATGGGAGGTAATTCGGAAACAGCTCTGAGTTATATTCTGTTAGGAGCTTTGGCTGCTGCTATTCATACTACTGGTGTTGCAGAAATATTAGCAAAGAAAACTTCTGGCTGGGTTAAGGGAAAAGGAATTATTTTAGTAGGAATTATCGCAATAGTAAGTATATTCTCACAAAATCTTATTCCTGTACACATTGCATTTATACCAATATTAATACCTCCACTGATTATGGTAATGAATAAGCTAAAAATAGATAGAAGAGCTGTTGCATGTGCATTGACATTTGGGTTAAAGGCTCCATATGTAGCACTCCCAGTTGGTTTTGGACTTATGTTTCATAACATTATAAGAGACGAGATGATTGCAAATGGAATGCCGGTAGTTACTGGCGATATATGGAGAGTAATGTGGTTACCAGGACTTTCTATGGTAATAGGCTTATTAATAGCGATTCTATTTACCTACAGAAAGCCTAGAGAATATGTAGACATTGAAGGGGAAGTTGATAAGGATACAAGTAAGGAAACAGAAGTTATAATTAAAATGAATAAAGCTCATTGGGTTTCACTAATTGGAGCGGTATCAGCTCTAGTGATTCAAATAAAATTTGAATCGCTACCTCTAGGTGCCATTGTAAGTCTAGCGATTATGGTTATATTTGGAGCTATTAGATGGAAGGATATTGATAGCATAATTAATAGCGGCATAGGTATGATGGGATTTATTGCATTCGTTATGCTTGTTGCTTCTGGGTATGGTGCAGTAATAAGAGAAACTGGAGGAGTTCAAGCTTTAGTAGAAGGTGCCGCAGGTCTTATGGGGGGAAGTAAGCTAATAGCTGCATCCATAATGGTTTTAGTTGGACTTATTATAACAATGGGTATTGGAACCTCATTTGGTACTATTCCAATAATTGCTGCCATTTATGTTCCTTTAGCATCTATAATAGGATTTAGTATACCTGCAACTATTATATTAATTGGTACTGCTGCTGCATTAGGTGATGCAGGATCTCCAGCTTCCGATAGTACTCTAGGACCAACTGCAGGATTAAATGTGGATGGTAAGCACGATCACATTTGGGATACATGTGTGCCGACTTTTATTCACTACAATATACCATTACTAATTGCAGGTATTTTAGGAGCTATGATTTTTTAAATATATTTATTCTTCATGTAGATAGTTAATTGGATATGATGCTTAAAATATCCTTAGGTAATATAATAATCAAAATGCTCTTATACGGCTTGTTATTTATAATTTTCGCCAGATAAGAGCATTTATTTTGTTTAACACAGATTGTTTACATTACTTTAGCATATATTTATTACTTTCTACTACCTAGTATCATACCTAAATCTAAAAGTTCTCTTTGAAGCTCTATAAGCTTATTCTTCAATGTATCATATTCTTTTTCTAATAAGCTATCATCTATAAATTTATTAGTTTGGGAAGATAGATTTTCAAATTGGTCGTAGACTTCTTGTAGTTCCTTTTTAATATTTTCCTTTCTTTTAATCGGTTCTAATATCTCACCAGAGTAAGCTTTTAGCACTTCGTTTTCTATTTGGAACATGTATCCCATATTAGGAATTATAGTAGACATATCTAGCTTTTTTTCAATAAGTTTTGAAAGTGTATTTAATGAATCTTCTTCACCATGGACTAAAAATACTTTTTTAGGTTTTTTCTTAAAACCTTGTAGCCATTCTAAAATTCCAGGCTGATCTATATGACCAGAAAAACCTTCAACACTATATATCTCAGATAGTACAGCTATTGTCTCGCCTAGTAGTTTTACAGACTTAGCACCATCTTTTAAAATACGTCCTAATGTTCCATTTGCCTGATAACCGACAAATACAACACTATTTTTAGCTTTCCATAAATTATGCTTTAGATGATGACGTATTCTACCAGCTGTACACATTCCACTAGCAGATATGATAACTTTAGGAAAATCTGAATTGTTTAAAGCCATGGATTCTTTATAATCCCTAACAAAGTAAAGGTTTTCAAAGTCTAATGGATTATTACCACTTAAAATAATATCTTTAGCTTTTTCATCAAAAGAATAGGAATTCTTTTTAAAAATTTGAGTGGCAGAAATAGCCATAGGACTATCTATATATATGGGAACCTTCATAAATGTATCTAGATCATTGTTGTTTTCATAATATTGTTTTAGTTCATAAATTAATTCTTGAGTTCGTCCAACAGCAAATGAAGGGATTAGTACTGTTCCTCCCCGTAATACGGTTTTATTTATAATATCCGTAAGCTTTTCCATTCGCTTTTCCACATTTTCATGAACCCTATTGCCGTAGGTAGATTCTAAAATAAGGTAGTCTGCATCTTCAATTATTTGTGGATCACGAATAAGAGGCTTATTTTTCATCCCTAAATCTCCTGAGAATACTATTTTTACAGTATCTTTATCTTCTTCAATCCATATTTCAATTATTGAAGATCCTAATATATGCCCTGCATCACGGAAACGTACAGATATTTCTTCATTTAATTTTATTTTTTGATCATATAGTGCAGATTCAAAATAACGAAGGCTTAAAAGAGCATCTTCGATAGTATATAAGGGTTTAACTGGCGGTTTACCAGATCTTTTTCCTTTGCGATTTTCCCATTCTGTATCACTTTCTTGAATATGTGCACTATCCACTAGCATAATTTCACAAAGATCTTTGGTTGCTTTAGTACAGAGGATTTTCCCCTTAAAGCCTTCTTTAACAAGCTTTGGAATTCTCCCACTATGATCTATATGGGAATGACTCAGAAGAAGAAAGTCTATTTCAGATGGATTAAATGAAAAATCATTCTTATTTAAAATTTCTAAATCCTCACTGCCTTGGAATAATCCACAGTCTAATAAAATCTTATACTTATTTGATGTAATTAATATACTAGATCCAGTAACAACCTTTGCAGCTCCTAAAAATTGAATTTTCATAATTACAATCTCTCCTCTCTACCTAATATCATATATATCCAAAAAACGGGTTCTAGAATCACAATACATAATAAAAAGCTTTTTGACCTACTATGCCAATTTAAGGCATAATATCTATTTTTTTGACACTAAAGATGATATAATTAAGAAATATTATTAATATTCTAACATAAATAAAGAGAAGGTGGTTGGGAAAATGACGGATATGAAAATGAGTATTAGGACAAAGATATTTTTAGTTGTTATACTTACTGTTAGCTTAGCCTTTTCAGTTGTTTCTGGAATTATTTATACTAATACAAAAAATATTTTAGTAGATAATATTAAAAATGAGTTAGGGTATGCTAGAGAAAATATTGCCGTTAGAACCGTAGATGTTCTATCTACAGCAGAAAAAAATATTCATCAATTGGATATGAACCATTACATAAAAGATTTCTTGGAACAAGACATGAATAAAGAGACTATTGATACAGTTGATGGGTATAGAAGTCTTGTTAATACATTAAAACTCATAAAGGATAGCAATGAGGATTTATTAAATGTTTATGTTGGAGTTGGAAAGATTAATCATTTAATTACCTATGATGAATTTAAAACAGCATCAGACTATAGTACTAAGGATAGGGATTGGTATAAACAAGCAATTGCAAGTAATAATACTGTTATTACTGATCCATATATCGATGCCATAACTAGAGAATTGGTTCTTACTGTCAGCACTCCTATATATAGTAAGGATGGAAAGATTATTGCTGTTGCAGGGGTAGATATTACTTTAGATAGAATTTCACAAATTTTAAGCAGTTTTACTTATAACGAAAGTGGACATGCCATATTGTTAGATAGTCAGTCAAGATTTGTTTATCATAATAATAAAGATATGATACTAGAGAAAGATATTAATGATTTAGAAAACGGATGGGAGAATGTTTCAGAAGTTGTTTCAGCGGGAAATCCCTATGTGGATAAATTTATTATAGACGGAGAGGAAACTTACATATCTTACACACCAGTAGGCAATAGTAAGTGGGGTGCTATTCTTGTAGTACCAGTTAAAGAAGCAGAGGGAAGTCTAATATCATTCCGTAATATTTTTATTATTTCTATGCTTTCCGCTATTATTATATTATCGATTATGCTTTATGTATTAACAAAAAATATTTTAAAACAAATACCTACTCTTTTAGAATCCTACGAAAAGGCTAAAGCAGGAGATTTAACGGTTCAAGCTAAAACATTTTCAAATGATGAGATTAGCAAATTAGCAAGTGGTTTTAATCAAATGATAGAATCTCAACGAAATGTTATTACAAAAGTAATAGATGAAGCAAACAATATTATAGATGTGTTTAACAATGCAGAAAAAAATATTTACGAATTAAATGGAAGTATCGAAGAAGTATCTGCTACAACAGAGCAAATTTCAGCAGGTATGGAGCAGACAGCTGCATCCATGGAGGAGATGAGCGCAACTTCTATGGAGATTGAAAATGCTATAGAAACTATGACAAAACAGATAGAAGATGGACTTATATCTGCTAAGGAAATAAGTAATAGGGCCAATGAGCTAAAGCAAAATGCTATAACTTCTTCCAAAACAGCAAATGATATGTATGTAGGTACACAGGAAAAACTACTAAAAGCTATTTTGGATTCTAAAGCCATTGATGAAATAAGGGTGCTTTCTGATGCTATTTTAATGATAACATCCCAAACTAATCTTTTAGCATTAAATGCAGCTATTGAAGCAGCTAGAGCTGGAGAGGCTGGAAAAGGATTTGCAGTAGTAGCTGATGAAATTAGAAAACTTGCAGAGGACTCTGAAAAAGCTGTTACAGAGATTCAAGATACTACAGGTGTAGTTTTAACTGCTGTTGATAATCTAGTAGAAAGCTCAAAGCAAATATTAGAGTTTATGGATAAACAGGTTATTAAAGACTATGGAGTTTTAGCAGAAACAGGAGAACAATATAGTAAAGATGCTACCTATATTGAAGAATTATTATATAACTTTGATGTGACAGCAGAACATTTCTTACTATCTATCCAATCTATGTTAACAGCTATTAATGAGGTAACTATGGCTACTAATGAAGGTGCAGAAGGTACCACTAATATTGCCCAAAGAAACTCTGATGTAATGCATAGGTCGAATGAAATTGTTAATCAAATTGGGGATATAAAAAAAGGCGCAGAAGGTTTATTGGAATCTATTTCTAAGTTTCGAGTATAATAGTTAGTAAAGAAAGGCTCATTTTAGATGAGTCTTTCTTTATTTTTATCATAATATAACCGTGATAGTAACTGAGCATTTATAGTTTTTTATTTTGGAGATAAAGGTTTTTTACTAGTTATATAGAACTAAAATAATAGCAGCGCTTTGCTAAATTGTTAGCATTCATAAAGGAGTGGTGGTATTGGTAAAATCAATAACAGAAAAAGAAAGAATAATTGAAATTGATATTATCAGAGGAATTGCAATTCTAGGGATTTTCTTTGTAAACTTTCCAGAAATGATAATAGCACCTTTGCAAATGGTAAAATATTCAGGTTTAGATGCCTTTATTAGATTGCTTTATAATTTACTTATCCAAACAAAGTTCTACACTATTTTCTCATTTTTATTTGGATTAGGATTTTATATTTTTATGAGCAGAGCAGAATCCAGAGGAGATAAAATGTACAAGTTATTTTTTAGAAGGTTATTTTTTCTATTTATCTTTGGATTTGTACACTTCGCTTTTCTATGGCATGGAGATATTTTAAATATGTATGCTTTAGTAGGAGTATGGCTACTTTTATTTTATAGCAGGAAGCCAAAAACTATATTAATTTGGGCAGTAGTACTTTTAGTAATTGCAGTTATTTTCAATGGGTTTATTTATTTAGGTCCTGTCTTAAGTGAATTTTTAGATGAAGCCTTAGTGCAAGAAGGGCTAACACACTATAACCCTTTACAAGGCTGGATGCAAAAAGTAGCTTATAGAATTAGCTTGTTTAGTGATAGGTCTATTACAAGTGCTATTGGTTATACACCAGAGATTTTGTCTATGTTTTTATTCGGATTATATGTAGGAAAGATCAAGTTCTTTAACCGATTAGAAGAGTTTACTCCTAGAATAAAGAAGGCACAGATTGTATCATTGATATTATCATTTGTATTATTTATACCAATGGTTAATCTATATTTAAATTCAACAGACTATCAGCTTCAAAGTGCATACTTCTTTGTTTGGTTAAGTGGTAAGACAATGGCTGTTTTCTATATTTCCACAATATTATTGCTTAATAGAAAAGAGAAATGTCAAAAGATGTTGAAACCATTTAGTTATGTTGGTAAAATGGCATTAACAAACTATATAGGACAAACTATTTTTACTGCTGTTATTTTTTCTATATTATTTAAAAATACGGCAATAATTCCACTATGGTTAAGTGTTTTATACTGTCCACTGTTTTATGTAATACAGGTTAAGTTTAGTAAGTGGTGGCTTTCTAATCATAGTATGGGACCTTTAGAGTGGGTGTGGAGGTATGCGACTTACTTCAAGAAGGATTATAAATTAGGAAAAAGTAATTAATAGAACAGATTTGTTTGGGAGGAAAATAATTATGGATACAAAAGAAAAAAAGGTATATGAAACTTTAGATATGTTAAACATTCCTTATGATAGATATACACATCCAGCTGTAAGTACTATTGCAGAAATAGAAGAATACGATGTAAAGGGTGATAATATTGCCCATTGCAAAAACTTATTTTTACGTAATTCTAAGGGAGATAAACATTATTTAGTTGTAATTGAAAGCCATAAAAAGTCAAGTACTAAAGATTTAGCAAAGCAGATTGAAAGTACAAGATTAAGCTTTGCATCTCCAGAGAGAATGGAAAAATATTTAGGTCTTGAACCAGGTTCAGTTTCACCATTTGGACTAATTAATGATGAAAATAAAGAAGTTGAGCTATTAATTGATAATGATCTAGCCACAAGAGAAAAGATTACATTTCATCCCAATATTAATACTGCCAGTGTAACTATAAGCTATGATGATTTTCAAAAGTATATTAAATGGTGTGGTAATAGGGTTAAATATGTGGAAGTTAAATAGTATAATTATTAGTAAGGTTAAGGTTGTGATATAGATTATGTATCATGTTATGATAGTAGAAGATGATAAAAAGATAGCTAGTTTAATTCAAAGTCATGTAGAAAGATATGGCTACGAGGCATATATAGTTGAAGATTATTCTAATATTAAGAGCGAGTTTATAAAACATAATCCCCATATTGTTTTAATGGATATTAACCTTCCATTTTATGATGGTTTTTATTGGTGTAGGGATATTAGAACTATTTCTAAGGCACCTATTATATTTATATCTGCAAGAAGTTCTGACATGGATCAAGTTATGGCAATTGAAAATGGCGGAGATGACTATATTACAAAGCCATTTTCCTATGATGTCTTAATTGCAAAAATTAAAAGTGCATTAAGACGAGTTTATGGAGAGTATTCGGAGAACAATAATAGTGAGGTATATGAAGTAAAAGGCTTGTATTTAAATATTAATCAAAACACCTTAGAGTTTAATGGAATCAAAATAGAGTTAAGTAAAAAAGAGTTTCTTTTAATACATTCTTTGCTTAAGAAGCCTAATACTATTATTTCAAGGGATGAACTTTTAGAAATATTATGGGATGATGTAGATTTTGTTGATGATAATACTTTATCTGTTAACATTACTAGAGTTAGAAAAAGATTAGAGGAACTTGGAATTAGGAATGCTATAGAGACAAAGAGAGGGCAGGGTTATTCCATTACAATTAATTGGGATATTTAATAGAAAGTTCTCGAAAGCAGGTGTGTAAGTGAACTTTAAAAAATATTTAATGGATAAACTATTATATATTTTCTTCTTTTATATAAACATTATTGTTGTTATTTTAGTTATGCATTTAAGTTTAACAATTTCCCTTGGCCTTTATCCAATGGAGAATATTAGTTATGCATTTATTTTATCTACCGTATTTTTAATACTTTTTCTTATAATTGATTATAGTAGAAAGCGACCATTCTATAAGAGCTTAAATAACATTAAAAGTTCTAGTAATGGAATAGAAAATATGCTAGGAGTAGGCGAAATACGTAGTAGAGAACATTTGATATATAGGGATATTTTGTTTAATAATTATAAATACTATAAAGACTATTTAGATAAATACGAGGAGAATCAAAGACAGTATATATATTTTACGAATCAGTGGGTACATCAAATGAAAACTCCAGTATCCGTTATTAATTTACTTCTACAGGATAAAAATACTAAGAATTTTAATGAAGTTTTACAAAGCATAGAGGAAGAAAATGAAAAGCTCTCTCAGGGTCTTGAAATGATGCTGTATAATACTAGATTAAGCCAGTTTAATTTAGATTTTAAAGTAGAACAAATTGATGTTTTAAGTATAGTTCGAGAGGTTATTAATGATCATAAAAAACTATTAATTAAGTATTCTATTTTTCCTAAGTTAGAAGGTGAAAAGGAATTAATAGTTGAGACCGATAGGAAATGGCTTCGATTTGTTATTAATCAGATTTTAAATAATGCTATGAAATATTCAAAGGGTATAAATAAGGATAATAAGTCAATTATAATTAAAGCAAAGAAAGAGCATAACCGTTATATTATTTCCATTATGGATGAGGGTGTAGGTATTCCACAGCAGGATTTAAGAAGGGTTTTTGACCCGTTTTTTACAGGAGAAAATGGCAGGAAATTCTCAGAATCTACAGGTATGGGAATGTATTTAGCTAAAAAAATATGTTCTAATTTAGGTCATCGCATTACTGTAGAATCTGAGGAAGGAAAATGGACACAGTTTTCTATAGTATTTTATAGCGGAGGAAGTATATTTAAGATGTAGTCTTTCAACTATTAAAAAGTTTCTTTCAAAATTGTAAGAATAGTAATTAGTTGTGAAAGGGAAATCGATACTAGGATTTCTCTTATTTTTTTATAATATAAGAAGAAAGTAAGAGAGGGTAAGTTCCTTATAATCTAAAAATATATTTTATTATATTATAGAAAAAACGGAGGTAGAAACTATGTCAATCTTAAAGGTAGCAAACTTAACTAAAGTTTATGGAAATAAAAAGAGTGGTTTAACTGTTAAAGCATTAGACAAATTTAATATGTCTGTAGAGGATGGAGAGTTTGTAGGTGTAATGGGACCTTCAGGTAGTGGAAAAACTACACTTTTAAATATTCTTGCAACTATTGATACTCCTTCATCTGGAGAATTGTTTATTAATGGAACTAATCCTAGTAAGTTAAGAGAAAAGGAATCAGCCCTATTTAGAAGAAGAGAGTTAGGCTTTATATTTCAAGACTTTAACCTATTAGACACATTATCTATTAAGGAGAATATAATACTTCCTTTAGTGTTGGACAAGTTAAAGATTAAGGAAATTAATCAAAGAGTAATGGATATAGCTTCAATTTTAAATATTGTAGATATATTAGAAAAAAGACCCTATGAGGTATCAGGAGGACAGCAGCAAAGAGCTGCTTGTGCAAGGGCATTAGTTCATAATCCTTCTATTATTTTAGCTGACGAGCCTACAGGAAATTTAGACTCAAAGGCTTCTAATGATGTTATGGAATCCCTAAGAAAATTAAATGAAACTAAAAAAGCTACTATTGCAATGGTAACCCACGATCCATTTGCTGCAAGCTTTTGCGACAGAATTATTATGATTAAAGATGGAAAGTTCTTTCTAGAGATAGTTAAGGGTTCAAATAGACAGGCATTTTTTAAGCAAATATTAGATTCCCTTTCAGTGTTAGGGGGTAACTATAATGACATTGCGTAGTATTGCCTACAAAAATCTGAAAGGTAACTTTCATAAATATGTAATGTATTATTTAAGTAATACATTAGTAGTTATGGTATTTTTCATTTTTGCCAACTTTATATTTAATCCTGCCGTAAGTGACATAAAGTATATGGGGACAAAGGGGGCATTAGCTACTAATGCTCTAATAGTATGTGAATTTGTAATAATTGTATTTTCGATTTTCTTCACATCTTATTCAAACTCTAGTTTCTTAAAGTCTAGGGAAAAGGAGTTTGGGCTTTTATCTATGTTCGGTATGACAAAGTCTCAAGTTCGAAGATACGTTATATATGAAAATATGATAGTGTCATTAATATCTGTTGCTACAGGTTTAGGTTTTGGTATTTTGTTTTCGAAGCTATTTTTTATGGCAATAAGTGCTATTATAGCATTAAATGTAGAAATTCCTTTTATTGTATCAATTAAAGCTCTAATTATTACTATATTTAGTTTTCTTTTATTATTTCAGGGAGTTAACTATATTAGTAGCTTTAGAATTAAAAATAACAATATCATAGAGTTATTAAAAGGTGCAAGAGTGCCAAAGCCAATTCCTAAGTTTTCTATTTTAAAAGCTATATTATCAATTTTATTAATAGGTTCAGGCTATGGAATGGCAGTATTTTCAGGAATGGCAATTATAGTAACTATGATTCCTATTGTTATTGTAACAGTGGCTGGAACCTACTTTTTATTTACGCAGTTTAGTATATTAATAACTGAAAAGCTAAAGAAAAACAACAGACTCTTTTACAATGGGGTAAATATGATAACTTTATCTCAGATAATATATAAGTTAAAGGATAATGCTAAGGTTTTATTTATTGTAGCCGTATCGGGAGCTGTAGCATTGACAGCTTCGGGAACTGTTTACTCTGTACAGCAAGGCTTTGCTTCAGGCTTCTTAAGTGAGAATCCTCACGATATAAGTATATTGGAAAGAGGACTCACATCTCATAATGTAATTGAGTCAGGTAAAGTAGAGGAGATTGCTAAAAAGAATAATGAAGAAGTTAAATATAAAAATGAAATTGTGTTATTTGACGCAAAAAATAATGACATAAATCATCCTGCACATTCCTTTTATGTTATGTCTAATTCTGATTTTAATATTTTAGCCAAACAGCAAAGGAAAAAGAATATTGACTTAGATGGCAAAGAAGCCTTAATTTATAAATATAAAGATAAGACTATAGGATCAAATGTAAAAGATAGCTTTATTGATGATAGCACATTAAGCTTAAATGTTAATGATAATGTAGAATCTTATGATATAGTTAAAGCGATAAATGAGGGTGTTATTAATTTGAATTATAAAACACCTAATGTTATAGTTGTTAGTGATGGAGAATATAGTCAATTAAATAAATCTATTCCTGAAAATGAAAAAGTAGTATATTACAGTTATAATTTTAAAAACTGGAAGCAATCAATAAATACAGTAAATGAAATTGCTGAATTTATAGATGAAAAAGATATTGAGGCAAGACACTTTAAGGAAAGAGTTACAAATTACAATGCCGTAATGGAACAAACAACATTAATGCTATTTATTGGAGCTTTTATAGCTATACTGTTCTTTATTGCAACGGGAAGTATTATATACTTTAAATTATTTAATGAAATTCAAAAAGATAAGCAGGAGTTTATTTCCTTAAAGAAAATAGGTATGACAGATGGAGAAATGAAAAAAATTATAAATATCCAGACATTACTTGTATTTTTTCTACCATTTATTGTAGCAGTTATCCATGCCTTGTTTGCAATTAAAGCATTAAGTAATCTTTTGATGCAAAGTCTATATCTGTATTTATTAGTTATTGTAGCTATTTATTTTGTATTACAATTTGCATATTATATATTTGCTAAAGCAATGTATGCAAGACAGGTTAAAACATTTTAACTAATAATATGGATTATATAAAATATAAAGTATATAAAAACAACCTAGCGGATTAATCCAATAGGTTGTTTTTATAACAATAGAATAAATTATTTACTTATTAAAATGGTGGATAAGCTGTAATTTTCATTCTATGCTTCAATAAAGTCGACCTATAAATCTTCAAAGGAAAGACTTTCTTATATTTGATTTTTAATTAAAATAAAAAGGAAATAACATAAAAGAATATGAGTGGTATCCAACTAAAATAGTATTAACACCTATATATGTGAATAATATAGAAGCAAAACCTATTATTGAAAACCAAGCTGCTTTTTTGCCCTTCCAATCTTTAGTTAATCTTACATGCAAATAAATAGAATAAATCACCCATGTTATAAATGACCAAGTCTCCTTAGGGTCCCATTGCCAATATCTGCCCCAAGCTTTTTCAGCCCAAATTGCTCCAGTAATAATTACTATAGTAAGGGTTATAAAGCCTACAGCTATGGCTCTATAGCTCATAGTATCAAGAAGGTCTAAATTTGGCATATGTTTTCTTGTAAAACTATCTTCCTTTAAATGATCCCTAAGAACATATATAATAGAAATTGCACAGGCCACCGCAAAGGCACCATAGCTAAATATGGCAGTTAGAACATGAATTACAATCCAATTACTTTGAAGTGCTGGCATTAATGGTCTTATATCTTTAGATTGCATAGCTGCATAGTAAATAAGTATAAGTATAATTGGAGTAGCAAAGGCTCCTAAGATCTTATATCTATATTTTTTTTCAAATATTAGATAAAACAAACTAATTCCCCATGCAAAGCTTGTAGCAAATTCGTACTGATTACTAATAGGCAATCTACTGGCTTGTACAGTTCTAGTTGCTAAAGAAACAGTATGAAAGGTTAATCCTAATTTAACGAGTATGCTTCCATAGTTGCCTAATTTTTCCTTCCTAAAAATAAAAAAAATAAAATATGCTATTGTAGATAGGCTATATAGTATTAGTGCAATAATAAAACTTTGATTTTCTCCAAACATAGTAACTCTCCTTTTTTATTGTCTAAATAGAAATATCTTTTTTGGTTTGATAATTTCCTTTAAGGCTATTTTTCTTATCGGATGAATAATCTCCATATATATAAATAGCTTCAGCTTTTCTTTCAACTATAAGCTGTTTTGGTTTCATATAAAATGCTAAAAATAATCCTAGCATTATCACTATAGAACCAATCAATGCTCCAATTTTCCCATTCATTTTATTTACTGATAAATACGTGTAACGCTCTGGGTTAGTAAAATTAAAGGTAAAATCCTGCCAATGCACATCCTGACCTGGAGAAACTAGGTTCATATCTACTCTTTGGCCTCCATAAAGTAGAGAGTATAGTATTTTTGGATTATTTAGATCATTGGATTTGGAAGCAAAGCCTGTTTCAGTTGCTACAAAATCTGGATATAAGTGGTGCATTTGGATAACTATAAATTCCTTATTATTTATATAAGCGGTTCCATCGTATACTATTTCACTCCCGAGATTTTGTCCATCTTTAAAGACATTAACTTCTGAAGCCCATCCGGTGCTATGTTGATAGAAAGTATAACCATCATATCTCATTGGGTTGTTCACATATATTTCGCCAGATACAAGACTAGTTCCATCTTTATCAGTTAAGGTGCCTTGTGTAATATATTGCTGAACAGATCCATCATCTCTATAGATTATTTCAAAGTCTTCGATGTTCATTATATAATTAGTACCCTCTAATTGTTGCATTGATCCTGGAGTACCAAATACAGCTGTATCAAAAAATGTATACTGTCCATAGCTATAAAATACAATTATTGCAAGTATACCAATGTGAATAAGCCATGATCCTAAGTAGCCTATTTTATTTTTATTACTATAGTATATTTCTGTGGAATCATATGTTGTACACTTTATATTTTTGAAACCCTCACTTTTAAAAACATCCTTAATACTATCGGTACTAAAGTAATTCATAGACTTAACAGGATTTTTAAGTTGCGTTTCACTAGGAGCTAATGATAATTTTTTAATTTTATTAATAACATTTTTAAATCTAATAGTGCTACATAAAAATAAGTTAAGGGCTAGAGCAAGAAAAAGCGCAATAAATCCACTGGAATGATAAATATCGTAGGCTTTAAAGGTAATAATTAACTGTGACCATAATGGTGAGTAGTTATTTAGATAAAAAGCCTCTTCTCTACCTTGTGGGACAACAGATCCTACTACAGATACTAAACATAACATTCCTAGTAAGATTAATCCAAATTTCATAGTTCTTAAAAAAGCAAATATTTTTTTAAACCATACTTTCATTTATTCACTTCCTTACATAATTTTAATTATAACTACCACTACTAGATTATGTATAGTGGTAGTTACTTAAGAAAATATAAATTTTCTAACAAGTTAAGTTTTTTTAAGAAGTAGCAGCTTGATAAAAGTCATTAGTAGAATAGTAATATAGGATTTTTTATTGAAATTCTGCTAGTTTATCTAAGGCTTGTTGAGCATAGTTTCTTGCTTCACTTAAAGCTTTTTTTGCCTTTGGTGTATTGTGGAAGCCTGTACTATTTTCTACAAACACAAAATCCCATCTATACTGAGCTTTTCTATGTAGATCCCATAACTCATTAACTACTGTATCATCTAACTGACTGTCCTCCATAACTGTTCCAAAATTTTCAATTAGTTGCACAAGCATTTTACCAATCTCTAGCAGCTCATCATCTATTTCCTTTTGTATTCCTTGAACCTTTGCTGTTAATCCATCTAATTCAGAGCTATGGCAAGTACCGCAGGATTCATTAAGAGTTTTTAGTGGACTTTTTGCCCAATGAGATTTATATTTTTGTCCATTTTCTTCTACCGTTGGCATATGACAATCTGCACATGTAACACCCATCTTATCGTGGACACTTCCACTATAGGTTTCAAACTCAGGATGCTGTACTTTAATTAAAGGAGTTCCTGTTCTTGGATGTTTCCAATCAAAATAATCAATTTTATCGTAATATGCTTCGATATTTGCTATTTCTAACCCATTATCCCAAGGTAAAATTACTTCCTTTGTATCTGGATCCATATAATATTCGACATGACATTGTGCACAGGCCATAGTGCCAGGTTTAGGCTCTTTATTAAGCTTGTCTACTGCTACTCTAAATTGAGGCGTTGTTGCTTGAACTTGTTTTCCGGGTTCATTTCTATGGCAGGTATAGCAAGTGATTCCATTCTCAGCTTCCTGGGATACCTTATGAAAGTCCATAGCATATAAATCATCTTTATATTCAGCTAGTAGTTTTTCGTAATCAGCCGTTTTACATGCTAAACATGATGCACCTGGTTTAGGTCTTGCTGTATTAATAACATCATGAAGGGCATAGTAATGGCCTCTAGCAGCATAATATTCCTTTCCGAATCCTATCCCATCATATAATACCTTTATATCGGGATACTTCTCTAAATAACTAATAGGGTGAGATCCCCCTAATTCTGGATCTTCTGTTACCCCATCTTTAAATCTTGATGTCATTTGTAAGGATTCGTAGATTAGGGGAAATTGATCCTTCCACTTCTCAGCAGATAAAATCATTTGATCTGGAGAGGGTATTTCAACTGTTTGCTCTGGCTTTTTTCCTTCTTCCTTATTCTGACCCTGTTTATTCTCTTGTGGTTTACAACCAATAGAAGTTATAAGTATAGAGAGTACTATTATTATCGAAACTATCAGCCTTTTATATTGTTTCACTAAAATTCTCCTTTCTATATTATTGTCATTTATATTATTCCAATAATTGCAAAAGCTATAAGCTACTTTATTATTTAAATATTAGATTTTTTCACTCAGTTCGTGATAATATATAGTAAAGAGTATTGTCATTAGGGGGTGTTTTTATGAAGAAGAATGTTGCAGAAGAACTAAAAAGGCTAAAAGAAAGCATGGAAATGCTAGAGGATCTGCTGGACACTGCTTACTATGGAATGGCAATAGTAGATATAGATGGAAAGATTGTTAAGTGGAACTATGAAAAACTAATGGGGATTAAAGAAGAAGATGTGCTGGATAAGAATGTTGAAGATATAATAGAAAATACTAGACTACATATTGTAGCTAAAACAGGCGAAAAAGAATTATTCGAGGTCCAAAAAATACAAGGCAGAGATATGATAACTAGCAGAGTGCCCATAATACAGAACGGTAAAATTATTGGTGCAGCAGGAACAGTACTTTTTAAAGATGTTAAGGAGTTAAAATCTTTAGTACAAAAACTAGAAATGTTAGAAGATACAGTACATAAATATAAGGGAGAGATTAAAAGATTTCATAAAACAAAATACTCCTTTGATAATATTATTACACAAAATAAAAAGATGATATATTTAAAAGAAATTGCTAAGAGGGCAGCGGAAAGTAATGCAACTTTGCTTATCCAAGGTGAGAGTGGTACAGGAAAGGAATTATTTGCTCATGGAGTACATAGAGCAAGTTTAAGAAAGCATGGACCATTTGTTACAATCAACTGTGCTGCTATTCCCAAAGAGTTATTGGAGTCAGAGTTATTTGGATACGATGGTGGAGCTTTTACAGGGGCAAGAAGAGAAGGAAAGATCGGAAAATTTGAACTTGCTAATGGTGGAACAATACTATTAGATGAAATAGGTTCTATGCCAATGGAGATGCAGGCAAAACTTCTAAGAGTACTGGAAACTAGAGAGTTTGAACGGGTAGGTGGAAATACAAGAATTGAAATAGATATAAGGTTAATCGCCTGTACTAACGAGAACCTGGAAAAGGCTGTGGAGGAAGGAAAGTTTAGGCAAGATTTATACTATAGACTGAATGTAATACAAATAGAAATACCACCTTTAAGAGATAGAATAGAGGATATTCCTATATTGGCTGAAAGTCTTTTAAATAGTCTATCCAAGGATTTATCTGTACCTAAAAAAATACTTGAATTTGAGACTAAAGAAGCCCTTAAAAATCATGTATGGCCTGGTAATGTAAGGGAACTTCGTAATGTACTTGAGAGAGCATCTACACTATGCAAGGATGACGTCATTAAAATAGAACATCTACCTGAATATTTAAATAAAAAGGTTTTTAAAGAAGATGGATATAGTGAGGAAGATTCTTTACTTTTAAAAAACATAGTTGCTAGAGTGGAAAAGAAAGCTATTAAAAAGGCGATTGAGGAAAGTAGGGGCAATAAAACCTTGGCTGCCAGAACATTGGGTATCCATAGAACCGCATTATATAAAAAAATAGAGCTATACGGATTAGATTGGTAAAACTGTACAAGAAATCTACAACTAATATAAAGTTGTAGATTTTTTTATACATATATTAAGTTATTATAATTTTATGAATTGAAAAATTCAGTTTATTATAAGGAACCAATCTATATAGTATTGAAATTTAAAGATTTATTTTAATTTAATCATAAACTATAATTTTGGCATAACAATTGCTCTTAATTAAATATAGTTGCTATAGATAATTAAATAATTAATTCTAAAATTATATTATTATAAAAATTTGGAGGTGGCGTTATGTCTAAAATTGTAAGTATAGAAGAAGCTATAAGTCATATTAAAGATGGTATGACTATTATGGTGGGCGGATTTTTAGGATCAGGTAGTCCCCATAAGATTATCGATGCCTTGGTAAAAAAAGAGGTAAAAGATTTAACTTTAATTTGTAATGATACTGCATTTCCAAATTTGGGCGTAGGGAAAATGGTAGTAGGCAAGCAGTTTAAAAAGGTTATTGTATCTCATATTGGAACAAATCAAGAAACAGGCAGGCAGATGAATGCAGGTGAAACTGAGGTTGTATTAGTTCCACAAGGAACATTAGTAGAACAAATAAGAGCGGCTGGTGCAGGTCTAGGTGGGTTTTTAACACCTACAGGGGTAGGAACTCTAGTTGAAGAAGGCAAACAGAAAATGGAGATAGACGGAAAAACATATTTGTTGGAACTACCGCTAAAAGCAGATATAGCGATAATTTTTGGTAACAAGGTAGATAAAAAAGGAAATGTATACTATGAAGGAGCTGCTGGAAACTTTAATATAGTAATGTCCATGGCGGCGGATACAGTTATTATTGAAGGAGAAACAATTGTAGATGTTGGACAAATAGCACCACAGGAAGTAGTTATACCTAGCATATTTATAGATTATATAGTTAGGGGTGAAAAATAATGGATCGAAATAAAATAAAAGAATTTATTGCAAAGAGAGTAGCAAAGGAGCTTAAAGATGGTGATGTAGTTAACTTAGGAATAGGACTTCCTACAATGGTAGCTAACTATATAGATAATGATGTAGATATTATACTACAATCCGAAAATGGATTTGTAGGTTTAGGTCCTGCACCAGAAGTAGGTAAAGAAAACCCATATATAGTTAATGCCGGTTGTCAACCTGTAACAATTAAAGAAGGTGGAGCATTTTTTGATAGTACAATGTCTTTTTCTATTATTAGAGGTGGACATGTGGATGCTACAGTATTAGGAGCACTTCAAGTAGACCAGGAAGGTAATCTTGCTAACTGGATGATACCAGGTAAAATGGTTCCAGGTATGGGGGGAGCTATGGATCTAGTAGTTGGAGCTAAAAAGGTAATAGTAGCTATGGAACATACGGCTAAGGGTAGTCCTAAAATATTGAAAAAATGTAATCTTCCATTAACTGCAATGGCTCAGGTAGATTTAATTATTACTGAAATGGGTGTAATGGAAGTTACTAAAGAAGGATTAGTTTTAAAGGAATTAAATCCTGATTTTACCGTAGATGAAGTTAAGGCAGCTACAGAAGCTGAACTAATTATACCTGAAAATTTAAAGGATATGAAATAAGTAAGTGTCTAATTCTGTTATAATATTATTGATATAAGCTAATTATACTTATATTAAATAATATATTTTGGAGGGATATTATGGCACTTTTAGAAATTACAGTAGCACCTTTAGGTACAGGAGATACTAGCGTTAGCAAATATGTAGCTGCATGTCATAAATTGTTGGAATTAGAGGAAGGTATAAAGTATCAACTAACTCCTATGTCTACAGTTATAGAAGGTGACATAGATAGGCTATTTGAAGTTGCTAAAAAGCTTCACAATGTTCCGTTTCAAGAAGGCGCTATGAGAGTTTCTACTAGTATGAAAATCGACGATAGACGGGATAAGGAATCTACTATACATGGAAAGATTTTATCGGTTAAAAGTAAATTATAGTTGCAAAAAACTCCTAATAATTTAGGAGTTTTTTGCATACAATGCAACTTTTTGATATGGATTTATGTCTAATTGTTAGAAAGAAAGTTAACATGGCCATGCAAACTAAAGTTTTTTATAAGGAGGTTACTATGTTAAATGAACTTGTACAAAAAGCAATTAAGGGGGATGGAGATAGTTTTTATGAGCTTATTCAAATAAAGAAGGAGCATATTTATAAAATTGCTTATAGTTATGTACACAACCAAGAGGACGCTCTAGATGTTGTTCATGATGCGGTATATAAGGCATTTACTGCTATTGGAAGTTTGAAAAATCCACAATATTTTAGTACATGGTTAACCAAAATTACAATTAACTGTGCTATCGACCATTTGAATAAAACTAAAAAAGTAATTTCTATAGAAAAAAGTGAACTAGAAAATTTTCCTGTAGAAGAAAATGATAAGGAAGCGATCTTGGATTTGAGGCAGAACTTAGAAAAATTAGATATAAAATATAAAACAGTAATAATTCTTCGTTATTTTGAGGATTTAACACTGAATGAGATTGCTGCCACATTAAATTTACCTATAAATACAATAAAGGCTCAGCTTTATCGTGGATTACAAAGGCTAAAAATTCAGTTGGAGGAGGGCGATGCAATTGAAAAATAAAACATCTGATTTGAAAAAGATATATGATGAGATAGAAGTTCCTAATGAATTAGATAAAGTAATTGATGAGGCATTTAGAAAGGGGAGAAATGAAATAATGTATGGACAAAATATAAAAAATAAAAAGCGAAACAATGGATTGAAAAAGGCAATGGTAGGAATTACAGCTGGTTTTATAATCTTCACTACAGGTGTTAATACGGTTCCTAGTTTTGCAGATAGTATGGGGAATATACCAATACTAGGTAACTTAGTTCAAATTCTACAAATTAATAAGGGGATAGGCCAAGGTGGCCAAATTACTGATGGTGCTGATGTTAAATTTATTACATTAAAAGAAATAAAAAATGGAGAACAGATAATTATTGATTTTTCAACTGGGGAGGAAAAGATAGAAAATGCTCCACACTTTGAAGTTTCCTATAATGAAAATCCTTATACAATGACCTTTACCATTAGCGGGGCTAGAAGTTTAACGGCAGAAAAAGATTTTAAAGAAATAATTAACAGTAAATATGTTGAGGATGTATATAAATTAATTACATTAGACGATTCAGCCGTTAGGTTTAATATAGTATTTAATCAACCAGTAGACTTCACAGTAGAAGAATATGAAGAGCCTGGTCAAGTAGTAATCAATTTATCAGAAGATGGCACAAAGGGTAATGTATCTCCAATATATTCAGTACGAACAAACTCCTATTCATTTGGTGAAGAATTTGGACAGTTAGAAGAAATGTTTTATGGACTTAAGGATGTAAGAGTATTAAAGGATAAAGAAGGAAGCTTTTTAATTGAAATAGGACAATTTAGCTCTAAAGAAGAAGCAGAGGTAGAATTAAAAGAAGTAATAGACAAGGTGGGAGATGGCATAAAATTACATGTAGAAGAAAGGGAAGCTGTAGCTATACCAAGGGCTATTACTGAATAATAGGTCATCATGAAATAAAACCTAAGTTCTCAAAATTGAGGACTTAGGTTTGTATTTTTATAAGAATAGGTAGCATCAGAGAATTTTACCATTTCCGAGATGCACCTCCACCACCAGATGAACCGCCACCAAAACCTCCACCGCCAAAACCACCAGGGGGTCTTCGGCCGCCACGGTGTTTATGGTTATTCCTTCCTAAGATACTTAAAAGCATAAATAAAGCCTGAAAAAATCCCATGCCCATTATCCGAGAAAATATAAATATGAAAAACAAAAAAATAAGTGGCAATATTAATATTGGAATAGGGTTGTTAGTACCTTCTAGATCAAAATAGGGAATATCATTTTTTATAAAAACATCCGACATATCTATATTATATTCTTTTGCTATCTCTTCTAATATTAATCCATGGGCTACAGTAATTCCAACATTATAGTTACCATCTTTAAAATAGGGTATCATTTTATCTAAAATAGCACCGGCCTTGCCATCATTTATAGCGCCTTCTAAACCATAGCCTACTTCAATTCTAGTTTCACGTTCCTCGTATGCAACTAAAAGTAAAACACCATTATTTTCTACTCTACTACCTATATTCCATTTTCTAAAAAGGTTCAAGGCATAATCTTCTACTGTATGGCCTTCTAAAGATGAAATAGTTACAACAACCAATTCTGCTGAAGTTCTATCTTTTAAAATACTACTTAATTTAAGTAAATTATTTTCAACTTCTTTTGAAAGAATTTCAGCATAATCTTGAACAAATATATCTTTTGTAGGTACTTTAGGGATAGATATTCCGTAGGATGGAACAATTGATATAATAAAAATTAATATAAACAGTGATATTAACTTACTTCGCTTTATACATATACTTTGCATAAAAATCCCCCTCTAAAAATTATTAATTAGATGGTTTTAGCTTTAGTTAATTAATTAAATTTCACCTTAGGAGCTTCCTTTGCATTTTGATCCATTTCAAAGTAAGGGTGACGTTCAAAATCAAAAGCTTTAGCTATAATACTTGTGGGAAATCTTCTGATTTTTTTGTTATATGTTTCTACAGTCCTGTTATAATCCTGCCTAGATACTGCTAGACGATTTTCTGTACCAGCCAACTCGTCTTGGAGTCGTATAAATTGTTCATTAGCCTTAAGATCTGGATAATTTTCTACGACGAGAAGTAATCTGCTAAGGGCACCAGAAAGCTCATTATTAGCACCAATCAAATCTTCTCTACTTCCTCCGTCTTGGATTCTGGCCCTAGCGGCTGCTATTTGTGTAAAGATTTCCTCTTCGTGTTTTGCATAACCTTTAGTAACCTCAACTAAGTTAGGAATTAAGTCATATCTACGCTGTAGTAAATTTTCTACCTGCTTCCAGCTAGAAGTTACCTGCTCATCCATAGTAACTAATTTGTTGTAGCTACTAATAATAGAAAATAAGGATACGAGTATAATGATAAAAACAATTACAGAAGCCGTTAATGATTTTTTCATAGCAATCCCCCTAACAAAATTAATATTTAGCATACAAGCTAGTATTTTAAAGCCTTCTATATAATATTTAGTTTATATAGAAATATACACATGATAATGCTATAAGCTGATAAAAAATATAAAATTCGAGGAGTACATAAAGTTTGGATTTAATTGAAAAATATATTATTAAATATTAGAACTGTTAGCTGTGGAATAAATAAGCTAAAATAGAATTAGGCAAATATGTGTGTATAATGAAAAGGATTGATAATATTGGATAAGCGCAAGGAAGTAGTAATATCTATCCGTAGCTTAGTAGAATTTGTATTGATGTCGGGGGATTTAGATAGTAGATTTACTGGAAGTAGTAGGGCATTAGAGGGTACAAGGGCCCATCAGAAGATACAAAAATCCTACGGTGAGGAATATACCCCAGAGGTTACATTAAAGTACAGTTTTGGGTATGAAAACTATAATATGACTGTGCAGGGAAGGGCAGATGGAATTTTAATTGAGAAAAATAATGTTGTAGTAGATGAGATAAAATCAACTACCATACCCTTAGACCTGTTAGATGAAAATAGAAATCTAACCCATTGGGGACAGGCTAAATGTTACGGATATATTTATGCTAAGGAGAAAAACTTAAAAGTAATAGATATTCAATTAACCTATTATAATTTAGATACAGATGAGACAAAAAAATTTCGGAAATCCTTTAACTTTGAGGAACTAGAAGTCTTTTTCTACCAATTAATTAAAGATTACTATAACTGGGTTGATACATTAGAAAATTGGAAATTTACAAGAGATATAAGTATTAAAGAGTTACAATTTCCATTTCTAGACTACCGTAAAGGACAGAGAGAATTAGCTGTAGCAGTTTATAAAACGATTAAGGAAGAAAAAAGGCTTTTTGCTCAAGCCCCAACTGGAATAGGTAAAACCATATCTACTTTATTTCCTACGGTTAAGGCAATTGGTGAAGGCATTACATCGAAAATATTTTATCTAACTGCTAAAACCATTACTAGACAGGTGGCAGAGGAAGCTTTTAGTAAAATGAGAGATGGGGGTTTAAGGTTTAAAACCGTTACACTAACTGCTAAGGATAAAATATGTTTTGAGAAGGGGAAGAAGTGTACTCCAGAGGAATGTAGCTTTGCTAAAGGTCATTTTGATAGGTTACGGGATGGACTGAAGGATTTATTTAATAACGAAGATGCCTTTACAAGGGAAGTAATTGAAAAATATGCCCTGAAACATAATATATGTCCCTTTGAATTTTCTTTAGATATTGCCCTATGGGCTGATGGGGTTATTTGCGATTATAACTATGCTTTTGATCCTAGAGTATACTTGAAACGATTTTTTATGGATGAAAAGGGAGATTATACTTTTTTAATTGATGAAGCTCATAATCTAGTGGATCGTTCAAGAACAATGTTTTCGGCTGAATTGAATAAAAAAGCATTTTTAGATCAAAAGCGCATTATGAAGGATAAGAATCCTAAAATATCTAAAGCCCTACATCATTTAAATACATTTATGATTAGTATGAATAAACAGTGTGGAGAAGCTTCCTTCTATATGCAAAAGGAGGAACCGAAAGAAATTTATCCACTGTTAGGCAATTTTATTAGAGAAGCAGAGGAATGGCTTAAAGAAGGAAATAAGGAAGAAGGTTATGAGGATTTACTAGAGTTATATTTTAATGCTCTTACATTTTTGAAGATTGCAGAGTTTTATGACGAAAGATACATTACATATGTGGAAAAAAGGAATAGAGATGTTATTTTAAAAATATTTTGTTTAGATCCTTCTTACCTATTAGGTGAGGCTATTAAAAGAGGAAAGTCAGCAATTTTCTTTTCTGCTACATTAACTCCGTTACAATATTTTAAAGAAATTTTTGGTGGCAATGAAGAAGATTATTGTGTTAGATTAGGTTCGCCCTTTGATTCTAACAATCTATGTCTTATTGTAGCAGATTATATATCCACTAAATATCGAGATCGGGATAATAGTTATATGCCTATAGTGGATACTATTGCCAATGTAGTGAAAGGTAGAAAAGGAAATTATTTTGTTTTTTTTCCATCTTACCAATATTTAAGAAGGGTTTTTGATCTATTTATAGAAAAATATCCTCATATTTCTGTAATTGCGCAGGAGTCTACTATGACAGAGGAAGAAAGAGAAGAATTTTTAAGTAGATTTGAAATAGAATTAGATAATACCTTAGTTGCCTTTGGGGTTTTAGGTGGAATATTTTCAGAGGGAATAGACCTAGTAGGAGATAGATTGATTGGTGCAATAATTATAGGTGTTGGACTTCCTCAACTTTCTCTAGAGGTAAATCTCATAATGGATTATTTTAATGATAAAAACAATAAGGGATACGAATATGCCTATTTATTTCCAGGTATGAATAAGGTATTGCAGGGAGCAGGTAGAGTAATACGTACAGAAAAAGATAAAGGTATAGTTTGCCTTATTGATGATAGATTTACGTCTCATAGTTATCAGAGGTTATTTCCACCAGAATGGAAACATTTTAAAAGGGCAAATAATGGCAAGAAATTATCATATCATATAGATGAATTTTGGGGTAAAAAAGATAGATTGGAGGAATAAAAAATGTATAAAATGGATCATGTTGGTGTTAGGATTAAGGATAGTAAAATATCAACTGAATTTTACTGTAATATTCTTGGTTGCGAAGTAGTAGGCACACTTAAAAATGAAGAAAGAGAGCTAATATTTTTACGAGCTGGCGATGGTGTTATTGAGTTGATTAATAAATTTAACCATTACGAAGAAAGAAGTGCTGGTGTAGTAGATCATATTGCTTTTACTGTAGATAACTTAGACGAGGCAATTAAAAAACTCAAAGAATCTGGTGTAAATATTTTAGGAGATAAACCTATTCAAGTAACAGAAAGTATGAGAGTTATATTTTTTGAAGGTCCCGATAGAGAAAGACTAGAGTTTGTGGAGAAGAGATAGTACAGTTTCAAATACTATTTAGGGGGAGACTGGAATGAGAATAGGTGAATTTGCCAAAAAATATAACCTTACTATTGATACTATTAGGCACTACATGGATATAGAACTTCTTCTTCCGGAAAAAAGTGGAGGACATTATTTCTTTGGAGAGAAAGAAGAAAAGGATTTAAAAGAAATTCTACAACTAAAAGAATTGAAATTTACATTATCTGAAATTCAGAGAATCATTGGATATTCAAGACTATCTCAATTAAGATATAAGGAAGATAAAATTTATATTAGAGGTATTTTACTAGATAAAAAAAATATTTTAGATGAAGAGAAACGCGGAATTCAAAAGGCATTAGAGATATTAAAAAACAGAATTAATGAAATCGATAATATTGATGAAATCGTAGAGAGTAGTGGAATTAAAACAGGAATTCATATATCATTTATCCAATACCTTAGCTGTCCTATATGTGATATGCCACTAGAATTAGAGGATGGAAAAGTTACAAGTAATATGATAATGGAAGGATATTTTAGGTGCAAATGTGGTTATAGCGGTAATGTAGAAGATGGAATTTATGTATCTTTAGATGATGAAGATAGAAAAAAGATTCACAAAGAGAATTTAGATAGTACAGTAAAACCAGCTGCTACATTAGGGGAATATGTGGAGGGAACAGATGCTTCTCTGATAAATCACATATATAAGTCTATAGATTCAATTATTAATTTTATGGATATAGATGCTTTGGACAATAAAATAATACTGGAGCTTGGAACTGGGTCAGGTTTTTTTATGAGACAATTTTTGTCCTATATAAAACCAAATAATATTTATATAGTAACAGATCATGATATTGATAGAATTAGGTTTATAAAGGCGTATTTAGAGGAGCATTTTTTAGATTGTAAATTTGTTTTTATTTGTTCTGATCTTAGTAAATTACCTATTAAGAATGAAAGTGCCGACTACATTGTAAACTATTTGACTTCTTTAAACTATAGCTTAAAAAATGACCAATTTTTAGATAATATATTAATTCCTAAAATAAGAAAGGGAGGCAAATTAATAGGATGCTCTTATTATGTAAAATCTGGCTCTAAGATATTAAGATCTGTACCACCTACTTCTAGAAAGTTTTTTGAAGAAAGAGCATATAAAACCGAGATAAAAAACTTAGCATTGAATAACATTGAAGTAAAGGAAATAGGAGACATTATTGTAGAATCTAAGTACGAAGTTATGATGGAAGGACACGAATTTTACACCCTTGTCTACTGTGGAGAAAAGTAGAACATTTTAAAATAATATACTCTTATGGAAATATGGTGTTAACACTATATTTCTATTTTTTATGGTGAAAAAAATAGAGTAATTAGTATTGTGCTTGTGTATGCACCTCAAATTAAAATATAAGTAAGAAAGAAATTGTAGTATTAAGAATAAATCTATGGAATATTTTAAGATACAATTTAAAAAATTATAAATTTTAATTTGGAGGTAATATTATGGAAGCTAGGCAAGATATAGGACTAGAAAAGTCAACTACTTCAGATAAAGCTAATTTAATTTTATTTGTTGCAGGAAAGTTTGTTTCACTTTTTGGAACCTTTATATATAGTTTTGCTATTGGCCTATACGTATTAGAAAAGACAAGCTCAGGATTGTCCTTCGCTAGTAGTATTATTTTTAGTATGCTACCTAGAGTTATCTTAGGCCCTATTGCAGGGGTAGTGGCAGATAGATTAGATCGTAAAAAGATTGCGGTCGGGATGGATTTTATATGTGGTATATTGATGTTATCATTTTTTATATTGAGTAAATTTGATGGAATAAAAATTCACTATGTTTATCTATTTTCCTTCTTATTGTCAACAGCTAATGTATTTTTTGATGTGGCTATGGAAGCTAGTAAGCCAAACTTAGTTGATAATAAAAACTTAACTAGACTTAACTCCTTATCTCAAAGTATAACATCTATAGCGTCTATTAGTGGACCATTTTTAGGTGGTATAGTATACGGGTTTTTTAATATACAGGGTTTTCTATTTTTTAATGGTATTTGTTTTATTTTATCTGCAATATCTGAGGCCTTTATAGATTTTGAATATAATAGACCAAAGGAGCAAAATAAGGAGAGAGAGACCAGACCTATGTTACAAGAGTTAAAGGAAGGGGTTCAATTTTTTAGAAATAACAAAGTGTTATTTAGCATTATGTCTTTTTCTTTGCTTATTAACTTTGCAATGCAGCTTTCGATTACAGTACCACTACCCTATATACTAACAAATACTTTAGAGCTATCTTCTAGTCAGTATGGTACTGTTAAGGGGTTTTGGCCTGCGGGAATGTTAGTAGGTTCAATACTATTATCTTTTTTACCCCAACGGGATAAGATATTTAAACAAACAGCTGTACTGTTTACTATATTTATATGTATACTAATGGCTGTAGCACTGCCTGTAATACCAATATTTAGTGGATATTCTAAGGGTGTATACTTTGTTTATTATATAATAGTTATGGGACTAGGGGGTATGGTTGTAGCATTTATTGATATTCCTATTATGGTGGTTTTTCAAAGACTTATACCAGATGAAGTTAGGGGTAGAGTACTCAGCTTAATAGGTACTATGGCTGTAGGTATAGCTCCTATAGGGCTATTACTAGCAGGTATTTTAATAGATCATATTCCTACATGGATTTTACCCATATGTGCAGGAGTATTATTAATAGTAAAATTGATTTCTTTTATAAAGGATGAGGAATTAAAAAAATTACTGTAGTTAGCCGATGAGAGAGTTAATTATTTTAGAAAATCTAAAAAAGTATGGAATAAACAAACCTAAGTTCTAAAATTTTTAAGAACTTAGGTTTTTACCATTTAGTATATACCTTGAACTTTGATAATAGTCTAAGTATGTAGGATATAGATAATTGGAACAAATTTAATAATACTTCGTCTAATTATGTAAATTTAAAGTGAGGTGTGAATATTATGAAAAAGATAATTAGCATGAAAAAATTATCAATACTATTTATTTTATCTATCATAGTACTTATGGTAGCTTGTACTGGAAACCAAGATGCTGATATAGCTGAACAAGAGAAGCCTAAAGGGGATAATCATTCTGTAAGTACTGAAAATCAAGATATTCATACAGTTGAGGCATATGTGACAGTTATTGAAAAATTATATAAAGAAGATATTGGTCTTAATAGCAATATAAAATATATTGCTGTTGATACATCACTAATAGTAAATTTAACAGATGAAGGAAAAGCAGAATTACTAAAGAAACTTGAAAGTTATGGTTTTACTGTTTTGAATATGACCTTTGAGGAACTTAAAAAACAAGGATACATTAAAGATCTATATTTTGAAGAAGGGATATTATTTAAAATTAAAGATAAACCTATAAAAAATAATTCTATAACTATGAATATATCTAAGTGGCGTTCAGGTCTTGGTGCAATTGGCTATGACGGTTTAGTTATAGAGTATAGAAATGATAAATGGGAAATAACGAAATTAGGGGATGCATGGATAAGCTAAGGTATAAATATATTTCTGATTTTTTAAATAAGGTATGTGGCGAAATAAAATATAAAGACGCACATGTAATTATAAGTATAATAGTTATAGAATTAGCTGTTACTCGTATGTTTTTGACAAGACCAAAAATTAATCATCTGTACTGTAGATATTTAGTAAGTTCAATAGTACCAGTATTTTCACTACAAGCACTGGCAAGATTAAGTTAGATGATATAATAATTTTTAGACGGATTTATATTGCAAAGGTTAAATATATATGGTAATATGGCATTAACTTTAATGAATGGAGGGTTGCTTAAAAATGTGTGGAATATTTAGATCTCGATTTTATACTTTATGTAACTAATTTAATAGTGCTTAAAGGCTCTACCTATGTGTAGAGTAAACGGGATTGGTCTGCCTATTTTTAAGAAAACCTTACTAATGATATAGATGCATGAAAATTGTTAAGAGGGAGGGAGAAATCTACCCTCTTTTTGTGTATCTAAAAATAGAATATGAATAAAAGAAGAATAAGTTAAACTTTTATAAAATAAAGATGTGACTATATTATATTTATTCTTGCTCGTTTTTCATAGGTATCAATAGGAAGTTTTCCATTTTTTGCAACATATCTTCCGTTTACTCAATACACAGGTAGAAGCCTGTGTTTTTTTATTGTGAATACAACAAGGTTCCCGGGACCCATCAGCAATCTTTGATTGCGTTGATGGGTGGGGTTCTTATTATATTTGAATGGAGGAAGATATATGGAGCAAAAACAAAAGGCAATAATAGCAGGTATTAATGTTAATAATCAGAAAAACTTTATAGATTCAATGAAAGAATTGTCTAATCTAGCAGATGCATGTGGCATCGATATAGTTGGCGAAGTTACTCAGAACTTGAATCGAGTTAATAAATTACATTATTTAGGTAAGGGGAAGATTCAAGAGGTATTAACATTACTGGAAGATAAAAATATAGACCTGGTAATTTTTAATGATGAATTAACACCTTCACAAATTCGTAATCTAGAGGAAGTTTTAGAATGCAGAGTAATAGACCGAACTGTTTTAATTTTAGATATTTTTGCTAAGAGGGCTAGAACGAAAGAGGCACAGCTTCAGGTAGAAATAGCAAAATTACAATATAGGCTGCCCCGGTTAATTGGTATTAGGGAATCCTTGGGTCGCCAAGGAGGAGGTAGTGGTCTTAAAAATAGAGGTGCTGGGGAAACAAAACTAGAGCTTGATCGCAGAAAGCTTGAAGATAGAATAAGCGGATTGCATAAAGAACTTGAAACACTAGTGGATCAACGTCAAAATCAGCGAAAAAAACGTAAAAAAGTAGAAATACCTGTTATTGCCTTAGTAGGATATACAAATGCAGGTAAGTCAACCATTATGAATGTTATGATAGATTTATATAATTCTTCAAAGGATAAACAAGTATTTGAAAAAGATATGTTGTTTGCCACATTAGAAACATCTGTTAGAAATATTAAATTACATGATAACAAATCATTCTTGCTAACTGATACGGTAGGATTTATAAATAAATTACCTCACCAACTTGTAAAAGCATTTCGCTCAACTTTAGAAGAGGTTGCAGAAGCTGATATATTAATTCATGTAGTTGATTATTCTAACTCTAATTATAAACAACAAATTGAAGTAACAAATGAGACGTTAAAAGAGTTAGGTGTGGAAAATATTCCAGTTATATACGTCTATAACAAAATAGATTTAGTAGATGATGAAATATTAAGAGAAAAGGATTGTGTATATATTTCTGCTAAAAATAAAATAGGAATAAATGAGTTAGTAAATGCAATTTGTGAAAAAGCTTTCACAGAGTATATACACTGTGAGATGTTAATTCCTTATAACAAAGGGAATACACTATCATATCTTAGAGATAATGCCAGTATCATTTCAACCCAATATAAGGATAATGGAATATTAATATCTCTGGAATGCAAGGAAGCTGATTATGAAAGATATAAAGAATATTTAACTAGGTAAAAAACAAATGAAGTGTAAAAGATAAATAAAAATATGATAGGATGTGGTTTGAATGAGTAGAACAAAAAAAGAAGTAATTGAAATAGCAGAACAACATGGTATACAGCTAAAAGAAGATACTTTAGTATTCAATGAATCTGGTCTTGATTTTCAGGTTGTGTTTGCTGCTGATTGTGAAGGAAACCATTGGGTATTGCGTTTTCCTAGGCGTGAAGATGTTATGCCAAGAACGAAAGTCGAGAAAACTGCATTGGATATTGTGAATCAATATGTTACTTTTGAAGCTCCAAATTGGTCAGTTTATACAGATAAGCTTATTGCTTACAAGATGTTAAATGGTGTACCAGCAGGAACAATAGATCCTGAAGCAAAAGCTTATGTTTGGGAAATCGATGAAAAAAATGTACCAGAGTGTTTTTACCAGACACTCGGGAAAGTACTGGCAGAGCTTCATAGCATTCCACATGAAAAGGCAATTGAAGCAGGATTAGTTGTCCATACGCCGGAGGAGGCAAGAAGGTCAATGAAAGAGCGTATGGACGCGGTGAAGGCAAAGTTTGGAGTTGGGGAGTCTCTATGGAACCGCTGGCAGACATGGTTAAATGATGATGAAATGTGGCCGAAGAAAACAGGATTGATTCATGGGGATATGCATCCAGGGCATACTTTGATTGATAAGGATGGAAATGTAACTGGTTTAATAGATTGGACGGAAGCAAAGGTGACGGATGTATCGAATGATTTTACAGTTTATTACAAGATATTTGGTGAAGAAGGACTATGTTCTCTTATTAATGCATATAAGGAAGCTGATGGATATTGTTGGCCGAAGATGAAGGAACATATTATTGAGTTAACTGCTGCTTATCCAGTTGCAATCGCTGAATTTGCTATTATATCAGGGCTTTCTGAATATGAGCAGATGGCTAAAGAAGTGTTGAAATAAGAGTAAATTAAGGAGAAATAATTATGACTGTTGAAAGAATTATAGATAAAGTAGTTAAAGAACTAAAATTTCAATTGATTATCCAGTATGGTTTAATAGATGGTACTTACTAGGGAAAATAAGGGTCCTTAGTAGCAGGAGAAATGCTAGAGAAAGAAGGGCAGAACATGAAAGAAAATAAATATGATGACATTCAATTTTTCAATCAATATAAGCAAATGGCACGTTCTGTTGGAGGTTTGCAGGCGGCAGGTGAGTGGCATGAACTTCAAAAAATGTTGCCAAATTTTCAAAACAAACGAATTTTAGACTTAGGATGTGGCTTTGGCTGGCATTGCCGCTATGCAGTTGAGCAGGGAGCTAAGTCGGTTATTGGAATCGATCTTTCAGAAAAAATGTTGAAAGAGGCGCGTAAAAAAACGACTTCCCCACTGATTGAATACGTGCATATGCCCATTGAGGATATTGATTATCCGAAAGATAGTTTTGATGTAATAATTAGTTCACTTGTATTTCACTATATTGAATCTTTTGAAGACATCTGTAAGAGAGTAAGCAGTTGCATTGTCAGCGGTGGGGATTTTATTTTTTCAGTCGAACATCCTATTTTCACTGCACAGGGAAATCAACAGTGGTATTATGATGCAAACGGAAAACCTTTGCACTGGCCAGTTGATTATTACTTTGAAGAGGGAGTTCGTAAAGCAGTATTTTTGAGTGAGGAAGTTATGAAATATCATAAAACACTAACAACCTATATAAATACACTTATTCAATATGACTTTGAGATTGTTAAGCTACTAGAACCTAAGCCAGCTGATTACCTAATGAATGAACCTGGAATGAAAGATGAACTGCGCCGTCCGATGATGCTGCTAATAGCAGCACGTAAAAAATGACAAGTTTGAAAAGATTAAAAAAATCCTACTGATTAGTAGGATTTTTTTATATTAATACCTTGACAGAACAATAAATTAAATATAATCTATACATAGATATCCGATGTATAGATTAAGGAGGTATACTAGTGAAGATTGATAAGGATCTTATGAAAGGTAGTACAACAATGCTAATACTTAATTTACTTAGTACTAGCGATATGTATGGTTATCAGATGGTAAAGGAATTAGAGAAGCGCTCTGACAATACCTTTACATTAAAAGAGGGAACTATGTATCCAATTTTACATTCCTTAGAGAGTGAAGGTATGGTCGAATCCTATTGGGATGATGGTACTTCTGCCCGCAAACGAAAATATTATCATATTACAAATAAAGGGCAAAAACTGCTAAATGAGAAGAAAAAGGAGTGGGAGGTTTACAGTAGTACTGTAAATAAGGTGATAGGTGGTGCTTGCTTTGAGTAAATATATTTCTGACTTTTTAAATAAGGTATGTGGAGAAATAAAATATAAAGGGGTACATGGAAATATTTCTACAGAACTGCAAGGACACATCTATGAAATAATGGAAAATTACATTGAAAGTGGAATGGATGAAGATATGGCAATACAAAAAGCAGTGGATCAAATGGGGGACCCTATTGGAATAGGTAAGGAGTTAAATAAAACTCATAGGCCTAAAACAGAATGGTCAATAATATTATTAATTGGCGCTATGGTTCTAATTGGTGGTATTACCTTATTTTCAGTTGCAAGTGACACAGCTTCATCAATTAATTTTGATCAATTTTTTAAATCTTACTTAGTTTATACATTAATAGGAATTGGAGCATTTATATCTTGTTACTTTTTCGATTATACTAAGCTTGAAAAGTATTCAATTTATATCTTTATATCAATTATTGCCTTTTTATTTGCAAGTGCAATATTTGGACGTGAATTAAGCGGGACACAATTTATAGGAATTGTAAAAATTAGATTTGCATATTCTACTATAGCACTGCCATTTTTTCTTACATCATTTTCAGGACTTGCAAATAAGTGGTCTACTGGAAGTATAAAAGATATGTTAAAACTATTAACATTAGCGACCTTAGCTGTCATATGTACGCTTTATATATCCTTCACAACTGCTATATTTCTTAGTGCAGGATTTTTAATTATTATTACAAAAGCAATTTTAAATAAAGGATTTAAAGGAAACAGAAAAAGATTTCTATTTTCAATTTATGGTGGAATAATTACATTAATAAGTATGTTATTATGGGTAAATAATGCAGTAGGATCAAATTATAAGGCTACCCGATTATTTATATTTTTAAATCCTGATTTAGATCCTTATGAAATAGGCTTTATTAGTATCCTTTTAAAATATATGATGCTTCCAAATGCTAAACTATTTGGAAAAAGTGACAATTTATATTTTAATCACCAAGGAGTTGATAGAATAGCATTACCTGAAGCAAATACAGATTTAGTTTTTGCCTATATTGTTTCCGCATTTGGTTGGATAGTAGGAATTATAACTATAATAGTTATAGTATTAGCTGTTACTCGTATGTTTTTAGCAGTACGAAAAATTAATCATCAGTACGGTAGGTATTTAGCAAATGCAATAGTATCAGTATTTTCACTACAAGCACTGGCAAGTGTTTTAATTAATACAGGTAGGTTACCTATTTCAAGTTTTTCTCTCCCATTCATTTCTTATGGTGGAATTAATTTTGTTATAAATATGGCTTTAATGGGGTTATTACTGAGTGTGTATCGTAGGAAGGACCTAGTTACAATAGAGAAAGGATATTGTCAGAGGTTAGGCAGTTAAATATACTACTATTTACAAGATTAGTGAAATAGAATTAATAAATAATGTCTAAGATTAAATTAATCTTAGACATTATTTAAGTTACTTGCAAAATATGACATAGCCTCTAAAATGAAATTAAATGGATTTAAGATATAGATTCAAATTTTTTAAACTTATTCTGTTACTAATTTACTAAAGTCATAATAATTATCAGTTTCCCTTTTAGTTTATGCATTTTCATATGATTCACTAGTAAGGCCCTTTTCACGCCACTTACCTTTTTTATAGAAAAATGTAGTTATAATTGCTCCCATTGTCCAAGAAACCAGTAAAGAGACAAAGGTGGATTCAGGTCTTCCTGTGGGATAGGCCTCACTTCTTGTTAAATAGGCAATACTGTAGGCTACAGGTACACGAATAACAATAGTATTAATAAGTGAAATCCACATAGGTGTCATTGTATCGCCTGCACCTCGCATAACTCCGAATAAACTCTGGGTTACAGCCATAGCAATATAACCTACTGCGAGGATTCTCATCATATGCATACTTAAATTAACTAGCTCTGAGGTATCGGTAAAAACCCTTACAAGATATTCACCAAAAATTAAAATCAAGATCGTTATTACCGTAGAAACTCCAACAGCAATCATAAGACCATGCCTAGTTCCCTTTTCTACTCTATCCATTTTTTTAGCTCCGATGTTTTGTCCAGTATATGTAGTCATTGCAGTTCCAAAAGAAAAATTTGGCATCATAGCAAATCCATCTACACGCATAACAATTACATTACAGGCTATAACCATTTCTCCAAAACTATTAGTTAGTGATTGCACAACAATCATTGCAAGAGAGAATATTGCCTGTGTAATACCTGATGGTAATCCAAGTTTTATTAATCTATAAGAATATTCCTTATTTAATTTTAGCATTTTACGATTTAAATCAAAGTTACTCTTCATTCTTATTAATTTAAAAATACAAAGTATTGCTGATATACCCTGTGCTATTACAGTTGCCAGCGCAACACCTGGAACTCCCATGTTAAATCCTGCAACGAACCAAATATCAAGTATTACATTTAAGACTGTAGAAATAAGCAAAAATACGAGGGCTGATATGGAATCCCCAAGACCACGTAGGACACCAGCCAAAATATTATAATAAGCAAAACCTGAAATACCTATGAAATAAATAATAAGATAGTCGGTGCACCAATCAATAATACTATCTGGTGTATTAAGGAAAGAAAGCATAGGACGGGTGACAATAGGACCAATAACCATAATTATTATTGATGCAATAGCCGTAAGGGTTATACATGTACCAATGGTATGGGAAAGCCTTTCTCGATCCTTAGCCCCAAAATACTGTGATACCATAATACCAGCACCTACTGATATTCCTACAAAGAGCACAAGTAAAAGATTTAATATGGGGGATGCACTACCAACAGCAGCAAGTGCGTTGTCACCCACATATTTACCAACAATAATAGAATCAGCAGTGTTATAGAATTGTTGAGCAATATTACCAATTAACATGGGTATTGCAAACTCTGTTATCCGTTTCCAAGGCGTGCCCTCGGTTAAATCTTTGGGAGAAAATAATTTGTTAAATTTCGCCATATCCCTACCTCCTAACTGAACTTAACAATCTGTAAAAATATATGATAAACTACCCCTAACATAAATAATGTTTAGGCTATACTAATTATCATATCTTGTAAATTTGAATACATCAAGATTAAGTTAACTCGTTGTGCTAGTTAATTTTATAGTTAAAAGTTACAAGTGAAAAACTCAGTATGTTATGTTAACCTAATATTTCTTATAGTGGAACTAATTTTGTTAGAAATATGGCTTTAATGGGGCTATTGCTGAGTGTGTATCGTAGGAAAGACTTGGTTATGATTAGATAAGGATATTCAGAAGGTACAAATATCTAAATAGACTATTTTTAACAATATTATTAGAATAGAATTAATAAATATGGTATCATTAATATAAGCTAATCGGAAAAGCAGGATGCGCATATCACTTTTAGTAGATTTTACTTAAGCGTAAATATCAATTTAGATGATATAATAATTTCGAGGTGGAGATACCATGGATAAAGAGATATTAGAGTTACTAAGAGCTATGCAATCGGACATGCAAGGGGTAAAAACAGAACTACAAGAAATGAAATCAGAGATTCAAGAAATGAAGCTGGATATACAAGAAATGAAAGTAACTCAACAGAATCATACTAAAATGCTAGGAAGCATAACTGACGAAGTAGTAAGATTAAGGGAAGATGTTACAGTTTTAAAAGAAGATGCTTTAGTTTTAAAAAGAGATACTGCGATTATAAAAGGAGATACAAAAGAATTAAAAACTGATTTAAGTCTTGTTAAGGTTGCAACAATAAAACACTCTTACGAAATAGAGGATCTAAAGGCTATTCGATAAAAGAAAATATGTATATAGTGAAGGAAGATATGAAGCATATAGCAAATATACCGGAAATGATATTATTGTTTTAACTAAAATAATAAAGAAAAAATAGCTTATACTTACATATAAGCTATTTTTTCTTTATAGTTTAGGCAGTTTCATAAATTTTAAATATCCAAGGGCTCTAATCCAATAGTTTATCTAGAAAATTTATACTTTTTTCTAATAATTCATTTGTACTAGAGCTTTTTTCTATTCTATCAAAGTCATGTATATCAGAAGATACAAGAAATAACTCTGAATTAGGAATTAACCTATTCAAGGATTTAGATTCATCAACTGGTACATCAGAGTCGTAGAAGCCATGGGTCAGAAATAAAGGCGGGTATTTATTTGGATCATCAAGTCCCCTTAGGGAGTATTTTAATAATAAATATTTTATCGGTTCATCATAGATTAGTGATAACCAATTACCACTTTGTCGAGCATACACATAAAGAGAATAACGGGTATCTGCAGACTTATCCTTTTCAGATAACATATTACTTACTGAATTATGGTCTAATTTAGGAAGTTTGTTGTAATAGGGATTAGGTTCAGTTGCCCAGAAATTTTCTAAAAGACCATATCCATAATAGGATAAGATCCCAAAGGGATTTTCCACGTATTTCTCCTTTCCAGCTAATAAGCAAAGATAGGCACCAGCGGATCTACCCCATAGACAATAGGGGATATCAGAATTAAAAATATCATGCCTATTGTCAAGATACCAGTTAATGCTGGATATAACGTCTGATAGTATATCGGGTATTTTAAACTCAGGTGCTAATCTATAATCGAAAGAAATAATTGCATAGTTATTCTCACAAAGTTTCTTAATATGAGTTTGTGGTAAATCATTTCTATTTCCAAATAATAAACCTCCACCATGGAAATATAAAATTACAGCCTTAGGCTTTTTTTGTTTTTGCCTATAAAGGGAGGCATATAAATTTTCCCTATATAGATAATTGTTTATTTCAATATCAATTTCATTAAAAATACAATTTATCATTAATCTACCACCCTATTATATATTTTGTATATTTCAAGTATATAAAAAAAATTTATTTTATCATTGTACAATATTGACAAAAATCAGAATAATTATTATTCAATATAGACATAGCTAATGTTAGCTGAATTATATACTATGAAAACAAGCCTTATATAGAGTTTTATTTAAACTGAAAGGATGGAGAATATGAATATAAGTACAAATGAAATCAGTGAGATTATGAATTGGATATCTTCCTATGGCTTACTTGAAACAGGAGGAATAACTAGACTTTTATATTCCCAGGAATGGATGGATGTGCAAAATGGACTAAAAGAGAAATTTGAAAGTATCGGTATGAAAGCAAATTTTGATGAGATTGGAAACCTTATTGGACATTTATCAGGTTCAGAAAATTCAGAGGAAACCATTGCTACAGGTTCCCATATCGATACTGTTGTTAATGGTGGTAAATTAGACGGACAGCTAGGTATATTCGGAGGATTTTTAGCAGTGAAACATCTTCTTGAAACATATGGACAACCTAAAAAAAATATTGAAATCATTTCTATGGCAGAAGAGGAAGGAAGTAGATTCCCATATGTATTTTGGGGAAGTAAAAACCTATTAGGCTTAGCTAATAAAGAAGATGTCCTTAATATAACTGATCAAGATGGTATTAAATTTGTTGATGCTATGCATAAACACGGATTTGACTTTAAGTCTGATAACAAATCATCTTTATCTCATGTAAAGGCTTTTGTAGAGCTTCATATTGAACAAGGGAATGCTTTAGAGATGGAAGAAAAGTCTGTAGGTATCATTACAGATATCGTTGGGCAAAGAAGATACAATATTACATTAAAAGGTGAAGCAAATCATGCAGGTACTACTCTTATGGAATACCGTAAGGATGTAATTCAAGTATTTGCAAATATTGTAACAGAATCAATTAATAAAGCTAAAGAAAAAGGAAATCCACTTGTATTAACCTTCGGAAAAATTAATGTTAAACCGAACACTGTAAACGTAGTGCCAGGTTTTGCAGAGTTTACTATGGATTGTAGACATACAGACGGTAGCTTCTTAAAAGAATTTACTACAGAAATTGAAGAAGATATGAAACGTATAGCTAAGGATGCAAACGTTGAAATTGAAATTGATAGGTGGATGGATGAGGAACCTGTTCCAATGGATAAAAACGTTATTAGTATGATTGAAGAAGCATGCAAGGCGAAAGGTTTAAATTATAAATTAATGCATAGTGGTGCTGGACATGACTCACAGATTATTGCACCACATATTAAGACAGGTATGATATTTGTTCCAAGTGTTAAGGGAATCAGTCATAATCCAAAAGAGTTCACAGAACTTGAAGACTTAAAGCAAGGCATAGAAGCATTGGCAGCAGCAATTTACAAATTAGCATACTAAATAAGGGGGATATTATCATGCAAGATAATAAAGATGTTAATGTATTGCCAAAGAATTATTGGAAGACTATTGTTTTTACATTCTGTTTGGGTTGGGTTGTTATTTGGATCTATAGGGCTATGTTATCACCAATTTATTCAGAAATTCAAGGTACTATAGGAACTCAGACGAATGCAGCCATGGGTCTAATCGCAAGCTGTTATTTCTTCGGATATACATCTATGCAGATTCCTTCAGGTTTCCTAGTCGATCGATTTGGTCAAAAAAAGGTGTTGATTCCAGGATTTATTCTATTTGCATTAGGTGCATTTTCTATTTCTCAAGCGACAAATCTAATGATGATTTATGTTGGTAGTGTATTTGCAGGGGTAGGTTGTGGTACTTATTATGGAGCAGCATTTTCTCTAACTGCACAACACGTTCCAGCAGAGAAAAAAGGTTTATCAACAGCGATCGTAAATAGTGGATCAGCATTGGGTATGATTATTGGTATGACAGGTTCAAGTTATGTAGTAAAAACTTTACAACTACCTTGGCAAACCATGGTTATAATCTCAGCTTCTTTGATAGTTTTACTAATCATATGGTTCGCTGTAGCTATTAAAAATACATCTGTAGTTAGAAAAGCTAAGGTTGACGAAGTGGAATTAGTAAATGAAGATATTAAAAAAGGTTCACTATTCAGTTTAAGGATGATTTCTTGCTATCTTTTATACTTTACAACTTGTTACACATATTACCTAATAGTAACATGGTTACCAAAATTCCTAGAATCCGAAAGAGGGATTTCAGGTGGAATGATAGGTCTAATAGTATCTATGATTTCAGTAACAGCAGTTCCAGGAGCACTGTACTTTGCACATATGTCAGATAAAAAAAGAGATAAAAAGTCTATAATAATCAGTGGGTTAGAAATAGCTGCCTTTGTCCTAATCGCATTGTCTATGAAGGCACCAAATGCAACATTTCTAGCTATTATCCTACTATTATATGGATTTTTAGGAAAAATGGCAGTTGATCCAGTTTTAATTTCTTTTATATCTGATAATGCAAGTAAGAAAGATCTTGCTACAAAATTAGGTATGTTCAATTTCTTCGGAATGTCATCATCTATAATAGCACCTGCTTTTACAGGTTATATAATAGATAAAACAGGCTCAGGTGAGTTAGGTTTTTATATTGGAGCAGGATTATTGCTTATAGGTACAACTGTATTTATATTTGTAAATGCTAAAAAACATAAGGAACAAGTAGCTTAGTTCATTAAAAATATTGTCTGAGGAGGATGTTAAATTGAGTTATAAAAATGGAGTAGTAGGATATAGAGAAGGTATATTAGCAAATCGATCAATTGTAAAAAAGGATAATTATGCATTAATTGAACCTGATGGAATTGTTAAAAATGCAATTGTAGGATTTGAAAATTGTGATGTTACAATTCTATCTTCACCTAAAATTGGTGCAAGTTTTGTAGATTATTTATTGACTATTAAAGAAGATGGAAAAAATCATTTAGGCTTTGGAGGAGAAGGCATAGAGGTTTTCTTCTATATATTTGAAGGAAATGTAAAAGTATGGAATGATGATAAGTCTGAAAAATTAACTGATGGTGGATATATCTTCAGTCCTGCTGGAAAGAAATTATATTTTGAAAATATAGGTGATACCCCAGCAAAAGGATTTTTATATAAGAGACTTTATGATAGGATCGAAGGTTATGAAGCTCATACAGTAATTGGAAATAGTAATGATCTAGAAGAAATACCATATGAAGGTATGACAGATGTAATAATAAAAGACTTTTTGCCTGCTGCAAATAACTTTGGATTTGATATGAACTTCCACATTTTATCATTTAAACCTGGAGCAAGTCATGGATATATAGAAACCCACTTCCAAGAGCACGGCGCTTATATTTTCTCTGGACAAGGAATGTATAACCTTGACAATGATTGGGTACCAGTGGAAAAAGGAGATTATATATTTATGAGTGCATACTGTCTACAGGCAGCATATGGCATAGGAAGAGATGAAAACTTTGCCTATATTTATTCCAAAGACTGTAATAGGGATGCTAAACTGTAGACGCCCTTAGGAGGCTAAAAGGAGGCCAAAATAATGAAAGTTAATGAAAATAAATTAAAGGATTTAATGAAAAATAAATTTATAAAGGCAGGGCTATCTGAAGAACATTCAGAAAAAGCAGCTGAAATTTTAACATGGGCAGACGCCAGGGGAATTCATTCCCATGGTGCTGTTCGTGTAGAATATTATTCCGAAAGAATTGCAAAGGGTGGAATTAATACAAATCCAAACTTTAGATTTGAAAAGACTGGACCATCAAGTGGCGTTTACTATGGAGACAATGGAAATGGTTTCGTGGCAGCTTCTAATGCTATGGATGAAGCTATTAAGATGGCTAAGGAATCAGGTATTGCCGTTGTAGGAATTAAAAATATCTCCCATAGCGGAAGCCTAGGCTACTATGTAGAAAAGGCAGCTATGAATGACCTGGTAGCAATATCAGTATGTCAATCAGATCCAATGGTTGTACCATATGGCGGCAGTGAGCCCTATTATGGAACAAATCCAATCGCCTTTTCTGTACCAACTTCAGATGAAAGAAGAGTTGTATTTGATATGGCAACTACTGTGCAAGCTTGGGGTAAAGTCCTACATGCTCGTTCTAAAAAAGAACCGATTCCAGATACATGGGCAGTTGACGAAAAAGGAAATCCAACTACAGATCCAAGTAAGGTAAATGCATTGGTTCCAATTTCAGGTCCAAAAGGATATGGATTAATGATGATGGTGGATATTTTATCCGGTGTAATGCTAGGATTGCCATTTGGTAAACATGTATCCTCAATGTATGAGGATTTATCAAAAGGAAGAGATCTTGGACAGCTGCATATTGTAATTGATCCATCAAGATTTGTAGATATAGATATATTCAAACGAAATATGTCTACAGTTTTAAATGAACTTAGTGAAAGCAAACCTGCCCCAGGAGTTGATAAGGTTTATTATCCTGGTGAACTTGGCTTATTAAGAAAGAAAAAATATGAAGATGCAGGTGGAATAGAAATAGTAGATGATATCTATGAGTATTTAATTAGTGATGATATTCACTATGACAGATACGACCATAAAAATAAATTTGCTGAATAGGAAGTGGTTTAGACATGTTAAGAACCTTTATAAAAAAAGGAAGTTATCAGGATTCAGTAGTTTTAATGCTACTTACAAGTAAAATATCTTCCATAGAGGGAGTAAATAAGGTATCTATAATGATGGGTACACCTGCCAATAAAGATATTTTTAAGGCAGGGGGAATGGAAACTGCTGAATTAATGGAAGCAAGCTCTAATGATATGGTAGTAGTCGTAGATTCTGATTTAGAAAATATTGAGGAAATATTACAAAAAGAAACAGATGAATTTTTAAATAAACAGTCTTCAAAATCTGGGGGAGCAGAAGATAAATCAGCAAAGTCTTGGGAACAAGCGTTAGATATATTACCTCAAGCAAATCTAGCTGTCATATCTATTCCAGGAGCTTATGCTGCAATGGAGGCTGATAGAGCTTTAGATGAAAACTTAAATGTATTTATGTTTAGTGATAATGTGTCATTAGAAGATGAAGTTCGTTTAAAGAAAAAGGCACATGAAAAAGGACTAATGGTGATGGGACCAGATTGCGGTACAGGTATAATCCAAGGTATTCCAATTGCATTTGCCAATTATGTTGAGAAGGGAAAGATTGGAATAGTTGGTGCATCAGGTACAGGTATTCAAGAATTAACTACAATTATAGATCGACTTGGTGAAGGAGTAACAAATGCAATTGGAACTGGAGGAAGAGATTTATCTACTACAGTCGGTGGGATTACAATGCTTGATGCTATCAATGTACTGGAGCAGGATCCAAATGTGGAGGTTATGATAATAGTATCAAAACCACCAGCGAAACAAGTCAGAGATAAAATAGTAAAAAGACTAGAAAGTGTTGAAAAACCTGTAATTACACTATTTTTAGGAGAGAAACCTGAAACTCATGAAAAAGGCTTCTATCATGCATATACCCTAGATGAGGCAGCAAGAATAGCTGTAAAACTTCTAAGAAATGAAGCAATAGAGCTAGAAGATTATGTAGTTAATCAAGACGGTGGATTTAACAAGACTGAAGAAATGACTATTAAGGCATTTTATTCAGGAGGAACCCTTGCAAATGAGGCAGCTGTATTGATTAAAGATACATTGAAATTATCCTCAAGTTTTGAAAAGAGAGAAGGCTATATTTTAGATATTGCCGGACATGAAGTAATCGACCTAGGGGATGATATTTATACCCAAGGTAAGCCTCACCCTATGATTGATGCTACTACAAGAGTTGAATACATGAAAAAGGCTGCAAATGATAAATCCACAGGTGTTATTTTATTTGATATAGTTCTAGGATATGGCTCACATATTGATATGGCTAATGAACTATCTGATGGTATTAAATTATTACAGAAAAAAGCTGAAGAAGAAAACCGAAAACTTTATTTTGTAACTACTATATGCGGTACGAAGAAAGATATTCAAAACTATGATTATCAGAAGAAACAAATGGAAGATTTAGGTGTTATAGTATGTGATAGCAACAAAGCTGCTGTAGAAATGGCAATGCATCTTATTGGATATAAGTACCAAGAATTAAGTAAGGAAATACTGCCAAGGAAAGTTAAAAAAGACAATAATCCAGAGGTATCTGAGAAATTGAAGGAATTGATTGCGCATAAGCCTAGAGTTATAAATATCGGATTAAAGAGTTTTTCTGAAATCTTAGAGGACTTTAAGTGCGAAGTTGTTCAATACAATTGGGCACCACCTGCTGGTGGCGATGTTAAATTAATTAAGGTATTACAATTTCTTAGAAGCTATGGATTATAAGAAAGGGAGAATTACTATGAACTATAAAACAATAGATGAAGCAAACCAGGCGGTTATCCAAAAAATTGTAGCTGCTGTACCCGTAATCTTAGACGTTGTACCAGCACATACTGTAATTAAGGAACTGGAAAATAAGAAGGTTTTATTACATGCAGGACCCCCTATTCTGTGGGAGAATATGACAAGCCCTATGCAGGGTTCTTGTATAGGTGCAGTCCTATTTGAAGGATGGGCTAAGGATGAGGATGAGGCTCGTGAATTATTATCATCTGGAGGAGTGGACTTTATTCCATGCCATCATGTAAATGCAGTAGGACCAATGGGTGGTATAACTTCTGCACATATGCCTGTGTTTGTAGTAAAAAATACAACGGACGGGAATTATGCATATTGCTCACTAAACGAGGGAATCGGTAAGGTGCTAAGATTTGGAGCATATTCTGAAGAGGTAGTAAATCGATTAAACTGGATGCGTGATGTACTTGGACCTGTGCTTGGAAAAGCACTACGTACCTTTGAAGGTGGATTAAGTGCAAATCCAATTATTGCAAAATCAATAGCTATGGGAGATGAATTCCATCAAAGAAATATAGCTGCATCACTAGTATTTTTAAAAGAAATAAGCCCAGTAATTACAAGGCTGGATATTAATGACACAGAAAAACAAGAGGTAATTCAATTTTTAGCTGATACAGACCAATTTTTCTTAAATATTATGATGACTTGTTCAAAGGCAATTATGGATGGGGCAAGAATGATAGAAGAAGGTACTGTAGTTACAGCAATGTGTAGGAATGGAGAAAACTTTGGAATACGAATAAGTGGTATGGGTGATGAGTGGTTTATTGCGCCAGTAAATACTCCACAAGGATTATACTTTACAGGATATGATAGTGAAGATGCAAGTCCTGATATGGGGGACAGCGCCATAACAGAGACATTTGGAGTAGGTGGAATGGCAATGATAGCAGCACCAGCTGTTACTAGGTTTGTGGGAACTGGTGGCTTTGATGATGCTAATAGAATAAGCAACGAAATGTCAGAGATATGTATTGGTTACAATCCAAACTTTATAATTCCTACATGGAACTTTAAAGGAATTTGTCTTGGAATAGATGCTAGAAAAGTAGTTGAAAAGGGTATCACTCCTGTAATAAATACAGGTATTGCACATAAAATAGCAGGTTTTGGTCAGATAGGGGCAGGTACAGTAAATCCACCAATCGCTTGCTTTGAAAAGGCTATTGTAGCCTATGCAAAAAAATTAGGATTTAAAGAATAAAATAGGAAAGAGGAGATTGTAATGAAGGTATTGGAAGGAAAAAAGGCATCAAAACAAATACTTGAATTACTATCTCCTGGTTTCTATAGGATTCATAGCAAATTTAAAAATGGAATAAATATAGAGATATGTGGTAAACTTGGCTTTATTGGTATGGGAAATACTAATATTCCACCTATTGGAGTGTCGCTAAAAAGTGATGGGGATAATGATTTCACTGATATTGGCATTGATCACTTATATTGGAATGAAAAACTTAATAGATTTGAATCAAGTGAAATTATTATTGATTTAAGCAATATTGATGTGATAGACAATAGACTTTCTGGCAATTTAAATATGATTACTCTTAATAATTTGGAAAAAATTATAGAGATTGTGGATAGTGACATAGTTACAGGATTTGGGAAGACAATTGGATATTTATCAAGTATAGAGGATGACTTTGTAAAAGATTTGTGTTTGAAATTTAGGTGCTTAAATCCCATTGAGATTGAGAATATATTGAAGAAATGGATTGGAAGAGGAATTGGATTGACCCCTTCTGGAGATGACTTCTTACAAGGAATATTATATATAAATGAGATGGTTCCCATCCTAGGAATTGAATTTATAGAAATATTAAAAAATTTAATTAATATTGGTGAATATACAACTGATATTAGTAACAACTACTTTCAATGTGCTCTTTGTAAAATGTATTCAAGTACATTAATATATCTTCAGGACGCTATTAGTATAGGTGATTCTAAAGCAATTAAAAAATTTATAGATGAATTATTGGAATTTGGGAATACCTCAGGATCAGATATTTTAGCAGGAATTTTAACAGGAATAAATTATGCACTAAGATATCATATATAAATATTCATATAAAAAATATAAGTCGGAATTTAAGATGGAGATTCTAATGAAAAGAAAAAAACTTTCAACAATAAAACAAATTCTAATTTCAATGGTTATTGGGATAATAGCTGGAATGTTACTTGGAGAGAATGCAAGAAGTCTTAAAATCATAGGGGATATTTTCTTAAGATTGATTCAAATGTCAGTGGTCATTCTAATAATGGGTGCAGTTATAGAAGCAGTAGGAAATTTAGATACAAAGGACCTAGGAAAACTTGGAATAAAGATGATATTTTGGTTCATGTTTTTCACTATTATAGCAGCTACTATAGGAATAGGATTAGGTTTACTTTTAAAACCTGGGGCTGGCGTACTGTTTGAGGCCAGTGAATCAGTAGTAGAGCAGCCTATACAAGAACTTAGTCAAATAATAGTGGACTTTTTTCCCACAAATATAATTGATTCCATGGCAAGTGGAAATATGATTCAAGTAATAGTATTTGCTATATTATTTGGTGCAACTCTAAGCACCCTTAGAGAGAAGAAGATGTCAAATATGATTCTTGATTGGGTAAAAGATTTAAATGTAGTTATCATAAATATGATCAGTAAAATTATGGTGATTGCACCTATAGGGATTGGTGCACTTTTAGCATATACAACAGGAACAATGGGTATTGGTGTAATACTCCCATTGATGAAATTCTTAATTATATTCGGAATTGGTACCATTATCCACCTTTTTATAAGTGTTATATTAACTGCAATATATTGTAAGGCAAGTCCTATACGTATAGCAAGAAAGCTTACAAATATGACAGTTATGGCATTTACCACCACCTCTTCAGCTGTAACATTACCAATAAAAATGAAGGACAGTGAAACAAAACTAGGTGTAAGTAGTAGGATTTCAAATCTTGTAAATCCTTTGGCCATGACACTAAATAGTAATGGACTATCTATGTTTTTAGCATTAGCATGCATTACGGTAGCACAAATATATAAAATAGAAATAGACATCCTATCCATTATTAAAATCATAACATTATCTACATTAGCTTGTTTAGGAACAGTGGTGGTTCCTGGCGGAGGATTAGTGGCATTAGCTATTGTAATGCCAAGTATAGGATTACCACTAGAGGGTATTGTTCTTATGTCTGGTATAGATTGGTTTTCAGGAATGTTTAGGACAGTATTAAATGTTGACACTGATGCTTTGATTTCAATGCTTATTGCAAAGGATACGAAAGAATTAAATTATGATATACTAAATAGCGATTAGGCAAACCTGGAGGAGATATGATGAATAAGAAAAAGAGAATAGTAATAGCCTTAGGTGGCAATGCCTTAGGAAATAATCTGGAGGAGCAAAAAATAGCTGTTAAAACAACAGCAATTGCCATAGTTGATTTAATAGAAGAAGGTTGTGATGTGGTAATTGCCCATGGAAATGGTCCACAAGTGGGAATGATACACAGTGCTATGTCTAGTATCTCATCAATACCATTATATGTTAGTGGAGCAATGAGTCAGACTTATATAGGTCTTGATTTGGAAAATGCTCTTAGGGATGAATTATTAAATAGAGGAATAAAAGATATGCCAGTAGCTACAGTAATGACACAGGTTGTAGTTGACAAAGAGGATAAATCCTTTGAAAATCCAACAAAACCAATTGGAAGATTTATGTCCCTTGAAGAGGCAAATCTAGCAAAAAAAGAACATGGATATGATATAGTAGAGGACTCTGGCAGAGGATATAGAAGAGTTGTTCCATCACCATCACCTAAAAAAATAGTTGAAATCGATTCAATTAATGCTCTAGTTGAAAGAGGACAATTGGTGATTTGTTGTGGCGGAGGTGGTATACCAGTTATACAAGAAGGAAATAGCTTAATTGGTGTTGATGCAGTAATTGATAAGGATTTTGTAAGTTGTTTATTGGCAAAAGAATTAGATGCAGACTTTTTAATAATTCTAACTGCTGTAGAGAAAGTAGCAATAAATTTTGGCAAAGAAAATGAAAAATGGTTATCTTACTTAAGCATTGAGGAAGCTAAAGGATATATAGAAGAAGGTCATTTTGCACCAGGGTCTATGCTACCTAAGATTGAAGCTGCTCTAGATTTTGCAGGCTCTAAAGAGGGAAGAGCCGCACTTATTACCCAATTAGAGAAGGCTAAGGAAGGCATAAACGGAGAAACTGGAACTAGAATTCATATGTAGTTTTAAAATATAACAATTTAAAAGTATATTATTTAAAAGGTAGATTTTCAATAGATGATAATCTACCTTTTTATGTGACTAATTATTGCTAATAATTGGATGTGATGACATAAGGCACGATAATATAGAGGTTTATGAAACAGTTGAATTACTTTTTTATTGATTATTATTATAGATTATACTAAAATAAAAACAAGTATGATATTGCTCAAGAAAGTTTGTATGGCTAATAAAATGTGTCGTTAAAGATTACTTGTACCAAATTAGGATTTGGAGGTTAATTAAATGACAGTTGAAGAATTATTTGAAATAGAAAGTTTTAAAAAGTTTAAAGTAATAAATAATAATGCGGATTTAACTAGAAGGATTATAACTGTTGAATCCACTGAAACACCAGATGTGGTAAATTATCTTACACCCAATTCGTTGCTTATAACTACTGCTATGTCCTACCAAAATAACCAAGAAGGTTTAATAGATTTAATATACACATTAAATAATCTTCCTTGCGCAGGGCTTGCTATTAAGCTTGGAAGATTTATTGACAAATTAGATGAAAGGGTAATCCAGGTTTCTGATGAATTGGGATTTCCACTATTACAAATTCCATTAGAAATGACATTAGGAGAAGTTTATCATAATCTACTATCCCACCTTTGGAACAATCAAAATGAAGAATTGTTATCAGCTCTAAATACTCAAAAAAAGTTTTCAAATCTTGTAATTCAAGGTACTTCCATAAAAACTATGCTCAACAACCTTGGTCATGCCTTAAAAAAGCCTGTTGCATTAATGAACCCCTTTGGCCAAATTATCAGCTATAATTCTACTTGTACAAAGGAAAAGGTAGCATTAGCAGAAAAAACCTTCCATAAATATGAATTATATAATCGAAAGAGCGGCGAGTTCGCATCGATCAAGGATAATCAAGTGGAAAAGACTTCAATATTTACCATTAAGAATGTGGGGCAAAATTATTATTATCTTTTTGTTTTTGATAGCAAAAATAAGGTTGCTGCCTTATCTGAAATGGTAATTGAACAGGTACTTCTAATCTTCAGAGTGTCAATGTATAAGAATCTGTATATGTTGGGTAATGCTCTTAAAAATAAGGAAGAATTTCTGAATATTTTGTTAAATAGATATAAAGATGAGTCTTGGACATCTCATCAGCTGATGGTCATTGGTGAGAAGTATGGATTGTTAGATTCTGAGGATTATACTGTTATCTTGGGGACATTAGAAACATTTGAAGGCGAAAAATTTAACTATACCAATTTTTCCAGTAAGGAAGAACAATATGTAGCAATATATGATTGGATGGATAAAGAAATAAATAGAATTTTTAATGGTAAGATAATTATGTTTCCTGAAGCTTCAAATTTTAGATTTCTAATTCTATTGCAAGGGAATTGTCCAGATATGCTTGATAGATTGTCAGATTTTCATGATATGGTACAGAAGATATTCAAGATTAATATCATCTTTTCATATGGAAATAGTATGGTAGATATCAATTCTATTAAGTTTTCCTATAAAGAAGCAATAGAAGGCTATAGATACGGTGAATGTAAAGGAAACATTTCATATATCAAATACTATAGACCCAAGAACGCTTCTGAATTATTAAAATCCGTATCCAATGAGCAAGTTCAAGGTTTCTGCTTACACATATTAAAGGAATTGGCATATAGCACAGATGAAATGATGTTAGAATTGCGTAGGACATTGCAAGTATATCTAGAATGCAGATGCAGTATAACTGCTACAGCAAGAAGGATGTTTTTGCATAGGAATACCATAAAGTATAGGATAAAAAGATGTGAAGATATCTTGGGTAATGATTTATCAGATTTTGATTACTGTTTCCAATTACAATTGGGGCTAATACTATTGGAAAATCAATAGCAGACTTAAAAATAGTCTGCTTTTATTATAAAAGGCATGTAAAGCATGCTTGACATAAGAAAGTAATAATGGTATATTTAAAATGTAAAGCAAACTTTCCAAGCAAGTTGAAAGGAGAGTAGTAAAAGGTGAAAAATCGATTAGAAGAAATTAGAAAGCAACGGGGAATTAATCAAGAAGAACTCGCTTTAGCGCTAGAAGTTTCAAGGCAAACAATAAGCTCACTAGAAAATGGGCGATATAACCCATCTATTACATTGGCCTTTAAAGTTGCGAGATATTTTGGTATGTCAATTGAGGAAATTTTTATTTATGAGGAGGGAAAATAATGTTGTGCAAATCAGTTAAAAACAATAGATTTTGGCAAGTTTTGATTGTTGTTGGTATTGTAACCTTAGTATTTGGGATTGTATATTATAGTAATCTTCCAAAAGATGCACACAATATGAGTATGCTTATGGGCATGTTTTCGGGTACGGGTGGTGCATTTGTAGCTATTGGAGTTATCAAGTTAATTCAGCACAAGAGAACTGCACCTGAAAAATTAAGACAAAAGGAAATTGAATTAAAAGATGAAAGAAATATTCAGATATTGAGAATTGCATATACCATTGCAAATTTAACAGCAACTATTCTTTTTATAATAATGGCTTTTGTATTTGTTTGGCTGGATTATAAAACTCCAGCATTTATATCCTTAGGAGCAATGTATATTCAATTGTTAGCATTTTTTATAGCATATAAATATTTTAATAGTAAAATGTAACATGATTTAATGCTCAGGAAATTTGTTAAGACATAAATTTATATATTAGCATATAACATAAAGGAGTGGACATATGTACTTAGAATATTTACATTACGTCCACTCTTTATTTTTATTTTTTAAACTGCACATAAAAAGAATCTTTATGAAGTACATCAAAAGTATAATCTTCTTTTAATAGCTCTTCAATTATAATTGGCAGAGCTTCTACTGTAGTTGTCTTCGGAAGACTATCGTGGAATAAAACTATAGCAGGATTATTATGCTTTGCTCCATCAAGTACAGTGTTTATAATTACATCTTTGCTTTGTTTCACTACTTTAGCATCTTTTGAGTCTACATTCCAGTCGAAATATTGATAACCATCATAAAGCATCTTCGTGGTAATGCGCTTCATAAATTTTTCATCCGAGTATTTATGAGGAATTCTTGTATTTGACCCTCCGGGGAAACGCATAATATCCATTTTTACTCCTGTTATATCATATATGTGATCTTCTAGTTTTTTAAAATCCTGTATAAAGTTTTCTTCTGAGGCATATATGGTTTTGTAATTATGAGAATATGTATGGTTTCCTAAAGTGTGCCCTTCATCTACAATTCTTTTATATAGGTTTTTAGAGTGCTCATTTGCTGTACCAACTACAAAAAAAGTAGCTTTAATATTATATTCCTTTAATATATCAAGTATTTTAGCTGTATTTATACTAGGGCCATCATCAAAGGTTAAATATACATTTTTCTTAGTTGATGGAGTTGTCATTAGTACATTTGGTCGAAAAAAAGTTCATTCAGCCTTTCTGTTTTCTCCATTAGCTCTTTGTTTTGTTTTTCTAGGTTTTCGGCGGTTATTCTCATATAATGGACATCTTCACTATATTTTAAATGATTATCTATCAATTCCTTATAGCTTGAAAGCACTTCTTTATTTATATTTATTAACTCTTGGTTCTGGCTAGTTAGACTACCAAAGTACCAGTTTTGAAAGGAAAGTATTACAAATATAAATAACACTAATAGTATATAGTTTTTATCCTTTAAAATAAAATTTTCTCTTAGCACATCTATTCCCCCTGATATATGATTAGTTGTATACATCTAATAAGAAGTTTATTCATAACAATGCTGAACTATGACAAGCTATTATAATTTAGATATACTATGATTAGTTTATAAATGGTAGGATATATAATCGAATTTTGGGATATAATATATTTTAAATCCTTTGACATTTTACTTCTTTATGATTATAATATTTGTAACACAAAACATAATATAAAAAAACTATGAAGAGAAGAGTAAGTATAGGAAACAATTTTAGCGAGTCGGTGGTGGTGGAAGACCGATATTAAGCCCTATATGGAAGAACATCTCTGAGTTTCTAACCGAAAGCTTATTGCAAGTAGACTTAGACGGAACCACACCGTTATTTGGTGGACAGTATAATTTTTGTACTGATATGGAGCCGGTCATGTATATGACAATTAGGGTGGTACCGCGAAGATATAGCCTTCGTCCCTTTATTACTAGAGGGATGAGGGCTTTTTTTATGACCTAACCCAATTTGCAAGGCAAATTGCTGGTAGGTCAAACGCAATGAGCACCAAATTTATGCGACCACAGGGAGCAAATAAATTTGAGATGCGAAACTGCGTATTATATGAGCTTAGAGAAGTATTTTATCTTAAAAAATAAGTTTACAATAATAAATATAATTTAAAGAGGAGGAAGAATTATGAAATCTATACTTATTAAAGATATTTATCGCAACACAGATAAATATGCAGGTCAAACAGTAACAATTGAAGGCTGGATTAGAACATTAAGAGCATCAAAGGCATTTGGATTTATTGAAGTAAATGACGGGAGTTTTCTAAAGAATATTCAAATTGTATTTGAAGAAGGTCTAGAAAATTTTGTTGAAATATCAAAGCTTTCTATTAGCACATCTATAAGAGTAGAAGGAAAACTAGAGGTAACACCTAATGCTAAACAACCTTTTGAGATTAAGGCAACAAATATTGTTGTAGAAGGTAGTTCTGATAACGATTATCCTCTACAGAAAAAGAGACATTCCTTCGAGTTCTTAAGAGAGATTGCCCACTTAAGACCTAGAAGTAATACTTTTTCAGCAGTATTTAGAATTCGTTCTTTAACTGCTTTTGCAATTCATAAGTTTTTCCAAGAAAAAGGCTTTGTTTACACACATACTCCTGTTATTACAGCTAGCGATGCGGAAGGTGCAGGAGAGATGTTTAGACTTACAACATTAGATGCTAAAAACCCTCCAGTGGATGAACACGGTAATGTTGACTTTACAAAGGATTTCTTTGGAAAAGAAGCTCATTTAACAGTTAGTGGACAGCTACAAGGAGAAGCTTATGCCTTAGCCTTTAGAAATATATATACATTCGGACCAACATTTAGAGCAGAAAACTCTAATACAGCTAGACATGCTTCAGAATTTTGGATGATAGAACCAGAAATGGCATTTGCAGATTTAAATGATAACATGGAAATGGCAGAGGAAATGCTAAAATATATTATTAACTACGTATTGGAAAATGCACCAGAAGAAATGGAATTTTTCAATAGCTTTGTTGATAAGGGCCTATTAGATAGATTAAATAATGTAGTAGCTTCCGATTTCGGTAGAGTTACTTATACAGAAGCAATTGAACTTCTTAAAAAATCTGGAGAAAACTTTGAGTATCCTGTAGAGTGGGGTAGTGACCTACAAACAGAGCATGAAAGGTATTTGACAGAAAAAGTATTTAAAAAGCCTTTATTTGTAACAGATTATCCAAAGGATATTAAAGCGTTTTACATGAAATTAAATGAAGATGGTAAAACAGTTGCAGCAATGGATTTATTAGTACCAGGAATTGGAGAGATTATTGGTGGAAGCCAGAGGGAAGACAAATTAGATCTACTTGAAGAAAGAATGGATGCTACGGGTCTTGATAAGGAAGAATACTGGTGGTATTTAGAACTTAGAAAATATGGTAGTACAAGACATGCTGGATATGGTCTAGGTTTTGAAAGAGCTATTATGTATTTAACAGGAATGACTAACATTAGAGACGTTATTTCTTTCCCTAGAACACCTAAATCAGCTGAATTTTAATTTTTTATTAGAAGACACTCTGAAAAATCAGGGTGTTTTTTATTTTTAATATTACGAAATAGAGAAAGGGTAATTTTGGAGTTTTTGGTAAGTGATGTTGAAATTTACAGTTAACCATGTTACAATGATATTGATATAAATTTAACAAAATGACTAGGAGGATAGACATGAAAAAATTTATTCTATGGTTACTTACAATTTCTTTAATTTTTACAGTTGGATGTACGTCAAATAAGGTTAGTACAAATGAAAGCAATACAGAATCAAATCCTAGAAGTTCAAACAATTCATATGAAGGTAAGGGTATGGGATATGGCGGTGAAATTAAGCTTGAGTTAATTACAGAAGGAAATAAGATGGTTGATATAAAAATAATATCAGATGCAGAAACTAGCCCTGTAATGACTAGAGCATTCCCTGTTATAAAAGAAAGGATTTTAGAAGCTCAAAGTCCTATAGTAGATAGTGTAAGTGGAGCTACTTATACTTCTTTTGGAATTAAAACTGCTGTTGCTGAAGCTGCTAAAGGATATGGACAAGATTTTGGCAAAATTACTTTTGATACCCAAGGACCAGAAACTGAACGCAGGGAACTAGAACCAGTAAATACTAAACTACTTGTTGTAGGAGGAGGTCCTGCTGGACTTGCAGCTGCAATAAGTGCAAAAGAATCAGGAGTAGATGATATCATATTGATTGAAAAATTAGATATTTTAAGTGGTAATGGTAAATTTGATATGAACTTCTTTGATATGATTAATTCAAAAGCACAAAAAGAAAATGGAATTAATATTACAGCAGAGGATTTTATAAAAGGAAAAGGATCAGTTGCCGACTCTAAAGAACGTGTGACAGTATGGGCACAAGGTGCAAGTGAGGTAGATGAATGGTTAAGAAGCTTTGGCGTTAATTTAAACTATAGTTATGGCGAAACTAACCATATGGCAGAGAGTGATGCTTATGCTGGAGAACATATCCAAGACGGCATGGAAAAAAGAGTTAAAGAACTTGGTATAGATGTTCGTACTGGCACAAAAGGTCTAGATTTAATTTTTGATGGCAATAAGATTGTTGGTGTTAAGGTTCAACATAAAAATGATTACTATGACATCTTAGCTGATGCTGTAATTCTTGCAACTGGTGGATTTTCAGCTAATAAAGAACTATTAGCAAAGTATGCACCTGGTGCTGAATTAGTTGAAACTTCAAATCAAATGGGAGCTACAGGAGACTTTATCCCAGTATTTGAAAAAAATAATCTTCAATTAGAAAATATGGATGTACTTTCTGTATTTAAGATGATTATTAAAGGAAGAAGAGATCTTACTGGAGCAGGAGATGGGTTTATTTTTGTAAATGAAAATGGCGAGAGATTTGTAGACGAAACATCTAGTGGTCTTGAATTAGCTCATACAATATTAGAGCAACCTAATGGAAAGGTTTACTACATTTATGACCAAAGACTTTATGAATCTTTTTATAGACTAAAGAAACATAATGATTTAGGTTATCATGAAAAAGCTGATACTTTAGAAGAATTAGCAGAGAAACTTGGAGTTAATGGAGAAAACCTTGTTAAATCAGTAGATACATACAATAAAGCTGTTGACGGTGAAATAAAAGATCCTTTTAGAAAAGAATCTTTTGCTGAAAAGTTTGGAGAAAAAGGACCTTACTATGGTGTACAAGTAGAGTCTGCTATACATATGACAAAAGGTGGAGTTTTAGCTAATGAAAAAACTGAAGTTCTGAATACTAACAAAGAAGTAGTAGAAGGATTATATGCTGCAGGTGAAGTTACAGCTACAAGTGCTGCATACAGTGGTGCTGTAGTATTTGGTAGAATATCAGGTAAGGAAGCTGCTGAATTTATAAAGAATAAAAATTAATATAAATATATTTAAATATATCAACATATAAGGTCTATAGAATTTAAAGACTGACAAATAGGCTTTTAATACTAAAGGCAAATGGTCGATTTTAGACTGTAAAATAATTTATAAATAAAACCTCTGAGTTAAGGTAAAATAAAATTAACTTGGAGGTTTTTAATTTAGCTTATTATTCCAAAGTTTAGTTTTATCGCAAAAGATAAGCTGATAAATTTATAAATAAGTAATATAATACTTTATTTATTTTCAAAAAAAGATTATTTTACGTATTATTTTACATAAAGATAGATTATTATATAATTAAACGAGTAAGCTATGTTTAAATATCAAAAGTTATTTTACATAGTTAATTAAAAGTTATATTGTACACAAGAAATATAATATGAAAATTATAAAGGAGATTACATAATGAAATTAGATTTTTCAAGCTTAGGAATAAGAGAAGAAATATTAAAGCAATTAAATACAGAGGGAATAGTTGAGCCAACACCGATACAAGAGAAGACTATTCCTATTGCGCTAGATGGAAAGGATATAATTGCTCAGGCACAGACTGGTACAGGAAAAACCTTTGCATTTATACTTCCAATATTAGAGAAGATTAATCCGAATCAAAAAGATGTACAAGCATTAATACTTGCACCTACAAGAGAGCTAGCACTACAAATTACAACAGAAGCTAAAAAAGTAGCAGCTGGAGTAGGGGCAAATGTTATTGCTATTTATGGTGGGCAAGATGTAGAAAAACAAATACATAAATTAAAGGGTGGGATGCATATTGTAGTTGCCACACCTGGTCGATTATTAGATCATTTAAGAAGAGGAACTATACATTTGAAAGGTGTAAGTAAGCTAGTTTTAGATGAGGCAGATCAAATGTTGACTATGGGATTTTTGGAAGAAGTAGAGTTTATTATTAAAAAGACTCCACCTACAAGACAATTAATGTTATATTCCGCTACTATTCCAAAGGGAATTCGAGCTTTGACCAATAGATATATGAACAGTCCAATTGAAATACGTATTCAAAGTAATAAGGTAACATTAGAAGAAATTAGACAGCTGGTAGTAGAGACTACTGATAGACATAAGCAGCAAGCTCTAATTGAAATGATAAAGCAACAAAATCCTTTTTTAGCTATAGTCTTTTGTCGTACAAAGCGTAGAGCGAAAGCGTTAAATGAAGCTTTAATAGAAAAAGGGTTTTTATCAGATGAGCTACATGGTGATATGACTCAAGCTAAAAGAGAAAAAGTTATGAAAACCTTTAGAGACGCCAAGTTACAGATTTTAGTAGCTACTGATGTGGCAGCAAGAGGATTAGATGTAGAAGGTATAACTCATATTTTTAACTATGATATACCAAATGATGTAGAAAGCTATATCCATCGTATAGGCAGAACAGGTCGTGCAGGAGAAAAGGGAGTGGCTATTACTTTTGTAGCTCCAAAGGATAGAGACTTTTTAAATATGATAGAAAAAGGAACTAATCAAAGAATCGAAAAAACTATATATAAACCAGAGGGTAGAGCGGAATCTATAGAGGCTACCTTTGAGAGAGAAGCTAAGAAAAAGGAATTTAAGAATAGTAGAGAAAAGGATACGCATAGAGATGCAAACAGAGGTAGAAGTTCGGACAAAGGTAAGTCATGGGGTAAGAGCAAGGGTAAGAAGGATTTTGGGGATTCTAATAGAAAAAATAATAATAAAAATTATAGCAAGGATATAAAGGATGCTAGATTTAATGAGGATAATGAAAATAGTAGACATGGTAAAGATAGTAGAGATAACAGATATAGCAAAAATATAAATAAGTCAAGCAGGAGAGGACGAAGATAGTTTAAAAATATACAAGGGGGCAGATTTAAAATGAAATTTATTGATTTAAGAAGTGATACAGTAACTATGCCAACTGATAAAATGCGTGAAGAAATGTTTAAGGCAGTCGTTGGAGATGATGTTTATGGAGATGATCCGACAATTGTAGAGTTAGAAGAATATGCAGCAAAGCTAGTTGGTAAAGAAGCAGCTCTATTTGTACCAAGTGGTACTTTTGGCAATCAGTTAGCATTACTTACTCACTGCAAGAGGGGTGATGAGGTTATCTTAGGAGATGATTGTCATATTGTTGCTCACGAAGTAGGGGGAGCTTCTGTTATTGCAGGAGTTCAATTACGAACCTTACAAAGTAATAAAGGGATTTTGAATCCAGAAGAAATAAAAAGTAAGATTAGGGAAGAGGATATTCATTATCCAGAAACTGGTCTAATATGTATTGAAAATGCCCATTCAAATGGAAGGGTAATTCCACTAGAAAATATGAAAAAAATTTATAAGATAGGGCAAAAATATAACATTCCAGTACATTTAGATGGGGCTAGGATATTTAATGCTGCTACCCATTTAGGAGTAGATGTTAAGGAAGTAACTAAAAATTGTGATTCTGTAATGTTTTGTCTTTCAAAGGGACTTTGCGCTCCGGTAGGTTCTATATTGGCAGGAACAAAGGAATTTATAGATAAGGCAAGAAAAGGCAGGAAGTTAATGGGAGGAGGATTAAGGCAAGCTGGATTTTTAGGTGCTGCTGGACTTATTTCTCTTAAGGAAATGACCAAAAGATTAGAAGAAGACCACGAAAATGCTCTTTTATTAGGAGAAAAGTTAAGTAAAATACCAGGAATTGAAGTAAACTTTGAAGACATTCATATTAATATGGTATTCTTTAACATTAAGAATACTGGTTATAATATAGAAAATCTTGTAGATATATTATATAGTAAAGGAATAAAGATAAATCCACCAGAGAATGGAGTAATGCGTTTTGTAACCCACTACTGGATAACAAAAGAAAAAATTTCTTATGTTGTAAATACTTTAGAAGAATTATTATCCAAGTAAGCAGAATAATTAATAAGGAGTAGATAAAATGAGATTACCCAATTTAAAACTGGGAGAATTGGTGGCTTCAGTTCCAATAATTCAAGGAGCTATGGGGGTTGGAGTGTCTCTTTCTAGGCTAGCATCCGCTGTTGCAAATGAAGGTGGCATTGGAGTAATATCTGGAGTTCAAATTGGATTTAGAGAACCGGATTTTGAAACTAATAATGGAGAAGCTAACATAAGAGCTTTAAAAAAAGAAATACAAAAAGCAAGAGAGATTAGTCCAAAGGGTATACTAGGTGTTAATCTACTGGCTGCTATTAATAACTATAAAGATATGGTTAAAGCAGCAGTTGAGGAAAAAATAGACTTAATTATTTCTGGTGCAGGTCTGCCTACAGATTTACCAGAGTTAATTAAAGGAACTAAAACTAAAATAGCACCTGTTGTTTCTTCTGGTAAGGCTGCGGCTTTAATATCAAAACTATGGGATAGAAGATTTTCCTATATACCAGATTTAATAATTGTAGAGGGTCCAGATGCTGGAGGACATTTAGGGTTTTCACTGGACCAGCTAAATGCTGAAACTAAGCCAGATTTAAAGATTATAGTAAAAGAAGTTATAGAAGCTATTAAGCCTTTTGAGGAAAAGTACGAGAAAAAAATACCTGTAGTAGCAGCAGGTGGAATATTTAGTGGTGAAGATATAGCTAAATACATCAAAATTGGGGCTTCTGGTGTCCAAATAGGAACTAGATTTGTAGCTACCGAAGAGTGCGATGCTCATATAAATTTTAAAGAAGCATATTTAAACGCAGAAGAAGGCGATGTTCAGCTTGTACAAAGTCCTGTTGGTATGCCAGGTAGAGCTATTAAAAACAAACTAATAGAAAGAGTAGAATTAGAAAGAATTCCAGTAACTAAGTGCTATAATTGCCTACAACCATGTAATCCTAAAGAAACACCCTATTGTATATCGACAGCTCTTATTAAGGCTGTAAAAGGAGAGTTAGAAGAAGGTCTTATATTTGCGGGAAGCAATGCCCATAGATTAAGTAAGATTGTAACTGTAAAAGAATTGATAAGTGAGCTACTTAGTGATGCAGAGGCTGCTTTAGTGTAGAAGTTATAATATATAACACGGGGATGCATATAGATGAAAAAAGTGGTTACAGTTAAAGGCGTTACAATAGGGGAAGGTTTACCTAAAATTTGTGTACCTATGGTAGGTAGAACTTTAGATGAACTTTTAGAGGAAGCTAACTTTTTACAAAGTCTTGACTTAGATGTTGTAGAATGGCGAGTAGATTTTTTTGAAGATGCTGAAAATATAGATAAAATAAAAACAGCTCTACAAGCAATTAGAGAAGTTTTAGTCTATGAGCCTATTATATTTACATTCCGTAATGCCAAGGAAGGCGGAGAAAGAGAAGTTAGTAAAGAATTTTATTTTGAACTTAACAAAACAATTGCTAGTACAAAGCTTATTGATATTGTAGATATTGAACTATTTAATGAGGAAGAAGAAATACAGACATTAATTGATGTGGCTCGTAAAAACGATGTAGCAGTAATTATTTCTAATCATGATTTCGATAAAACACCTCCAAAAGAGGAAATCATATCACGTTTATGTAGGGCGGCTGAATTAGGTGGAGATATTCCTAAAATAGCAGTAATGCCTAATTCTGCTAAGGACGTAATTACATTATTAGATGCAACGTGTATAATGAAAGAGAAATATGCTGATAGACCTATTATTACTGTGTCGATGGATGGAAAAGGTGCTATTAGTAGATTAACAGGTGAATTATTTGGTTCTGATTTAACTTTTGGTGCAGCTAAAAAGACTTCAGCACCAGGGCAAATTTCAGTAGCAGATTTGCGTAAAATAATTCAATTATTGCATAATAACCTGTAGAATTGTAAACTGCTAATAGATTTAGTTTATTAGCAGTGAATTTTTATATATTTTAGAATAGATATTTGAAATGGATGTGTAAAATGAAAAAGATTCTTTGGATTGCATCATTGTTGCTTGCTGCAATACTTTTCTTATTTGATCAGAATAATAGAATAGGAATCTCTTCTATAGAAGTTAAGGATAGTCAACTACCATCTGAATTTCAAAACTATAAAATACTTCATATATCTGATCTGCATAATAAGCGTTTTGGAAAAAATCAAGAAAAGCTTATGAAAGAAATTGTTGAGATAAGCCCAGATTTAATAGTTATTACTGGAGATTTAATTGATCGAAGAAGATACAATGAGGAAATAAGTTTACAGTTTATTAAACAAATTGTAAAACTAGCACCAGTATATTTTGTTACTGGAAATCATGAGTGGTGGTCCGGTAAATGGAATAGCCTTCATCCAAAGCTAGAACAGTATGGAGTAAAAGTATTAAGCAACTCTGCTGAGGTTATTGAAAAAGAAGGAGAATCTATTTTATTATTTGGAATTGATGATCCAGCAAAATATAGTGGAGGTTATTATGAAAAGGACGTTTATTTAGAAGGAGATTTAAAGTCAGTAATAGAAGAGAAGTATAGAGATAAGTTTTCTATTTTATTAGCTCATAGACCTGAAAAGTTTAAAACTTATTCTAAATATGGGGTTAATTTGATTTTTTCAGGCCATGCACACGGAGGACAATTTCGAATTCCTGGTATAGGTGGGATATGGGTACCAGGTCAGGGGTTTTTACCAAAATATACATCGGGTGTATATCAATCAGAAAACTCAAAAATGATTGTTAGTAGGGGATTAGGCAACAGTATTTTTCCCCAAAGACTGTTTAATAGGCCTGAATTAATTGTAGTTACTTTAAATATTGACAATACACTTTAACTATGGTAGACTTCTTTTAACATAATTTAAATAACAATAATCTATTATAGCCTAGTGCCTTTAATTTGGTCCAGTGAGACCAGCAAGGGAGGAATTTAGATGATTACACTTAAAGTATATCCAAATACTTTTTTAAGCTATACAGAAAAATATAACATACAAGTAACTAATACTGATAATAGCAAAGGAAATTTCTTAGTATTATTTCCTTTTATTTGTAATTTGTTAAGTAATTTAATGTTTAATTTATTAGAGACGATAAGATGGTAAAATGCCTTCTTGTTGTCTCTTTTTATTTTGTTAAAAACAGAGATAAGAGGGGGAGATAAATATGAAACTACTGATTAAAAGTGGAAGGGTAATAAATCCGAGTACAGGCCTAGATGAAATAAAGGATATTCTTTTGATAGATGGACTGGTAGCAAAAATTGAGGATGAAATATTGGATGAGGCAGATAAAATAATCGATGCAATGGATTTTTGGGTGACGCCAGGATTAATAGATCTTCATGTCCACTTGAGAGAGCCTGGGTTTGAACATAAGGAAACTATAGAAACAGGAAGCAGAAGTGCTGCCAAAGGTGGATTTACTACTATATGCTGTATGCCAAATACAAATCCTGCAATAGACTGTAAAGATGTTGTAGATTTTGTTAAAAGTAGAGCTAGAGAAAAAGCTATAGTTAATGTTCTGCCAATTGGAAGTATTACGAAAGGCCTAAAGGGTGAAGAATTGGCTAACATAGATGAAATGGTGAAGATAGGTATTTGCGCCATAAGCGATGATGGCAGAACAGTTCAGAATTCTGATTCTATGCGCCAAGGTATGAAGATAGCGAAAGATTTAAATATACCTGTTTTTTCACACTGCGAGGATGAAACATTGCTATGCGGGGGAGTTATGAATAGTGGGGCAGTATCTAAAGAATTAGGAATGGATGGAATTTTATCTGAAGTCGAGAATGTAATAATTGCAAGAGACATTGTATTAACCAAAGGTACAGGTGCAAAGCTTCACATATGCCATATTAGTACAAGCCTTGGTGTAGACCTTCTTAGATTTGGAAAGTCTATAGGAGCCAATGTAACAGGAGAGGTGTGTCCTCACCACTTTACCTTAACGGATAAAGATGTATCATCCTTAGATACTAACATGAAGATGAACCCACCTCTCAGAGGACAAGATGATGTAGAAGCTATAAAAATGGGGCTAAAAGATGGAACTATAGATGTAATAGCAACGGATCATGCACCACATCATAAGGATGAAAAAAGTCTTTCATTTAGTAATGCTCCCTTTGGAATAGTAGGTCTAGAAACAGCTATACCCCTTGGTATTACAGAATTAGTTAAGGAAGGTTGGCTTACACCGATGGAGTTAATAGAAAAATTTACAATTAATCCAGCAAAAATATTAGATATAGATAAGGGGGATATAGGGGTAGGAAAGATAGCAGATATAACTATTATAAACCCTTCAGTTGAATACAAAATAGATGTAAAGGGATTTGCTTCAAAGAGTAAAAACAGTCCTTTTCATAATAGATTAGTAAATGGAAGGGTGGAATATACCATAGTTAATGGAGAAGTTGTGTACGATAGGATAAAAGATAACAAGTAAATTAAGTTTTGGATTAAAAATAAACTTTATATGGAGGGTAAAAAAATGATAGATAGATTAATAAAGGAAATTAATAAAAAACAAAATCCTACGGTTATAGGCTTGGACCCTAGATTAGAAATAATACCTACTTTTATAAAAGAAGAGTATTTTGAGAAGTATGGCAAAACCCCTAAGGCGGTTGGAAAAATATTTTATAGATTTAATAAGGAAATTATAGATAGCATTTATGATATAGTGCCTGCAGTTAAACCTCAAATAGCTATGTACGAACAATATGGTCCTGAAGGAGTAGAATCATATATTAGGACAACAGAATATGCAAAAGAAAAAGGAATAATGGTAATTGGAGATATTAAGCGTGGGGACATAACTTCAACAGCAGAGGCTTATGCTGAGGGGCATATAGGAAAAGTAGAAATCGAAGAAAAATCCCAGGATATTTATAATCAGGATGCTATAACCTTAAATCCATATTTAGGCTTTGACTCTATAGAGCCATATGTTAAGTATTGTAAAAAATATGATAAAGGCTTGTTTATACTTGTAAAAACATCAAATCCAAATAGTGGTGAGATACAGGATTTAGAAACAAATGAAGGTAAGCTTTATGAAAAGGTTGGTAGACTTGTGACTAAGTGGGGAGAAGAACTAATTGGAGAAAGTGGATATAGCCAAATAGGAGCAGTTGTAGGTGCTACCCATCCAGAACAGGCAAAGGAGCTTAGAAAAATAATGCCTAACACATATTTTTTAGTACCAGGCTACGGAGCACAAGGAGGAAAAGCAGAGGACTTAAAGGCATATTTTAATAAGGATGGCTTAGGTGCAATAATTAACTCATCGAGAGGAATTATAGCAGCCTATTTAAAAGAAGAAAACAGATCAAGGTTTTCAGAGCATGAATTTTCTTTAGCAGCTAGAGAAGCCGCTCTTTGTATGAAGGAAGATTTACAAAAAAACTTATTCTAAAATGGGAGAGAGATATATGAAAAAAGTATATTATCCAACTATAATCAATCAAGAAGAAATAGCAGAAAATATATTTCGTATGGAATTAGAATTAGATGAAATTGCAAAAGTAGCCTTACCTGGACAATTTATAAATCTATATTGCAAAGAAGGCGAAAATCTTCTACCAAGACCCATAAGTATTTGTGAAGTTAATAAGGAAAAAGGAATTGTAGCTCTAGTATATGCAGTAGTTGGAAAGGGCACTAATAGTTTTTCACTTTTAAAAAAAGGTGAAACAGTAAAGGTATTAGGTCCCCTTGGAAATGGATTTCAAATAGATAAAAGTATAAAAAAACATATTTTAATAGGTGGTGGAATAGGAGTGCCGCCTTTAATAGAGTTAGCAAAGCATTTAACAGGAGTGATATATGCCTTCTTAGGTTTTGCAGAGAGTCCAATTTTAGTTAAAGAGTTAGAAAATTATGGAGTAAAGGTCTTTGTAGCTACAGATAAAGGGAAAGTAGGTTTTAAGGGTAATGTGATTGACCTTCTTAAAAACGAAAATACCAGTGGAGATATGATATATAGTTGTGGACCAAAACCAATGTTAAATGCTGTTAGTATTTGGGCAGAGGAGATGGGTATAAAAGCTCAAGTATCTATAGAAGAGAGAATAGCATGTGGAATAGGCGTCTGTGTAGGTTGTACTTGTAAATACAAGAAAAAAGAGGAAGAGGATTGGGAAAATAAAAAGGTTTGTACCGATGGACCAGTGTTTTGGAGTGAGGAGGTAGTCTGGAATGAATAATCCAAACATGAAGATAAATATTGCAGGTGTAGAGCTAAAAAACCCTGTAATGACCGCCTCAGGCACCTTTGGAAGTGGCAAAGAGTATAGCGAATATATAAATCTTAATAGATTAGGTGCAGTAGTAGTAAAGGGAGTATCTATGAAACCTTGGAAAGGAAACCCAAGTCCACGTATTGCAGAAACCTATGGTGGAATGTTAAATAGCGTAGGATTACAAAATCCAGGAGTAGAAGTATTAATTAAGGAAGACATTCCTTTCCTAAGACAATACGACACCAAAATAATAGTTAATATAGCAGGTAAAACTGTAGAGGAATATTGCCAGGTAGCTGAAAGATTAGGAGAAACGGATATAGATATGATAGAACTTAATATTTCCTGTCCTAATGTAAAGGAGGGTGGGGTATGTTTTGGTACAGATCCTTTTATGGCAGAGCATGTAACAAAGGCAGTTAAAAAGGTAGCCAAGCAACCTTTAATAGTAAAGCTTACTCCTAATGTAACTGATATAGTATCAATTGCAAAAGCTGCAGTAGCTGGCGGAGCTGATGCTCTATCAATGATAAATACGCTACTAGGAATGGCAATAGATATAAATAAAAAAAGGCCTATTTTGGCTAATATAGTAGGCGGATTATCAGGTCCTGCTATTAAGCCAGTGGCAGTTAGAATGGTGCATGAAGTAGCAAAGGCAGTAGATGTACCTATTATAGGTATGGGTGGAATTATGAATGGAGATGATGCCATAGAGTTTATGTTGGCAGGAGCTACTGGAGTGGCTGTTGGTATGACTAATTTTACAAATCCTACTGCTACAATTGAGGTTTTAGATGGTATTGAAAAGTATATGAAGAAGCATGAGTTTAGTAATATTGATGAAATAAGGAAAAGCTTGCAATATTAATAAGTAATTTATTCAATCCAATTCAAAATAATTATAAATGGAGGAAATTAATATGATAAAAAGAGAAAGAGTTATAGAAATTCTAGAAGATACAAGTGCCTTAAAGAAGGGACACTTTTTATTAACATCAGGAAGACATAGTGATCAATATATGCAATGTGCACAAGTATTGCAGTATCCAGAATACACAGGTGAAATATGTAAAGGATTAGCTAAAGAATTTAAGGATGATAAGATAGATATTGTAGTAGGACCTGCTACTGGAGGAATTATTATGGCCTATGAAATAGCTAGACAGCTGGAAACCCCAACTATGTTTACAGAAAGAGAAAATGGAAAGATGGTTTTACGAAGGGATTTTGCTATACCTAAGGGAGCGAAGGTTTTAGTTGCGGAAGATGTAATTACAACAGGTGGCTCTGTAAAGGAAGTTATAGAGCTAGTAAAAGAGGCAGGAGGAGAACTAGTAGGGGTTGCAGTTTTGGTAGATAGGAGTAATGGTAAAATTGATTTTGGAACTAAGCTAAGGGCAGGTTTAAATTTGGAGGTTTTATCATACGGTGCTGAAGAATGCCCTATCTGTAAAGAAGGAAATATCCCTCTTGTAAAACCAGGTAGTAGGGGAATTAAAAAGGATTAATTATAATGGGGATGGTTAAATAATCCCCATTATAATTTTTTGTTGTTAAGTAAGTATTAATAGTATAAAATTGTATTAAATTGTAAGGGGAGGAAAAGGGGATGAATAGGCTGTTAGAAAAAATAGAAAATCTATTTGTTATTAATAGAAAAGAAACAACCTATACAAGGGGATTTATATCCTTTATTATAGTATTAGCTGGCGTAGCAGTTTTACCTACTTATTTTAAATATGAAGATTATGTTTATGCAAAATATAAAAAAGAATATGATTCTGTAGTAGAAATAGTTGAACAATACAATAAGGAATATGGTAGATATCCTTTAGGAGAGTCAATTAATTGGACTAAGGAGAAAAATTTAAATTTATTTTTTACAGAAAATAAATTTAGTAGAAACCGTGAATTGTATTATATAGATATAAAATTATTAGATGAATTAAAAAACAATAAATATACTTATATTATTGATGGGCAAGGGGGTAAGCTATATACAAGGGAATTTGTAGTTTATAAAAATCGTCGATGGCATTTTGCATTTTACTAAATTAATAAAGATCTTATACTTTCAAGGCTAGATTAAATATAAGACATAAAAAGGGTGATTGGAGTATGGATATATATTATATTGATAGGAAAACAGGAGAAAGAAAAAAGGAAGTTGTAGCAGGTGATAGATTTTTAAGATGGATGTATAATACCTATTCTGGAAATTCTATACTACAGTTAATTGTAAAAAAGAAGTTATTTTCATCTTTATATGGTAAAATTCAGGATATAGCTTTTAGCAAAAATAAAATTTCATCTTTTGTTAACCAATTAAATATTCAAATGGATGAGGCTGAAATAGAAGATATATTAAAATATAAAAACTTTAATGATTTTTTCGCTCGTAGACTTAAAAAAGATGCAAGGCCTATTTGCAATGAAGCAGGTAGTTTAGTCTCTCCCGCCGATGGCAGGGTTTTAGCCTATGAAAATATTAAGATGGATGAAATAATTCAGGTTAAGGGTTCTATATATAGATTAGAAGAGCTTTTTCAAGATACTAAGTTAGCTCAGCAGTATGATGGAGGTACATGTGTTGTTGTAAGACTATGTCCTTCAGATTATCATAGGTTTCATTTTCCAGACAGTGGAGTATCTTATTACAGTAAAAAGATAGATGGTAATTATTATTCTGTTAATCCTATAGCCTTAAGTAAGATAGCTAAAATTTATTGTGAAAACAAAAGAGAGATTACCTTATTTAACTCAGATAATTTTGGACAAATGGTACTTATTGAAGTAGGTGCTACATGTGTAGGGTCTATCATTCAAACCTATGAAGAAGGCAAGAAGGTTGAAAAAGGAGAAGAGAAGGGCTACTTTAAGTTTGGAGGTTCCACAGTCATTATGTTTTTACAGAAAGATAGTGTAAAAATTGATGATGATATTATTAAAAATACAAATGATGAAATAGAGACTAAGGTGGATATGGGAGATAGGATAGGAAAGATTTATTTGACATAAATTATAATGGCTGACTTAGCCATTATTTTTTTGTTGAAAATTAGAGTCAGATGAATAGTTTTTGTCGAAAAATGAAGGTTAGTATGCGATTATGAAAAAAATTATCAATTTTACAAATAAAGTTTGAAATATATTTTCAAGGGTATTATAATATTAATATGCAAAGAAACTAAATTTTTAGAATAGAGGATGAAATATGGAACTCAATTTATCAAAATTAATAACTGAGGGTAGAAACCCTAATACTATGAATATTGATTGTGTGTCCACAGATGAAATGATTAAGATGATTAATGAGGAAGACAAAAAGGTAGCATTAGCTGTAGAAAATGAAATTTCGAATATTGCAAGGGCAGTAGATGCAATTGCAGAAAAGCTAAGGGAAGGCGGAAGACTGATTTATATGGGGGCAGGCACCAGTGGAAGAATTGGAATTTTAGATGCATCTGAGTGTCCGCCAACCTATGGAACAGATCCTTCTATGGTGCAAGGATTAATTGCTGGAGGACAAAGCGCTATACTAAAGGCAGTAGAAGGAGCAGAGGATGATGGGCCAAGGGGAGTACAAGATTTAAAAGATATTAATTTTAATATTAAAGATGTGGTTGTCGGTATTGCTGCTAGTGGAAGAACTCCTTACGTTGTATCTGCTTTAGAATATGCTAATGATATGGGCGCAATTACAATTGGAGTAAGCTGTAATCCGAATTCAGACTTAGCAGAGGCTTCACAAATTTCTATAGCACCAATTGTTGGTCCAGAGGTAGTAACAGGTTCCACACGAATGAAAGCAGCTACAGCGCAAAAAATGGTATTAAATATGTTATCTACAGGTGTCATGATTAAATTAGGTAAAGTATATCAAAACCTGATGGTAGATATGCAGGCATCAAATTTAAAATTAGTTGAACGAGCTATTCGAATTGTAATACAAGCAACTGATATATCTAGAAAAGAAGCAGAAGAAGTATTAAAAGAGACTGAGTATGATGTGAAGTTGGCAATACTTATGATTGAATCTAAACTTTCAAAGGAAGATGCAAGAAAGCTTTTAGATGTAAATCATGGATATATTAGAAAGGCTTTAACAAATATATAAAGAGGGGAGAATTTATATGAGTAGTAAAGCTCCAAACAAAATCGATAATCTTTCTAGAAGTATTATCAATGAAGTAGGTGGAAGTAGTAACATTAAAACCGCAGTAAATTGTATGACAAGATTGAGATTAACCTTAAAGGATGAAAGTAAGGTTAATCTGGATGCTCTAAAAGCTGTGGAAGGTGTTATGGGGGTAGTAAAATCTGATGGACAACTACAAGTAATTGTAGGTCCAGGAACAGCAACTAAAGTTGCTGAAGAAGTAAGAAAAATTGCTGGTGTATCAGAAAACATCAAGTTTGGCGAAGCTGACAAAGTAAAGAGTGAAATGAAATCTAAATATGGAAGTTCATTAAGTGGACCATTAAAGAAGATTTCTAATATTTTTATTCCTCTTATTCCTGCTTTTATAGGCTCTGGTTTAATTATGGGTATTAATAACCTAATTACAAAGTGGGAATGGGTACAACCAGGAACATTAACTGCTTTATTAGGCATATTTGGTAATGCAGTATTTGCTTATATGGCTATAATGGTTGGTATGAATGCTGCAAAAGAATTTGGTGGTTCTTCAGCTCTAGGTGGAGTTATGGCTGGTATTCTTCTTGCACCAGGCTTAGCAGATGTTGAACTTTTTGGTAAGGCCCTAGTACCAGGTAGAGGTGGAATAATTGCAGTTTTATTAGTAGTGGCATTTTCATCTTTTATAGAAAAGAAATTAAGAAAATCTATACCGGAATCATTAGAATTAATATTTACACCTCTTTTAACTATACTAATTTCTGGTTTTGTTGCAATGATAGTACTCCAACCTTTAGGAGGAATGATTTCAGATGGTATAGGTAATATTGTTACAAGTGCCATAGAAACAGGTGGACCTGTTGTTGGAGCTCTTTTAGCTGGTACTTTCTTACCACTTGTAATGACAGGACTACACCAAGGATTAACACCAATACATGCAGATTTGATTACTAAGCTTGGTGTAAACACACTTCTTCCTATATTAGCTATGGCAGGGGCAGGTCAAGTAGGAGCAGCTTTTGCAGTATATATGAAAACTAAAAATGAGAGATTAAAGAGAACAGTAAAAAGTGCTTTACCTGTTGGTATTTTAGGAATAGGAGAACCTTTAATATATGGTGTTACTTTACCTTTAGGAAGACCCTTCCTTGGAGCTTGTATAGGAGCCGCATTTGGTGGAGCATTTAATGCAATGTTTAAAGTTGGATCTATTAGTATGGGATTATCAGGTCTTCCTTTAGCAACTTTAATAACTCCGAATAAAATTGTATTCTATCTTCTAGGTGTTGTAATAGCTTATGTAGCAGGATTTATTGCAACTTCTTTATTAGGCTTTGAAGATCCAGTTGAATAAATTTTAAAATATAAATTTAAATAATTATTAAAAATAATACAGAATGAGAAATCAAATCTCTTCTGTATTATTTTATAATATAATAAAATCAAATTTCAAGGAGGTTTACTAATTATGATAGGAATTTCACTTTATAATGGAATGAACTCTACATTGGAAGAAAACTTAAAATATATGGAATTGGCTAGTAGCTATGGAATTAAAAAAGTATTTACATCCTTTCATATTCCAGAATCTAATAATAATGTATATGAAGAATTTAATGAGATACTAAATAAGTCCAAAGAACTAGGAATGGAGCTAATAATTGATATATCTAAGAGTTATATGGATAAAATAGATATAGAAAAATACTCTATACATGCTCTAAGACTAGATTTCGGATTTAATATTGAAGAAGTAGCTAATCTTTCAAATACACTTCCATTTAAAGTACAGCTTAATGCTAGCACTGTTTCAGAAGATTATTTAAATCAATTAATAAAGCTTAAGGCTAATCTTAAAAATATGGAGGTTTGCCACAATTATTACCCTAGAAGAGATACTGGTATTTCTTATGAACTAATGCTTGATCGTAATAGAGTATTTAAATCTCATGGCATGAATGTAATGGCCTTTATTCCATCTCAAGTAGGAAAAAGAGGCCCTATCTATGAAGGACTACCGACTATAGAATCCCATAGAGATATTGATCCTATCATATCGGCTCAACATTTATTGAAAGGATATGTAGATGAGGTTTTAATAGGTGATCCATTTGCATCTAAAGAAGAGTTAGAGAGATTATCTAAAATTAAAAGTGATATAATAACTCTACCAATAAGACTATTTGGAAAATTATCATCATCAGAAGAAGAAATATTAACAGGTATTCATACTAATAGAATGGACCCTGGCGAATTTGTTATCCGTTCTCAAGAAGCTAGAATTAAGAAAAAGTCTGCAATTGATCCAAGAAATACAATGGAGAGAGAGAAATATTGTGTTACTATAGATAATAAAGATTATTTAAGATATGAAGGAGAATTGCAAATTTTGAAGAAAGATATGAAAAGAGATGAAAGAATAAATGTTGTAGGTGATTGTAAGAATGCAGGACTACTCATTGATTTAATTAAGCCAGGGGATAGCTTTGAATTCACAATCATAGAGTAACAGTAGAACGGAGTTGATAGATTGAGCTCTATATTAAAAATGAGGGAAATATTTAATGAATTAACACCATCAGAGAAAAAAATTGCTGATTATATATTCAACAATAGTGAAAATGTTTCAAAATTATCTACTGGAGAATTAGCGGAGGTATCAAACACTAGTGCTGCTAGTATTACTAGGTTTGCTCGAAAGCTAGGGTTTGATGGTTTTCAAGAGCTAAAAATAGATATAGCAAAGTCTGTAGCCATAAATGAAAATGCTGGAGATGATAGTGTATACGAGGCAGTAAGGGTTCATGATAATACTAGAGAAATAATACAAAAAATTGCACTAGGTAATATAAAGGCAATAGAAGAAACTGTAAGTGTAATAGATGAGGAAGCAATTTTCCAATCTATTAAAGCTATAAATATGGCTAAAAAAATAAATATATATGGAGTAGGTGCATCAGGACTAGTAGGTTTAGATTTACAATACAAACTTATGAGAATTAATAAACAGGCAAATATGTTTTTAGACAGTCATACACAATTGGCATCAGCTATTCATATAAAAAAAGGTGATGTTGCTATTGGTATTTCTCATAGCGGAAGAACATTAGAAGTATATAAGGCATTAGAGGCAGCAAAAAAACAAGGTGCAATAACTATTTCTATTACTAAATACGGTAAACATCCTATTAGTGACTTGGCAGATATTAATATATATACTGCCAGTGTAGAAAAACATTTACGAACTGGTGCAATTGCTTCTAGAATTGCCCAGCTAACAGTAGTAGATATATTATTTATAGGTGTTGCTAAGGATAATTTTGGGGAAATTACAAAATATCTACAACATACCCGTGAAATTGTGGATGATCTTAAATTATAGAAGAAAATTATGTGGATAAATTATTTGTAATATAAAATAAGTAGGTGATTTATATGAAAGCATTGCACAATGGAAAGCTAATATTAGGTGATAGTATTGATGAAGGAAAGATTTTATTATTTAATAATAAAATAGTAGAAATAATAGATGAAAGTCAACTAGTTAATCACACTAACTTAGAATTGATTGATGCAAAGGGAAATTACATCTCACCGGGGTTTATTGATATTCATATACATGGCTCTGGTGGATGCGATACTATGGATGGAAATATAGATGCCCTTAATATAATAAGTAAAACTATTATTAAGAATGGAACAACCGCTTTTTTACCTACAACCATGACTATGGATATAGAAGATATTCATAATGCTTTGGATGTAATTAGACAAGGAATGAATATAGATATGGAAGGAGCACAGGTTTTAGGTGCTCATATGGAAGGACCATTTATTAATGCAAAGTTTAAAGGAGCACAAAATGAAACCTATGTATTGTTACCCCATATTAAGTATTTAGAAGACTATTTAGATGTTATAAAAATTATTACAATGGCTCCTGAGGTTGAAGGTGGAATAGATTTCATAGATAGAGTACTAGAGATGAAAGAAATTGTTTTATCCATTGGGCATACTAATGCTAGTTATGAAGAAGCAATGGAAGCCATAAAGAGAGGAATACGCCATGCTACTCATACCTTTAATGCAATGACTCCATTGCATCACAGAAATCCAGGAGTTGTTGGAGCAATATTCAATAGCAATATTACTTGTGAATTGATTGCTGATAAAATTCATATTCATCCCGAATTGTTTAAGCTTCTAATGAATATAAAGGGTAAGGATAAACTGATTTTAATTACAGATGCTATGAGGGCAGGTTGTATGAAGGATGGAGAGTATGATTTGGGTGGACAAAAAGTTGTTGTTAATGGTGGCAGTGCAAGGCTTGAAAATGGCAGTTTAGCAGGGAGTATTTTAACAATAAATAAGGCTATTAAAAACTTTAAAGAGGCTACTGGATTACCTTTAAATGAAGTTATACAGTTATCAACCCTAAATCCAGCTAAACTATTAAGTGTAGATAATGTTAAAGGAAGCTTAGATATAGGAAAAGATGCTGATATTATTGTATTTGATGAAAATATAGAAATACAAAAAGCATATGTACAAGGAGAAGAAAAATATAATAGTTAATATTTAAAATGTTTTTGTCCACTTTTAATTTCATGTTATAATTAAAGTGATTTAAATAAAATTTGCAAGAAGAATAAAGTTTAATAAGAAAGAAGGGAGTATTTCAGTGAAGATTTATATAGAAGAAAACTATGAAAAGGTCAGTAAGAGAGCGGCCTTAATTATGGCTAGTCAAGTTGTTTTGAAACCAGACAGTGTTCTAGGTTTAGCCACAGGTAGTACTCCAATAGGAATGTATGAAGAATTAATAGCTATGTATAAAAGAGGAGAAATAGATTTTTCTAATGTGACTACATTTAATTTAGATGAATATTACAAACTTCCAATAGAAAATGAAAATAGCTACTATTCATTTATGATGAATACACTATTTAATCATATTAATGTAAAGAAGGAAAATATCCATCTGCCTAATGGAATGACTGAAAGTGTAGAAGAAGAATGTAAAAATTATGAGGAAAAGATTAAAAAAGCAGGCGGTATTGATATGCAGCTACTAGGTATAGGTGGAAATGCACATATAGGCTTTAATGAGCCTGCAGATAAGTTAAGTGTAGATACTAATATAGTTGATTTAACACAAAAAACTATTAAAGATAATAGTAGATTTTTTGATAATGAAGAAGATGTACCTAAAAAAGCTATTTCTATGGGGATTGGTTCAATAATGAAAGCTAAAAAGATAATACTATTAGCCAGTGGAGAAGGCAAAGCTGAAGCCATTAGAGATATGACTAATGGATACATTAATACTCAAGTACCAGCTTCTATTTTACAGGCTCATCCAGATTTTACTTTAATTATTGACAAGGATGCGGCAAAGTTAATTAAATGAGAAAAAACCTTCCTATCAACTTTAAACTAATAGGAAGGTTTTTTATGTATTAATATGTTAGTAATTTATATTAAGCTTCTGCACAGACAGCTTCAGTTACGAATGTTTTAAACATATTAACTCCTACTTTACATACAGGACATGAATCAGTTAAGTCACCTGCTAATGTATGACCACAAACATTACATACATGAACTGTATCTTGATCATAATCTACTCCACTATCTACAGCAGCTTTAGCAGCTGAGAATAATGTAATATGAGTTTTTTCAGCTTCAATAGCATATTTAAATGAACGTAAGCTTCCTTTTTCACCTTGTAGTTCTGCAACAGCCATAAAAGCTGGATACATTTGTTCTACTTCATGTTTTTCACCATTAATAGCACCTTGAAGGTTTTCGGATGTAGTTGTTAATCCAAAACCTGCACCAGCAGTAACATCTGCATCTCCTACTTGATCTTTAAGTTCTCTAAAGTGGTTATGAGCATGTACTTGCTCAGCATAGGCAGTAGCTATAAATAAGTTTCCTACATTTGGAAAGCCTTCTTTTTTAGCAAATTCTCCCCATACTAAATAGCGCATATGCGCCATGCTTTCTCCCCCGAAAGCAGATTTTAAGTTTGATGATGTCATTGCGTTCATATAATCTCCTCCTAAAATAAATTTACATATATTTTTCTTATATGTCCATAAACATATCTACCCTAATTAATATTTATTAATCAAATAAATTATTACTATTAACATCGTTTACTTAAACTTCCAAATATCAAAGTACTTAGGGCAGGAGTTAGGCATATTATATAGAATAAATATAGTATTAATACTGAATAATTTGTTTTGGGGAGGATAGAAGTATGGATAGCCAAAAAAATAATTTAAAGGAAGCAATCGTATTTCTATTTCAAGAAATTTTAGTAGCTGTAAAACAGGGTATTATAGGTGTATTAGTAGGTACTGGAATTGGAATCATCATTAGCTTAACAAAACATACAGAAATTATTTCAAGTATTAATCGATGGCTATATATTACAGGTGTAGCTCTAATGGTTTTGGCAATTTTTCCAAGTAGTAATTTAGACTATGCATATTATTCGTATGAACAGTCAAAAGCGGCTGCTAATAGAAGATCGGAAAGATATGATAGTATATTAAAGAATTTTATTAGAGCTGCTACAGTATTAATATTAGCAGTGATTTTAGAAAAGATAAGACGTAATTTATTATAGGAGGTAAATATGAGTATAAAACAATTAAAGGATATTAATAAAAATTATATAAGTCAAACCTTTGAAGCTACAGTTCTAATGAGTGACATAAAGGTTAAAGCATCAAAAAATGGAAAGCGGTATGCTGACGTTATAATACAGGATTCTTCTAAAGCTATGGAAGTAAAATATTGGGATTATGAAGAAAATGAAGAGTTTATAAATTCACTATCTCCAGAAAATGCTATCAACATAAAAGCTGTTGTAGGAGAGTATCAAGGTCAAATTCAAATTACTATTAAACAGATTGAAAAGGCTAATATGGATAATGTAAATATAGGGGACCTTATTCCAACTAGTAATTGGGGAATAGATAGTATGAAAAATGGACTGGACTTTTTTTATGAAAAAGTAAAGAGTTCTCATATGAAGAAGTTAATTGACAGAATGATTTTCTCTAATGACTATTTTAAAAAGTTTTCCACCCATCCTGCCGCGAGGCAAGTTCATCATAATTTTTATCATGGACTACTTCAACATACTCTAGAAGTATTAAAGTTTGGTTATACAGTGGCTACTACTAAAAAACTTTCTGAAAGACAAATAGAACGCTTAATTGTTATGACTATGCTTCATGACTGGGCAAAGATTATAGAGTATAAAGCACTTCCAAGTGTTGGCTTTACAGAAGAAGGCACTATGCTAGGTCATATATTTTTAGGTGCTCATACTACTCTAAATGTTATAAATGAAATAGAAGATTTCGATCAAGATGATAAGCTTATTATTTTAAATGGTATTTTATCACATCATGGACACTTGGAGTTTGGGTCACCAGTACTGCCTAAAACAGTAGAGGCTCAAATTCTACACCAAGCAGATAAAATGTCAGGAGATATTGAAAGTATAATGTCATTTATGGCAGATCAAGAAAACGAAGAGGATACATTTACAACTAAGCTATGGAATATGGGAACGGATTATTATAAAAAAGGTATAAATTAGTTTCTATAATAATGAATTATTAGGGGTATAGAGTTATAGAGGATATAGAATTGTTGTAGGGGGGATAGCATTGGATATAGCTAGCTTTTTCATATTAATAGTATTTTCAATACCTATATATGGACTATTAATATGGCAATATATAGAACCTGAAGAAATTTTTTTATGGGGTAGAAGATGGATGTATGAAGAAGAACCTGAACCAAGTGAAGAGCTTATAGAATACTATAAAAAAACAGCTATTATAGGAATTGTATTTATGACAATTGTAATAATAATAAGTTTTATAAAGTTGTTATTATAGGTTTGCCTTTTTCAGATCGCCCATAATACTGATTTATTGTATATAAAATAGGGGTAAGTAGGTGAATCAAAATCAGAACATTATGATGAAATAGATGAAAAAGGTATCCAACCAGAAATAATACTTCCAGAAAATATAAGAGATAGTATTTTGAAAGGGGATAATTCACCTTGATTAATAATTCTAATGAAAAATTAGTTTTATTTGATGCCGAAGATCATATTACATTTCTTACAAATAAAGTGGATACTGATTATCATAGTCACAACTATATTCAGATTACAGTTGGACTAGATAAGCTAAGGCTGAGTTCGGAGGAAACTTTTGCTCCCAACTCAAAGTTGTGTAAGTGCCCTGTGGGTATATCTAGGAATTGTAAGTCGTCGGATAAAAATTTTAAAATTTGTACAGAAAAAAATGAGTTTAATACAAAAGGAGTTATTCTGGATTCCAATACTAGTCATAAGTTATATGGTTATAATGAGTGGCAATTATATTTACTAATTAACCCAGAATCTGTTTTTGGAGAAACATTAAGAATAAAATTTTTACAAGAAAAAGAAATCTATGTTTTAGAAGAAGAAGATATAGATAAAATTATTCAACTAGATATTCAGTCAGTACCAAGAATTATTAGTTCGGAAGAATATAGTAAATTTATAAAAGGACTAAAAGAAGTTTTAAACATACCAATTTATAATTCAGATTGCAAGATAGATAATCGTATACAAGAGATTTTAAGTTATATAGAAGCCTACCCTTTAGATAAGTTATCTGTTAAAGACCTAAGCAATGCGATTTTTTTATCAGAGAGTAGGTTGTCTCATTTATTTAAGGAAGAAATCGGTATATCTTTATCTAGCTATATACTTCATGAAAAATTAAGGAAAGCTTTTCATTTGATATTTAAGGGGTTAAGTATTACTGATGCAGCTATTGAAGCCGGATTTAGCAGTTCTTCTCATTTTACGAATAGTGTTCGTGATAAGCTGGGGATGACCCCTAGCGCAATTATAAAAAATAGCAGATATTTGCAAGTATGATAATGAAAAACCCTTTATAATTAAATAAAAAGGGTGATTAGATGGAAACATATTTAAAATCAACAAAACTATTAGACTTTAACACTTCAGATATTGAACATTTAATAAAAAAAAGAAAATGGAATTATTTAAACCAGGAAGAAAAGATTGCGGCAGCATATGATTTTGTAAGAAATGAAATTAAATTTGGCTATAATAGTGGAGATGATATATCTGCTTCTGAAGTCTTAAGAGATGGATATGGGCAATGTAATACAAAGAGTACTTTATTAATGGCATTGCTGAGGGCCTTAGGTATACCATGTAGAATTCATGGTTTCTTTATTGATAAAAAGATGCAGAAAGGTGCATTAACAGGAATTACTTATTTATTTGCTCCTAAAAAGATTGTTCATGCTTGGACTGAAGTATATTTTAATAATCAGTGGATAGCTTTAGAAGGTGTTATTATTGATGATAAATATCTCAATCAAGTAAGAAATAAGCTTTGTAATTTTAATAATGGATATATGGGATATGGTATTTCTGTAAAGGATAAAGAGAAGATAAGTCTTTGTTGGAAAGGAGAAAGCACATATATTCAAAGCTTTTCTATTGTAGAAGATTTAGGCTTATTCAATAGTCCTGATGATTTTTTTATCCAATATAACAATACTAATAATAGAATTAAAAGTCTCTTATTTAACTTTTTACGAAAAAGGATAAATAGGAAGTTAGACTTAATTAGAAGTGACAGATAATATGTAAGGATAATGGGATTAGGCTCAAAGATTATCAAAGATTATTAATATAAATTAAAAAATATTAAATACAGAATAATAGGTATGGTAATAATAAGCTAATATTTGCAATATTTATTTCCATATGTTATAATCCAAGTTAGAAATAAACAAAAATAAAGGGAGAGAATTTGATGTCCGAGGTTGTTCTTAACTAATCAACTAAATAGTTGTTTCTTAAAAAACTTTTAAACTTGATTTACATCGAGTCTGTTTCTTGATGAGTTTTTTAAGAAGAAGTTAGGAACACGGATAGAGTTCAACCTTATAATATATTAATAAACCGTGCTTTTGTACGGTATTTTTATGTCAAAAAATAAATTTTATATACTATATTATCCTTTCTGATAATTTACTATTCAAAAATTTGAGTGGCTTATTTTTAATCATCAATATAGCTACTAAAAATTTTGATAAAGGATTTAATAACTCAGATTAAGGTTAAAATAGAATATTGTTTTGACATATATTATAAAATATAAAAGGCTGTAGTGACTTTGTGTTGCTATGGCCTTTTTTATTGTCTAATAAAGTATAAGTTTCTTAACTACTAAGCGATTTTTAAAGAGGTATAAGGTTAGCAATATTTTAAGCACTCAATTTAAAAGCTTAAGCTTTTGGATCGAGCGCATCATGAGTCGATGTAATAGCATCAGACAAATTTTTTTATTTTGTTATCCATGTTTCTAACGTACTTTCAGTTATTAGTATAACCATAGCTATCATTCTTGACCTTTAAGAAAGGAGAGAGTAATTTGCTAATTGCAAATAAAGAACATGTACTATGAAAATGATAAAAATTAGGATTTGTAGTAAATGGTTGTTTAAAGCATCTTTTATTTAGATAATAAAGTATTTTCTATAGGTTTAAATGTAGTAATAAAAGCATTAAGCAACTGAAATTTCTAGAATATACGTGAAAAAACTAAAATCAATATAATATGGAGTGATATTAATGATTAATTATATACAAGAGGTAAATAAAAATGTAAATATACAAGAAGGAAAGCAGGCAATAGAAAATATATTGTTAAATATATATTTCAAAGAGGGTATTTCTAATAAAGAATTGTCAAGAAATAATCTTTTACCTATACCTGTTATTGTAGCCATAAAAAAAGAATTTATTAAATATGGTTTGCTAGTTCAAGACAGTGGAGTAAGGTTAACTAAAGAAGGGTTAAGTTTCATAGAAAATAGGCTAGGCTTTCGTGGAATAAGAAAGGACCTATATATGAAATTATTAAAGGAAACATGGGAAGAAGAACAAGAGATTATTGAAGTTAAAAGGACATTAAGTGAAGTATTTATAAATCGACCATTGGCGGATGTTACTATAGATCAGTCAAAATGTACTTTAGATACAGCTGTAAAAAGAGCAGTGTTATGTCTACAAAATTACGCACTAGTAGGTAAAAATATTTTATGTATAGGGGACGACGATTTAGTAAGTATAGCTCTAGGTTTTTTACTTAAGAAGTTATTTGCTGATATAGAATACTGCAATACAACTATTTCTGTAATGGATATTGATAATAGAGTCCTTACCTATATAAAAGATATTGCTGAGAAGGAAAGGCTCCCTATTAAATGTGTATGTTCAGATTTTAGAAAGCCATTATCAAAGGATTTTACAGAACAATTTGATTGTTTTTTTACTGATCCTCCTTATACTTTGGAGGGAATGAATTTATTTCTTTCAAGAGGGATTGAAGCTTTAAAAAAACAAAATGGTCTTCCTGTTTTTCTTTCTTATGCCCACAAGTCACCAGATTTTGAATTTGCTATGCAGCAATGCTTCCTAGATATGGGACTTATAGTTTCTAATGTGATGACTAGGTTCAATACCTATGAGGGGGCAGGAATAATTGGTAATACAGGGCAAATGATAGTTCTTAAAACTACTAGTAAGAGCAAGACATTAATGCAAACTTTTTATCAAGGTCCACTTTATACTGGAGAACTAAAAAAAACAGTTCGCTTTTATAGGTGTAAGAGTTGTGGCCAAACTAATAAAGTAGGTCTTTCAGAGAAGATTAAAACTATAGAAGAACTAAAATCAAAAGGTTGTAATAAATGTAGTAATCAAATATTCAATCTAATTGATAAAAATAAGCTTTAATTTATAAAAATTAAGAGCATAAACGGCTTAGCGTTCAGTGGGAGTAAAAGTTGGCTCTAAATTGAGTCTTAGTTTGTCTGTAACTTTATAATATTTCATTAAAAGTTCTATATTAGTACACAGAAAAGACACAACAAAGTATTAAACTAAAAAGTGTAGAACAATAAAATAAATATTAGGAGGAATAAACATGAAAAGAATTTTATCAACGGCGTTACTATTAACTTTATCAAGTTCATTAATTGCTACACCTGTATTTGCGAATGAGGCAAATCAAAATGTAAAGCCAACCAATGTTTTATATGCAAATCAAGAAATGGATCTACATGTTCTAGAAGGTACGATTAAAGATATTAGGGAATTTGATTTAGTAGTAGAGGATTCTGAGGGAAAAGAATATGTTGTACCAATATTAGGCTTTAAAAATCTAGAGGAGTACCAAGCTGCTAATGTTCAAGTAGGACAAAAAGTCTTGTTAAAAGGAATAGATCTTTCTGAATCAAAACCTGGTATATTAGTAAAAGCAATCCATGCTGATGATACTATAAATCTTGATACTAATGATTTAGAAGTTATTGAAACAGAGGAATTTAGAGATAAGGTTATATCGAATTTAAAAATAACAAAACAACTAGATACAGAAGCTGTAACAGCAATAGATGAAGCTGATTTAGATGATATGAAAACTAAGAACAGTGGACCTATACGCATAAAATTAAAGTCAGATTTTGATGAAAATAAAGTACAAGAATTAAGGAACATAGATATACTTGAAAAGGGTAAAAACATATCTAGCGAGGATCAAGTGCAATTTGGCAAAGCTGTAATGATAGATTCAGAAGGTACAGAAGGCATGGCTGTAAAAGTTACTCCATTTAGTGATAATATGTTTATACCTCAAGAAATTACTATTAATGAAGTAACTATAAAATTACCTATGATGACAAAAAGTATAGAAACTGCTAAAACCATAAATTAGTATAATATAAAATGAAGTTTATACCTACTTATACGATATAATTATAAGTAGGTATTTTTTTCGAAATTTAGGAGGAGCTTTTATGTATAGAAATTTATTATTGATAGAAGATGAAAAAAGAATGAGAGAAATATTAGTGGATTATTTCAAACGTGAAGATTTTACAATATTTGAAGCAGCTAATGGAAGAGAGGCATTAGAGATATTTGATACTAATAATATTCATTTGGTGATTCTAGATATAATGATACCAGAAATAGATGGATGGTCTGTATGTAAAAGGATTCGAAAGGAATCAGGAGTACCTATTATTATGCTAACTGCTAGATCTGATGAAGATGACAAGCTTATGGGATACGAGTTAGGGGCAGATGACTATATGACTAAGCCGTTTAGTCCAAGAGTATTAGTTGCAAAATCAAAAATGCTTCTTAAAAGAGCTGAAGGAAATGTAGTTAATGATAATGGTCTAATTTTATGTACAGATATTGAAGTTAATAAATTATCCCGTACGGTTAAAGTAGATAATGAGCTAATAGAACTTGCTCCAAAGGAATTTGATTTACTAGTGTATATGATTCAAAATAAAGAAATGGTATTAACAAGGGAGAATATCTTAAATCATGTTTGGGGATATGACTACTTCGGAGATTTGCGTACTATTGATACTCATATAAAAAAGCTAAGATACAAACTAAAGGATAAGGCGAAATATATTAATACCGTTAATAGAGTAGGCTATAAATTTGAGGTGAACGAATGAAAAGAAATAGTATTACCTTTAAGCTTTTTATAATAACAACTATCTTTTTTATATTATTTTTAATGATTGTAGTAATTAGCCAGTCCATGTTTTTTGAAAAATTTTATATAAATCATAAAATTAGTAAATTGGAAAAAAATTTGGAGGGGTTTGCTAAAAAATATTATAAAGAGGGTTGGGACCAAATAACAATAACGAAAAATATTAGTAATTTTATAAATAATAATAATGCTCAAATTGCAATATTAGATGATAAAGCTATAACTAGGCATATTCCACTATTTAATTTAATTATTGAAACAGAAGATAAAAATGAAGTAATGGTGCCTTTAAACAATATGATTTTAATGGAGACAATACAAAAATTAAACCTTTCAATAGGAGATCCAATCGTAATTAAAGGAGTTTATTCAAATAATGAGCACAATATTATATATCCATCTAGTATTCAAGGTAAGGGAAATAGTCTGGAAGTATTGGACTCAGTAGGATTAAACATAAAAGAAAACTTAGTGATTGACACTCCTGGAGTTACTGGAATCAGCGAGAGAGAAATACTCTCAGAAAACAATTCTATCCAAGTATTAAAAAAAACACCAACTAGTTTTGCCGTTAATATCAGTAACCTTAGGCAAGAAATGATCCGGATAGATATGCGAGAAATTAAAGGGAACATAGTAGAATTAAATTTTCCAACACAGAAGGATTTTATTATGTCATATAGAGAAGATATGTTTTGGTCTGCAATGGATAACTGGTTTTGGATTTCAAAGAGTGATGATTTTGCCATAGAAAATGAAGAAATAATTAGCTATAAATATAAAAGTCCTATGAATGGAATAGATAATATTGTTATGATAAAACCTATTTTCGATAAGGGCGAATTAAAGGAAATGGTATTTGCTATGTCTTCCCTACAGCCTGTAGGAGAGGCTATAGGAGTAATGAAGGACTATTATATTTATGGATTTTTAGTGGCAATATTAATAATTATTATTTTGTCTTATATTTATTCTAAGCTTATAGCTAATCCCCTAATAAAAATAAATAATACAGCCATAAAAATGGCAGAATTAGATTTTTCAGTAGAATGCAATGTTAAATCTAATGACGAAATTGGAAATCTAGCTAATAGTATAAATATATTGGCTTCAAATCTAAATAAAAATATGAAAACCCTGCAGGATACAAACGAGAAGCTTAGAGTTGAAATAGAAAAAGAACGGACCTTAGAGAGAATGAGAAAAGAATTTGTATCTAGTGCTTCACATGAATTAAAAACTCCATTAGGAATTATGAGAGGTTTTACGGAAGGACTTAAAGATGAGGTTGCAATTGAGAAAAAGGATTACTATATAGATGTTATATTAGAAGAGATAGAAAAAATGGATACCCTTGTATTAGATATGTTAGATTTGTCTAAGCTTGAGTCTAAAGCATATCTATTGGCAGAGGAAAACTTTTATATAGATTCACTGATGCAATTGGTGAAAAATAGATTTATCCAACAGTTAAAGGAAAAAGATATTAAAGTTAATTACATGTATAGTGCCGAAGAAATTATGGTTAGGGCAGATAAAAAAAGAATAGAGCAGGTTATAACCAATATTATTAGTAACGCCATAAGACATACGAAATTAGAAGGTTTTATTAACATTGGCATAAGGAAATATAATGAAGATAAAATTTATATAACTGTTGAAAATGAAGGAGATAGGATTCAAGAAGACAAGTTAAATCATATTTGGGATAGATTTTATCGTGTGGAGGAATCAAGAGATCGTGAATTTGGAGGAACAGGACTTGGATTATCAATTGTAAAGAATATTTTAGAACTTCATAATAGTGATTATGGTGTGAAGAATACAGAGAATGGTGTGATGCTGTATTTTACACTAAGATTAGCTGTTGAAAAAAATTATATGAAAGCCGATTTATAGGTATAGGAATTAGAGTCACTCTATTAGAGTAGGTTTTTTAGCAAAAATCCAAACTATAGAAGAATTACGAGGTGATAGGAATGGAACAATTATTTTCATTTATTCAAAATGAATTGATTTATTTTGTTCAAGCAATATCTGAAGTGTTAAAAGTGGACGTACAAATTATAGATTATCAATATAATCGTGTTGCAGGAACAGGATATTGGAAAAACAAAATAAATGAAAATATAAAGGACTATGCTTATATTACTAAGAGAGTCTTTAGGACAGGAAAAAATGCAGTTATTGAGAATCCTAGAGAAAATTTAATTTGTAATAATTGCAATAAGAAAGAGTTTTGTAAAGAAACAATGGAAATTTCAATTCCTATAAGATTTGACAAAAGAATTATTGGTACTATAGAATGTGTATGTATTAATAAAGAACAGAAAGAACATATAGTAAATAATAAAGCCACATATATAGTATTTATTGAACAGATGGCTAAATTATTGGAATCAAGGGTAATTGAAGAACTGGAGAAAAGAAAGAAACTAAAGGTTTTGGATTTATTAGATAATGTTTTAAATAAACTTAACGAAGGTGTTATAACAATAGATAGTAATCATAATATTGTAAATGCTAATAATTATGCAAAACGGATATTAAAGATTGACAATCATTCAAGTAATAAGATAAGTATTAAGGAAACTGGAAATATGGTATTGAAACTACAGGAATATAAAATTGAATATAATAGTAGTACATTTATAGTAGTTGGAGAAAGATATGATGTTAATTATGGCGGTCAAGAAATTAATGAAGTAATTGTGTTTACATCTAAACAGACCCTTAAAGAACAATTTTTAGAATTATCAGGTTCTAAGCATAATATTGAATTAGATAAAATTGTTGGAAATTCAAGTATAGTAAAGGAGTTAAAAAGAAAAATTAATACTGTTGCCTCATCAGAATCAACAGTATTAATAACAGGTGAGAGTGGAACAGGAAAAGAATTAATAGCAAGAGCTCTTCATAATGAAAGCAATCGTTCTAACAAGCCATTTGTTGCTGTCAATTGTGCTGCTATACCGGATACATTATTGGAAAGCGAACTTTTTGGATATAGTAAGGGAGCATTTACAGGGGCAAATCCAAAGGGTAAAATTGGGAAAATTGAGTTGGCAGATGGAGGAACATTGTTTTTAGATGAAATTGGTGATATGCCTTTATATATGCAAGCTAAAATCTTGAGAGTAATTGAAGATAAAAGTATAGTTAAACTTGGAGATATTCAAGAGAAGTTACTTGATATTAGAATTGTAGCGGCTACAAATAAAAACTTAGAAGAAATGATTAGAGAAAATGTATTTAGAGGAGATTTGTATTACAGGTTAAATGTTATTCCAATAAATATTAAACCATTAAGAGAACGAAAAGAAGATATTAAAACTTTATTCCTTCATTTTCTAAAAAAATATGGGATTATTTTTGATAAGAAAGTTACAGTAATTTCTGAGGAAATTTGGAAATATTTATATACATATGAGTGGCCAGGTAATATACGTGAGTTAGAAAATGTTGCAGAGTATAGTGTAAATATGTTAAATAGCAATGAAATTATTTCTGTTGAACATCTACCTAATAAGATATTAATTAATAAAAAATCTGACATAGAAATAAATACTAATTTGGATGACGTAGAGCGACAATTGATTAACGAATATTTAAATATCTATGGTTTGAGCGTAGAAGGAAAGAAAAGAGTAGCCGAAAAATTAGGTGTAAGTATAGCTACTTTATATAGAAAAATTAAAAAGTATAATATATAGAATAGATAAATTATCAAAAATGATAAATTTATCAAAAATGATAAATTGTTAATTACAACAGAAATCATGTATATATGGTATTTTAATAAATAATAATTCTCAATAATGATAAAATCTTAAAAATTAGAATGTGCTAATATGGTTTTAAATTAGCATAGAATAAGACTCCATATGAAATTTTATATTTGGCATAATATTTGCTTATTAATATTGCGTAACCAATTTTATAAGTGAAGGAGAGATAATATGCCAGTAAAGCAAGTATTATTATTAGGTAACGAAGATTTATACAAAATATCTAAAGAAGTTAGATATGAAGAGATTAGAGATGTTAAACACATTATTAAAGATTTACACGATACCTTAATGGATTTTAGAGAAAAATATGGATATGGAAGAGCAATAGCTGCTCCTCAACTGGGGTATTTTAAAAGAATCATCTACATGAACATTAATGATTGTGAAACCATCTTTATTAATCCTAAATTAGAGTTTTTAGATAATGAAATGATAGAAGTATGGGATGATTGTATGTCTTTTCCAAATTTGCTCGTGAAAGTAAAGAGGTACAATCATTGCAAAATATACTATAAAGATTTGGATTGGAATGATAATGTAATAGAAGTAGAAGGAGATATTGCTGAATTATTACAGCATGAATACGATCATTTAAAAGGAGTATTAGCTATTTCAAAGGCAATAGACGATCATTCTTTTAGACTTAAAACCGTAGAAACTAAACTGTCAAAAAAAATTGGGATATTAGGTGGAATAAGTCATGAGTCAACTATTAAGTATTATGAGCTTATATTAAAGAAATATTATGAGCTTAAAGGGGATTATTATTATCCAGAAATAATTATATACAGCTTAGACTTTCAGAAATTTACTGACTTTGAGGATAATGGGGATAAAGAGGGCTATATTAAGTATATAATGGAAGGCATGTATTCACTAGAAAATAGTGGGGCAGATTTTATAATTATGTCTGCAAATTCACCACATTCAGTATATGATGAAGTAAAGAATCTTACTAAACTACCTATGATCAGCATTGTAGAGGCTGTTGGAGAAAAGGCAAAGGAAAAAGGATTGAAAAAGATTTTGCTGTTAGGTATAAAATATACAATGGAAAGTGGTTTTTATGAAAATTACTTAAATCAGTTCGGAATAGATGTAATTGTTCCATCTGAAGATGAAAGAGTATTAATCAATGATATTATTTTTGATGAGTTGGCTATAGGTATATTTCATAAGAATAGCAAAGAAAGGCTTATTAATATTATTAAGAAGTATGATGTAGAAGGTGTAATATTAGGATGCACAGAATTACCACTAATTATTTCTGAAGCTGATCTTGAAATAGAAGTTTTAAACACTGTAGAACTTCATGTAAATAAAATATTAAGGTATTCTCTTGGAATGTAATTAAAGTAGACGCTCGTAATCAGTGCGTGGTAACGACGAATCCCGACTAGTGCAGTATAGAAAGCCCTATTTTTCCTTGATTTATAAGGTGAGGTAGGGCTTTTATATGTACAATGCGGCTTCTTGTCGTAGTTTTAAAGAAGTATATTTACACTTCTTTATTAAATTTGTTTACGATTTATATTCTTGATTTTTCCATTATAACTTAGTATCATTGTACTTGTGGATATTTTAACTATCTAAATATCCAAGCTTATAATATTATTTCAGCGAAGGGGATAGTCATATGTTAAAAGCAAAAAAAAGATTAATGATTTTATTAAGTATGTTTTTAGTATTTTCAATTGTAGGCTGTAGCGAGAAAGGACCTACCTTTGAACCACTGAATATAAATGTGAATGGTACCGAAATTCTACTTGGACAGTCAACATTACAGACATTTATTGATGCAGGCTATAGAGTAACCTTAGACAAAAGCTTAGAAGAAGATATTGCGGGAGAAGAAATGCCAACTATGACCTATGATGTAGCTGCTTATGTGAGCAAGGACAATAGCATAGTAGGTATGGTAAGTTTTTTAAATAATACTAAGGATACTATTCCTTTGGAAGAATGTATTGTTAATGAATATGAAATAGTATATAAAGATCCTTCCTGGAGTGGAAGCTATGATACAGACAATATTTTAGTAGATAATGTTAACCTTAAAGGAATGAAGCTAGAAGATGTAAAAAAAGCATTTGAAGAAAAAATGGAAGACTATAAGGAATTTACAAATCCAGATGGAAGTGTTGCTATTATATCATTTGATATAAATAAGGTTTATATGAGTGTAAGTTTTGATTATGAAACGAAAGAAGTAAGAACTGTTAAAATGAAAGTTTTCTTATCACATTTTGAATAAATCCTAAAACTAATAAATCAATTCATATAACGATATAAATTTTATAAATAGGCTATGTATAGAGTTATTTTTATAATAAATCTATACATAGTCTTTTATAATTTAAAGTATTATGCCTGTGTATATTCAAAAGACCTAGATTTCATAAAATGATCATTTTTCTGATATAATATGTAATAAGTAACTAAATAGCTTTAAGCAAGTTGTATTGGAGGATAGATATGCAAAAAATTATTATAATAGAGGATACTGAAACCATAAGAGAAGAACTTAAAATATTTTTATCTAAATATGGTTACGAGGTTGATGCTCCAGATGATTTTAGCAATATAGTTGAGTATATATATAGATCCAATGCTGATCTAATTTTATTAGATATAAATTTACCTGTTTTTGATGGATATCATATATGTAGAGAAGTTAGAAAAAATTCGGATGTACCAATAATAGTAGTTACAAGTAGAGATAGTGAAACAGATGAACTTATGAGTATGAATTTAGGTGCAGATGATTTTATCACGAAACCTTATAACACACAAATACTTTTAGCTCGTATTTCAGCAGTTTTAAAGAGAACTTCCAAAAGCAATCCTAGTGATGTATTAGAGTACAATGATATAAAGTTAAATCTATTAAATGGTAGTATTATCTATAAAGGAAATACAGAACAATTAACTAAGAATGAAATAAAAATACTTTCTTATCTCATAAAGTATAAGGGAACTATAGTATCAAGAGAAGCATTAATGGAACACTTATGGAATTCAGATGTTTTTATTGATGATAATACATTGTCTGTAAATGTAACAAGATTAAGAAAAACACTTGAAGATATAGGTGTAAAAGATGTAATAGAGACGAGGAGAGGTTTGGGATATATAATGCCATGAGTATAAAAGAGTATTTAAAAGAAAGATTTTTGTTCATGTTTATAAATTTCATAGGATTTTTTATTTTGGCTTTTGTGCTGGCTATACTAGACATAAAAACTATTGTCATATTTTTAATTTTTATTATATGGTTTTTACCTCTAATAATCTATATTAGTATAGAGTTTTTTAAGCATAAAAAATATTATAATAATATGGAAGAAACATTACAAAGTCTTGATAAAAAGTATTTATTGCCAGAAATCATGGAAAAACCAGACTTTTTAGAAGGAAAACTTTTTTACGATATACTAAAAGTATGTAATAAAGAAATGCATGAGCATGTAAATTATTATAAAAATCTTCAGTCCGAATATAGAGAATATATTGAGACCTGGGTTCATGAAATTAAAACACCTATTTCATCAAGTATGTTGATTATAGAGAATAATAAAAGCCCTATTATGGATAATATAGGTCAAGAAATAAAGAAAGTAGAAGGGTTTGTAGAACAGGCATTATACTATTCAAGAAGCAATGATGTTAGTAAAGATTATATAATAAAGAAGTTTGATTTATCAACAGCTGTAAATAATGCTATTAGAAGAAATTCTAAGGATTTTATAGGTAAAAGGATAAATTTACAATTAGACGAAATAGATGCTGTTGTATATAGTGATATAAAGTGGGTACAATTTATACTCAATCAAATCATAAGTAATTCAATCAAGTATATTAAGCCTAAAGAAGGTAATATAAGAATATATTCAACCAGCAATAAAAATAATGTAGTACTTACAATTCAAGATAATGGAATAGGAATTTCAGAGAAGGATATTAATAGAGTTTTTGAAAAAGGCTTTACAGGAGAGCATGGAAGAAAATACAATGCATCTACAGGTATGGGATTATATCTTTGCAGAAAACTTTGTGACAAGCTAGGTTTAGAAATAAATATTGCATCTGAATTAGGAGTAGGAACAAAGGTTAATATAATATTTCCGTTAAGTAAGTTTAATTTAGGGATTTGAAAAGTGTGAGTTGAAATACTTACACTTTTTTATTTAAGTTTTTTGATGAATGTGTAATAGGATTTGTATCAATGGGAAATGTATAGCAAAAGATTATCTTACGAAAATGCAACTTTAATGAAAGCTAATTCGATATGTGATCTCTTAATAATTCAATATAATAACATCATAAGACATATTCAAAAAATAATTAGCAAATTTCAATAAAGTTGAATGGAGGATATAGATATGAAAAATATATTAAGTGTAGAGAACATTGAAAAGTATTATGGCAAAAAAGAAATCATAACTAAGGCATTAGATGGTATAAGCTTTAAGGTAGATAAAGCAGAATTTGTTGGAATAATGGGACCATCAGGAAGTGGTAAAACTACATTGCTTAACTGTATTGCAACAATTGACAACGTAACAACTGGTCAGATTATTGTAAATGACCAAAATATTACAAAGATAAAATCTAAAAAATTAGATAAATTTAGAAGAGATGAGTTAGGGTTTATATTTCAAGATTTCAATTTGCTTGACACATTAACTGGTTATGAAAATATAGCTTTAGCTTTAACAATACAAGAAAGAAACCCAAAAGAAATAGATAGTTTAATAAGGAAGGTTGCAGAAACGCTTAATATTTTAGACATTTTAAATAAATACCCATACCAAATGTCGGGTGGACAGCAGCAAAGGGTAGCTTGTGCTAGAGCAATAGTTACTAATCCATCATTAATATTAGCAGATGAACCTACAGGTGCTTTAGATTCTAAATCTTCAAGATTACTACTAGAATCTTTTGAGAGGCTAAATAAAGAGTTGGAGGCTACTATATTACTTGTAACCCATGATGCTTTTACTGCAAGCTATGCTAATAGGATATTATTTATAAAAGACGGTAAAATATTTAATGAGTTAGTTAGGGGAAATGATTCTAGAAAAGAATTTTTTAATAGAATTATCGAAGTAATGACGCTTTTGGGGGGTGACGTTAATAATGTATTTTAATATAGCTATTAATAATATAAAAAAGAGTTTTAAAGATTATGCAATATATTTCATAACTCTTACATTAGCAGTATGTATATTTTACAATTTTAACTCAATGAATTCTCAAACAGTAATGCAAGATATGAATAAAATAGAAGTATTAGTTAAGTTAATATCCTATATATCTATATTTATTTCAGTTGTTTTTGGTGGATTAGTTATATACGCTAATAATGCTCTATTAAAGAAACGTAAAAAAGAGTTTGGAATATATACAACTTTAGGTATGTCAAAAACAAAAGTATCTAAAATATTAATTTATGAAACCTTTGTAGTAGGGATGATATCACTTGTTACAGGATTATTACTAGGAATAGTATTATCACAAGGAATTTCAGTAATTACAGGGAAATTGTTTGAATTTAATATGGAGGAATATAAATTTATTATATCTACCAACGCAATTGGCAAAACTTTTATATATTTTGGCGCAATGTTTATTTTAGTTATGATATTTAATACAGTAGTTGTGTCCAAGCATAAATTAATTGATATGATAAATGCCTCAAAGAAAAATGAAGAAATAAAAACTAGAAATCCCATAGTTTCAGTTATAATATTCATTTTATCTTTGGCTGTTTTATCAAGAGCTTACTATTTAGGGTGGAAGTTTGCACCTACTCCTAAAAATATTAATTTCCCCTTATCTATAATATGGGGAAGTGCTGGTACTCTATTGTTTTTCTTTGGATTAGCTGGATTTATATTAGTTATACTGAAAAAAAATCCACAAATATATTTAAAAAGGTTAAATATATTTGTTATAAAACAGTTTAATAATAAAATAAATACAAACTTTATATCCATGGCAATAATATGTCTTATGCTATTTGTAACTATAGTAATGTCATCATCAAGCTTAAGTATTAAGACTAAATTAGAAGAAAGATTAGAAAATTTAACACCTTTTGATGCTAATATTGAACTAAATATTAGAAGTGACCAACAAGAAGTACGAGATATAGAAAAGGCTTTGAAAACAGTAGATTTCCAATTGAGAGAATCTTATAAGTATGCTGTATTAGATGTTTATGGCACAGACATTAAAGTATCTAATTTATTAAATGAGTATGCAAATAAGGATTTAAAAGCTAGATTAAAAAATTATGTTGGAAATTTAAAAACTATAGGAATATCACAATACAATGAAATGAAAAAGTTAAAAGGTGAGTCAACAATAGAATTAAAAGCAAATGAAGCTTTATTGCTAACAAGGGATAATGATGAAAAACAAGCAATAAACAATCTAATAAAGGATAAAAATGGGATAGATATTAATGGGAAGAAATATACTCTCATTAATGGCAAGAAATACACTCTCAAAACAGATATAGACTTAAAAGAGATTGAGTATAATTTAATTGCAATAGTACCTGATTATGCTGTAGAAAATATGACTAAATATTATTCAACAATGTATATGAAAAATATAGATGAAATGGCTAAAGAAGACCTTGAAGAACAGGTTAAAGAACTAAAACAAAAATTTTCGAATTTAGATTATGATTACGATAAAATTTTAAATAAATATGGCTTTATTTTACGTGCAGAAACTAGAACTCAAGTATATAATGAGACTAAAAATGCTATAGGAACAAATTTATATATAGGAATATACTTGGGGTTTGTATTTTTAATAGCAAGTGCAGCAGTATTAGCAATTCAACAATTAACAGAAGCAAGTGATAGTGTAAATAGATATAAGACACTCAAAAAAATTGGGGCATCAGATCATATGATTAATAAAACTATATTTACTCAAATTCTAATACACTTTATGGCACCTCTAATGTTAGCACTAGTGCATTCTATAGTAGCATTAGTAATTATAGGTAGATTGTCAAAATATGCAGGCTTATTGGCCATTTTCAAACTTGGACCGACTATATTTATAACTGGCATTGTAGTTATTGTAATATATGGTTCCTATCTATATGCTGCTTATACTGGATATAAAAATATAGTTAAAAGTAGTTAAAAGCAAAATAAAAACAATGATCCACCAACTTATCTGGTGGATCATTGTTTTTTTAGAGACTCATCAATTTAAATATACATTGGTATATGGTAGGTATTAATTCAATTTATAAATTAAGATTAACTATAGTTCTACCTTTGTGTGTACCTTCTAAGATCATATCTATTTTTTTACTTAATCCTTCTAAGGAAACTTCATCTACATTATCATTTAAATTATTAAGCTTCCAATCTGAGGATAATTTATCCCAAATCTTAAGTCTAATATCCATAGGACATTGAACAGAATCGATTCCAAATAATGTTACTCCTCGTAGAATAAAGGGATAGACTGATGTTGACAATTCATGAGATGCAACATTCCCACAACATGTTACAATACCCCCATAATTAGTTGATTTAATTGCTGTGGCTAACATATTTCCGCCTACTGTATCTATTACTCCTGCCCATCTACCCTTTAAAAGTGCTCTCTGAGAATCGTCATCTATTTCTTTTCTATCGATTATATCCTTTGCACCAATTCCTAATAGCATTTCTTTTTCAGAAGCTTTTCCTGTAGCAGCAATTACATTATATCCAATCTTACTTAAGATTGAAATAGCGATACTACCTACTCCTCCTGTTGCTCCTGTTACTAATATAGGTCCATCATTAGGTTTTACACCTGAGTTAACTAGTTTATAAACTGATAAGGCAGCAGTAAATCCAGCAGTTCCATATATCATACTTTCTCTTAAAGAAAGATTTTCAGGAAGTTTTACAATCCATTCAGCAGGAACTCTAATATACTCTCCATATCCTCCTGACGTATTCATTCCTAAATTATATCCTGTTACAATCACCTTGTCTCCAATCTTAAAGTTATCATTATTGCTTTCAGCTACGATACCTGCCGCATCAATTCCTGGAGTATGAGGATAGTTTTTGGTCACTCCACGATTACCTGTAGCAGAAAGAGCGTCTTTATAGTTTAATGAAGAATATTTTACATTTATTATTACGTCTCCTTCTGGTAGGTCTTCAATTTGTTTAGCTACAATTTCTCTTTTAAATTTTTTTTCTTCCGTTTCTGATACTAACAGTGCACTATATGTATTATTGATCATTTTAAAAATCCTCCTATAAAATATAGTTTTATATAAAACTAATTATAACAAAAATATAGTTGGATATCAAACTATATCCAGTAAATTGCTTTATAGTTTATACAATATTATAATTAAATATATAATTTAAATTATACATTAGAATGGGAGTCTAGTTATGAATGATAAATATATAGTATATTTCATAAGTAAAACTAAGAAAAAAATGACTGAATTTATTGAAAGAGAACTTAAAGAAGAAGAGCTAGATGATTTAGTACCTTCCTATGGAAATATACTTACAGTACTGTATGACAATGATGGAAAATTAAGCATGAAGGAAATAGGAGAATTAATAGGAAAAGACAAGTCTACTATTACCGTATTAATCAATAAGTTATCAAAATTAGGATATGTACAAAAGGAAAAATGTCAAGAAGATAGAAGAGTAACTTACATAGTACTTACCGAAAAAGGTAAGTCAATAGAAGGTAAATTCAATGATATTTCTAAAAAAGTATATTTAACAGCATATAAAAATTTCTCTAAAGAAGAAAAAGATATATTTCTTAACCTGTTAAAGAAAATGAACAATAATTTTGATTTAAATAAGTAGGGCAATATTATAATATTGCCCTACTATTATTTATTAACTATTTTAATAAATTTATTGTAAACTCTTCTCCAACTTTTTTGAAATCATTACTCATTCTGCCGCTTTTATCAGGAAATTTAACAGCATAAGGAGTAAGATATAGTTTTTTTGCATTTTTATCAAGATTTCCATTAATAGTTTCTAACTTAAACATTCCATTATAGGCATTTGCACTGGACATAGAAAATTCAACTTGATTTCCTAAATCATCATGTCCTTTTAATAGCATATCGTAATAAATACCTTCTGATTCTTTTGAGAAATAGATTTTTTGTCCTAAATTATTACTAGTATATTTTTCTAATATAATCTCTTGGTCATTATCAAGCTTAAAACTATAATCAAGTAAAATGTCTTTAGTATTTAAAGCTAACTCATCTCCATTAGTTTTAAATTCAAATGCCCATTGTCCTGAAACTGTTTTTCCATTAATAATTGGATCTGAGAACACAACTTTAACATTTAAGTCACCATTTAAATAATCTAAGTCACCATCGATATCATTTTTTATGTTATGAAACATCACTTCTTCTACTGTATAATCATCTAGTTGCTTTGAGCTTCCGCTACCTCCATTATTTACTCTTTCTCCGTTTATATAAATACTAGAGCTTAACGAAATTGAATCGTTTTCTAATTTCTCATTATATTTGGAAGTAGCTGAAACCACTAACTGATCATTGTCTAAAACAACTTCGTTTAATTGAATAGTTAGACCATTTTTAGATATTGACTGATTTACAACTGTTTTATATTCATCTAAGCTTTTCTCTATTCCTAAGTAACTTACTATGTCGTAAGCAAGGGTGTTTGCATATGATAAAACATTATCACCTAAATTAGTTGTAAATAATGTTACTACTAATAGACCTATGGAAGCAGTTGATACATATTTTTTGTATAGAGTAGTATTCTTTCTTATAGATTTTTTAAAGATATTCTTTATTTTTCTTTTTTCAATATCAGTAAATTCCTCTTTATTGTATTCATTTAAATCCATTTCAACTTCATTTAACAGATCATATATATTTTTTTTCATTTTTTATCTCCTCTCTATAACATTAAACATACTTCTAAGTTTTCTTTTTCCTCTAGATACTCTGTTATAAATTACATCTTTTTTCAATCCTGTTACCTTGCTTATATGGGAAACATCTTGTTCTTCAACATATAATCTAAGAAATAAATTTTTATCTTCATTTTTTAAGCAATTTAATAATTCATCTAAATCTTTGTCTAAATCTTTTTTAGTAATTTCCTTAAAAATGTCATCCTCTGATATTATTTTTATATTATCTATATTTTCATTTTTTAAATCTCTTAAATACTTCCGTCTATAATCAATAGTTTTATATTTTGATATTGCCGCCACCCAACTTTTAAAAGTACTTTTATCTTTATTAAAACTATATATATTGTTCCAAATTCCTAAAAGTATATCATTTATACATTCTTCTTGATGACTTTCTAAGTTATATAAATGCTTCCTAACAATGGATTTAATAATCCATCCATAAGTATCTATAACATATTCTAGAGCTTTTTCGTCCCTGCTTTTTAGCCGATCAATAAAATTTTCTTCTGTAATCCTCCCCATTCAGTTCCCTCCTTTCATAGGTTTACTGTTTAATTTGTCCGGACACTTAATACTTCGTACTCTATAATATATTATCTATCAAGAAATTGTAAAAATTTTTAGTAATAATATATCTACCAAATAGGCAGGTACATTTTGTCGAATTTTGCGGTTTAAAATTCATGGTGAATTTTAGGTTTATGAAGGAATAAAATGAAAATATGTCGAAAAGTATAGATTGCAATATAAAACGGTAGTACATATAATAATGAGATTAACAATAAAAACTACATAGATTCAAAGGTATTTGAATAAAGATTATAAAGTAAAAATAAACTAATGTTTATTTAAGTTAAAGATTTTAAACTAAATCAATTAATATAGAGAGGTGTTCATAATGGGAATAGTAGAGGTTGTAAAATATAATGGAAATCCAGATGTATTTGCTTGGAAATATCCGAATGAAGAGCTGGGAACTTGGACACAGCTTATTGTTAATGAATCTCAGGAGGCTATCTTATTTAAAGGCGGGCAAGCTCTAGATTCATTTTCAGCTGGAAGACATACTTTGGAAACTGCAAATATTCCACTTTTAAATAAAATAGTAAATCTTCCCTTTGGTGGACGTTCACCTTTTATTGCGGAAATTTGGTATATAAACAAGATAGTGTCCCTTGATGTAAAGTGGGGCACACCTACACCAATTCAGCTTCAGGATCCTAAATATGGAATATTTATTTCACTGAGATCTTTTGGTCAATTTGGGATTCAAATTGAAGATTCAAGAAAGTTTTTAATGAAGTTAGTTGGTACCCTTCCTGTATTTGATAAAGATAATTTGATAAGGTTTTTTAGAGGGATATACCTTACAAAGGCAAGAGATGCTATATCTTCCTATTTAGTACATAAAAAAGTAAGTGTTTTGGAGATAAATGCATATGTTGATGAATTATCCGAGCATATAAAGGAGAAAATGGCACCTATAATGTCGGAATATGGAATAAAGCTAGTTAATTTCTACGTAAATGACATAAATATTCCAGAAGATGATTCTGGGGTGGCCAAACTAAAAGACGCTTTAGCAAAGCGAGCTGAAATGGACATTGTAGGATATAACTATATACAAGAACGCTCCTTTGATACTTTGGACGGAGCTGCTACTAATCCTGGTTCAGCTCAATCTGGACTAATAGGAGCTGGAATTGGTTTAGGAATGGGGGCTGGTATGGGAGGTGCTATTGGTTCTCAATTTGGTGGGATAGTGGAAAATATAAATATAACAGCTAAAACAAAAAGCTGTCCTAACTGCGATGCTACTCTTAAAATAGAAAAGCGGTTTTGTGGTCGATGTGGATATAATTTTGATGATTCAATAGATAAAGAACAAATTATGTGCAGTAATTGTAATTATAAATATGATAAAAATGTAAAATTCTGTCCTGAATGTGGTGATCCATACAATCCTTGTCCAGAGTGTAAAGCAGATGTGAATATGGGTGCGGATAATTGTCATAAATGTGGGACTTCAATGCCAAGGCCATGTTCTAACTGTGGTACATCAATAAAAGGGAAAAATAAATTTTGCCCTGAGTGTGGAATAAGCTTAGTAAAAAGATGTTCAAGCTGCAATTTTGAAATAGAAGGTAGTCCTAAGTTTTGTCCGGAATGTGGTAATAAAATGTAGTTTTTGACTATGAGGAGGGATCAGATGAAAAATAATAAAAGATTAGTTGCAAATATTATAATATGTTTAATAATAGCAACTGTTACATTAGTGACTTTTTTCGTAGGCTTCTCAAAAGGTGAAAGAACAAGCTTTGACTATGCGAGCTTGATTTTTGTGATGATTTCAGAATTTGCCTTGTTTGCTGGATTGATTTTACTATCTGTAAATAGTGCTTATATGAAGACGGCACTTATTAGGTCAGGAATAATTACAGCATTGAGTGGTTATTGGATATTAACTACATTGGTGTCTTTGTTTTTTAGAGTAATATTCAATGATAACCTAGGCGGTTTTATTACAGTACAAATTATAATAATGGGTATTACAGCTATTATTTGTATAACCTTGTTTATAGTCTCCTCTAATGTCCAAAGCTCTAACAATAATATAAGCCAGCAAAATTATTTGCATGATGGGGAAAACATTGCGTTCTCTCTTAAAAGCAATGTAGAGTTTCAATCTTATAGAAATCACCTTGATGAATTATATGAAATTTTAAAATACAGTGATAAGATTTCTACAAATGCGGCTTTAGATAGAGAAATCAATAATAAAATAACATTATTATCTAGCTATTTAAATGATAAAGAAATGAAAGAAGTTGAAGTAAATCAATATATAGATAATATTATTTCCATGATTAAAGAAAGAAATATGATAACTCTTCAGGCAAAACGAGGAGGTTATTAAAATAATTTTAGTAGAGTTGAAAGCAAGGAGGAAAATAAAATGGGAATAAACTATAGCAGCTATAATACTAACGACCAAGAAAGTCTTACAAATCCTAAAATACCGTGGTGGCTGTCTTTTCCAGCACTTACTATTATAACAATGTTATCTTTTCCAGTTGGAATATTTTTAATTTGGAAGAGAACTAAAGTTGATACTAATTCTAAAGGAATTATAATTACTGTATTTGGTGGAATATTGGTTTTCATTGGAACCTTGGCTTTTGTAATACTAGTAATCCCACCACAAGATATTGACAATAGTGATATTAATGTGATTGTATTCTTTTTAATTCTAGGTTTTTCACTGATCTTCCTTGGTAGGAAAAAGAGAAAGGATGCAGAGAAGCTTAAAAAATATATATCGATTATCTTAACTAACAAAGAAACATCTATTAATAATATAGCGGCAGCCATACCAACATCATATAAAACTGCAAAAAAGGATATACAAAACTTGATTAAGAAAGGTTATTTAACTGGTATATATATTAACGAAGCAACAGGAGAAATTATTTTTCCTAGAGAGCAAAGATTAAATTATGGAAATGTGCATAGTAATCAAGAAACGCGTAGTAATCAAGCACCACGTAGTAATGTATATACAAGTGTACATTCTACCACTACTACTAGTGGTAATGTTGATCCTGATACTGCAAGGAGGGTATTTGAAAACTTACAGCCTTTAATGGATATGGCATTTAATACTGATTCTAATATTAATACCAATACTAATAATAACAGGAATACTAATACATCAGAGACTGTTGTTGCTTGTAAAGGCTGTGGTGCCAATAATAGGATTATTAGAGGTAATTTAGCTGAATGCCAATACTGTGGTTCGCCAATTGATAATTAAGAAAGTGAGAAAATAGTCAAATAAATAAAAACATCTTTTCTTTTTCTATTAGAAAAGATGTTTTTTATTTGTTAAAAATGTTTGTTTAATGGATTTAGATTTGCTAATATGTCAAAATCTAACATTCCTTATGCTAGTGATAGCATAATTAGCCCAATTATCATTACACATATACCAATTAGCTTTGTTTTACTCAAATCTTCTGACAGCAATTTAACGCCAAGAAATGTTCCAATTAAAATACTGAGTTCTCTCATTGGTGCAACATAGTATACAGGGGTAAAAACCATAGCAGTTAAAACTAAAATATATGATAGTGGAGATAATATTGCTACTGTAAATACTTCTTTTTTATGATTAAGCATTAAATGTTTTATTTGATCCTTTCTACGTAATGAGTAAGGAGTGAGAAGCAGAATTCGCCCAAAATTTACTGACCAATCTAGCAGAATTGGCGGTAACATAAGTGTGCTTACTGCTATTTTATCAAAGATAGTATAAGAAGCAATTGTAAGACCACATAGGAAAGCGTAAATAAGAGAACTATCTTTATTTGATTTTAGGATTGACACAGGGTTTCCTGTAATTGTAACAATTCCTAATATCATTAGAAAGATACCAACCATTGCGGTTAAAGAAGCACTCTCATTTAAGAAAACAATAGCTATAATAGTTGAAAATAGTGGGCCTGTTCCTCTGGCTAAAGGGTATATAACAGAAAGATTTCCTATTCTATAACCTTTACTCAGCAATATAGTGTAAATAGAATGTAATGCTGCACTTCCTATAATAAAGAAAATAAAGTAGAATTTAAAATTAACCTCATAAATAAATAATGATGCCAAAGCAAAAGGTAAATAAACGATTGAAGAAATACATGAAAACAACCAAATAAAAGTTGTATTGCTTTCAATCTTTTTAGTAGCATAATTCCATGTTGCGTGAAAAATTGCAGAAAGAATAATTAGTATAAAGCCTATGCCTGTCATTTTAATTCCTCCAATAATATTGATGTTTTTTTCTTGGTATGTTAATTTTATATATAGAAATAATAGATGTAAAGCTCAAAAAATAGATAATAAATATCTAAAAATTAGATAAATGGGGAGATATAAATGCTAAATTATTTGGGGATAGAAGCTTTTTTAACTATTGTTAAAACTAAGACTTTAACGAATGCTGCTGAAGAATTACATCTTTCACAGTCAACCATAAGTTATAGATTAAAAGTTTTAGAGCAAGAGGTGGGTAAAAAGCTTTTAATTAGAAAAAAAGGTGTGCAAGAAATAATACTGACACCTTTTGGAGAAGAATTTATTAATATCTGCGAAAGATGGATGAGTCTTCAACAAGAGATGGAAATTTTAAAAAAGAGAGGAACAAAGCTGAGTATAATTATAGGAGGTGCTGACAGCTTTAACAGCTATATTTTGTCACCACTATATCAGAAATTGTGCCAACATAACCCAATTATAAATATAGAAATTCGTTCTCAACATACTGACGAATCGTATGAAAGTGTTGAACGGAGAGATATTGATATTGCTTTTGTAAAAAAAGAAAGAATTATACCTAATGTATTGGTTGAACCTTTCTATGAGGATGAGATGGTTGTTGTCCGTTTGGCTACGGATTACCGAGTTCACAATGAACTAATTTCACCTGAAGAATTAAATAGTAATCATGAAATTTTTATGAATTGGGGACCATCTTATCAAATTTGGCATGAAAAATGGTGGGATCCAATATCTAGCTCGAGAATAATAGTTGATACAGCTGCATTGGTTTTTTCACTAATGTATGATGAAAATCAGTGGGCAATCGTGCCCAGATCAATAGCAAATCATTTTATTATATATAAAAAGTTTATTATTCAAAAGCTTAAATATCCAGCCCCACCAAGAATATGTTATAAGATTAGGAATAAGCATATGAACAAAATGAAGCAGGAATGTCTTGAAATTTTAGAACACTATGCTAAAATTGTATACTCAACAGATGGTGAGGGCTTAAGTTTTCCAGTGGATAGCAGTTATTAAAAAATCATAATAACCTTGGGCCGAGCTGGAATTTAAATTCTAGCTCGGCCCATTCTTGGTTTATTAGATATCAGCTCTATTTTCGATATGCTTCAAAGGTAATAATTTGATCTTGTTTTGTTGGATATTGTCCTAACTTATAATCTGAGGAGATAATAATATCTGAGAAACCGATACTTTCGAGAATCAATTTAAACTCCTCAACTCCATACCACCTAAGGGGGAAACGCTCTAATTCAGTTTGTATTAATTTTTTATTACGCCATTTTTCATATCGCATATGAGATACAGTATATTGATTTATAAAGTTAACCTCTACAAGTGTTTCATTTAATGTGATTAAATCTCCTGTAGGAGTGGTCCAGGTTCTTGTTGAAGTAACTCCAGTTTTAAAATTCGTTTGCATAAAAATATCAATGATAAGTCGACCACCTATGGAAAGATGTTCGTAAAAGCATTTCAGTGCATTGATAGAATCATTTCTATTCTCTAGTAGTAAAAAAGAACCAGTAGGAACAATAACAGCTTCATATCTATGTGGCAGAGAAAAAGACTGCATATTTTCCTGATAAAGCTCAGGTTTAAGTCCTCTTTCTTTACAATAAGATTTGCATAAATCTAGCATTTCACAAGAAACATCTATACCGTCTACATTAAGTCCTGCATCCAATAGAGGAATTAATATACGACCTGTTCCAACTGCTGGCTCAAGAATTCTTCCATTCAAATTTTCAAGTCTTTCCCTATAAAATTCAACATCTCCAAAAGAGTGACCAATAGGTTTATCTATATCATATACTTCTGTAGAAAGCTTACTATAAAAGCTGAACATAGTATTTCACCTCCAATCTAAGTTAATATTAATAATATAATAATTAAATTTTCACCTTAATTCAAATAGAGAATCAACTTTAAAATCTATTAATTAGTTTAGATTTTTTTAATAGGCACATAGATTTCCATAGAAACTTTGCTATACTCCCAAGGATGACAACGTTCGTCGTAAAACTCAAAATCTAGTTTTGTATCATCAATTTCATATCCAGAGTTTGGAAACCATTCTTCTAGTATATATTTCCAAGTACCTTGAATAGAATCTACAAAATCAGGGTCCTCAACAGAAGGGGTAGTAAATACAGCATAGGTTGCCGATGGAACCTCAAGTTTATACATATCTACCATAGCATTTTCAAAGCTGGTCACTTCTACTCCTAAAATATAGGAAAACTCGTCGGTTTCCATATTGGTATTCACGCAAATACCATACTCGCCATGTCTAGGGGGTGACTGTGTTTCATATAGTTTAGCTTCCTTACCTTCAAGATTACAGTTATCCCAAAAAGCTGGTATATCTCGAGAATGGGCATTATTTCTTAGAGTTGTTTTAAATTCATATCCAACTATTTTAAAGGAATCTCTGTTAATTATTTTAGGCTGCATTATAATACCTCCAGTTTTATTTTCTCTTAATTTTTTTAGATCAATCCTTTTAAGTAGACCAATTGGTGCGTGTATTCTATAAAAGCTTGGAGGATATCCAAAGGATTTTTTGAAAGCCTTTGTGAAACCAGCATGGGTTTCAAAACCATAGGTTAAGGCGATGTCCAGTACTTTTTGTCCATTACTAAGATCATAGAGAGCATATTGAAGTTTACGCCTAGTTATATACTCCATTACAGGCATGCCAACAAAACTGTTAAAGACTTTATAATAATGATATGTTGAAAATCCTGATATTTTAGCTAGTTCATCCACGGTTATTTTTTCTAGTATATGATCATCAATATAGTCTAAAGTTTTCTGTATTAAATTTAAGTAGTGCATTAGAGGCCTCCCTTCAAATAAAAACCTACCTAGGTTAATTATATAATATCAATATGAAGTAAAATTTTCTTATCCTATTTTGTTACTTTTTAAAACTACATTACGATACATCCCATTTTAGCACAGAGTTAAAATAGAATTAAAAATTTTTACTGTTGAATCTATTTGTTATTCACTTTATAAACAATGCTTGTAAAACTTTAAGGTGAATCTCAACATAAGTAAGTGACATTTATTTTGCCAAACAATTTTACTCGATCCTTATAGTATAGTGCTAAAACATTCTAAATTTAAATTAATAATAACCCTCTATATAGGCAAAAATATATTTAAACTAGGAGGGAGTTGTTTTTATGTTTATACCAAATCGAGTATTACTTGAAAAAGAATCCTTAGATTATCCATTAGGTAAAGAATTATATGATAGATTTAGAAATGATTCAGAGGTCGAAATTATAAAACTTACATCAAATAAAATTAATCAATATATACCAGGGGAAGATATGTATAAAAAATATAGAGAGGGTAAAAAAACCCTAGTAGTTGGTACAAAAAAGAGTCTAAAGTTTCAAAGCTGTAAGCCATCGGCCCATTATCAGCTTCCATTGGTTAGCGGCTGTATGGGACAATGTGAATACTGTTATTTAAATACTCAATTAGGTGATAAACCTTTTGTAAGGGTACATGTAAATGTGGATGATATATTAAATCAGGCTAAAAAATATATAGATGCAAGAAAACCAGAAATAACTATATTTGAAGGAGCTGCTACTTCAGATCCTATTCCAGTAGAGCCATATACTAATTCACTTAAAAAAGCTATAGAGTACTTTGGTAAAGAAGAATTTGCTAGATTTAGATTCGTTACTAAATATAATGACGTAGATAGCTTAATAGATGCAAAACATAATGGACACACAGAGGTTAGATTTAGCATAAATACGGATAAAATAATAAAAGAGTATGAACATTATACAGCGGGAGTAAAAAGGAGAATAGAAGCTGCCGCAAAACTTGCAGATAGTGGATATCCTATAGGATTTATAATAGCTCCAGTATTTATATATGATAATTGGAAAGAAGATTATAGAGAGCTTATAGATATGCTATATACAATTTTACCAAAGGACATAGATAAACCTATTGGCTTCGAGGTTATTTCCCATAGATATACTACTAAAGCTAAAAATACTATATTGCAAGTTTTCCCAGAGACCACGTTGCCTATGAATGATGAGGAAAGAAAATATAAATATGGTCAATTTGGATATGGTAAATTTGTATATACAAAAGAAGAGCTGCAGGATATGAAGGATTTTTTTCAATTAGAGATAGATAGTAAATTTAAAAACAAGAATATAAAGTATATAATATAGATAGACATTAGAATAAGCCACGATTTAACCTTACTCTCAGTTTCTTAAGGAGTTAGCTTATTATAAGCAGATGATAATCCCTAGGTTAATATAAAAAATAATGGTACAATATATCTACATATATTAATTAAAGGGAGGAGCAGCAGAATGAAGAAACTAATTTCGTGGAATGTTAATGGAATAAGAGCTTGTGTTCAAAAAGGATTTTTGGACTACTTTAATGAAGTAGATGCAGATATATTTTGTATTCAAGAAAGTAAACTTCAAGAAGGGCAGATAGATTTAGAACTTGAAGGATACTACCAGTATTGGAACTATGCAGAAAAGAAAGGTTATTCTGGTACTGCTATTTTTACTAAGGAAGAACCAATTTCTGTGACCTATGGACTAGGTATAGAAGGGCATGACAATGAAGGAAGAGTTATTACATTAGAATTTGAGGAATATTACGTTATAACGGTATATACTCCAAATTCTCAGAGAGAACTGGCAAGACTAGATTACAGAATGCAGTGGGAAGATTGCTTTAGGGAGTATATAAATAACCTTGATAAAAAGAAACCTGTAATAGTATGTGGAGATTTAAATGTTGCGCACAATGAAATAGATCTTAAAAATCCAAATAGCAATAGGAAAAATGCTGGTTTTAGTGATGAAGAAAGAGGAAAATTCACTGAACTTTTACAAAGTGGTTTCATTGATACATATAGATATTTCTATCCAGAGAAAGAAGGAGCTTACACTTGGTGGTCCTATATGTTTAATGCTAGAAAAAATAATGCGGGGTGGAGAATAGATTATTTTTGTGTTTCGGAAAGACTAAAGGATAAACTAGTAAGTGCAGATATACATAATGAGATATTAGGCTCAGACCATTGTCCAGTGAAACTTGTACTAGACATTTAAAAACAACAAACCATGCTATACCTGATCAGGTATAGCATGGTTTAAATTTAGGAGATTGAATTACCTTTATATTCTTCTTGCTACGGATTTCTTGTAGATTACCGTCTTTTTTAACTACAACACTTTCTGTAATTTCAACACATTTTGCATTTGTAATTGTGTTTATGCCAGAGTGGTGTAAGCTTTCTATTACAACATTTCCAGATGCAGTTGTATTTCCAACAAGTATATCATGGGAGTTAGTTACATGAGGTAAATTGCTACCAGAAATAAGATGAATGTTTTTATTTTACATTAATTATATATATTGACATACATCGGAGTAATGTGATATAATGAACAAATTGGCAAAATAATCGGCTGGAGCTGAACAGAAGTATAGAAAATAATTTTTCGAAATAACCTTATCTCTAATTCCAAAATTATTATTAAGATACTTTTCATTCTATTTCAAAGTGCTACAAGAATATAACTCTTATCTTGTTTTACACTAGAAACCCTAAAATTCCGATATAAACTATTTAAATGATAAAATTTTTAAAGTGATTTGATTTACAAAGTATATCTGTTTATTTTTATACATGAAATCGAGATAAATAGCTGATTATGGACTAATATAATATATTAGTTTTTTGTTGTGCCATATTTTATTACAATAAAAAAGAAGGAGGTGTGTAGGTGACAAAAGAAATTATATTTTCGCTTGTAGGTTTATTTTTAATAACTTCTCTAACCAATGTACTAGCAACATTAAAAACTATGCTAATGTCAAAAAATATCATGAATCCAGTATATGTTCTAGTATTTATAGATTCTATGATTTTTGCAACAATTGTAAGTAAAGTAACTAGTTCTAATGGGATACATTTTACTATTTCTTATGCTTTAGGAAAAACAGCAGGAGTAATTATTGGTGGTATAATCGAAGATAGGTTAGCTTTAGGTATTTTGGAAGTTGACTTATTTTTAAGCAATAAAAACAAAATGATGAAAATTGCAGAAAAGCTTAGAATAGAAGGTTATACAGTTAATAACTTTCGTGCCCAAGGTAATAATGAAGATACAAGATACAAAGTTGAAGTTGTTATTAAGAGAAAAGAGTTTCATGTATTTCAAGATATTTTAAATGAATGTGGTGTAAGTAACCCAACTCTTAAAATTAAAAACCTAAGTAAAGTAAATGGAAAAATTACTACAACAAGAGTTCAAACGACATAAAAACTTAAGTATAATCTAATGCAAAGGAATGATAAAAATGAATTCTATGCAGTTAGGGAAAAAAACAATATTTTAAAAAATACTACACCTTTAGAGATGTAGTATTTTTTATTCAATATAAATAGTACTAAGGCATAAATGTAAAATATAAAGAATAAATGTTATAATTAAAATATATTAATTATAATAGTCTGAATTATTTTTCACAACAAAATGATCTGACGGTAACAAATTTGGGTTAAAAATAAAATATAATGGGGGAGCAAAGATGGAAATTACAATTAATAAGGAATATGTACTACAAAAAGCAAAGGAATTATTAGAGTTTAATAGTCCGAGTGGATTTTGCTTTGAGATTATGGACAAGATTAGTGCATGGGTAAAGGAGTTTGGATATGCATTTGAGACAATGAATAAAGGCTGTGGAATAATTACTATACCTGGTAAAAGTAATAATAAGGTAATTGGTTTATCTGCCCATGTAGATACATTGGGAGCTATGGTTAGATCTATTACTGATAATGGTACATTGAAATTCACTCTAATTGGAGGACCTATTGTACCTACATTAGATAGTGAGTATTGTAGAATTAGAACAAGAGATGGTAAGATTTATACTGGAACCTTCTTAAGCACAAGTCCAGCTGCCCATGTGTTTGAAGATAGTTCTTCTAAAAAACGAGATACTCAAAACATGGAAATAAGGATAGATGAAGTAGTAAAATCTAAAAAAGATGTAGAAGATATAGGCATTGCCGTTGGGGACTTTGTATTTATAGATCCTAAAACAACAATAACTGAAAGTGGTTTTGTAAAGTCTAGATTTATAGATGATAAAGGCAGTGTTGCTTGCTTAATATCCTTGTTAGAGATTATGAGCAGACAAAATATAGTTCCTGAGTATACCACTAAAATATTGATTTCTACATACGAGGAAGTTGGACATGGAGCTTCCTATATACCAGAAGATATAACAGAAATGATAGCTGTGGATATGGGCTGTATAGGTGATGACCTTAGCTGCACGGAGTATGATGTTTCTATATGTGCTAAGGATTCTGGCGGACCATATGATTATAATATGACTACTCGGTTAATTAATCTTGCTAAAGAAAATAATATTAACTTTGCAGTTGATATTTATCCTATGTATGGCTCTGATGTTGTAGCAGCTCTAAGGGGAGGAAATAATATTAGAGGAGCTTTAATTGGACCAGGAGTGCATGCATCCCACGGTATGGAAAGAACACACTATAATGCCCTTGAAAATACTATTAAGCTACTATATTTATACTTAACTAAGTAGTTAAGTATAAGGCTGTTTTATACAAAACAAACAAGCAAACTATAACTATATAGAAGTTTAAGTAGTCACTTTATATTAGATGATTAATATAAAAAATAAGCAAGGTATATTAGCAATAGTATACCTTGCTTTAAATTTAATAAAAATTAGTTATATCCGAACTTCCTTCTATACGAATATTAGGTTCTATAATTAGATTTACAGAATTAAGTGTTTCATCTATATCAGCATGAGGATATTTTGCATCAATATGTCTTTTTAAATTAAATATATCTACGTCTATATCTTTATACTTGTTATATAAATCTAAACATCCTTTTTTTATGTCCTCTGCCGCATATTTTGATAATTTCTCTCTATCTTTTTTATTATTTAAATGAATGGTAATTTGAGCATAAGCAACAGTAATTTCCATATTTATTTCTTTTTTTACGTCTATATTTTCACCATCATAATTTATATGGGTTTTTGTTTTAGTTTTTAAAATTTCAAAATCCATTAATTTACCTTTTTCATCTGGATTTGGTACTTGGATAAAGCCAGTTTTTAGCTCATCAACAGCAATATTATAATAAAAGGTCTCATCATAGTTTAATTCATTAATCATTTTATCTTCCTTAAAAACAGCTAACTTTTTAATAAATATCCTTTCTGTAATAGCAGTATGATCTTTTTCTATAATACTGATTGCATTAATTTTACTACCTAGTTTTCTGCAAATAAGAAATTCATCAATTCTCATTTGAGGTCTTTTGGTTATTGATGGCCTATTCTCAGATAGATCAGCTAAAAAAATTCCTAGGTATTTTTCTTCTTGTAGTTTAATTTTCATTAGCTCTTCTAAATCTACCTTAGAAATATATAGATACTGTCTAACTAAAAATTCTTGATCTCTAATTAATGTATCTAAAAAATTATCTAAACCATACTTAGCAGCTCTTTCACTGAATATTATTGCCTTATTTTGAGTAAAATTTAATCTTAGACTGGAACTTGCGAATAAATTCCTTATTGCTTCATAAATTGTGTTGCCAATACCTCTAAATACTACTCTACCCTCTTCCTCAGATGTTTCACCAACACCTCTTAAACTTGAAAAGGCTTCCGCATAAATTATAGTATTATTATCTTCATCAATGTCTATTCCTAGGGAGGTTACAAAAACAACTCTATTTACATCTTTATAACTAAAGCAGCCAGTTAGAAATAAGGTTAGAATTAATATAACTATGATTTTTTTCATTCTTTATCATCATCCTTGATAAAAATATATTGATTTATCTTATCAAGCTCTCCTGTAAGGAATATATCTTTATATTTAAAATTACCTAAGGTTCCAAGTGGATATAAGTAAGGATATCCGCAGCTGGTAAGTCCTGCAAGATGAGAACAAAATAAAACAAAGCCTGTATAGAACCCTGGTAAACCTAAAAACGTGGAAAAAAGTAAAATTATAATACTCCAAGTAAATATTCCTGCAGACACTTTAGGAACTAAAAATGCGGCTATAGAAGTTATAGCTACTATTAATACTGTAACATGAGAAGTTAATCCAGATCGCACTGCTGCATCTCCAAGTATTAGAGCCCCTACTATACTTAAAGTAGGACCAATAGGTTGAGGCAGTCTAACCCCTGCCTCTCTTAAAATTTGAAAAAATACAATCATCACTATCACTTCAATTATCATAGGAAATGGTACACCAGCTCTAGAAGAAGCTACACGAAATATAAAAACATAAGGTATTAAATTAAAATGGTGGGTAAATAGGGCTACGTACAGTCCAGGTACTAAAGTTGATAATATAAAAGATCCCCATCTTAAAATCACCCCGAAATTTGACATGAATTTATTTGTTGTGTAGTCATCTGTAGTATGGAAGTTTTCTATAAAGAAAAAAGGAGCAGAAATCACAAAAGGAGTACCATCTACTAAAATTAAAATTTTTCCTTCAGCAAGATCTACTGCAGCTGTATCTGGCTTTTCTGTAAAACCTATAGTATCGAAAGGAGTAAGTTTACATTTTAATTCTTCCTCTATGTAATTTCCATATATTAGATAATCTGTTGTTACATTGTTCAACTTTTGTTTAACATATTCTATAAGATGTGGGGGAATGCTACCTTTTATATAGGCTATTGCCACTTTAGTTTTGGATTTTTCTCCTATTACAATACTTTCAAATTTTAGATTTGGGTCTTTTATTATCTTTTTAAGAGCGGATACATTATCATCTATAGACTCATTAAATCCTACTCTAGGCCCTTTTATAACTGTTTCTGCAGAGGGAACTTCGACTTGTCTTTTAGCGAAATTCTCAGCATGACAAGCTATAACTTTATTAAGAAAGCCAAATATTAGAATTACCTCTCCGGAAAGAATATGCTCTATGGCCTTTTCTTTATTTTCTACATCAATAACAGAAGAAGTTTCTATTATTTCCCTTTTTATTGTTTCTATATTATTAAAGGATTTAGTAGTAGTAATAATTGGTGAGATTATAAATTGACTAATAATCTGTCGATCACAAGCATCATTATCATAAACTATGTTTATTATTCCTCTATCAACCTTTAATTCTCTATAAATTATAGAGTTATTATTATATAAATTTTCTTTAATATAGTCCAGCCAGGTTTTAGCCATTTTAGTTATTCCCTTCATATTGCATCACCTCAGTATATTTTGTGTGTTTTATGAAAAAATATACAATGGTTATTGACCTCGGCCATGGTGGAAGTGATCTAGGAGCAGTTTCAAGCGAATTAAAAGAAAATCATGTAGTATGGAGAATAGCATGTATGGTAACGGATATTCTTATATGCCAGCTGTATTAGTTGAAGTAGCCTTTATTAATAATCCTGTAGAGGAACAGTTATTAAAGAGTGATGAGTTTTTAGAGAAGGCTGCTGTAGGAATTGCAAAAGGAATACTTGAGCATGTGGATATTGACTACATGTTGAAGAAGGATAAATCTATGGAAAAAGGAAGGAATAGAATATCTAGCAAAAAATAATTTGATGTCTGATCCTGCAGGATGGCTTGAAAAAATAGATGAACCTATGCCAGTATGGGCGGTAATAACTTTACTTATGAATATACATAAGGATTTGAAATGAGATAAATAATGAACTATAAAACAGTTTGAAATAGTTTGGTTGCTTTTTTAGGTACATGGACAATGTATCTTCTTGGAGAGTGGGATAGCACATTGAAAATACTAGCTATTTTAATGGCAATAGACTATATAATAGGATTAATGGAAGGATTCAAGAATAAGAATTTAGCCAGTGATATAGGTTTTTAATGGACTAATGAAAAAAGGTGCTATATTCTTAGTTATCATTTTCTTTAACTGTGTTATTTTATGGAATTAGGAGATGGTTTACTTTTCTTTTTCTTATTCCTTGTTGTATTATTTGGTGGACGTGAATTTTTCGGATGCTAAAAATATAGATGAAACAGGAAAGGGGCTTATCGCCCCTATTTTTTATAAAACAAAGTTCCTACTAAGATAGAAGATATCTTAAGCTCCTGATAACAATTAATTTAAAGATTATTTTCTAACAGTCTAAAAGCTATAGCAACTTTTATAGCAAAAATAATCGGGTCTTCTATTGAGAGGAAGTGAATATAAAATAATCTTGGTTCATCGAATAGCCAATGGTTGTGTAAAGCTGTAACTTCAATTCCTAGTGCTCTAAGAGCACTTATAAATGGATTAATTTCTTCTTGTAATATAACTGTTTCACCTAAATTAAGAGTGTTACCTTGTGCGTCAGGTGATTCAAATGAAAAAAGCGCATTAATAACAAGTGGACTTCTAGTAGGTCTTCCAGCAATTTCTGGTCTAAGATTTCTTGCACGGGTTACTGCACATAAATCCCCCTGTGATACAAGAATTTGACTCTCAAGAATATCAGCAAATTGTTGACATAAATTACAATTAAGGCTTTGTTCACTTTTCACTGTATTTTGTTCATTGGATTGAGAATTTTTAATCATCTATTTTTCACCACCTTTCACTAGATATATATGCAGTTTATATTTAGTGGTGATTATTTTTTTAAAATAAGAAAGCATGGGTTAATGTAGCATCGCAATTTTTTTGCGAAAATTCGCAACTTATTTTGCAAAAACGAAGTTTGAAAAAGAAAATCCCCTTAACTATATAAATTGCTAAGGGAATTTTCTTTATTTAATCTCTCAATATTTTTTGCCTCTACAATTTGAGCAATAAACTTTATAGCTTTTTCGTTGGACTCAGTATACTGCTTAGCCTTTTCCATTCCTATTTGATTAATCATCTTATCGTATATTAAATCATGTTCAGAAGTTATTTTAGCTGTTGTGTGGCCTGTAATACCATTAAGAATACGATCTGCATCAACAATAGCAACATTTAAACCTTCTTTTAAAAAGTATTTTGAAACAAAGTAAAAAACCCTGAACATTTTACATTCAGGGTTTTCGTATTGCTAAAATAATCCTTTACTATTACCACTTTCTTGTACCTTGTTTTTTGCATTCTGTAATTCCTGATCTCCTACAGATGTAGAACTATTTAAATTAGGAACAGCACTTGCTGTATTTACTTGACTTGTAGTTGAGTTCATATTCTGTTTAACATTTTGAATTTCTTTTTGACCCACTGAATTTGAAGAACTTAGGTTTGGTACTGAACCTGCAACCATTCCTTGTCCTGTTGTTGCATTAATGCTTTGCTTAACGTTTTGGATTTCTTCTTGTCCAACAGCTGTTGAATTTTTAAGGCTAGGGTTATTTTTATTTATATGTGACATATCATTACCTCCGAAAATAGTTATTTTTAGTTTTGTAAGTTTACTTACATAAATTATTATCTCCAGAAAAAGAATAAGTATTCTAGTACTTTGTTTTGTAAAGGTTATTAAGTTTAGCATCATAAACATGTAACTTCTGGTTAAACTAATGTTAAACTTTAATCCACAATATTTAACAATTAATTAGTAAAGGTGAATAGATTATTTATTACATAGAGTGTATAGCTTTTAGTAGCAAAAAATTTAAAAAGTATGATTTTGAAAGCGAAGGTAAAGAATTATCTTAACTAAAGAGTTTAGATGAGATCAATAAATAATAAAATAATAAATATGAATTCACTTTATTGTTTAGAAAAATACTAGAAAATTAGAGCAGGAGATATTATGAGCGGAAAACTACTAAAAAATGCACTTACTATCAATATAAATGATGGTAAAGTTTATAAAAAAGATATTTTGGTGATAAATGGAAAAATTAAGAGGGTTGAGAAGGATATTCTGTTGGATGAGGATGATATAGAAATAATTGATGTAAAAGAGAATTATGTTTTACCCGGAATGATTGATTGTCATACGCATCTAGGGATTATAGAAGAAGCTACCGGAAAAATTGGTATTGATAACAATGAAATTTCTGAGCCAGTAACACCCCAACTGAGGGGAATAGATGCTATTAATCCTATGGATATAGCCTTCTGGGATGCAGTGAAATCTGGAGTAACTAGTGTCATGAGTGGCCCTGGTAGTAATAATGCTGTAGGTGGATTAAGTGCAGCTATCAAAACCCACGGAACAATTATTGATAGAATGATTCTTAGAAATCCTGTAGGTCTTAAAATCGCTTTAGGAGAAAATCCAATTAGTACCTATGGTATAGATAAAAAAAGCCCTGTGACAAGAATGGGCACCGCTTACCTTATTCGTGACTTATTTATGAGAGCACAAGATTATATGGATCTAAAAGAAAGAAATAAAATAATTCAAAGAGACATTAAGTTAGAGGCTATTATTCCCGTATTAACGGGACAAATATCACTCCGGGCCCATGCTCATAGAGCTGATGATATTGTAACAGCTATAAGAATAGCGGAGGAATTTGGAATTAATAAATTAGTTATTGAGCACGGAACAGAAGCAAATATTATAAAGGATTATCTCAAAGAGAAAAAAGTAGCTGTTGCTTTGGGGCCTATGTTGACGCCTCGAATAAAAATGGAACTCAAAAAACGGAATTATTACTCAGCTATAGAATTAGTAGAAGCAGGGATTAAGGTTGCACTTATAACAGATCATCCCTATAATTCTATTGACCAGCTAAGAACCATAACAATTCTTGCTATGGCTGAGGGATTAAGTGTTCAAGACGCTCTAAAGTGTATTACTATACATCCAGCAGAAATATTGGAATGTGACAATAAAATAGGAAAGATTGAAAAAGGATATGATGCAGATCTTGCAATCTATTCAGGCCATCCATTTAATATAAACACCAGAGTAAATATGACAATGATAAATGGTGATATTGTATTTAAGGCATAAATTAACTTCATGCGCTAGTAAATCCAGCATACCTAAAACAGCATTATCTATATTCCATATTAAAAGAGATTTTTAAAATATAGCCTTGTAATATTATTAAGAAAAATATAGCTAAAATAAAAGCGATAATCTAATTAAAGATTATTGCTTTTATATTTGCCGTCAAAAAAACGTCAAAAATTAATTTATATTTATTTATTTATATTTATTTATATTTATTTATTTATATTTATTTATATTTATTTACTTTATTAAAACAGTCAACTCTTTTAAAGTATTGATTTTACCATTTAACTTATTATTTGGTAGATATTTGGAAACAATATTATATTATATGTAATAATATACAGAAAACATGACTTAAACTTACACTATTAATTTTTAAGGGGTAGAGAATAAAATGGATAAATTTACATCAAGGCATTATGCTTTTTTAATTTTAGCTACAGGAATCGTTTCTATTAAAACATATCCGGGAATTCTTATTAAAGACGGAGGAAGAGAAAGTTGGATAGGAATTATTATTGCATCAATGTTAATGCTAGGTTTTTATATGTATATTGTTGGAATATGTAAAAAATATAACTGCTATAGCTTTTGCAAAATATATGAAAGAGCCCTGGGAGAAAAATTAAGTAAGGTTTTTATAGGGTTATTTATGATAACACTGTTTATAACACTAGTTGAAAGTGCTTCTGCAGAGGCAAATTCTATGCATACAAATATGTTATTAGACACCCCCGAGTGGTATTTGTTATTATTTTTTATAGTTCCAATTATATATACTATTAGGAAGGATATTGTAGCAGTTATTACTATTACTATGATAGGAATAGTGCTTATAATGCTTGCAGGAATTAATCTTTCCATACTTACTGCAAGGTATAAAAGCTTCGAACGACTTTTTCCTATTTTTAGCTATGGGCTGCATAAAGGTTTTTTTATATCTATAATAAAAATGCTAGGGTTATATGGATGCATATCTATAACATTACCCTACCTTGCAAAAATAGGAGATACTAAAAAAATAACTAAACATACTGTAATTGGTTTACTAATTGTAGCACAAATGCAAATAGTGGCAATAGCTGGAGTTATAATGACATTTGGCGTTGACTATGTTAAGCCAATGCCCTATCCAAAGCTTATACAAACTCAACAGGTAAGTTATATGAGGTTTTTAGAGTTTGGGGAGCTTTATGTAATGCTTCAAATTGTAGGTGGGTGGATTTTAAAGTATGTAATCTCATTTTATGCAATATTACTTTTAAGTAAGGAGTTTAATTTAAAGAGGAAGCATCTTATATATATGACTTATATAATAAGTGTACTTGTATATATCGCAGCTTACTTTATTTCTAATAATCTATTTGTACTTTTTTCATTTTTTAATATATATTCATACATTTGCTTTATAAACTTTGTTATAATTCCATTTATAGTTTTTACTGTATTTGCTGTAAAAATGAGTAAGGAAAAGTTCGAGGCTAATGTATAATATTTATAATCTTACATAAAGTCTTACCTTAATAATATATTAAGGTAGACTTTATTTGTGTTATAGGGATGGAAGATGGGGTATCCTTTCTATAGGGTATTTTGTTATTTGTAAATTAATATATTGACATTATTAATTATGTTATATAGTATATATGTATTTACTATGTAATTAATTAAGATAATTTAAATTTATTTATAAAATTTAAAGGGGGTAAAATATTGAAGAAACAAAAAAATTCTAAAAAACCTTTGATTTACTATTATGGAATGGTCATTTTAATAATGATGCTACTCAACGCACTGGTATTTCCAGAGTTCCTGGATCAACATATAAAAGAAGTTGACTATGGAACTTTTTTAAAACGTGTTGAAGATGGAGATGTAAGTCAGGTTCAAATAGAAGGTAATAGGATTGCTTTTCTTGTCAAAAATGAGGATGAAAAAAACAATATTTATGTTACTGGACTTATGGAAGACCCAGATTTAGTAAATCGTCTATATAAGGCAGATGTGAAATTTACCAAGGATATTCCAAGAGAAAAGTCACCTTTGCAGAATTTCATTATTACATGGATATTGCCTATGGCTTTATTTATTGGAATCGGGCAGATTTTAACAAGACAAATGCGGAAGCGCATGGGTGGCCCAAGTGCTATGACCTTCGGCAAGAGTAATGCCAAAATTTATGTTCAGGCGAAGACAGGTAAAACCTTTGCAGATGTAGCAGGACAGGATGAAGCTAAAGAGGCATTGAACGAAATTGTAGACTTTCTTCATAATCCTAAAAAATATGCAGAAATTGGAGCTGCATTACCTAAGGGTGCGTTACTGGTTGGACCTCCTGGTACTGGTAAAACATTGTTAGCTCGTGCAGTTGCTGGTGAAGCTAATGTACCATTCTTTTCAATATCTGGCTCTGAATTTGTTGAAATGTTTGTAGGTATGGGTGCAGCGAAGGTTCGTGACTTGTTTAAACAAGCCAATGAGAAAGCTCCTTGTATCGTATTTATAGATGAGATTGACACTATCGGTAAAAAACGTGATAGTGGTGGTATTGGTGGCAATGATGAACGGGAACAGACCTTGAATCAGCTTCTTACAGAAATGGATGGATTTGATGGTAAAAAGGGAGTCGTTATCCTTGCTGCAACTAACCGTCCAGAAACACTAGATAAAGCCTTATTGCGTCCAGGACGTTTCGATAGACGTATTCCAGTCGAACTTCCAGACCTTGCAGGGAGAGAAGCAATCCTAAAGGTTCATGCTGAAAAAATAAAAATGGAGTCTAAAATTGATTTTAATGTCATTGCAAGAGCTACTGCTGGAGCTTCTGGTGCAGAGCTTGCTAATATTGTGAATGAAGCGGCCCTACGTGCAGTAAGATCGGGGCGTAGCTTAGTTGCTCAAGAAGATTTAGAAGAATCTGTTGAGGTTATTATAGCAGGTTATCAACGGAAAGGTGCAGTAATATCTCCAAAAGAAAAAAATATTATTGCATATCACGAAATAGGCCATGCCTTGGTAGCTGCAAAGCAAACAGATTCTGCCCCTGTTCACAAAATTACTATTATCCCAAGAACCTCTGGTGCTTTAGGCTACACTATGCAGGTGGAAGAGGATGAACGTACATTAATGAGTAAAGAACAAGCCTTTAATAAGATAGTTACCTTCACAGGGGGACGTGCTGCAGAAGAATTGATATTTAATACTGTTACATCTGGAGCATCTAATGATATAGAGCAAGCGACAAGGATTGCTCGTGCCATGGTTACACGCTTTGGAATGAGTGAGAACTTTGATATGATGGCTTTAGAAACAGTAAGTAATCAGTATCTTGGAGGAGATGCATCTCTAATATGTTCTCCAGAAACAGCCGCAAGGATTGACGAAGAGGTTCTATCTATTATTAAGAACGCCCATGAAAAAGCCATAAGAATTTTAAAAGAAAACCAAGATAAACTACACGAATTGACAAGCTATTTACTAGAAAAAGAGACTATTACTGGCGAAGAATTTATGGATATTCTATCTAAAGATAGTAATATTATTTCTAAGGACGGTGATATTGTTTCCAAGGATGGTGTGGAATGAATAATATTATAAGTCAATTGCTTTACACTTTACCCGCAATACTTATTGCAATATCTATGCATGAGTTTGCACATGGTTATGTTTCATATAGACTGGGTGACCCTACCCCTAAGCATATGGGTAGACTTTCAGTTAATCCCTTGGCCCATCTTGATCCTGTAGGTACTATTTGTCTATTAATTTTTCATTTTGGATGGGCAAAACCTGTAGGTGTTAATCCCTATTATTATAAAGATAGAAAAAAAGGTATGGTAATGGTGGCCCTTGCTGGGCCTATTATGAACTTTTTTATTGCATTTATAAGTATTTTTGCTATGGGATTAATTTTAAAGGTTACGGGAGGATATGCTGGAGAATTTATTATATATATATTTAATTTTTTAAACTATTTATTTATTATAAATATTGGGCTTGGTGCATTTAATCTTATACCAGTTCCGCCTTTAGATGGTTCTAAAGTTCTAGGGGCAGTTCTACCTTCTGATAAATACTTTAAATATATGCAGTACGAAAGATATGGAACCCTTATCTTAATGGGACTTCTATATTTAGGAATTTTAGATGTACCCCTTACTATTGTCCGTAGTTCATTAAGTAAGGTTATGTGGACAGTTGTAAGCTTTATCTTTAGATTAGGTTAAACAAGATTTACAAAAATCCTCTCACAGGAAATTGGGTGAGAGGATTTTTGTAAACTACTCAATATGACTTTTATATTTGTCCTATGGCCATTTGCACTAAAAATGCAACTATAACTACTAGTGCAGAAATAATAAATCCATGAAACATTGGAGCAAATCCAGATTTCGAAAGTTTTTTAAAGTTAGTTTTAAGTCCTATAGCACCTAAAGACATAACCATAAAGAATTTACTTATCCTAGATATGGAAGAACTTAGCCCTTCAGGAAGAATTCCAATACTTTTAATAGCAACCATACCAAGAAACATTAGAATAAACCAAGGAAAAATCTTTTTAATATCAACCTTTTTCTTTTCATGGATGGCTACAGTACCATCTCCAGCCACAGATATTTCTTCCGCCTTTCTAATAAGTCTCTCATTGATATAAGAGAATATAAGCACAACAGGAACAATTGATAAAGTCCGTGTAAGCTTAACTATTACAGAAAAATTTCCTGCAATATCTGAAAAAGCATAGCCCGCAGCAACTACTGAAGAAGTGTCATTTACAGCTGTTCCAGTCCAAAGACCATATCCTAAATCAGACATACCAAAGTACTTACCCATAATAGGGAATAAAATTACCATAACAATGTCAAATATAAATGTAGCAGATATGGCATATGCAATATCACTATCTTCAGCATCAATAGCTTGTGCAATAGCAGCCACGGCAGAACCACCACATATACCTGTTCCCGCTGATATAAGTCCCGACAATTTCCAATTCATTTTAAAAAGCTTACCAAATAAATATCCACCACCAAAGGCAGTTATAAGTGTAAATATCATAACAAACAAGGAAAATTTTCCAACCTCTACTACCTGAGAGAAACTTAGGGTAGCCCCCATTAGAATAATGGCAAGGCGTAATATTTGCTTAGATGTAAAGTTAAAGCCTTTTTCAAGGATTTCATATTTCGCTGTTAAAGGATTTAATAACATACCTATAATTAGGGCAAAGACTCCTGCACCTATAAGATTATATGGTATAAGTCCACTTAAAAAAACTGAGGCAATTGCAAGTGTAACGGTAACCAATATTCCTGAGGAATATTTTTTAATAAATTCCATAAAATCAACTCCTTATTTAAATGTCTTCTTGATTTTATCATCTATAAACTATAATTTCTACTTATAAATATTTATATATCTATAATATAAATTTATAGAAGTAAGAGCAAAATATTGAATAACATTAAAGCTATTTTGTTTATTTTAAACTAAAATAATGTTATAATAGAGAGTCAAAGTTTTTTTACGTCTAGTATTTATTAAAGCAGTTTAATTATAAATATTTAAATAATAATTCATAAGGGGAGGAAGACAAATGAAAATAGGATTCGATCATGAAAAATACTTAGAAGAGCAATCGAAGTATATTTTAGAAAGAGTTAATAATTATGATAAGCTATATTTAGAATTTGGAGGAAAGCTCCTGTTTGATCTTCATGCAAAAAGGGTTTTACCTGGATTTGACGAAAATGCAAAGGTGAAACTATTACAGAAATTAAAAGAAAAAATTGAAGTTGTTATTTGTGTATATGCAGGTGATATTGAAAGAAATAAAATAAGGGGAGACTTTGGCATCACCTATGATATGGATACCTTAAGATTGATTGATGATTTAAGGGCTTATGAGCTTGATGTAAATAGTGTTGTTATAACAAGATATGATGGACAACCAGCGACCACTGTTTTTATTAATAAACTTGAACGCAGGGGAATAAAGGTTTATACTCATCGAACTACTAAAGGATACCCTACAGACGTAGATACAATTGTAAGTGATGAAGGATATGGTAAAAATCCATATATTGAGACAACAAAGCCTATTGTTGTTGTAACTGCTCCAGGGCCAGGAAGTGGTAAGCTAGCAACTTGTCTTAGTCAGTTATATCATGAATATAAAAGAGGTAAAGCAGCAGGTTATTCAAAATTTGAAACCTTCCCTGTATGGAATGTTCCTTTAAAGCACCCTTTAAATATAGCTTATGAAGCAGCAACAGTAGATCTAAAAGATGCAAATATGATAGATCCCTTTCATCTTGATGCCTATAATGAGGTAGCAGTTAACTACAATCGTGATGTAGAAACCTTCCCCGTACTTAAAAGAATTATAGAAAAAATAACAGGAACAGAATCAGTATACAAATCTCCAACGGATATGGGAGTTAACAGAGTAGGTTTTGGTATAATTGACGATGAGGCAGTAAAAGAAGCATCTAAGCAAGAAATTATTAGAAGGTATTTTAAAACAGGGTGTGAGTATAAAAAAGGTTATGTAGAAAAAGAAACCTTTGAAAGATCGAAACTAATTATGGAGGAGCTAAAACTAAGACCGGAAGATAGAACAGTGGTTGGCCCTGCAAGAGAGCGATCTGCTAAACTAAAAGAAGTATCCAATAAAAATGAAGTCCGTCCAGCAGTAGCAATAGAGCTTAATAATGGAACAATCTTAACAGGTAAAAGTTCCGAGCTAATGGACGCAACAGCGGCTGTGATTTTAAATGCTGTTAAATATCTAGCAAGTATATCTGATGAAATTTATCTAATTTCTCCAGTTATACTTGAACCGATTAGAAGCCTAAAGTCTAAAACATTAGGAAATAGAAATGGAGTTTTAGACTGCGAGGAAATACTTATTGCCCTTAGTATATGCGCAGCTACTAATCCAACAGCACAGGTAGCTATGGAAAAGTTATCTATGCTAAAGGGGTGTCAGGCTCATTCAACTACTATTTTAAGCTCAAATGATGAGCAGATATTCAATAAGCTGGGAATAGACATAACGAGCGACCCTGAATATGCTACGGAAAGTCTTTATTATAATGCATAGGAAATTATGCACTTAATGAAATTGCATATAAATCAAAAATCCCTAGAAGTCAAGAAATGATTTCTAGGGATTTTTTATAAAATAACTTGACACTAGAGGTTTAACGCATTAAACTGAAACTGAGGTCTAATACATTAAACCAAGGAGGTGTTTTTTTATGGAAAGTACAAAAATATTCGATGCAGAATTTAAGTTTATGAATTTAGTGTGGGACAGAGCGCCAATAAGAAGTTCGGAGCTTGTAAAGCTTGCTGAAGATGAGCTGGGATGGAAAAAATCAACAACTTATACTGTTATCCGCAGACTCAGCGATAGAGGAATTATCAAGAATGAAAACTCTATAGTCATAGTACTTAAAGAGAGAGATAAAATTCAAAAAGCTGAAGCATATGAATTTATAGATAAAGTCTTTGATGGATCATTAAAGATGTTCTTTACATCATTTCTTAAGAAAGAAAAATTATCTAAAGAGGAACTTGAAGAGCTTAAAAAGATAGTCGAAATGAATTCTAAAAGAGGTGAGTAATGATGTTGGAAAATATATTTTTATCTATATTTAACATGAGCATAACTGCAACCATAGTAGCTTTATTTGTAATAGTGATAAGGCTTATTTTAAATAAAAAGCTCTCAAAAACATTTAGTTATATACTATGGGTAGTTGTTCTAATAAGACTCATTATACCTTTTTCCTATTATTCCAAGTTTAGCATTTTCAATATATCCTCAGTACCTTCACAGATAATTAAAATCAATAAAGACAGTGGAGGAATACAATATATTTCAAATGGTATAGAGGTTTTAGAAAATCCAACTATCAACTCACTTCTTCCAGCACCTAATCCGACGGCATCTATAGACCCCGTACAGGTAGTAACCTTTGTTGGTTCTCGAATATGGTTTATAATAGCTATCTCCATGCTTTTATTATTAGTTATAGCATATATTAGAACATCATCAAAACTTAAAACTGCAATAATTAATAAAGACAAAACTATTATAGATATTACCGAGAAATGTAGTAAAAGACTTAATTTTAAAAGGAAAATAAAAATATATACATCTGAAATTGTACAAAGTCCTGTAGTGTTTGGTTTAGTAAGACCTAAAATTATTATGCCAAAATTAATGTTGGATACTTATGATAAGGAAACCCTTTCTTATATAATTACCCATGAAATAGTTCATATTAAAAGATTTGACTACATTATAAAACCAATTATGATAATTGTTCTAAGTATCCACTGGTTTAATCCAATAATATGGATATCATTTATACTGGCAAGCATGGATATGGAATTTGCATGTGATGAAAAGGTAATAAAGACATGGGAAGATGATATAAGATCAGAATATGCCACTTCCTTAATAAATACAGCTGCAATTCAAAATGGTATATTTGGTGGAGGAATTTTAGCTTTTGGTCAAAGTAATATTAATAAAAGGGTGAGCGGTATTATGAAATATAAAAAACCAACATTGTTTTTGTCAGGTTTAGCAATAACAATATTGTTGATAACAATGATATTTACTTTAACAAATAGGCCTCCAGATATACTATATGAAAATGATGAATACGGATTTTCATTAACCATACCAAAGAGTATATCGGATGATATAAATATAATAGAGAATAGCGACGTTATATATTTTACAAGCAAAGATGTTGAAGAGATGTTTCCTGAAGAAGTTTTGGGGGTAATTGGTAGAATTGAAATCTATTATAAAAAAAATTCTACAAAAGAAGATTTAAAGGAGCTAGAAGAAATCTATAACTTAAAATATTTAGGAGAAAATGATAAATATTACTTTGGATGGGCTATTGCCACAGATGTTCAGGTTCCACCTGAAGCACCTAACCAGTTAAAGGATAAATACAGGAATTTGGAAGAAAAATTTAGAGACGTTATTAAGACTTTTAAGATAAATAAGGTTAATGGACTAAATAATTCTAAAAAGCTGTCAGGCAAACACCCTATTGAACCACCACCTATTATAATAATAGATGAAACAAATCCTCATACAATTGGTAACTATGCAATACTTAAAACAAGTTGGAATGGCACTATGTATGATAGACTCTCTTTTTATCAAGCAGCTTGGAATAGTGAACCGACTCTTTTAACAGGACTACATAGACCTAAACCAGGAGAAAAATTTAAAATTGATTTTGGGGATTATTTGCCTGATGAAGTATCAGTAAAAATGGCTTATCTAACAGATAGTTTTAATGAATCATTGCTACCTATAGTAGATATCCCTGTTAGTAATGTGGAGGGTATTTATGAATTTATTAACCCGTCTGCATCGAAAGATAGTACAGTACCTACATCAGGTAGAGTATTTAGCATTACTGCCACATGGGATGAAAATATATGTGAGTATGTTTTTGCAACGGATGGGAAATTTGATAATTGGAATGAATAAGATTTAAAAAGTTAGATAATTTAAAGTAAAAAAATCTCTAGATGTATTATCTAGAGATTTCAGTCTTTATTTAGCCTTTTAACCTTTAGGTATTTAGTATATAAAGTGACATTATGTTTAAGGAGTTAGATTTTTTAAATTTTATTCACCGAGTTATGTTTTACTTTCAATATTAAATAAAAATTAAGTTACAGTCCTAAGCTTTTCTATAAAAGGATAAAAATTTAACATTTTGGCAACAAGTAGGTCTTACTTGGCAACAAGAATGTGATAAAATTAAGCCAAAGGAGGAATGGTCAATGAAAAAACGAATAATGGTCATAATTCTGCTTAGTCTTATAACATTAAATACTAGCTGCAATTATAGAAAAGAAGGAGATATAAAGAAAGTCGTACTACAAAAAGATATATCCAAGGACTCAATAAAAGAAGATGAAATTAAAATAGTAATGGAAGAAATAGATTTAGAACTAGAGGAAGGAGAGTATTTTGAACCTTCATTTTATCATAATGGAGACGTATACGGTTATATACATAGTGGATTTGGTATAGTACATAGCGAGAGGTCAACTGAGCAGTTTCCTATAGGAGGACAATTAAAAGAACATTTATATAGATTACAACAAGATAATACATTAAAAGAGACTACAAAAAAGGTATTTATGTTTAATATACATGATCCTAAAACCATTGGTTATGAATTATATAAAGATGAACCAAAACTTCTAGCTATAGATTATCTAAAACAGGATGAACCATTGGAGATGAAGGATTTAGATAATGCATTAAGTACATTAGAGAAAGATACTAATACGCCTATGTTTAAGAAGAATACTAATACATACATAAGGGAAACAGTTATTGATGAAGATACAACTTATTTGACTATTATGGCTCATGTACCATATGAAGGACACGATTTATATTTTTATGATATACAGAAGAAACAACTCTACAGAAGAAGGGGAAATATATCTAATGGTGAACATGTTGAATATATACAAGCTTTAAAATCTTTTATATGTTTAGATGACGACTTAAAAAGCTATAAAGTTGTTTTTAAAGATAATGAATATGACTTCATAGAATATATTGATTTAAATAAGTATACAAATAATCTGAAAGAAATAGATTCTAAAGCGAGAGTGGGCTTCTTTCCTATAAATGATGAGGAAGTTTTAATTTGGATCTCAGAACCATTTAGGTTAGGAGGATATTTTGATTATCATCCTAGCTATCAGACAAAAGCTATTAGCAGCTTTAATTTTAAAACAAATCAATTTGAGGAATTATTTGCTGCAAAAGAGGGGCAGTATGTCGATTTTAATTATGTTGGTACTGTAGAATCAATAGGAAGAGATTTATTTATTATCGATGAATTCCAAGAAAGTGATGGTAATATAGTCCCTAAAAAAAGAACTTTTAAAATTATAGCAGATGGACAATTAAATACAATATATGAAGAGAATATAGAGGATGAAGGAATTACATTAAACTCATATCTATATACTTTATTAAGTGAAGATGGAAAAGAAATATTTTTGAATAAAGTTATTTCTACAATGGAAAATAAAGTGGAAACTAGTAAGGATGCTATTTACAAGAAATATACTTTCGAATGATTTAATATAAATAATTTGGAGGATATAAAATGAACAAAAAACTATTAGTAGTAGAGGATGAATACTCTATTAATGACATACTTACTTTGACTTTTAAAAAAGAGGGATATGAAGTAAGAAGTATATTTGATGGAAAAAGAGCCTTGGATGAAATAAAAGAATTCAATCCGGATATGATTTTGTTAGATGCTATGTTTCCAGATTGTGATGGATTTGAAATTTGCAAGCAAATTTCAGATAAACATTTAGTTATAATGATTACAGCTAAGGATACGATTTTTGATAGAGTACTGGGCTTAGAGTTAGGGGCAGATGATTATATTACAAAGCCCTTTGAGATTAAAGAAGTAGTGGTTAGAGTAAAAGCCCTATTTAGAAGTCTAAAAAAAGAAATTGGAGGGCCTGAAGAATCTATAATTAAATTAGGTCAAGGTATCTCCGTAGATGTAAAAGGTGAGAGGGTCTTCAAGGATTCAGTAGCAGTATTACTTAAAAGAAAAGAGTGGGAGCTATTATTCTATCTACTAATGAATAGAAATCAAGTATTTTCTAGGGAGGAATTATTGAATAAGGTATGGGATTATGAATACTGTGGAGATACAAGAACTGTAGACGTACATATTAGAAGACTTAGAGCAAAACTAGGTTTAGAGAAGGATTCCCTTATAGAAACTGTGTTTGGAAGAGGCTATGTAATGAGGTACAATGATGATTAAAACAATCAAAGGTAAAATTATTGGAGGCTTAGTATTAACAAGCTTAGTAGTTCATGTAATCACCAACGCTATAATATGGAAGGTGTTCGAAGACAATTTAGAAAAATACATTATTAATGATACGGATAAAATAAAAAGTATGGTATTTAAAGAGATTTATGAACAGTATACATCAGATTTTATTGAGGACAGTGAGGATATTGAGGGATCACTACTACCTATATTAAATACAATGAATAGGGAGTATGATAGCTATATATCTATTGATTGGGATGAAAAGAATAACATAGCCTTTACCGGTAGGGAGTTAAATAATAATTATAAAAATAGTATTCTAATAGAAAGTAGAAAAAAGGATGTAATACTTTATACGGTTTTAGACAATCAAGTTTTCTTTGCTACCTATGCATATCCTATGTATATAGAAAATAATTATAAAGGAACTTTAGTACTCCAAAAAAATTATACGAAGGATTATATGGAGTATAGGAAAATAATGAATCAAATAATGGTAGTAGAAAGTATTTTGTATATAATAATGATGCTAATCCTTTTAGTTTGGCTTACAAAGACAACTAAATCATTAAAATATTTAGCTAAGGGTATGGAGCTTGTTGGAGAGGGAAATTATACTAGGGAATTAGAAATAAAGGGTAATGATGAAGTTGCTAATTTGACTAAACATTTTAATAGAATGCAGCATAAGATAACAAATCAAATGGAGCAGCTTAGTGTAGAAAAAAATAGAATAGAATTATTGGAAAAAAACAGAAAAAACTTTTTTAACTATGCAACCCATGAAATGAAGACCCCAGTTACAGCCCTTAAAGGCTATGGGGCATTGTTAGAAGAAGGAGAATTAGAGGAAGAAACACAAAAAAAGATATATCAGAGAATTAGGCTAGAAGCAGATCGAATTCATAAGCTTGTTCAAAATATGCTAATTGTAGCAAGTGGTAAAGAAAAAACTAATCAAAAATATGAAAGCTTTAATATAAAAACCTTAATATTGGAAATGATAGAAGAACTTGAATTTATTCTAAATAGAGAGCAAGTAAAAATTGAAGTAGATATTAAGGATGCATATATATACGCTATTAAAGAAGAAATTAGAATCGCTTTTAAAAATCTTATAGAAAATGCTATTAAATATAGTAGTGACAAAAAGATATATATTAAATCATACAATGAAAATCCCTTTAAAATAGCAGTATGTAATAAGTGTAGACCTATGCCAGAAAAGTTAAAGAACCATTTGTTAGAACCCTTTATCAAATACAATTATGAAGACTTAGAACTGGTAAGTTCAGGTCTGGGGCTATTTATTTGTAAAGAACTACTATCTAAAAATAAGGCTGAAATAACTTATAGTATAGTAGAAGATAATATTTGTTTTAGTATAGAATTTATGAATTACCAATGTTAATTGGATTTTTCATTGAAGAAAGAAAAAAGATAAGGGTCTATTAAGTTATTTTTTCTTAGCTGTTTTTTAGGAATATTGTATTTTACAATAAAATTGGTTATAGGATGAATATATAGATAAAATTATTAGAACTACAAGCAATAGTCAATATCTAAATTAAAACTATATAAATCATTAAACAAATCGTCCCTTTATTTATTTTGAGGGGCGATTTTTTGTGTTTACTATATTAATTTTCCTTCGTATTACTCAAAGTTTGTTAGTTTATATTGTTTGGGGGTGACGAGATACTTATCTTTAAACAATCTGATGAAGTAAGAGATATTGTCGTATCCTAGTCGAAATGCCACTTCCGTTACGTTTTCATTTCTTAAATACTTTAAAGATAATGTCAGTTTTTTATTATTAATATAGGTAATAGGCGTGACTCCCACAGTTTTTTTAAACAGATGAGAAAAATTTGAGACAGACATATTTAATTCTTTTGCCAAATGATTGACGTTGATTTTGGTTTCTATATTCTCCTCAATATACCGTAAGGCGATACTGATGGGAGAAGAGCGGTTGCTTTTAAATATATTTAAAGGCATCTTTTGCTTTGCTAATTCAAATACTAATTTTTGTGCATATAAGTCAACGAGAAACGCATTATTCTTTTCTCCACTTTGATAGGCGGTAAACATATTGTTCATATCTTCATAGATATTAAAGCGATTAGCACCTAAGAAGAAAGAATTTGTCAAATTCAAGCCTTCTTTCATGTCTTCATTTAAATTGATGCTATCCAGAACTTTACATACAAGATCGTTACTTAACTCAAAAACCAGAGCTTTTGTATTTTGGCTGATCTCCATATGTACCTTTGTATTTGGGGCTAACAGGAGATAATTGTCTTTTGAATAAGTAATCTTTTTAGTATCATTTATCTTGATATTTTTTTCACCATCTAAAATCGTACAAAATCGTACATGTTGATAGGATCGATAATCATCACAATAGTTTTGGGGTAAATCATAATATAAGATTTTCACATGGTCTGTTTCAAAACCATCTATAGTTTCTAGCTTTTTATCGAAACTACTCAACATACCTTTCATATTTTCGCCTCCCATGGATTCAAAAAACAATTAAATTATAAAAATATCGGTTAGTTTTTTTGTGTTGAGCCCATTATACTTTAAATAACAACTGCCACTCATAATATAACACATTGTTATATTTTTAACCATACATTATTATAATATAATTTTAAGGTATATAATATATCAAATCGTGTACAATATATCAAATTATGTATAAAGAAAAATTAAATGATATGGTTAAGTAAAAAACATGATATTAAAATCAATGTTTTTATTGGTAATTCATCAGCCACAGAGAATATAAAAGAATAAGATCTCACTATACACATATTTATATAATTGAATACACATATTTATATAATTGATCATGTTGCTGTGATAGGTTGTGGCAGTGTGCTCATGGGCACAAGAAAGTAACAACTGCTATCGATGCAAGATTATAAAATAGTTCTTAAAAAATAGGAGGATGAAAAATTATGTTATTAAAATGGTTTAGAGTACCAAAGGATATTGTGTTTGGAGAGGGAGCATTAGAATATTTATCTACTTTAAAGGGAAGGAAAGCAACTCTTGTGACGGGTGGAAGTTCTATGAAAAGGTTTGGATTTTTAGATGAGGCTAAAAAACAATTAGAAAAAGCAGGAATGGAAGTCTCTGTCGTGGATGGTGTTGAACCGAATCCATCTATAGAAACAGTCATTCGTGGTGGTCAAGAGATGGCAGCATTTAACCCAGATTGGATCATTGCCATCGGCGGAGGTTCAGCCTTAGATGCAGCCAAAATCATGTGGATTTATTACGAATATCCAGAAACCAAATTTGAAGATTTAGTAAATGGAAAATTCCCTAAACTAAGAACAAAAGCAAAATTTATCGCTATTCCTTCTACTAGTGGTACAGCTTCAGAGATCACTGCATTTTCTGTAATAACAGATACGCAAAATCATATTAAATATCCACTGGTTTCTTACGAAATCACCCCAGATATTGCTTTATTAGATCCAAACTTACCAGCAAAAATGCCTCCTCACATTACAGCTCATACTGGAATGGACGTAATGGCACATGCTTTAGAAGCATATGTATCAACTAACGCTTCAAGCTATACTGACCCATTAGCATTAGAGGCCATCAAGCTGGTTTTCAAACAGCTTCCAACCGCTTATACCGATGGAAACAATATCCAAGCAAGAGAAGATATGCATAATGCTTCTTGTATTGCAGGAATGGCATTTACCAATTCTTCCTTGGGGATTATACACAGCTTAGCTCATAAGATCGGTGGAGAATTTGGAATCACTCATGGTCTAGCCAACGCAATATTAATGCCTTATATTGTGGAGTACAATCAAAAATCCACAGATAAATTTACTAAAATTGAAAATAGCCTTGGAATAAAAAATATCGTAGAAGAGTTGAAGGCTCTTAACTTGAAAGTAGGTATTCCATTAACTTTAAAAGAAGTGACAGAAGTTGAAATCACTGAAGAAAAATTCTTAGAGGTATTAGATAGAATGAGTGAAAATGCCTTTAATGATCCATGTACATTAACCAACCCAAGACAATCCTCTCCAGAAGATGTAAAAGAAATCTATAAAGCAGCATTTTATGGCACAACAGCTAAAAATATTTAAGACAAAAATATGAGGTTTTTTATATCGCAAAAAAGCATGGAAACGATTATAAATGCATTAATATAAAGACAAGAAGTTGAGTAGGTATCTATTTTGGAGATTTATAGAAGAAGCTATTAACAATGCAATAAATGATGGCATTATCTACAGTAAGATTCGATCCCTAGAAACTAAAACACTAGTTTCTAGGGATTATTTTCTATTTAAAACATCTGTTCTACATATGATATAATCATATTAATACACAGTACTGAAATGAGGTGTAATATAATGGCGATTAGATACATATTTGGTAGGGCAGGCAGAGGAAAAAGCTACTTAGCTCTTGAGGAAATAAAAGAGAGATTACAAGAAGAAGGGGATAATAAGTTATTTCTTTTTGTTCCAGAACAGTTTACCCTACAAGCAGAACGGGACTTAATAGGCAAGCAGGAGCTAAAGGGCATTATGAGGGCAGAGGTATTAAGCTTTACTAGACTTGCTCATCGTGTGTTTAGCGAAGTTGGTGGAATTACTAGGGTGCTAATTAATGATCTAGGTAAAAATATGATTTTAAGAAAGATTGCCGATGAATCTTCTAAGGATCTTTCTATTTATAAATCCATTGCCAAGCAAGATGGATTTATTGAAAAATTAAGCGAGCTTATATGTGAAATGAAACAGCACGATATAACTCCTATTGAGCTGACTATGGAGCTTAACGAAATGGAAGAGGATACAATATTAAGACGAAAGCTAGAGGATATTACCCTTCTATATCAAAGGTTTAATAATTATTTAAAGGGCAGATATGTAGATAATGAAGACCACGTGGACTTACTTATTGAAAATATTGAGAGAGTTCAATTTTTAGAAGGTGCGGAAATTTGGATAGATGGATTTCAGACTTTTACTCCCCAAATATTTAGGGTTATTGAAAAATTAGCAGAGAAGGTAAAAAACATTACCATTACATTTACTATGGAGTTAAATTCTAAGGAAAAAGATAAGGATTTATTCCACATTAACCAAAAAACATATTTAAAAATAAAGACAATAGCCCAGAAATTAAGATTAGAGGAAGAGATAATCAATTTAGATATAACTGAAAGGCAGGTATTGCCAAAGGTTAAAGAGATTGAGCATATAGAAAGAGAATTGTATAGCTATCCATATAAGCAATATACCGATGAAATTGTTAATTTAGAGGTTTTTGCTGGTTCTAACCTTTATTCAGAAATGGAAAACGTGGCTGCTCAAATAATTCATTTAGTACGTAATAGAGGCTATAGATGGAAGGACATAGCCCTCGTTTCTGGTGGACTGGATCAATATAGCATGATATTGAAAAGGGTATTTGAAGAGTACAATATACCTTATTTTATGGACGAAAAAAGGTCTATCATGAACAATCCTATGATAGAGCTTATTTTATCTAGCATAGAGATTCTAGCTAGAGGATATCAGTATGAGGACGTATTTAGATTTCTAAAAACCGGCTTTAGTGATTTAACAAAGGATGAGGTAGAGGAGCTGGAAAACTATGTTCTTCAATATGGTATTAAAGGAAGGGCTTATTCTGAAGCATTTACAAAGGGTGATGAAGAGAAGCTTGAAAAATACAACGAGTTAAGAGAAAGATTTATTTCCAACTTCACTAAATTTGAAAAAAAGATTTATCGTAAAAAGAAGGTTGGAGATATTACAAAGGCATTATTCGAGTTTATGAAGGACCTTAACATAGAAGAAAAACTAGATAGCTGGATTGAAGAGCTTAGAGAGCAAAAATATTTTGAGTATGTAAATGAAAACACCCAAATATGGAATAAAATTATGGAGATATTTGATCAGCTAACAGAAATATTAGCTGAGGAAAGCACCACATTAAAAGAATATGGGAGGATTTTGGAGGCTGGTTTTTCAGCTTGTGAAGTAGGGGTTATTCCTTCCACTATAGATCAGGTACTAGTTGGTAGTATAGAAAGGTCAAAGAGTCATGATATTAAAGCTTTATTTGTAGTAGGAGTAAACGATGGAATACTTCCTTCTGGCAAAGAGGACGGTGGAATACTGTTGGATCATGAGCGGGAATCCTTGGAGAAAAAGGGCCTTCCCATAGGCACTACTTTAGAAACTTCACTACTAGAAGAACAGTTTATGATATACTCTGCCTTCTCAAAGCCTACAGAATATTTGTGGATAAGCTATGCCTTGGCAGATCAGGAAGGTAGAGCCATGAGACCTTCTATTTTAACAGACCGTTTTAAAAAGCTATTTAAAAATTTAAATATAAAAAGTGATGTTGTAAATACTTTGGATAGACAGCTTCATCTTATAACAACACCGGTTAGTACATTTAAATATATGACAGAAAACATAAGACTAAAAATGGACGATAAACCAATGGAAGATGTTTGGTGGGATGTATACGGTTGGTACACTGACAATCCTAAATGGGAAGAAAGACGTAAGCTTATGGTTAAGGGGCTATTCCATCAAAATCAAATCACCTACATAGGAGAGAAAAAAGCAAGAAGCCTTTATGATAATCCTATTAAATCCAGCGTTTCTAGGCTTGAAAGATTTGCAAACTGTCCATTCTCTCATTTTGTGACCTATGGCTTAAGACCAAAGGAGAGGAAAGAATATGAGCTCTCTAATCCTGATATAGGGAGATTATTCCACGATTCTATGGAGCAATTTACCAAGGAAATGATGGCAGAACAAATCCAGTGGAAGGAGTTAACTAGAGAGCAAAGCGATTATTTAGTTGAAAAGGTTATAGACGAAATGGCACCAGAGTTTGAACATGGTATTATGCTCAGCACCCATAGGTATAAATACTTGGTTACTAGGCTAAAAAGAATTAGCAAAAGGGCTATATGGACCTTAACAGAGCATGTAAAGAAAGGTGAATTTGTTCCTATGGGCCATGAAATTAATTTTGGCCTTGATGGAGATATACCTCCTATTGTGATTGAACTTGAAACTGGGGAGAAAATTTATTTAGAAGGTAGAATAGATAGAGTTGATATATTAAATGATGAAGAAGGAAATTACGTTAAAATAATTGATTATAAATCTGGGAGTAAGGATTTTAGTCTTTCTGATGTTTATTATGGCTTCCAAATTCAGTTAATGGTTTATTTAGATGCAATATTGTCTAGTCAATCTCAAAAACATAAGGTAGAGGTTCACCCTGGAGGTATATTTTACTTTAAAATAGATGATCCAATGATTAAAACTACAGAAAAAGCAGTTGAGGAAGTAGAAAAGGAAATAAATAAAAAGCTAAAGATGAGAGGCTTAGTACTAAAGGATGTAAATATTATTAAAAAGATAGATGAAGAGATAGGTAGATCCTCTGATGTTATTCCGGCAGGATTAACAAAGGATGGAGAAATATCTAAGACATCCTCTGCCCTTCCAGAAGAGGATTTTAAAGCTCTACTTAAGCATGTAAGGGGACTTATTAAGGAAATTGGAGAGGAAATGCTAAAGGGAAATGTTAAGATAGAGCCTTTTAAAAAAGGTGAAGATACTTCCTGTAAATATTGTACCTATATTTCCATATGTCAATTTGATAATAGCTTCCATGAAAATCAATATAAGAATGTTAAGGAATTAAAGCCCGATGAAGTCCTTGAAAAGATAAAAAAGGAGGGAAAGGCTGATGAGAAACTGGACTAAAGAGCAACAATCTGCCATAGATGCTAGGGGAAGTAATCTTTTAGTAGCTGCTGCGGCTGGTTCTGGTAAAACTGCTGTACTTGTTGAACGGATTATTCAAATTATTTTAAAGGATAAAATTGATATAGATAAGCTTTTAATAGTAACCTTTACCAATGCTGCTGCTGGAGAAATGAGGGAAAGAATAGCAGGGGCTATAATGGAGGAAATGGAGAAGAAAACCAACCAAGAAGAACATTTAAGAAGGCAAATTAACCTTCTTAACAGAGCATCTATAACCACTATCCACTCCTTTTGTATAGATGTGGTAAGAAAGCACTTTCATATTATTGATGTGGACCCTGGCTTTAGAATTGGAGATGTTACAGAAACCAGCATTATGAGATTAGAAGCCTTAGAAGAGTTGTTTGAAGAGGAGTATGAAGGGGCAAATGATGTATTTTTTCAATTAGTTGAAGCCTTTGGAGGAACAAGGGAAGATAGACCATTACAGGATTTAGTGTTAAAAATATATGGCTTTATTCAAAGTCAGCCCTATCCAGAAGCATGGCTAAAGGAAAAGGTAGAGGAATTTTCCCTATCTATTGAAGGATTTAATGATAGTTCTTGGATTAAAACTATTAAAGGTAGAATCGAAATTCAGTTAAAAGGTGCTATAGATCTTTTAAACGATGCACTTACTATTGCCCAACAACCTACTGGACCAGAGGTCTACGAAGAAGCCATACTTTCAGATTTAGGCCAAATAAGGGAGCTTTATGATAATTTACATATACCTATTACCTCATTTTATGATAGGTTAAACAGCATAAAGCACGATAGATTAAAAACCTCAAAGGAAAGTGATCCAGTTTTAAGAGAAGAGGCTAAGGGGCTAAGGGATAAGGCTAAGGATATTATTAAGGATATAAAAGACAATATCTTTACTGTTAGTCCAGAGGAATATGTGGAGGATTTAAATAGACTATCACCTTTAATGGATTATTTATATAAACTTGTTACAAGGTTTACAAATATATATGCTGAAAAGAAGGCGGACAGAGGTATTGTTGATTTTAACGACCTAGAGCATTATGCCCTTAAAATTTTAGCTAATGATCTGGTGGCTAAAGAGTATAAGGAAAGATTTGAATATATTTTTGTAGACGAATATCAGGATAGTAACATTGTGCAGGAAACTCTTATCCAATCAATTAAGCGAGATAACAATCTTTTTATGGTAGGAGACGTTAAACAAAGTATTTACCGCTTCCGTCTAGCAGATCCTACACTATTTATTGAAAAGTACGAGACCTTTGGAGAAAAAGAAGGAGATATTAATAGAAGAATAGACCTTGCTAAAAACTTTAGAAGTAGGGGGGAGGTTTTAAGAGGTGTTAACTATATATTTAGGCATATTATGTCTAAGGAACTAGGGGAAATAGACTATGATGATAGAGCTGCTCTATATCAAGGAGCTAGCTTTGAGTCTATAGAAGATCCCTCTATAGAAGTTAATTTAATAGAAAAAAATGTGGAAATAGATGAGGATATAGAAGAGGAATTGCAGGAGTTGGCAGATATCGAGGTAGAGGCTCGTATTGTAGCTAAAAGAATTAAGGAGTTGCTAAGTGAAGAAATTTATGACGGACGAATTGAAGCATATAGAAAACTAGAATATAAAGATATTGTAGTGCTTTTAAGAACAACACAAAACTGGGCCCAAAACTTTTTAGAGGTATTTGTTCGGGAAGGAATACCTGCCTATGCCGATGCCAACACAGGATATTTTGAAGCTATAGAAGTAAATATGTTTCTTAATTTACTAAGGGTAATCGATAATAAAAGGCAAGATATTCCATTACTAAGTGTTATGCGTTCTCCTGTTGGTGACTTTACTACAGAGGAACTAATTAACATTAGAATAAACGACAAAAGTGGTACCTATTACGATGCAATAGAGAAGTATATTGAAGAAAATGATGATAATTTGAAGAATAAACTTACTTCCTTTATTGAAAAGCTAAATAAATGGAGCAATGAGGCTAGATATATAAAAATAGACCAATTTATTTGGAAGCTTTTTATGGATACTGGCTACTACTATTATGTAGGGGCTATGCCTGGCGGACTTCAACGCCAAGCTAATCTTAGAATTTTATTTGATCGTGCTAGTCAGTTTGAAAAGACTTCTATTAAGGGTTTGTTTAACTTTATAAAGTTTATTGAAAAGCTCCAAAGCAGTAAGGGAGACATGGGTGCGGCAAAAATACTTGGTGAAAATGATAATGTGGTTAGAATAATGAGTATCCATAAAAGTAAGGGCTTAGAGTTTCCTGTAGTAATTACTGCGGGTATGGGTAAAAACTTTAACCTTAGGGATACCAGTGCAGATGTTTTACTTCATAAGGACCTAGGCCTAGGGCCAAAGTTTGTAGACCCTGAGTTAAGAACCTATAGAGATACAATTGCAAAGCTTGCTATGAAGGATCAGATCAAGATAGAAAGCTTATCGGAGGAAATGAGGATTTTATACGTTGCATTTACTAGACCAAAGGATAAGCTTATTGTAGTAGGTTCTTTACGAAACATATATAAATTAGTTAAAAATTGGAATAAGGCAGATAATACCTATTCCTTAATGAATGCAAGGAATTATTTAGATTGGATAGGTGCTGCCCTTATAAAACATCCTGATGGTGAGGTTTTAAGACAGCTTGGAGATTTCGACTTTGATGATTTTAAATATAAAGATGAGGATTCTAAATGGACAGTAAATATTTTAGGAAGACAAGCCATAATACTGGAAGAGCAAGAAAAGCTATTAAAGGAAGAGGAATATAAGGAAAAACTTATTAATTTTAACAGGGAAGACTTTTCTCCAAATAGCTATACTGGATATAAAGATGAAATTGACAGTAGATTAAACTGGCAGTATGGATATCCTCAGGCAATATTTATACCATCTAAGCTATCCGTATCGGATATTAAAAGAGCCAATTTTCATGAGATGGATTCCATTGTCCATCAAATACCGACTTTGGTTAAGTCCCCTAAGTTTATGGAGGGTAAAAAAGCCTTTACAGCGGCGGAAAGAGGTACTATTATCCACTTTGTTCTTCAGCATTTAGATTTGAATAATGTTGATAGTGAAGATAATATTCATCAACAGGTGGATTTTATGGTGGCTAGGGAGCTTATTACAGAAGAGGAAGCTAAGGTAGTAAATGTAGAGAAAATACTTAACTACTTTAACAGTGGGATAGGTAAAAGAATGCTTATGGCAAAGAAAGTATATAGGGAGTCCCCTTTTATTATTGAAAAATCTGCTGTTGATGTAATTAAGGGATCGTCGGAAGAACTAGATGAAAAGCTTCTTGTTCAAGGGATTATTGACTGCTATTTTGAAGAAGAGGATGGTCTAGTTCTAGTGGATTATAAAAATGATATTGTACTTAATGGAGATATCCATAGTGTAGTGGCAAAATATGAAGTACAGCTATCCCTTTATAGGGAAGCCTTGGAGAGAGTTACAGAAAGAAAGGTAAAGGAAACCTATTTATATTTATTTGATGTGGATCAAGGGGTGAGAATATGAGGATACTACACACCTCCGACTGGCATTTAGGTAAAAATCTAGAGGGCCACAGTCGGCTTGCAGAACAGGAAAGATTTTTAGAGGAATTAATTAATATAGTTGAGGAAAGAGGAGTAGATCTTATTTTAATTGCTGGAGATATTTATGATACCAGCAATCCCCCTGCACAAGCAGAAAGGCTTTTTTATAACAGTGTAAAAAGACTTTCCAGAAACGGGGAAAGGCCAGTAATTATAGTTGCAGGAAACCACGATAACCCAGATAGATTAGTGGCCGCCAGTCCTTTAGCCTATGATCATGGAGTTGTATTACTTGGCAAGCCAAAAAGCACTATTGAAATAGGGAAATATGGTTCATTTCAAATTGTAGATGCCGGAGAGGGATTTTTAGAGATGGAAGTTAAGGGAGAAAGGGTAGTTGTACTTACCCTTCCCTACCCTAGTGAACAAAGGCTTAATGAACTACTTTCAGAGGAAATAGAAGAAGAAGCTAGAAGAAAATCCTATTCAGAACGTATTGGGGAGATTTTCGGTAGCCTATCAGAAAAATATAGGGAGGATACTATTAATTTAGCTGTTTCTCATCTCTTTGTTATGGGTGGAGAGGAGATTGGCTCCGAAAGACCAATCCAACTAGGAGGCTCCTTAACAGTCGATGCTAATCATCTTCCACAAAATGCCCATTACGTGGCTCTAGGCCATTTACATAAGCCACAAAAAGTTGTAGGCAGTGGAAAACTAAAGGCCTATTATTCGGGTTCTCCCATTGAATATAGTAAAAAGGAAATCCATTATAGTAAATGTGTATATATGGTGGATGTTAATGTGGGGGAAGAGGTAAAAGTAGAAGAGGTTTATTTGAAAAACTACAAGCCTATAGAAGTGTGGAAATGTAAAAGTATAGAAGATGCCCTAAAAAGATGTCAAGATGATGGGGAAAGGGATATTTGGGTTTATTTAGAGATTGAAACGGATAGGGTAATGACCCAGTCAGAAATTAAGGAAATGAAAAAACTACGTCCTCACATAGTAGAGATTAAACCTGTATTTAAAGAAATGGAAAAGGAAGAAGAGGAAATAGCGGATATTACATCCATGAGGATTGAAGATTTATTTAAGGACTACTACATATATAGAAATGGTGTTAATCCTACAGAGGAGCTAATGGACCTATTTAGTACAATTGTACAGGGGGAGATGGAAGAAGATGAGGCCTAGTCTATTAAAAATAAAGGGAATAAATAGCTTTAATGATGAGCAGATAATTGAGTTTAATAGGTTAGTAGAAAAGGGGCTATTTGGAATCTTCGGCCCTACTGGTAGTGGTAAGTCCTCCATATTAGATGCTATAACCTTAGCTCTATATGGAAATATTGCAAGAGACTCTAAAGAGTTCATTAATACAGAAGCTGACAGAGGAGAGGTAAGCTTCGAGTTTCAAATTTTAGATGGGACAGCTCGAAAAATCTATCGTTTAGAAAGAGGAATTAGACGGAAAAAAGGTGGCGGTATAGAGACCTCACTAGCTAGAATAATGGAAATAGACGGAGAGGAAATAAACATACTTGCCGAAGGGGTTACCAGTGTTAACAATGAAGTAATAAGGGTTATAGGCCTTAATTCCGATGACTTTACCCGATCTGTAGTTCTTCCCCAAGGAAAGTTTAGTGAATTTTTAAAGCTAACTGGCAGGGAAAGACGAAATATGCTGGAGCGTATTTTTGGACTAGAGCAGTATGGTAAAGACATAATGGACAAAATTAATGGTGAAAGAAAAAAATATGATGTAAAACGAATAGATTTAGAAGGTCAGCTTAAGGGCTACGAAGGTATTACTGAGGATTACCATAAAGAGGTATCAGACAAGCTGGGTTTGTTATTAGAGGAAGAGAAGAAGCTTAAGGCGGAAATACAAAGGCTAGATAAGGAATATGAAGATAGTAAAAGAATTTGGAATTTACAAGAAGAACTAAAGATATATGAAGCTACTAAAAAGATATTAGAAGAAAAGAAGCTAGAAATAGAAGAAAGTCGCAGAAGGCTTATAATGGGTGAAAAGGCTAACCTACTAAAGCCCTACATTACAAATTTAAGATCTATAGAGGAAAAAATAAGTATTAATAATCTCGCTTTAGAAAAACTAGAAAAAGACCTACCAAGGGTTAATGAAAAACTAAGAGAGGTAGAAGAAAATCATCAAAAAGCCTTAGCATATAAAGAAGAACAGTTTCCAAATTTAATAGCTAAAATAGAAAACTGTAAACAGGCTCAGGAGATGGAGGAACAAAATCATCTACTGATAAAAGAAATTAAATCCCTTGAAGAAGTCTATATAAGTAACACTAAACATAATGAAGATAAATCCAAATTATTGGAAAAATTAAAGGATAGAAGGTTGGAGCTTCAGCTAAAAACAAAGGAAATAGAAAAATATTTAGAGGAAATATACATAAAGCCCCATATTAGAGAAGGGTTAGAAGAAGCCTATAGGCTGGAAAAGGATATGGAAAAAATATCATTAGAGAAAAAGGAAAATGATAAACTTCTTTTGGACTTATCTAAGATTATAGAAAATAATAAAATAAAACTAAAGGAAGAATTAGATAAAAAAGAAAAGCTAGAAGTAGTATTACATAAATTTATTGAAGATGGAAAGTCATTGGAGAATAGTCCTTTAAAGGATGAAAGTCTTATTTTTACAAATAAGATAGAGCTGGAGAAGAAAAAAGGAGAATTAACTTCCTTGGAAGAACATTTGATTCAAAAATCAGCTTTAGCTAAAGATATAGAAGAATTATTAATGGTAAAATCCTCCTTGAAAAAAAAGCAAGGACAGTATATTTCACAAATTAATGAAGCAGAAAGAAATCTAGAAGTATTAAAGACAGAAGTTAAAAATTTAGAGATGCAATCCTTTGCAGCACAACTAGCTAAACATTTACATAAAGATCAGTCATGTCCCGTATGTGGCTCAAAAGAGCATCCACATCCTGCACAGGACAAAGAAGAAGAGTTCCTAATAGATAAAACCGATGAGTTAAATGGAATTGAGACAATGTTAATTGCTTTAAAGGAAGAGAAAACAAAGCTAGATATTTCCATAGCCCAGATAGTTAAAGAGGAAGATATAAAGAAGACTAATTTAGAAGATATAGAAAAGCTAATTAAAGATCAGTCTATAGAGGATCTTATAAAAGAAGTTGTAGAATTAGAAGAAGAATTAGAAAAATTAGTTAAGAAAAGAGAAGACTATATTAGTAGTGAAACTAAAGTAGAAGAGGAAATAGAAAAAAACAAAGAAAATATAAATACCACTAATACATTAATTGCAGGATTAAATATAGAACTGCAAAAAGATGGTGAAAGCTATAATACACTAGGCAATAAGATTGATAAGCTATCGCAAAGTATCAAGGATATGTCCTTATTATATGAAAAATTAAAAAATGAAGTCAAAATTGAAAATATTGCTGTCGAATATAATCAAATGAAGAACTGGGATAGAGAAAGATCGGAAAAAGAAAAAGAACTAAAAAAATTGAGAGAAATTGTAGAAGTGGAAAATCGACAAAGAGAGAGCCTAGAAGAGAAGCTACATTCCTTAAACTTAGAAATTGCAAAAAATAAACAGCAGTTAGATGAAAATAAAAAACAGCTAGCTTTATCTATTGAAAGAATAAAGAAACTTGCTGAAAACAAGAATCCTAAAGAATATAAAGTAGCCTTAGAAAACAAAATAAAAGAAGTAGAAGAGGCGGAAAAGATCCTTAAAGAAAGGGTTGAAAAGGGAAGAGCCTTGCAGCAAAAGATGGTGCAAGAAAAAGCTATTGCAGAAAATAGCAGAGTTAATTTAGCAAATGATTACAGTCTAAAAAAACTAGAACTAGAAGAAAATACTAAGGAACAGGGCTTTGGTTCCATAGAGGAAATAAAAGAATACTTATTTGAAGAAGAACAATTAAAGAAATTAGAAAAACAAATTATAGCTTATGACGATGAGGTTAAAAATATTGATCATAGCCTAGGTAGAATTAATAAGGCTTTAGATGGTAGGTTCTTAACAGAGGAGGCTTGGATTCAAATACAGGAGTTATTGGCTAACAAAAAGCAAACTCAAGAGGAAAAATCCAAGGAAATTGGAGAAGTTCAGCAAGTTGTTAAGGATGTTAAAGAAAAGCTGGAAACCATAAAAGAGCTTAAAAAAGAGGAAAAGAAAATAACCCATAAGCTGGACCTTCTTTTAGAATTAAGCAAAATGCTGGAGGGTAATAGATTTGTAGAGTATGTAGCTATTAACCAATTAAAGTATATTGCAAAAGAAGCTTCAAAATGGCTAAAAGAAATTACAAGAAGTAGATATGCCCTAGAGTTAGATAGTAGCGGTAACTTTATAATGAGAGATGATTTTAATGGTGGAATTAGAAGGGCAACAAATACACTTTCTGGTGGAGAAACCTTTTTAACCTCTTTATCACTTGCATTAGCCCTATCCTCCCATATCCAACTAAAGGGAAGTGCACCCCTAGAATTTTTCTTCCTTGACGAGGGATTTGGTACATTGGATAGTGACCTACTTGAAATTGTTATGAATGCCCTAGAAAGACTACACTCAGAAAAGTTAAGTGTTGGAATTATAAGCCATGTGGAAGAACTTAAAAGTAGAGTTCCTATTAAGCTAATTGTTTCACCTCCAGAGTTTGGTGGAGAGGGGACGGCTGTTAGGATAGTATTATGATTCCTTATATTAATGAAAAGATAGGAGTAGATTTATCATAAGTATTTTAAATTAAGTAGTAAGTAAACTGATAATTAACTTTTAAATTAATAAGTTTATAATACTAAAAAATTGTTACATATTGATTAATAAGATAAAGGTCAACTTAAACAGCGGTTGACCTTTATCTATTATTTTATCTAACATATTTTAAATTATATAGAAAATTTTCTACATTTTTTTGTTTAGATTTATTTTTAGCCATAAAATCACTCATTTATAGCTAGTATATTCATATATAATGAAACCTATTAGAAATAATATGTAGGAAGTATTTAGTATAAATTACATAGCCTGATCTAATAAAAATGCAAATGGATAATATTGTAAAAGGTTTGAAACAAAAAAATCTTAGCTATTCTTTACATCTTTACAGCATTTATTGCATTCATTATATTATTATAAACATCTTCAGGTGATTGATCTCCTCTAACATTTATACGTTCTAATGCTAAAGGATCACTGTTTTTTGTTACAACTCCATAGTCAACACTTAATTGAATATCAAAGCCTAATGAAAGAGCAGCAGATTGTGAAAATTCATTATAGCTTCCATAAGGAAAGCAAAAAATAAAGGGCTCCTTTTCTAGGTTCTGGACCATTAATTTTCTAGATAATTGAAAATCATCATAAACTCTCTTATAATATTCATCTGTATCATCAGTTTCTTTAAGCTTTATATCTTCATTATGTAGATTATATGTATGACTTCCTATTTCAATTAATCCGCTATCTAGCATGTCTTTAGCCTGTTCCCAGGAAAAATGTTGATAATTTCCTGGTTTTTTTCCTCTAGAGCTTACAACTATATTAATATTTGCTGGTATATTATTTTTCTTTAATATAGGATAAGCAATGGTATAGTTACTCTCATAACCATCATCAATAGTAATTACTAGAGGATTATCTGGTAGTTTTTCATCATGAAACAAATAATCCCTTAATTGTGATATTGAAATAGTATTGAATCCCTTTTGTTTTAAATAATTAAGCTGATTTTCAAAGAGTTCGGCAGATATAATCTCACTAACTCCTGTTTCGACTACAGTTTCTTCCACAAAGTGGTGATACATTAGTATTGGGATTACTACCTCTTGCTCCTTATCTTTAACTATTGACTTAGAAGTTAAAGCTGATAGTGGGTTTATAAGTAGAAGACAAATAACAACCAGTAGAATTTTGAATTTCATTTTGACATACTCCTTTGAAATAATATTTAATTTTTTTAAACTATATAGTATCTATTATATTTAAAACTATGTAATACCTAGATTCTACGTCAAATTTAAATTACCTTCATTTGCAGTTAACTTAGGTAGAATCTAGAAAAAGTCTTCTATATTATACCATTTTAATCGCAGAAAGCAAATTGAATGTTATCACAAGGATTTCCTAAGGAGAATCTTTGTATTGCAATATTTGAAAAATATCTTGACAAGCATTGTTTACAGATGTAAACTATATGCATACCTTAGGGTTTACATTTGTAATCAATATATTATAAGGAGGTGGAATGGATGAAGAATATTCCTAACATATCTGGATCAGAACTAGAGATTATGAAACTCTTATGGAAAGATAATCCTTTATCTGCTAATGAAATCAGATCCTTATTATCAGATGAAATAAGCTGGTCTAATCAAACGATCAAAACCTTTATTAACAGACTTCTTAACAAACAAGCTATAAGATTTGAAAAATCAGGGAGGAGCTATCTTTACTATCCTTTGATTTCCTATGATGAATATGTAAAAGAAGAAAACAAATTTTTTCTTGAAAAAGTATATGATGGAGCTATAAGTATGCTTTTTTCAAAATTTTTGGAAGAAGAAAAGTTGTCTGATAAGGAGATCGAAAATCTTCAAAGAATTCTAGAACAGAAAAAATATGATAAATAATAAGCTTTAAAGTTCTGAAAAGGGAGTAGGTTATATGAATATCTTGAATAAAGCTTTTCTATTGATTTTATATTCTTCATTTACATCTACTATTATTGTATTAATTGTTCTTTTGATAAAGACAATTTTTAAGAATCAACTTAGCTCTAGAGTTCGTCATGCTTTATGGTTTCTGGTATTAATAAGACTTTTGTTACCTTTTATCCCAGAAAGTGATTTAAGTTTATTTAACTTTTTTCCTAAAAAAAACATAGATACAGTGGTATATAATTCATTTCAGCCTAACAATCTAATCCAAGAACAAATGATTGGAAATCACAATGAATTTAATCTACACTTAAAAGATAGGGAACAAGATGAGATAGGCACAAACATATTCTTAAAAGAAAATCTGTCAAAAGCTAATAAGCAAAGATTATTTTCGAATGAAAAAAGCAATCTACTCCAAGGGGTTATAAATATATGTTCATATATATGGCTCATAGGACTTTTATCTATATGTATAGTTATTTTTCTATCTACTTTAAAATTCAAGAAAAAAGCAAGCTTTTTCGATGAAGTTAATGATTTAGAAGTTATTAAGATTTTGGATGTGTGCAAGGAAAGGCTAAATATAAATAAAAATATTCCGATTTACTCAGGGAGTACATTTAAAACACCTTTTATTTATGGATTTCTAAGCCCGACAATTTATCTTCCGAAACATATTCTAAATGAGGTTAATGATAGTCAACTATTACATATATGTTTACATGAGATAGCTCACTATAAGAGAAAAGATTTATTTTGTAATTTGCTCGGAATGATAGCTATAATCATTCATTGGTTTAATCCATTAGTATGGTTTGTAATGAAAGAAATGAGAGCTGATAGAGAACTAGCATGTGATAATTATGTGCTTGAAATTCTTGGAGAGAATGAATGCATTCCATATGGTATGACTATTATAAAACTTTCTCAGATTGTTTCAAATCAGCACTATAATAAGATGTTTTGTGCACATTTTTATGAAAATAAAAATCAAATTGAAAGGAGAATTACAATGATAAAGATGTTTAAAAATGGTTCCTATAAAGTGTCTACCATAACAGTTGTACTTTTTATGATACTTGGAACCACGGTTCTAACAAATGCCACAGGTATTCAAGGAGGAAACAAAGAATTTGTACTCGATAGTCCTACTAAGCACTTTAATAGTCTAGATAGAGCAATAGATTTTGTAGATTTTGAATTTAAAGTACCAGAGAATATACCTACAGGATGTAGATTTTGGCGTATAAATCTTGATAAGGAAAATATAATGGATATAAATTCCGAAAAATATGAAGACAATGATACATACAATTTTTCCCTACTAGTTTCCGAAAAAGATATTATAAAATATCTAAAAGAACAAAGTAATACAATATATGGAGATATGAAGCCTGATATAAAATTTGATACAAAGCCAATGAACCTTTCTAATGTAAAAGGTACTATTGTAATTATTGAACAGAACTTCAATTGGACAAAAGATAATCTTAAGAAGTTAGAAAAAAGCAACACAAAGAGTATTAAACATGTCCCTATTAGTGAAACAGTCAATAAATATTTTGTATGGGAAGATGATGGGATATGGTATGGTCTTCATTACTACTTTAAAACTACTACTTTAGAAGGAGAAGAACATGTAGATAGAATTTCTACAAAAGATGATTTGATAAACATTATAGCATCACTTAAATATTCTCAAAATATACAAGGTGCTGATTATGTGGAAAGTGTAGAAAAATTTATTAAAGAACATTTGAATATATACGATGAAAAAGACTTAAAGGAAGCAGAAAAAATTATTGGATTTGTCCCTAAATTTCCATTAACTTTACCAGGAGGTTTTGTTCCTACTTCTTCTAACACGTACCATTCTATCTATGAAGGAGAAGAAAATTCAAGTACTTCATTAACTACTATCTTTGACTTAGAGGATAGAAATAACCATATACCAATACCAAGGATAGAGTTTACACAAACGAAAAATACATTTCTCTATGACAACTTAATGGAAAAAGAATACTCTAAAATAGACTCGAAAATAATAGAAGGAATAGACTCAAAAGTAATAGAAGGGACCAAAGTTTTTATATGTGAAGAAAGATTTGAAGACAAATTAAGAGAAGCAATTAAAGAGCAATGTTATGTTTGGAAACAAGAAGATATTGTATATACAGCTAAATTTATTGGAGATATAGACAAAGAGCATGAAATAGTTAAAACACTTATAAACTACTAAAATTAAAAGTAGAGAGGTATTGCACTTCTCTACTTTTTTTAGGTAGTAAACTACTTTTCATGTTCAATTTCCCATTGAGCTTGATGGTCTTTAATGACAGTAATCAAGTCTTCAGATTCCACCTTCTCTACAGGGAAATCAAATAGATGAAGACTCTCATCCCGAGGAGAATCTTTCATATCGGATCTAGGTTGTCGTATTACAACAGAGTAGTTTTTAAACTGAAGGGAATTATTTTTCATTAATTCATCAACCTCAATTAATCTGTCACGCAAAACCTCGTAATTAATTTTGTCGGAAAATATATAAACAGAAAGATTAGACTCCAGAGGTAAATTATCTAAATCTAATTTCATATCAAGGGTTAGCTTATCTCTATCATTCTCGTCAAAAGAAAAGCCTGCAATTAAAATATCTGTCTCATAAGGAAAACTTTTCTTAAAAACCTTTTCTACAACTGAATCAAACTCTTTTTCAAGTCGAGTATAGGTGTTAAACTTGCCTACAACGTAATCATCATAAGTATCATTAATTCCACCGTTTCTGTTATAAGTTACATAAAAAGCAGTGTCCTGACTGGATTTTGACTGAACATATTTGCCATAATTACCGAATTTGAAATTATAAAATGTTTTTTGCTCTTTATAGTCAAGATCATTTACAAAAGAATAGTTATCTTCCAAATATCTATTTATATTTTTGTTTGCAATAGCGGCAGAAATAGGATTACCGGTAAAGGAATTAGTTATAAATAGAATTAGTACAATTAAAGCAACTGAAACAAGACCAGCAATGATTTTTAGTATTAACTTTTTTTTAGTCATTAATATCCCCCTCTCAACTAATTAGTCACAAAAATTCATGTTTTGTTACAAATAATATAAAAATATTTTAAAATATATATATGATACACTATTTATGATGGTTAAATATTTTATATAAAATAAACTAACAAAAACAAATATACAGAACAAAGGCACGGTTGAGAGGATATTGTAGTTGATCCTACTAGGCTTTTCTTTTAATTATAAATCTTAGGAGTGATTTAATTGGAAAAAGAAATATATATTGTAGATGCTTTTTCAGAAGTGGATTTTGGTGGTAACCCAGCTGGTGTTGTACTTGATGCTACAGGATTAGATGAAAAACAAATGCTAAAAATTGCAAAAGAGATGAATTTATCAGAAACAGCATTTATTTTTCCATCAAATGATGACACAACAGATTATACTATAAGATTTTTTACTCCAACTCAGGAAGTAGATTTATGTGGACATGCTACCATTGCATCATTTTTCCTATTAGGTACGAAAGGACTAATAAAAGGTGATAATGGCGTAAAAATCGTTAGACAAAAAACAAATGCAGGTATACTTCCTGTAGAATTGTATTTTAATGATAATAAAGTTGAAAAAGTATTAATGACCCAGACTAAACCTAAGTTTATTTCAAAAATCAAAATTATAGATGATTTGGCCAAAATTATGGGATTAAATATAGACCATATTGGTATTGAAAATTTTGATCTTGTTCCAGAAATAGTATCTACAGGGTTAAAAGATATTATAGTACCTGTTAAAAGTTTAAAGGTGTTAAAATCAATATCTCCAAATTATGAGATGATAAAAAAATACTGTAAAGAACTATGTGTAGTAGGTATACATGCTTTTACACTAGAAACAGAGGAAAAATATTCAACAGTATCTTGTAGAAATTTTGCTCCTCTAGTTGGAATTGATGAGGAAGCAGCTACTGGAACTTCAAATGGAGCATTGGGAGCATATCTTGTTAATAATAATGTTGCTAAATATGAAAACAGTATAACAATAGTATCAGAGCAAGGATATTATATGGGAAGACCAAGTAAAATATTAGTAAAAATAGAAGGACCTAAAAATGATTATACAGTTAAAGTTGGTGGAAGGGCAGTAATAAAGTAGAAATTACTAGGACAGTTTTACTATTCTGTGAGGAATTTACTCCTGTTTTGGAAAATATTCTCTAAAAAGAAGGATATTGTAACCAATGTGTCGTAATTAATTATATGGTAGTTAAATTATATAAGGAGGAAAAATAAATGAAAACGATTGTAAAAAGAATTGCTAAAATGTTAATTTTCACCATGGTATTCATAGGATTTGCAGTACCATTTGCTTATGCAGATGCTCCAAGTACATGGGCTAAAGATACGATTTCAGAAGCTGAAAGTATTTTAGGACAAACAGATGTACTTCATGTAGGGCAAGGATTCGATCCACGTACCCTAGATCCACATAATACAAATGATACACCCTCTCCAAGGGTTATGGAACAAATTTACGAAACACTTGTTAACCAAAATGAGGATATGGAAATAGAACCAGGTCTTGCCGAAAGCTGGAAATATATTGATGATGTAACTATTGAATTTAAATTGAAGAAAGGTGTTAAGTTCCATAATGGTGAAACCTTTACTTCTAAGGATGTAAAGTTTACCCTATTAAGAGCATTAGAGTCTCCATATGTTGGACATGTTTTAGGGGAAATTGATCCAAATGGAATTAAAATTATTGATGATTATACAATTCAAATTGTAACAACGGAACCTTATGCTCCAATATTAATGCATTTATCCCATACAGCTGGCTCTATGTTAAATGAAAAGGCTGTTATAGAAGCTGGTGATGATTATGGTTTTATCCCAGTGGGAACAGGTCCATTTAAGTTTGACCTATGGATTACAGGGGATAGTATTGAGCTAACCAAGTTTAACGACTATCATGGTGAAGGGGCGATGGTAGAGCGAGTCGTGTTTAAAAATATTGCTGAAGCTCAAAGAAGATTTAATGAATTGAAAAATGGTCAAATTCATATTGCATATGATATTTTGGCATCAGATATTAAGAGGATTGAAGAAAATAAAGAGCTTACACTTTATAGAGATACTAACTTAACAACATCATATATTGGATTTAATGTACAAAATAAACCTTTCGATGATGTAAGGGTACGCCAAGCAATCAATTATGCTGTTGATGTAGACTTAATTATAGAAGCTGCAATGGAAGGTGTAGGACAACAATCCAACGGACCATTAGGACCAAACGTTTGGGGATCAAACCAAGAATTACAGACATATGAATACAATGTAGAAAAGGCTAAGGAGCTAATGAAAGAAGCAGGTCTTGAAAATGGATTTAAAACATCTATTTGGACAAACGATAACAAATCAAGAATGGACATAGCTGAAATTGTTCAAAACCAATTAAAACAAATCAATATTGAAGCTGAAGTAAAAGTAGTTGAATGGGGTGCTTATCTAGATGGTACAGCTAATGGTGAACATGACATGTTTATCCTTGGATGGTCAACAGTAATAGCAGATCCAGACTACGGTCTATATCCTCTGTTCCACTCTTCACAATTTGGAGATGCTGGTAACAGAACATTTTATGCTAATGCTAAAGTTGATGAATTGTTAGATAAAGGAAGAGTCGAAATTGATCCAGAAATAAGAAAAGCATATTATTTAGAAGCACAAAAAATTATTAGAGATGATGCTCCATGGATATTCTTAAACATTGGTGAAAACTTAACTGGTACAAGAAGTAACGTGAAAGGATTCAGTCAACATCCTACAGGACACCATCAATTATCAGGGGTTTATTTAGAGTAGAATATATAGTAATTTAATATGGTAAGGTAAGTTTTATAAAAATATAAAAGGTTAGAGAGTATAATGGAAAATTATACTCTCTAACCTTTTAGTGATTATGAGGAATAAATGGTGGCAGCTACAGAAAATAATCTATTAGCTAATTCCTTATCAACCGTCATCAGATCGGAGTCAAGTTCAAATTAGTATTACCGAGGAATGAGTTTCTGCTTATTTTCTTTTTACACAATTATGTAGGCTTAATCTAAAGGGAGCGTTGCTGATTGCAACACTCCCTAATATATTCAAAGCATCAGACAATTTAAATTATCCTAGAAGAACGGTCTCCTTCCAAAAAAACCCCCTCCAAATCCAGGGAATCCAAAAAACGGTCTACGCCATATAGCTGCTAAAATGAGGAACCATTACAATCGCATTTATTATCATAGTGTTCCATACAGATAAACCCTCCTATTATGATGTATTGGCTTTTACCTAATACATAATATGTAGCCCGCAGGAAAGGTGATGTAATATTATTTTGTTTATAAAATATGAATAAGAATTTTTAGTATTTATATGAATATTATGTATTGAATCTATAAAGGTAAAGAAACTATAGGAGGTGTGCAAAGTGGGTATTGGAAGACAATTAGTACAGCAGGTTGTCAATACAAGGGAATTTATAGAACTTAAAGAGGCCAGGAGTAATATAGACAGATATCCTCAATTAAAGCAAGAGGTTGAAGCCTTTCAAAAAAAGCAAATGGAAATCATGTCAAGAGCCAGTTCTCCACAAGAGGCAGAGCAAATGTTAATGCGGCTCAACAACGAATTTACAAACCTAGCTCAGTATCCTGAGGTTAATAGAATGATAAAAGCAGGTGAAAGGTTTAACGAGATGATGCTTAGCATTTATAAAGAAATTAATGAAATATTAGCATCATATCTTCAATATTAAGAAGCAATTAACTTTAGAAGTGCTTCTTAATAGTAGGGCGGAATGGATATCAAAACAATTTGCAAATTCAAATACTGAAATTGAAAAAAACAATTATTAGAAAAGTGGAAAAGGTATCATACGAAGAAATCAATAAAATACTTAACTTCTTTGAAAAAAATAACTAGCTGCAATCTATATCTTGAGCTAGTTATTTTTTAAAATTTTCTAATGGAAATTATTTTGTATACTCAACATATTTAGAAGAAAGGGAATCCTCTGAATCCGAAACCAAAGAAAGGAAATCTTCCAAATCCAAAGAAGGGAAAGCCAAAAAAACCTGGGAATCCAAATCCAAATCCAAAACCTACACCAATCTGTTGAGTATTAATCGGATTGTTATCATATTGATAATTGTACATATGGGTATTCATTGGATAATTATCATATTGATAATTGTACATATGAGTGTTAATTGGATAGTTGTCATATAGATAATTATACATATTATATGGGTTCATTTTTTCACCCCCCCTCTTTTTTGTTCTCGGTGTCCAATAAAACTGAAGACTAGGCTAATTAATATTTTTGGTAAATAGTTATATACTCGTTATATAATATTTTTCATATGCAGATAGTGTGATTAGAAAATTTAAGATCAAAGTTACAGTTTTCGACTTTAGAATTACTATCCTTGTGTAGTGATTTTACATTTTTTTCAAGTTACTTTGTGTCTGGTGACACGGATGCTGGTACTACCCCTTGATGAGATGATCACTGAATTAAAAAATAATTATGTCGATGAGAATAATATTTATAATAATCTTCCTGCAGAGAATATAAAAGAATAATAATAAACAGCCTTGATAATGACTTAATTATCAAGGCTGTTTATCTATTTTACATATTATGTTATTATAAATTTAAAGGAGTCCTATTTATTTTTAAAAAATATTATATATTATATAAAGGAGAGGTTAATTTTGAAAATAAATAGATTTATTTTTTAGGTATAGGAGCAATTCTATCAATATTGTGTTCGTATTGCTTTTTTAGAAAAAATGAAATTAATATACACGAGTTGTTTTTAAAAAGAGAAGATCATATCATTAAATATTATTAGAGTTCTAGGATATTCTTTTATAGTTTATTTAATAAAAGATTATATCGCAAATTACTCAATATTTTACATTTGGGAATTCATATTTTATGTATCTATAATAACTTTAGCATGTCTTTATATAATATGGTTCTCAAGTTTTTATAATTCAAGAATATATGGAAAAAAGTAAAGACTAGTAAGTATATAGGTATTACTTTTAAATTTTATTTAGAAGATCTCGAGAATATTTAAGAACAATTTATAAAGTATACAAATAAAAGTAGATAAAAGGCTTCTGAAGAATCAGAAGCCCTCTATTATGGAAGAAAACTTCTAGTATTTTTTATCTCATTCTATTAATGTTTAATTACAATATAACTATTATCTTTGTTCCTACTCCTATTGTACTTTTTACATCAATAGTGCCACCATGAATTTCAATAATTTGTTTAGCAATAGCCATGCCAAGTCCCGATCCCTTGTGGCTTTCTCCCGTATTAGTACCTCTATAATATCTTTCAAATAGATTATCTAAATCCTCTTTAGAAATACCCTTTCCATTATCCTCTATTTCTACATAAACTTTGTCCTTTTTATATACACTAATGATAATTTCTGTACTTTCATTGTTATGGACAATAGCGTTATATATAAGATTAGTAAAGGCTCTTTGTATCAAGGATTTATCAAAGGTAAAGACAATTCTCTCCTCAGTAGCATTAAATTGTATTTTTCTATTTTCATAATTAGGATTGTTTAATATATCAATAGTAATATCCCTAAGAACTTCTATAATATCTTCCTTATTACGAACTATAGGAATTAGACCATTTTTCAAAATCTGTGTGAGCTTTAGATCCTCCAGTAGCTCTTCCATATAATAAGCCTTTTCTTTTATTATATTAGAATATTTTTTTATCTCTTCCTCAGTTAAAACATATTCTTCATCAGTTATAAGCTCTCCATAACCTTTAATAGAAGCTAGGGGAGTTTTTAAGTCGTGGGACAGATTATGAATCCATTCCTCTCTCATTTTTTCTGTAGTCTGTCGTTCAATCTCATTAATTTTTAATGTATCAGACAAGTCGTTGAGAGTAGCATAGACTTCTTTATATAAGCCCTTTTCAATATAATTTTTATCGTATTCACCCTTTGATAATTGACGTATACCTTGGATTATATGGATAACAGGATTAGTAAGATTCCTACCAAAAATATATCCCATTACTATAAGAACCACTATAGGAATAAGAAATAGACCTATAGCTGCTGCAAATATATTTGACTTTAATTTCTCAATTGAATAATGATATACATATTTAGCTATCTTATCCATTGGAAAACCTATAATATAACTCCATTTATAGTCGTTTATCTCGGCGGTACCAGCAAAGGTCGTATAATTATCTATAACACCAGTATAAATATTATAATAAACCATTTGACTAGGAGCATAATGCGTTAAGGCATCTTTTGGTTTATTCCAATGATAAACTTCATATCCTTCCTCATCTAAAATCTGAATCCAAGCATTCCGATGATTAAGTTCTTCAAGTCCATCCTTTGTTACTGTGGGTTTGCCATCCTCTTCAATAATGTATTGATAGAAGTCTAAGGAAAAGTTGGGCAACTGAGTCCATTTTTCATCCCAATGATCATCTGAAATAAAAAGTTCATAGATTACAAAAATATTAATATGAAAAACAATAATAACAGATAATACAAGAATTAATAAAAAACGCAATAAAATTTTCCACTTCATTTTATTTATCCTCTATAACTAGCTTATAGCCTAATCCCTTTATAGTAACGATGTACTTAGGATTAGCTGGGTCATCTTCTATCTTTTGACGAAGATGTCTAATATGAACCATCAATGTATTATCATAACCTTCGAAATCGCAGCCCCATACTTTTTCAAATATTTTATTTTTGCTTAAAATCTGATTAGGATTTTGGGCTAGATATAAAAGAAGATTATACTCCTTAGCCGTTAAATCTACAGGGGTACCTCTTCTTTTTACTTCACCCTTATCTCTATTAATTTCAATATCTCCAAAGGTTATTATATTTTTTTCCTTAACATGATCCTTTAGAGCCATATATTCACTTCTTCTAAAATGTGCTTTAATTCTAAAGGCTACTTCCTTAGGGCTAAAGGGCTTAGTAATATAGTCATCCCCTCCAATACCTAATCCTAAAAGTTTATCCACATCTTCATCTCTAGCCGATAAAAAGATAATTGGTACAAAAGTGATTTCTCTCAGTCGTCTGCAAACCTCAAAACCGTCTATATAGGGCATCATAATATCTAAAACTATAATATCCGGCTTCATCTCTTTAGATATTTCAATGGCTTCATACCCACTAGTAGCCTTATAGATATTTTGAAAGCCTTCCTTTAAGAGAACGGCCTCCAATAAATCTAAAATATCAATTTCATCATCTACTAACAATATTTTTTTATCACTTATACTAGTCATATCTACATCTAGCAAGATTTACACCTCCTATTACATTACAGCCCATTATATAATAATTCATTATACTTTACTTTTTAAAATACTTTATTTAGGCAATATCCCTATTTTTAAATCTCCTATATCCAAAGCCAAATATAGTAATTAATAATATGAAACTAATGATATACACACTACTTCCCTTACTAAAAGTATCAAAATCTCCCTCTAAAGCTGCCATAATAGGATAGGTCCAAGGATAGAATATCCAATACTTTGAATTAGCCACCAGCATAGCTGGTAAAGTTAATCCAATACCTATACCTAAAGGAATAGCCATATGAGAAAATCTAATGCTTAAAACATAAAGTATAGCCATAATAGGTAATGCGGCTATATAGGTAACCATAGGTTTTATAAAAATCATTTTATAGGGAATAGTACCTGGAGCATTAATAATTTTTCCTGCTACTAACACACTTACAATCAATACTAGTATATTGATAAAAATAAGTCCACATCCAATAATAAATTTTATTCCATATATTTTTTCACGATCTATCGGTAAGCTAAGATAATGTTTCCAACTATTATTTGCATTTTCAATTCTTGCTATTAAAGTCATAATGATGCTTATTAAAACAGGAAAAAGAATCATTACATAAAAAATCATACTTTGAGTATAAAGTTGCTCCCAAACATTTTGTCCCTTTCCTGTAAATATATCATAATAACGAATTAAGTTGAAAGCCCCTTGGGCTACCATAAATATAGGTGCTAAAATAACAATCCACAATATTTTAGAACCTCTTAATTTTAAAAGTTCTACATCAAATATGTCCTTCATTTAATTCCCTCCTAACATATTTCTTTTCTATTAAAAAAATAAATTCCTATTACTAAAAAAACTATACCGAAGATAAGACCATATTGTAGTGCAATATTATTATTCATAGTAGTGTCTGGTAAGGAATAAATTGTATGGGCATAGGGAATTAATTTAGATAGCTTTTCTGACTGAGCAAAGAATAAAGAAGATGCTATCCCTACAAATCCGATGGCTAAGGCAATATTAGTATTACGCATCTCGGCGCTTATAAAACATTGAATACTGATTACACTGGTAATGGCAGCTATCTGATAAAATGTATATTTTGAAATTAATATAAAGTCTATAGCTTCAGGAAATCCTAATATTTTGCCCACAATCACTAGAGCTACTGCATTAATAAGTATCATGATAATACTTAATATAAATACTGTAGACCACTTAGCTAGATATACTTTGCTTCTTGAAACTGGAAGGGCTAAGGTGTTTTTCCAACTATTAGACTTATATTCTATATAATGTACCATGGAGGCAAAGATTGTAACAACTAAAGGTAAAAATAAGAACCACATAAAATGATGTTGTAATAGCAATACATTCCAAGAATTTAATCCTTCCTTGGCCCCTAATCCAATAAGATAATCATAGCGAATAAAAAGGTTTAAAAAACTAAGGCCCCCTGCTAATATAGGTGTTAACAATGCTATAGGCCATGTAAAGCTATGTTTTTGTTTAAGAAATTCTCCATTTAGTAATTGGTAAAACTCCTTCATTACTCTACACCCCCAGTTAACTCCAAGAAGATTTGCTCTAAATTTTTCTCACTTTCGCTTAAATGGCACACCCCATAACCTTCTAATACCAATGTTTTATTTAACTCTTCTATATTTATATCCCCTCTAGGTATATAAATCTTGCCTTCCCTATTTTCCACAACATAGCCCTTGTTTTTTAAGAAATTTCCTGCTTCTATAAATGGTTTTGCTTTAATAGTAATTTCTCGGTTGCCCTTTGCTTTTAATTCCTCTAAAGTTCCTTGAAATAATAGATTTCCTCTTTGAATAATACCTACATGATTGGCCATTAATTCAATTTCACTCAAAATATGACTGCTTATTAATACAGTAACACCCATTATCTGTGGAAGACTGATTATTAAATTTCTAATTTCCCTTACCCCTGCTGGATCAAGACCATTGGTTGGTTCATCCAATATTAAAAGTTCTCTATTTCCCATTAACGCCTGGGCAATCCCCAGTCTTTGCTTCATACCTAGAGAAAAACTTTTCACCTTTTTATTTTTCCATTTAGATAAATTGACGATGTCTAAAGCTTTATTTATTTCATTTTTATCTATTTGTAGGATCTTCCTTGTTATTTCTAAATTTTCATAGGCTGTTAAATTTTCATAATAGGAAGGAGATTCTACCATTGCCCCTACTTTCCTCAATATTTCCATTCGATGATTCCTTATATCCTTATTAAATAAATAGACTTCACCCTTTGTAGGTTTCATTAAATCTAAAAGCATACGGATAGTGGTGGATTTTCCAGCACCATTAGGGCCTAAAAAACCATATAAAGCACCTTTAGGTACTTTAAGACTTATATCCTTTACGGCTGTAAATCTATCAAACTTCTTAGTTAGTCCCTTTGTTTCAATAATTAATTCACTCATGTTATACCCTCCTAAAGTCAATTACTTCTAATTGCCTACAAGTATATAGGGGCTAACTTAAATTTAGATTGAGATAGCCTTAATTCTACCTTAATTTTTAATAAGACAAGATAAGTCTAGGAGCTATAAAAAATTGTAGATAGAATAATAGTTTTAGATAATGGAACAATAGTTGAAGAAGGAACACATGATCAACTATTAGAAAAAAATAAACTATACTCAAAATTATGGGAATATCAAACGCTTGGTATGATAGGAGGAAAAATAGTGAGAAGCAAAGTGATAGCAGTTCAAGAAGGGCTACATGATGTAGCTAAGCTTCTAAGAGAAAAAGGATATAATATAACAACCATAGATATGGCTAATGAAGCAATTGATGTAATAATATATTCTAATGAAAATAATGATTATTTAGCCCATAATACTACTGGGGTAATTGACTTAGTTTCTTATAACCAATTTACAAATATGATAAATTTAGATGAAGTAGGTTTAGATAATATAATCACTGCAATAGAACAATTAGAATAAAAAATTATTAATATCATGACTGTATTAGAATAATCAATGAATAAAATAAAAATAGTTAAAGTCTTATATATCATTTAACATCTAATAACATAAAAAACCCATTAGTATCAGGTGCAAAATTATAAAAAACAAGGACGATTCACGAATCGCCGGAACCGTTCTAGGATAGGGATAATAATAAAAAAGAGGCTGTGTTAAAATTACTTTTAATACAGCCTCTTTTTTTACTGTTTAATCGATTAAAATTCTTAATAAAGATTACCACATATCATTTCTGTTATCCATCATATCAATGGCACCTAGAACGACATGGGCTAATCCAAAACCAATCATACCTGCTGCCATCATAGGCTTAATATCTTTTTTCTTTAAAACTGTACCAGTTGCAGTAACAGCTGTACCTAATACTGTTGGAATTAAACCTTCTTGTATCTTCATAGAAATACCCTCCTTTTATTTTGGAGTTCATAATTATTATGCTAAATATATATCCTTTTTATCCTTCAATTAGTGTATAATTAAGGAGTATATAATGGCTTATTTAGTAATTATTATATTGGGATAAAAGTCTATAAAAAACAAAAATATGGGTACCTATAAAATAAGACTAGTTTTATTTGAAAATTTTTAATTTTATAAAAATAATATAACTATATCGACATAAAGAAGTTGACAAATTATTAACAAATTAATAAAATAATCTCGGGTGAACTTTAAATAAATACTATGGTTTAGGAGGTAAAAAAATGCTAACAAAAATGCTATGGTTTTTAGCCTTTGCTTCAACAGGAACTGGTCTGTTAGTGCTTTCGCTTCTTAATATTAATAATACAATTGATCAGATAATTTTACTATTAATAGGATTCCTCTTTTTTATTGGATTAACTGGACATTTTAGAGAACTTCATGGGAGGAGGAAGTAAATATGAAAATCAAAGAAAATAAGATTAATATAATATTTTTAGCCTTTATTAGCGCTGTTATTACATGGACTTTAAATCATAAAATGGGTTATGGAGCTATAGTATCCAATGGAATTGTGGGTGTTTTAGCAGGACTATTTCTTCCAAATACATTGGCTGGAACTACCTATGCGGCTTCATTTATAGGAATGTCTGGAATCAATGTAATTTCTTCTATATTTGGGGCGTCTTTGGGAGGCATAGTAATAGGAATAGTTTTAGCAAATACTCAAGAAATATATGCTGGACTTGGTGGAAAGGGTGGAACTACTGCTGCTTTATCTACCTTAATTACCAGAACAATAATGAGTTTATTTGGTCGATAGGGGAGATGATTATATATGGAAAATATATGGATATTATTATCAGCGATATTTGGAGCTGTTGGAGCTTATTGGATTAGCATTTCTTTAAATAAAGGTGCAGTATTAGGCTCTGCTATAATAACATTATTATCTGGAATAGTATTTCCGCGGTTTGTTCCAGAGTTAGGAGCAACATTAGCTAGTGTGGCTACTTCAGCTTCTTATGCAGGAATGATATCAAAGAAAAATGTACCTAAACTTTGGGAAATGATTTTTGTTGGTTGTTTTGTAGGAATAATATTTATTTTATCTTCTTCTGTTTATGTAGGATTAGGTGGAAAGTTAGGAACAATTGGAGCTATTTCATGTTTTGCGTGGCTAGGATTAAAGAAAGTATATAAAATAGGATTATCACTATTTTAAATAGATCTTAAAAATAGAATATTAAGTCAATGTTAACTTACTTAATATTGTGGTATATACTAATAGACAAACATATTAAGAAAGGAATATTTATATATGACTATTAAATTAGGATCTCATGTTTCTATGGCAGGAAAGGGTTTATTAACAGCTGCCAAGGAAGCAGCTAGCTATAATTCAGATACTTTTATGATTTACACTGGAGCACCACAAAATACAGTGAGAAAAAAAATTGAAGATCTTTATATAGAAGAAGGTCAACAATTTATGAAGGATAATGGATTGTCAAATGTTATTGTCCATGCTCCTTACATCATTAATATGGCATCGGCTAAAACAGATACTTTTGGTCTAGCAGTAGAGTTTTTACGTAAAGAAATTGATAGAACAGAGGCTATAGGGTCGAAATATATTATACTTCATCCAGGTTCTCATGTTGGTTCTGGAGAAGATGTAGGTCTTAATAGAATTATAGAAGGTTTAAATGAAGTTATAACAAAAGATCAAAATGTATTTATTACGTTAGAGCTTATGGCTGGTAAGGGAAGTGAACTTAATTATAAATTTGAACATACAGCTTATTTATTAGATAAGGTAAAGCATAATGATAAGCTGGCAGTATGCTTTGATACTTGTCATGTTCATGATGCAGGATATGATATAGTTAATAATTTTGATGAAGTAATAAATGAGTTCGACAGAATTGTTGGTTTGGACTGGTTAAAGGTATTTCATATTAATGGATCTTTAAATCCTAGAGGTGCGAGGAAAGATAGGCATGCTAATATTGGAGCTGGCGATGATAATCCAAAAGGAAGAGATCATATTGGGTTCGATGCTATTCACTATATTGTTCATCATGAAACAGTAAAAGGAAAGCCTTGTATTTTAGAGACTCCTTGGCTTGATAAAACCACTAATCTATATAAAGAAGAAATTCGAAAATTAAGATAAACAATTCATTGAAGTTTGTCTACTCATATTAAGACCTTGAGGGCTTATAGTCAACTTAATTGTTAATTAATGTATCTAAAATAAACTAAGACTCAGTTCAGAAGGAATAAAACTCATTCTGAACTGAGTCTTAGTTTATATAAAGCTTAAAATAAATGAAACCAATATTAATGGTATAGCAAACTTGTAGAATAAAGCATTGGAAATTTGTCTTTTATATTTTTCTACAAAAAAATCATAGAATTTCTTTGGTCCATTATTATTATTATTTAACTCCTCATCAGTAAGATTTAACTCTGTAAGTTTTTTATAATTTCTACGATATTTATTATAACTTAAGGTTTTAAAAAATCCTATATTACGAACATGAATAGAAAGGGCAATAAAAAGATATATAAAGCCTATAATAAAAAAAGCATTAGAAAGTTTAAAAATAAAAGATTGATTACTACTAAAACAAATTATAAAAATTGTAGATATGGTTGTTATGATAGTTAATAGTATCATAGAAATTTCTCCTTAAAATTATAATTATTAAGTAATTAAATATTAAGTACTTTAATAAGTATATAACAAACTAATAGAGCAGTAAACAACAAAGACAAATATTGTAAATATCTATTTAAATTAATATATTTATTAAATAAATTTAATTCGTAAAATAAAAATACTACAATACTTTATAGAATATTCTAAATAACATAATTTGACAAAAAAACGTCAAAACCAGACGAAATTTAGAATAATTAGAAAATTTATAATAAATTGACCTTTGTGACAAAAACAATACCATTAATAATGGCATTATTGGAAATATATTATATTAATATCATATATTTCTTATAAATAAAAAGGGGAGAGTGTTACTATGAAAAAATTTAAAAATGTATTGGTAATTACACTTATAATGACAATGGTAATGTCATTATTTATTGGTTGTGGTAAACCGGCTGACGTTGGAACAACTGATCCAGCAAATGAGGAAGTTACCCAACCTACAGGACCAAAGATATTAAGACTTGCAGGAATGTCTGCTGAAAGTTTCAACCCGCAAGTAGGTAATAGTAGTGAAACAACCGTATTAATGGGCTATATATACAGTACATTGTTAGATTTGATTGTAGATGAAACCGGAGAGAGCGTAGAGTTTGTTCCAGATCATGCTAAGGAGCTGCCAACAACAGAGGATAATATAGTATGGACATTTAAATTAAAAGAAAATATTAAATGGACAGACGGTACTCCAATTAACGCACATGATTATGAATATTCATGGAAAATGCTATTAGATCCAAAGCTAGCTAACTATGCATCCTTTTTATTATTTGATAATATTCCTATTGTAAATGCTAGAAATTATTTTACAGGTGAGGCAAATTGGGAAGATGTTGGAATTAAAGTAATTGATGATTATACATTGGAAATAACATTAGAAACTGCAATGCCTGAAGTTGATGTTTATCTTACATTTACAAGCCGTGCTACAGCACCAGTACACAAGGAATTATATGAGGCTGGTATGAATGCAGATAGAACTGAGACTACATATGGTACTACTTTAGCTAGTACACCTTCAAACGGAACATACAGATTAACTGAATGGGTAAGGGATCAATTTAGAGCCTTCGATAAAAATGAAGACAGTATTATGGCAGATATTTTTGTACCAGATAGAATAGAGAGTAGAGTTGTTACAGAAAGTTCAACTAGATTACAACTATTTGAAAATGGAGAAATAGATGCGGTATCAGTAAGTGGAGAAGACTATGATAGATATGCTGAAGATCCTAGATTAGTATATAACGAAAGAAATAGTGTTTGGGGATTCTATGTAAATGCTGGTTCTAAAACCAATCCGATTTTGGGCAATAATGACTTTAGAAAAGCTTTATACTATGCTACTAATAGAGATGCAATGTCAAAGGGTATCTTTAGAACATTTGCATCTGCACCTTATTTTATTTCTACTATTTGCCTAGTTGGAGATCCTGATAGTGGCCAAAAATACCGTGATACATCAGAGGCGAAGGGGATTATGCCACAAAACTATGGATATGATATTGAATTAGCTAAAGAATACTTTGATAAGGCATATGAATCAAACGGTAATAAAAAGATTACAGTTGAGATCACATATTTTGATGGACAAGAAACAATGAAACGATTAGCAGAAGTAGCAGAAGAAGAATATGAAAAAGTATTTGGTACAGATAAGTTAGATATTGTATTAAGAGCAATGCCGCCAAATGCTGCTTACGAGACTTACTATGAAGGCAACTTTGATTTAGGAATAGGTGCAAGAAGTCAAAATCCATTTAATCCTTGGTCAAGTATGAAAGTATGGACCTCGGATTTCCCAGAAAAAGCTGAAAGCTTCTATAACAAAGACTTTGATAAACTATATGAAAGAACAACAGTAGGAGATCTACTATTAGATCCTGCAGGCAGAACAAAAGCATTAGCAGAGATGGAAAATATGTTAATAGATGAAATTCCTATGATTCCAATTTTTCAAAATAATAATGCTATTCTATATCAAGAGAGAATTCATTTGAAAACTAAGGGTAAATTCCTCCCAGTAGTAGAATTTGGAATATTACAGTCTGAGATTGTAGATTAATACTTAGTATATTAATTTTAACAAATTAATAAGGATGGAATGCTTACTGTTATAGGTGAGCATTCCATTATAAATAACAGTGACCGGCAATCTATCTAAAATCACAATCGTAAGGCTAATTACTGAAAGGGGGACTACATCATGTTAAGATATATAGGGCAAAGGTTAGTTGCTATGGCAATTACTTTATTTTTGCTCGTTAGTTTATTGTTTTTTACAATTAGGTTAATGCCTGGAAGTATTGTTAGTGATCCTATGTTACCACCAGAGACCAAAGCTGCAATAGAGGCAAAATATCATTTAGATAAGCCCTTGGTGGTTCAATATGGATACTTTGTAAAAGATGCAATGAAGCTAGACTTTGGAAGATCGCTTAAGGTTCAACCAAAGGTTCCTGTATTTGATATTATAAAGGATAAGCTTCCTATAACTATACAACTTAATATTTTTTCACTTCTTATCACTGTACCGCTTGGAATTATTTTTGGAATAGCGGCAGCATTGAAGAAAAACACAACAATAGATCATTCACTATCAATTATGGTAGTTGCATTTATATCGATTCCATCCTTTGTTTTTGCGGCTTTACTACAGTATTTTGTCGCTTTTAAATGGGGGTTAGTACCAATACTTCTAACAACGGAGCCAGGATTTAATTGGTCTAAGTTTGTATCCATGATTTTGCCAATACTAGCAATATCCTTCTCAGGAATTGCTGTAATAACAAGATATATGCGTGCTGAGCTCTGTGAAGTTTTGAACTCAGATTATATGCTGTTAGCTAAAACAAAAGGGCTAACTCAAGTACAGGCAACTGTAAGGCATGCTATTCGAAATTCATTTATACCTTTGGCCAACATTATTATACCCATGTTCTTTAGTGTATTAGCTGGGTCTATGGTTATAGAAAATATATTTGGCATACCAGGAATAGGACAGCTATCAGTAAGATCTATCAATGCCTTAGACCATCCACTTACAATTGCTGTTATGTTTTTCTATGGTGTGATTGGTTTAGTATCTATTCTAGTAGTAGATCTTTCATATGGAATTATAGATCCTCGTATCCGTATAGGGGGTGGAAAGTAATGGGAACAACTGAAGAAGTTAAAGTACAAAAATCTGATTTTGAATTTGTACAATTAAATGACCAAATATTAGATACAAAGTTTGAAGGAGAACCTATCGGCTTTTTTAAGGATGCAATGCTTCGTTTCAAAAGAAATAAAAGTGCCATAATAGCGAGTATATTCATTACGATTATTATTTTTATGGCTATTTTTGGACCTATGATAAACCCATATACATACAGACAACAAAATTTAGATTGGGATTTACTGCCACCTAGAATACCTGTAGTTGAAAAAATAGGAATATTTGACGGAACTAAGGTAATGGATATAAGAAAAACAAGTCTAGAGGAACGTTATAAGGATTCTTTGGTGAGAATTGAGGAAGAATATATATTCCACTATCGAGGTGAAGAAATTCCGATGGTGAAAGCTAGAATAGATGTATATGAGCTTAAAAATGCAGAGGATCAATATTTTTGGTTTGGAACCGATTCTCTAGGTCGTGACCAATGGACACGTTTGTGGCGAGGATCTAGAGTTTCTCTAATGATTGCATTTCTGGCAGTTATAATCAATGTATGTATCGGCGTTGTTTACGGATCTATCTCAGGTTATTATGGAGGAATGACCGATATGCTCATGCAGAGATTCATAGAAATTATTAGTGCTATTCCAACTATTGTATTGGTAATGTTGCTTATGATGTTTTTAGGGTCGGGGATATTTTCCTTTGTTCTAGCCTTTGTTTTTACAGGTTGGATAGGAATGAGTCGCATGATTAGAGCTCAATTTTATAAATATAAGGGGCAGGAGTACGTATTGGCATCTAGAACAATGGGAGCTAAGGATAGTAAGTTAATATTTAGACATATCCTACCAAACGCAATAGGTCCACTTATTACTCAAGCTACATTGGCAATTCCATCAGCCATTTTTCTTGAATCTACTTTATCTTACCTAGGCTTAGGTATTGGGGCACCAGAACCGTCTATTGGTAATTTATTAGCTGAAGGTCAAAAAGTGTTATTAAACAATCCGCATTTAACTATATTTCCTGCCATCGTAATTTCAATTTTAATGCTCTCTTTCAACTTATTTGGTAATGGGCTAAGAGATGCTTTTGATCCAACGCTAAGAGGACATGAATAGAAGTGGGGGGTATAATTATGGAAAACCAAGACAAAGTATTACAGGTAAAAAATTTAAATATAAGCTTTAATACTTATTCAGGAAAAGTTCGTGCAGTACGTGGAGTTAGCCTTGATTTACATAAAGGAGAAACATTGGCTATTGTTGGAGAATCAGGTTCAGGAAAATCCGTTACAAACAAGGCTATAGTAGGTATTTTATCTAAAAATGCAACTATAAATACTGGAGAAATTATTTATGAAGGAAAAGATTTAACTAAATACTCCGATAATGAGTTCAATAAAATTAGGGGTTCAAAAATTTCTATGATATTTCAGGACCCAATGTCATCATTAGATCCTGTTATGAAGATAGGCAATCAAATTACAGAAGCCTTAATTGTTAAGCAAAGAATTAGTAAAGATCAGGCTAAGAAAAAAGCTATGGATCTAATGGTGGCCGTAGGGATTCCAGAACCTGAAAAACGATATAATCAGTATCCTTTCCAATTTTCTGGGGGAATGAGACAGAGAATAGTCATTGCCACAGCCCTTGCGTGTGATCCTGAAGTGTTAATTTGTGATGAACCTACAACAGCATTAGATGTAACGATCCAAGCACAGACTTTAGAATTAATCAAGAAGATACAGCAAGAGAGAGATTTGTCTGTAATATTTATTACTCATGATCTAGGGGTTGTTGCTAATGTAGCTGATCGTGTGGCAGTTATGTATGCAGGTAAAATAGTTGAATATGGAACTGTAGATGAAATATTTTATAGCCCACAGCATCCATATACATGGAGCTTACTAGCATCAATGCCAGATTTAGATACAGATTCATCAGATGAGTTACTAATGATACCAGGAACACCACCTAATATGCTATACCCACCAAAGGGAGATGCGTTTGCTGCTAGAAACAAATATGCTATGAAGATTGATTTTGAAAAGGAACCACCAATGTTTCAAGTTAGTGATACCCATTATGCAGCTACATGGCTTCTGCATCCTGATGCTCCCAAAGTAGAGATTCCAAAGGTATTGCAGAAGCGAATTGAGAAGCAGAAGGAAAGGTTGGTGGTAAGTAATGAAGCACGCTAATACACAGCCTGTTTTGGAAGTTAAAAATTTAAAGCAGTATTTTACAAGTGGTTTTGGAAAAAATAAGGTAGTGGTAAAGGCGGTAGACGATGTAAGTTTTAATATTTATAAAGGGGAAACCTTTGGTTTAGTTGGAGAATCTGGTTGTGGAAAAACTACAACAGGTCGATCTATTATTAAACTGTATGAGCCAACAGGTGGTGAAGTATTATTTAAGGGCAAATCAATTACAGGTAAGCTTTCTAAGGAGCAAATGAAGGAGGTAACTCGAGGTATTCAAATGATATTCCAAGACCCAATTGCATCTTTAAACCCTAGAATGACAGTTAAGGAGATTATAGGAGAAGGCTTGAAAATTAATAAGATATGTAAAAATGAAACAGAAATGATGGAAATGATATATAATATACTTGAAACTGTAGGATTGACTAGAGAACATGCTACACGTTATCCACACGAATTTTCAGGAGGACAAAGGCAACGTATTGGTATTGCAAGGGCATTAATTACTAATCCTGACCTAGTTATTGCAGATGAGCCTATTTCTGCATTAGATGTATCTATTCAAGCACAGGTATTGAATCTATTGAATAATTTAAGAAAGAAGTTAGGCTTAACAGTATTATTTATTGCCCATGATTTATCTGTTGTTAAATATTTTTCAGATCGGATTGGAGTAATGTATTATGGAAAATTAGTCGAACTAGCAGATTCTGAAGAATTATATAAGAATCCAATCCATCCTTATACTAAGTCATTACTTTCTGCAGTTCCATCACCGGACCCTAATCTTGAAAGGACTAGAAAGCGAATTTATTATAATCCTGATATGCATGATTATAGTGAAGAAAGTCCTAAATTAGTTGAAATAAAACCTAGACACTTTGTTTATGGTTCTAAATCAGAAATAGAGGAATATAGAAAAGCTTTTTAGATAAAATGAATTAGGATAACCGTACATATGATGTAAAAAGTAGAGAAGTAATATACTCCTCTACTTTTTTAAATCTAAAAATTTATTAAAGATTTACCACATATCATTTCTGTTTTCTGTCATATCAATGGCACCTATAACGACATGAGCTAAACCAAAACCAATTGTAGCTTCATTTGCAGGAATGTAAGGAGTTTTATTTGTTCTTTTGTGTTTCAAACACATCTTGCATAAGTTTAATGTTTTTAATAACTATAGGAGCTTTTATTTGGCTCAAATAAAAATTTTCATCCTCTAATTGTTTTCTTAAGTCTTCTATTGATAATTCAAATTTTTGAAGTATATCTTGAGAGTCTTGTTTAATCAAGTCCTGTCTTAAAGAACTACCTATTTTATTCGCTTCATCTAAATGTTGTAAGGCGCCCACATAGTTATCAGATGCAGCAAATAAAATTGCACCTCTAATGTGATAATACATACCATATAGTCCATGATCAACTACGCCATTGAAGTAGCTTCTAAAATCTGTTGTAATTCTTGTAAGCTCATTAGCTAGTTTTAAACTATTAAGTTTTTCATTATTCATAACAGATAGTGTTAAATCATCTAATACTTTTTCAAATTCTTCAGCCTTTGTAGAGGGAACACTTACTGGTATTAATTGGGATTCTAAAACATTCCATTTCTTGTGTACCTCTGTAACACTATCATTTATTTTAGTCCATACCTTAGTAATATCTGCTGGTGGAGTAGGACTTTCTGCAAAGCTACCCTTTACATCAGTTGCATCTAAAAGAGGAATGATTATTTTATTTTCTTTTATTAATTTTTGCATATCTACCTTTTCTTCTGGCTTCTTATTACCTCCATCTTTTTTATTATTCTCTTCCTTAGAAGATTTAGAGTCTTTTTGCTTATTATCTTGGTTTGACTGTGTAGCAGATTCTGCACTACTACCCATTTCTTCTTTGCCAGTAAGCTTCTCTTTTTCTATAGCTTTTTCTATACCAGTTACTGAATCGAGGTCATACATTATTTTTAGTACTTCATCCTCTAGCTCTTTTAAAATTTTTGGTAATTTGGGTGAGTTATCTTTTTGTTTTTCGAGATTAGGTTTTTGAGGATTCCTACCACAACCTGTTAAAACAAATATAATAAGTAAAAGGGACACGAATTTATAATTTTTCCGTATATATTTTTTTATCATGCTATCACCTCTATTATAGGTTTACCAATATTTTAAAAAACATTACACTAAACAGTGTGACTAAAATAGTAAAATTATACTAGAAGGATTTACAGCTTATATTGCCGAAATTAATATTAGAGGGTAAAATATTTAAAAAACAGAAGTTTAATGCAGAAATGAGGTGCAGTATGTTTTTGAAAAAAAATGAATCTATAGAATTTGCTAACACGATTATGAAAAAAAGTAGAATTCCGATTTTAATTTACGATGAACAGTGGAAAAAGTTATTTACCAATAGTATGAATAAATCTATGGAAACTTTAAGTAAGGACCTTCAACAGCTATTAACAGAAGAAAAGGAATTAGAGCATAGGCTAAAATCAAGCCAAGGAAGAAAACGTATACTAATGAATAAGATAATACATCTATCAGATCGTTTGAATAGTAAAGGTGAAGAAGTCGAAATCTCAGATATAGAAGATGCTAAGGATGAAATTGCTAAAATAAACGAAGAAATTGATGAAATACGCGAAAACTTAGAATTATATCCAAAAAAAATAGAAAGTACAAATATGGAGTTATTAAAAGAGACTGCTAAGGTCGCATATTCTGAAATTAATAATACACAAACTAGACTTTCGGATATAGAGGAAGAAATTAACATATTGCGTGAAAAGTTAGGCCAATATCGGGATGAGAAAGAAGCATTAGAGGAAAAAGCACAAGTTTTATATTCATTACTACACTCTATTATAGGACCAGAGGAAATAGAGAAACTAGATGTAAAGTTTTTTCAAAAATAGTTAAAGTATATTCAAATATAAAAAGCTATAATTACATAACTCAGTGAGCTATTACTAATAGCTCTTTTTGTATTTCTATTTTAAAATATTTATATATTGAAATTATTTAAATATTTCAAAAAACTACAAAAAGTGATATTATATTATTATAAGAGGTGACAAAAATGATTAAAGGTATAGGAATTGACATTATAGAAATCGATAGAATAAGACAAGCAGTGGCAAAAAACAACAGATTTATAGACCGAATATTCACAGTAAATGAAAAGGAAATATTTGAAGAGAAAAACTATCTTCCTCACACTATAGCTGGCTTCTTTGCTGCTAAAGAGGCAGTGGCTAAGGCATTGGGTACAGGAATAAGAAACATGGAGTGGAAAGATATCGAAATATTAAAAGACCCTTTAGGGAAACCCTATGTAAAATTGCATAATAATGCTAGAGATTTAGCATATAGTATGAATATAGATAAAGTATTGATATCAATATCCCATAGCAAGGAAAATGCTGTTGCCCAAGCTATGGCCATCTAATTCTTTTAAAGGAAAGGGTTGAATTGAATGAGACTCTTGAAGGTTATACTTGTACTACTTGTGGTTGTTATTTCTATAACTGCATGTAAAAAACCTTCGGATAAAGAGAAATATTACGATGCACATAAGAAGATGATGGAAATAAAGAGTTACCAAACTATTGCTAAAATATCAAGCTATACAGGGGATAGTAAGAGAGAATATGAATTCAATCAGATGTTTCAGTATCCAGATAAATATCGATTAGAAGTAATATCGCCAAATAGTATTAAGGGTAATTTAACTATATTTAATGGTAAGGTGGCTTGGATTCAACATGCTACTATTAATCAGACTTGGAAGATGGATAATTTTGAGCAGTCAAAGGAACAATTGATGTTTATAGGTTATTTTTTAAAAAACTTTATAAACTCAGAAAATAGTACCTATCATAGTGAAAGTTTTAAGGGACAAGATAGCATTGTAGTTACTACAGAATTACCTGGAGGGAATCCTCATTTTTATAGTCAGAGACTTTGGATTGATGGTAAGGATTTTACTCCTTTGCGACTTAACATTATAGATAATCAGGATAGAGTTAGATTTGAAGTTTACTATGAAGATTTTAAAATGAATCCTGAATTGAGTGAAGATTTATTTTATTTAGATTAATATATTTAAATTTAAAATAAACTAGGGGGATGAAAAATGGCTTTAGGGGAAAACTTAAGACCAGTATGGGCAGAAATTAACTTGGATAATGTAAAGCACAATATTAAAGAAGTAAAAAATATAGTTAAGAAAGATACTATAGTATGTGCTGTTGTAAAGGCTGACGGTTATGGTCATGGAGCAGTAGAACTTACTAAGGTTTTACTTAACAATGGAGCGGACCGTCTTGCTGTAGCTACACTAGGTGAAGCAGTACAGTTAAGAAAAGCAGGATATACAGTACCTATTATGGTTCTAGGATATACACCAGAGGTGCAGGGGCAAATAGTAATAGATAATAATATTATTCAAACTGTATATACTTACGAACAGGCAATATATTTTTCAAACACTGCTAAAGAAACTAATCAGCAATTAATAATACATTTAAAACTAGATACTGGAATGTCTAGATTAGGATTCCAACCAAATGATGAATCTATAAATGATATAAAAGAAATATTTAAGCTACCAAATTTAACAGTAGAGGGTATTTTTACTCATTTTGCTACAGCCGACGATAAAAACAAGGAATACACATACAAACAATTTAATATATTTATGGATTTTGTTAATAAACTTGAAGAAGAAGACTGTATCATTCCTATTAAGCATGTATCTAATAGTGCAGCAATTATTGATCTTCCTGAAATGAATTTAGATATGGTAAGACCAGGAATAATACTCTATGGATTATATCCATCAGATGATGTAAATAAAGAGAAAATTAGATTAAAGCAGGTAATGGAACTAAAGGCCAAAATTTCTCATATTAAAGTCCTTCCAAAAGACAATGGAATTAGCTATGGTCTAAAGTATACTACACAAGATAATGAAAAAATAATTACAATTCCCATTGGATATGCAGATGGATATACCAGAATGATGTCTGGCAAGGCGCAAGTAATGGTAAAGGGCAAAGTAATACCACTAGTTGGTCGAATTTGTATGGATCAATGTATGGCAAATGCTACAGGGGTGGATGTTAAAGCTGGAGATGAGGTTATACTATATAGTAACGACAGAGAAAGTGGGATTACTATCAATGATATTGCAAACAAACTTGGAACTATTAATTATGAGATTGTATGTATGTTGGGAAAACGTGTTCCAAGAGTCTATTTGGAAAATAATAACCTTTTACACATCAAGGATAGTTTGTTAATATAGTAGTATAGATTTTTGTGGACTGGTATAATTTTGCTACAATAATGAAACACTTATACTACCATAGGATTTTCCTTCAATACATTTAGGAGGTGCGCAATGGCTGACTCAAAACGAATTATGATAAGCCTTCCTGACAGTCTTTTACAAGAGGTAGACAATATTGTTTCCATAGAAAAGACAAATCGAAGTGAATTTATTCGTGAGGCGATGAAATTATATATACGGGAGAGAAATAAAATGGAATTACGGGAGCAGATGAAAAAAGGCTATCAAGAAATGGGACTAATTAATCTAGCATTGGCTGAATTGGGATTAAGCTTAGATATGTCATTGTTGGAAACCTACGAAGCGCAGATGGCGGAGTGTGAGTAGCGTGATTATTAAAAGAGGAGATATCTTTTATGCTGATCTAAGTCCTGTAATAGGATCTGAGCAAGGGGGAGTAAGGCCTGTATTAGTAGTACAAAATGATATAGGAAATCGATATAGTCCTACAGTTATAATTGTAGCTATTACTTCACAGATTAATAAAGCTAAGCTTCCAACCCATGTTGAAATTAAATGCTCTGATTATGGATTACCAAAAGATTCAGTTTTGTTACTGGAGCAAATTCGAACAATTGATAAAAGACGTTTGGAGGAAAAAATCGGCCATGTAACAGAAGATATAATGGAAAAAGTAAACGAGGCTTTGTTAGTTAGTCTCGGTTTAATTGAATTTTAAAGACTTAGGGAGACTTAGGTCTTTTTTTATTGTATTCTTCCATTTCAAGTTTTAATGTAGTATAATATGAACAGAATTATTTAAGGAATTGTCAGATTAAAATACAAGTAACCTGTAAGAAAAGGGGATGAAGAACTTGAATAAAAAATTAAAATCATCAATATTTTCAGTTGGCATTATAGCACTTTCTTTAATCACCGTTGGTCAAATGGTATATGCATCTACAAAGGATCCAGGATCCAAAGATGATCCTATTGTTACACTATCCTATATAGAATTAAAATTAGAGCAACTAAAAGATTATATAGATCAAAAAAGTTTTTCATCTAACCAACCAGAACCAAATAAACCTACAGAAAATTCAACATTTCAGGTTGTAGAAATTCAAAGAGGACAAAGTTTAATCGCAGGAGCTGGAACAGAAATTATTTTAAGATCAGGTGAGGCAGTTGCAGTTATTAGTCCACTAGGTGGATTATCTGATGTAACTGGTGCTGAAGATTTAAAAAAGGATGAAAAGATTCCTGCTAATCATTTGCTTATTATACCTAGAGATGATGGTAGAGGGGTTCGCGCCTTAGCAGATTCATTCTTATTAGTAAAAGGTGGGTATACAATCAACTAAAGTTTTTAAAATAGACTTCCTACAGTTGAAAATGGAAGTCCATTTTATTTAATGAAATTGCATAATGTATCATTTTGTTAAAACATTAGAAAGAAGGTGTGGATAATGATAAAAAAGAATAAAATCTTTTTAATTATTGTACTAAGTATAGCAATATTAGCTACAACAATATTTCAGAGAATGACTATAGAATCCAACAACAAGGTAGTAGATGTAGTGCTCGATTATGCAGAGATGAATGAATTGGCATTGCAGTCAGATAATGAATTAAAGTGGTGGTTTAGCAACTTTAAAGATTTCGGAATTAAATATGTAGGGCTACACGAGGAAACTCTTAGTTCGCTGGTTCATGATAATAAAGATGTAAATATTATCATGGGTTGGGAATTATTACAAAATAATACAACAAAGGAAACATATTTAAGTAATTTGGAAAATGATTCTAAAGAGTATGAAATTAGTAAATATGATGTTTTAATAACTACTGAGTCTGAAGAAACCTTTAATTTTATAAATGATGGCTTAACTAGTCGATACGATAAAGAATTATTTGAAGTTTTATCTAATGAAGATAAATACACTATACTGCTTAAAGGCACTATTTATGATATGGTTTATCTTCAAAATCAATCTCTATCAGATGTCAATGGTAAGGGAGTTCCTATAGATCCTATAAAGCAAAATCCGTATACTTCAAAGCTAGTGAATTTAGGTTTAGGATTTGATGCTGAAAAGATAGAACTTATTAAAGCAAGCGGATTAGAAGTACTGCCAAGACCTTCAAACTACAGTCAATGGACAACGGACAAATATATCGATGCATTATTTAAGGATTATGAAGATTTTAATATGATTCCACCTGTATTTATATTTACAGGAGATGCAATGCTAGGATATCCTGATTACAATCATATAGTATCAGAGTATATGCAGAATAATAATATAAAAGTAGGCTTAATAGAATCATCAGTACAAAGAGGGCATATGGACCAAAAAGTAGTAGAAGATTTAGCCAAAGGTTTGGAATATAATGCAGTAAGGATTTTTTCTATACCTAATTATATCCAAGAAAGATTTAAGTTCTACAATTATGAAGGTGCGGAGGAAATAGAAAACACTTTATATAGAGCAGTAACAGAGAGAAATATAAGATTAATTTATTTTAAACCATTTAAAGAAAGTACAAGATCATATGTAACTGATTTTGAAGAATATGAAAAAATGTTTAACAGGTTTGAAGAAAGAATAGCTGCCCATGATATGACTATTGGAAGAAGCAGTGTTATGAAGCCAAATCGTGTTCGTATAGCTAAGCAGACTTTAATAGGCTGGGGAGTCGTTGCTGCTGGAATTTTACTGTTATCTACTTTGTTTAATATGTCTAAAAAAATAAAATATGCTTTATTAGCAATTGGTATGTTATTAGTGCCTGCTGCATACATCGTAAAACCATTATTAATGGAGAAGATGATGGCTCTTGCAGCTTCTATTATATTTCCTTCATTAGCAATGGCTTGGGTATGTAAGGAGTGCAAAAAACACTTTAATAGTAATGAGAAAAAGTATTCATTATTAAATACTATTATAATTGCGTCAAAGGATTTAATAATAGCAACAGCTATTTCATTACTTGGAGGATTTTTTGTTGGGGGAATTTTATCTAATACTGATTTTCTATTGGAAATGGATATATTTAGAGGTGTAAAGATTAGCCAAATGCTTCCAATAGTCATATATGGAGCTACTTATATAGCCTATTTTGGATATAAAAACAAGAAACAAGTTAAAAATAGACCTTCATTAAAACTAGAAGATATAAAAACTCTTTTATTTGAAGATGTAAAAATAATTTATGTTCTATTATCGGCAATACTATTAGTAGTAGGATATATATACATTGCCAGAACTGGACATGAAACAAATATCCAGCCGTCTACCTTCGAGATGATAGCAAGAAATATATTGGAGGAAAACTTATTAGCAAGACCTAGAACAAAAGAATTTTTAATGGGCTTTCCAGCTTTAATGGTAGCTATATATTTTGCGCGCAATAAATACAATTTCTTTGCCTTTTCTGCAGGCTTAGTGGCTGTTATAGGACAATCCTCAATTACCAATACATTTAGTCATTTAAGAACTCCAGTATATTTATCACTTGCACGTACAGCCTATGCACTAGGATTAGGTATAGTTTTGGGAGCTATATATATTATAATTATAGAAATATGTTTAAAAGGACTAAATAAAGGACTAAATTTATTAATGACCGGAGCTGAGAAAGGAAGAAATTAATGAAGAACATATTCATATTTGGATATTATGGATTTCAAAACACAGGAGACGAAGCAATACTACAAGTTATGATCGATCAAATAAAAGAAAATATACCATATGCTAAATTAACGGTTTTAACTTATAAGGCACAAGAAACAATAGACAAATATAATATAAATGTTGTAAGTAGAAATAAATATATTGATTTAATAAAAGCTATTAAAGAATCGGATATAGTTATTAGTGGTGGAGGCTCAATCCTACAAGATACTACTAGTGCGAGGTCCTTGATTTATTATTTAAGCATTATATATATTGCTAAGAAAATGGGCAAAAAAGTAATGTTTTATGGCAATGGTTTTGGACCTATAACCAAAGCTATTAATAAAAAGCTAGTTAAGCATATTATTAATAAGGTAGATATTATTACAGTAAGAGATTATCAGTCTAAGGAAGAAATGATATCTCTCGGAATAAAGAAGGAAATTATTGTAACGGCTGATGTAACCTTTGCCTATAAAGCATTACCTGAAATAGAAATAGAAGAAATGTTAATTGATGATGAAATAGATACGGATAAGAAAATGATTGGTATATCGGTTAGAGAATGGAAAAATGAAGAAAAATATAAAAGTGTTATTGCAAAGGCTGGAGACTATTTAATAGATAAAGGGTATGAGGTTATTTTTATACCTATGCAGCATCCAAGGGATTATATAATTTCTGAAGAAATTGCATCTATGATGGAAAGAACACCTAAAATATTACAGAAAATATATTCCCCTAAAGAACTAATAAGCTTAATGGGTAAACTATATATTATGATAGGTATGAGGCTACACTCACTCATATTTGCAACTATTGCAGGAACTCCAATTTTAGGTATAGAATATGATACTAAAATTTATAACTTTCTGCAAATAGTTGAGCAAGATAATGCAGGTAAAGTTGAAGATTTGGATATAGACAATGTTATAAAAAATATAGATAATGTTTTAGAACGTCGTCAGGAATATAAACATAGGATAGATTGTGTAAGAGATATGCTTAGAAAAAAGTCAGAGCAAAATATATTACTTTTGAAAAGCTTTATGGAAAAGGGTGAGAAAAAATGAGAAAGCAGGAAAGTATATTAGGTGTAAAATTTGATATAGTTAATGAAGATGAAGCACTAGAAAAATTAGTGGAATTTGTGGAAGAAGGCTCATCTTTAAAAAAAGTCTATACGCCTAATCCTGAAATTGTAATGTTAGCCCAAGACGATAAGGAATTGTTTAGAATATTAAGTGAAGCAGATTTAGTTTTAGCAGATGGAATTGGAGTAATTATAGCTTCAAAAATAAGGGGATTAGAGCTTAAAAATAGGGTTACTGGTGTAGACACTATGGATAGATTATTAAAATATTGTGGACAAACTGGAAAATCTATCTTTATCTTTGGGGGTAAACCAGGTATAGCTGAAATAGCTTGTAAAAATATAGAAAGTCAATATAAAGGTGTAAAAATTGCAGGATATCATCATGGTTATATTACCGATAATGATCAAGATGAAATAATAAATAAAATTAATGGAGTAAAGCCTGATGTTTTATTTGTCTGTCTTGGTGCACCTAAACAGGAAAAGTGGATAGATAAGAATAAGGATAGATTAAATTGTTCTTTAGCTATGGGTGTAGGTGGAAGTGTGGATGTATATGCTGGTGTTGCTAAAAGAGCTCCTATAGCCTTTCAAAAGCTTGGTCTAGAATGGTTCTATAGACTATTAAAAGAGCCTTGGAGATTTAAGAGAATGCTAATTTTACCTAAATTTTTAATAAAGTTTATTGTTACAAAATAATTGTGATAAGTATATATTAAAATAATAGCAATTAATATGGCCTTTATGAATTATTAGATTAGGGTATATATTAGAGGAGATATGGTTTATGAAAAATAAAAAATATAGTACCTTTATTGAATATGTAGGTATAACCGTTGGTTGTGCTTTAATGGCAGTAGGAATAGTTTTTTTCCTTCAACCAAATACAATAGCACCTGGAGGAGTAACGGGAATTGGAGTTGTCGTACAAAAGCTAATAGGGGTGCCGATTGATGTAACTAACCTGGTTATTAACATTCCCCTATTTATTTCAGGAGTAATTTTACTCGGTGGTGCATTTGGTATGAAAACTGCATACGCGACAGTTATGCTTTCTGGATTTATAAGGTTTTTTATTATTATGTCGGGGGATAGTCATGTAGTAACTAATGATCTATTACTATCTGCTATATATGGTGGAGTAATTATGGGAGCAGGAATTGGCTTGGTATTTAGGTCTGGTGGAACAACAGGAGGTACTGACTTAGCAGGTGCAATATTAAATAAATATTTCCCTAACCTTAGCATAGCAAAGTTAATGATGATTTTGGACCTAATGGTCGTTGTAGCAGCAGGACTTGTTGTAAAAAATGTAGAAATATCTTTATACTCTATTATAGCTTTATATATACTGGTGCAAATGGCAGATTTTATAGTAGAAGGATTAAGTTACTCAAAGGCATTTTACATTATTTCGAACCATTCTGATAAAATTGGTAAAAAAATAAATTCTGAGTTAGATAGAGGAGTTACTGCACTACAGGGAAGAGGTTTTTACACTGGAGCAGAAAAAGATGTTCTTTTATGTGTAGTCAATCGTGCTCAAGTAGCAAAGTTAAAAAAGCTTGTTTATGAAATAGATGAAAAAGCCTTTATAATGGTAACTACAATTCATGAAGTGCTAGGCGAAGGCTTTAAAGAAGTAAAAAAATAAAATTTGTTCGTTAGCACTTCACAAATTTTATATCGCACTCAATTCTAAGCTTTACTTAGAATTTCAAGTGCTCAAAATAAAGAATAAAAAAGTAGGAGGAGAGTAATTTGGGCAAAAGTATACAAGAACTGAAACAAATAGCTAATGATATTAGAAAAGATATCATTGAAATGCTTGCAGAGTCAGGCTCAGGGCATCCAGGAGGATCTCTTTCAGCAACAGATATTTTAACTGTATTATATTTTAATGAGATGAACGTTGATCCTAATAACTCAAAATGGGAAGATAGAGACCGTTTTGTACTATCTAAGGGACACGCCGCACCAGTGCTTTATGCTACATTAGCAAAGAAAGGATTTTTTCCTAAGGAAGAGCTAATGAAGCTTAGAAAAATAGATGCTATGCTTCAAGGTCACCCTGATATGAAGGGAACACCAGGAGTTGATATGTCTACAGGCTCCTTAGGCCAAGGCTTCTCAGCATCATGTGGTATGGCAATGGCTGCGAAAATAGATAAAAAAGATTATAGAGTATATACGCTTCTAGGAGATGGAGAGCTTCAAGAAGGACTTGTTTGGGAGGCAGCTATGCTAGCGGCTCACTATAAGCTAGATAATTTAACTGCAATTATAGACTATAATGGTCTTCAAATAGATGGAAAAACTGATGAAGTTCTTTCAGTCAATCCTGTTACTGATAAGTTTAAGGCTTTTGGATGGAATGTCATGGAGATGGATGGACATTCCATTGAAGAGATAATTGAATCTATTGCAAAGGCTAAGGAAATAAAGGATGCTCCAACGGTTATTGTAGCTAAAACAATAAAAGGTAAGGGAGTTTCATTTATGGAAGATAAGGCAGAATGGCATGGAAATGCTCCTAAAGAAGATCAGAAAGTACAGGCTTTAAAGGAACTTGGAGGTGAAATATAATGACTAAAATGATTGCTACTCGTGATGCTTACGGTGAAGCTTTAATAGAGATCGGAAAAGACAATGAAAATGTTGTTGTATTGGACGCAGACCTTTCTAAATCAACTAAAACCCATGGTTTTGGACAAGAGTTTCCTAATAGATTTATTAATGTTGGAATTGCAGAACAAAATCTTATAGGAACTGCTGCTGGATTGGCTGCAGCAGGTAAAATTCCTTTTGCTAGTACCTTTGCAATGTTTGCCACTGGCCGTGCATTTGAAGTTATTAGAAACTCTGTAGGTTATCCAAAGTTAAATGTAAAAATTTGTGCAACTCATTCAGGTATAACAGTGGGAGAGGATGGAGCTTCTCATCAGGCATTAGAGGATATTTCTTGTATGAGAACCATCCCAAATATGACTGTAATTGTACCAGCAGATGGAGTAGAAACAAAGGCTGCTATTCATGCAATTTCTAAGATGGAAGGACCAGTATATGTTAGATTAGGGAGACTAGCTGTACCTACTATCAATGATGAAGCATCTTATGAGTTTAAAATAGGTAAGGGTGTAACACTAAAAGAAGGTACTGATGTAACTATAATAGCAACGGGGTTAATGGTTAGTGAGGCTCTAGAGGCCGCTAAAGAGTTGGAAACAAAAGGAATTAATGCAAGGGTAATTAATATTCATACAATTAAGCCTTTAGATAATGAAATTGTTATTAAAGCTGCTAAGGAAACTGGAGCTATAGTAACAGCTGAAGAGCATAATATCATTGGTGGATTAGGATCTGCTGTGGCTGAAGTAATTAGTGAAAGCTATCCAGTACTATTAAAACGTGTTGGTACAAAGGATACATTTGGTGAGTCTGGAAAGCCAGCTGATCTTATGAAAAAATATGAACTAACAAAAGATAATATAATAGATGCTGTAGTTGATGTAGTGAAGAAAAAACAATAAAAAATTAAAGCACAAAGAGAGATTAGATATATCTAATCTCTCTTTGTGCTTTAAAGAATTAAATTAATTTTAATTATAAACTTGTACAATTGAATATTTCTGTCCTACCTTGAATACAAATAGTTATAAAGCGATACTTAATTTAATGGAGTTTTTATTCCATAGGAATTATGTAATAGTAAAAAAGGGGGGAGAAATGTGGGTTATAAAGGAAAGATGCCAAAGCTACCGAAAGTAAACTGGAAATTATTAATTACTATGATTTTAATTATTGTAGTGGCTACAGCTCTAGTTAAGTTTATTCCTAAATTAATATCTAAGGGAGATAATGGGGTGGGTTATATGGTATTAGATAAAGAGCAAATTCCTGAGAAGATTCATGAAATATTACCAAGGTACAAGATGTTAGAAAGGGCTTTGGCAGCTAAAGTAGATGATCAAATCTATGTAATAGTAACTAGGGGGGAGAAGTTAACAGCTGGGTATGATGTAGACATCGAGAGGATAGAATTGGTTAAAGAAGAGAATGATACAAGATTAGTTGTTCATGCTGTATTTAAAGATCCTAATCCTGATGATCTTGTTACACAATCTATGACACATCCTTATGTAGTAGCAAAGACAGAGCTTGAGGAATTGCCAACAAAAATTGATTTAGAAATAAAGCAAAAAGAGTAGAAGGTAAATCTTCTACTCTTTTGTTGTAGAGTTCTTTTCTAAGAAACAACATCCTAATTTTGTAATGTAACTGTAATCTATTTGCAGGTAAGTTATTATATAATAGAAATAGAGCAATAAATTGTACTAGGAGGATTAGAGATGATTAAATTTAGAAAAGCTGCTATAGCAATAGGTTTGTCAGCAATGATGGTAACAAGCTTTGCTACTACAAGTTTTGCGAATCAAATTGTATATCAAAAGGTAGAAGACGAGATTATTTCTAGTGGAGTTACATATAAAAATATTCTTCGTTTCACTAAAAATGGGTGGTTAAATTTAAATGCAGTATATATTGATTTAAACAATAATAATACAGAATTAGATGTATTAACAAGTTCTAAGGGGCTATCCACTAAAGAGACACTATCTACTATGGTAAAAAACAAAGAAGATGTTGTGGCAGCAATTAATGGAGACTTTTTTTACATGTTAAATCCAGATTCTCCATTAGGTGCAATAGTTAAAGATGGTGAAATGATAAGTAGTCCCATTACAGTGCACGACTATGCTACTTTTTTTATTAATAATAACGGACAAGCCTTCGCGGATTATTGGAAACATCAAATATATGCGACTACAAGCAGTGGTGCAAATATACCAATTTCAACGATTAATAAATATACAGATGAGTACCAGTATATTATGTTAATTGATAAAAACTGGGGAACTCACTCGCCAGGATATAATACTAATTTACAAGATATGGTAGAGGTAGTTGTAATAGATGATGTTGTTACAGAGATACGACAAAAACAACCAGCAGTACAAATACCTGAAAATGGATATATATTATTAGCTGCTAAAGGAAAATCTCCTTGGGCTCAATCAGATAAATTACTTGGAAGTGTAAAAGTTGGAGATAAACTAACAATACATAAAGATATAAATCCTGGCATAGAAAATATTAAACTTGCTATGGGTGGAGGTACAGTTTTAGTTAAAAATGGACAAGTTGCAACTTTTACTCAAACTATTTCTGGAGCTGCCCAAAGAACAGCTATAGGTATTACAAAGGATCGTAGTCAAATTATTTTTGTAACAATAGATGGTCGTCATTCATCATATAAAGGCGTAGATGGTAAAGAGTTGGCTAATTATTTAATAGAACTAGGAAGCTATGAAGCAATTTTAATGGATGGTGGTGGATCAACTACCATGGTAACAAGAGGTCAAGGTGAATTTGATTCAAAGGTTGTTAACCATCTTTCAGAGGGTTCTGAAAGAAGGATTACTAACGGAATTGCAGTAATCTCTACTGCGCCGGTTGAAAGTTTACGAGGAATAAAGGCAGAACTTGATGACAATAAAAGCTTTGTAGGTGCTTCTCGTAAAATAAATGTAAAGGCTTTTGATAAAAACTATAATCCATTAAATGTAGATTATTCTAATGTTAATCTTTCTGTAAAGTCTGGAGAAGGAACATTTGATGGTATGTATTTTACTCCAAGTAAGCAAGGAAAAACAGTAATAGGAGTTGAATATTTAGGTGGCACTTCTGAAGTGACTTTAGATGTTTTAGGTGAGTTATCACATATGGAAATTAGTCCTGAAACAGTACGTTTAAACTATGGACATAGTACAGGCTTTGAAGTGGTTGGCGTAGATACAGAAGGATATAGGACTAAAATAAATTCTAAGGACATTAATTGGAAAGATGTTCAAGGTCTTGGAACATTTAGTAATGGAATTTATGTGGCAGGCAGTAAGAGTGGTACCACAAAATTAGAAGCTAGTTTTGGTAATAAGGTAGCTACTGTAAATGTGGTAGTAGGTTCAAATACTTCAATGATAAATAACTTTGAAACTTTAAATACAGGTTTTGTTGGTTATCCACAATCTGTAGTAGGATCTGTAGCCTTAGATTCTAATGCTAAGGAAGGAAAATCATCATTAAAGCTACAGTATGATTTTACTCAAACTGATGAAACAAGAGCAGCCTATATTACCTTTGATAGTAATAAAACGGTAATTTCTACTCCAGCCAATAGTATAGGGGTATGGGCACATGCAACTAATCCTGCTACTCATTGGATAAGAGGAAAGGTTAAAGATGCAAGTGGTGCAGAATATGTAATCGACTTTAAAAAGAATATAGATTGGACAGGATGGAAGTATCTTACAGCTCCTCTACCGGCAAATATGGTTTACCCAATTAAATTTGAAAGACTTTATGTTATTGAAACTGATGCAACCCAAAAGATAGCGGGTCAAATTTTATTTGATGGTTTAGAGGCTTCGTATAGTATTGCGTCACCTTCAAAGGAATCCTCAGAAGCTACTGTTATTAAAGATAAACTTAACAAACCTTATGAGATGGAAGGTAGGAAGTTATTTGCATATAGTGGAATCCAGTTCAAGGACTATACATTATTAGATAGGATTGTTGGAAATAAAATTAGTAGTCTAATCAATAATAAACATGAGCTATCACTATTTACTGGAAATGTAGATTCAAGATTAAGTAGTAATATTAAAAAACAAATAGTTTCTGCAAAATCAGGGTATGGATCTACAGAGCAAGGAGATAGTTTAATTATTCAATTAGATAATCTAAAAGACGGTTTAAGACAAACTAATTTTGATCAGTGGCCTTGGTTACAAAATCTAGTAAATAACACTACTAAGAAGAATGTTTTTATAGTAATGTCTAAACCTATATTTGGTAACGGCGGTTTTACTGACAAATTGGAAGCAGATTTATTAATGGATACGTTAACGGACCTATCTAAAAAGGGAAAACAAGTATTTGTTCTTTATGAAGGACAAAGCCTTTCTGTGGATGTAATTAATGGTGTAAGATATATTTCAACTGGTGTTTACAATAGTAATGCTTCAAAAGACCAACAGGAAACCTTTAAATATATAGAATTTAATATTAATGATAAGGAAGTAACGTATCAAATTAAATCCTTATTTGAATAAACAACATAAATAGAGCTGAATATTCAGCTCTATTTTATTGTCTAAGAAATTATAAATTTCTTGGCTATTGAGGGATTTTAAAAAGAAGTAGAAGGATGGTAATGTTTTAAGCACTTGAAAATTTGAGATAGATTTTGAGTATACCATGAGTAGATGCGATAGTATTAGACGAATTTTTTATTTATGGGGTAAAGCAGGAAGTAATGATATGGATACAGAATATTACAATAAAAGAATAAAATACCGGAGGGCGAGGTGATTTTATGAAGCAGATAGAAAAAGTCTACCAAACTCTAATAACTATGGAAGAAAAATTTAATAGAGGAATAGCGGCTCAAGAGATTAGTAATAGCCTAAATATGAATAGAGCTAATATTAGTCGATATTTAAATACTTTGTATCGGGAAAATCTGATTGAAAAAATAGACGGAAGACCTGTATTATATTGTAAAAAGATACAGACAGATAATGAGAATAAATTAGTTAAGGGAAGAATGAAATTTGACAAAATGATTGGCTCTAATATGAGCTTGCAAATTCCTATCCAACAGGCTAAGGCAGCAATTTTATACCCTCCTTGTGGTTTGCATACACTGTTATTAGGTGAAACTGGTGTTGGTAAATCTATGTTTGCAGAATCAATGTATAGATTTGCTTTAGAATGTAAAGCAATCTCAAAAGACGCTCCTTTTATACAGTTTAACTGTGCTGATTATGCAGAGAATCCCCAGTTATTGAGTGCACAAATTTTTGGTGTAAAAAAAGGTGCTTATACAGGTGCAGAACAAAATCGTGAAGGATTACTTAAAAAGGCAGACTGTGGGATTTTATTTTTAGATGAGGTACATCGGCTTTCTCCACAGGGGCAGGAGATGTTATTTACCTATATAGATAAGGGCTGGTTTAGACCATTAGGAGAAACAGATAAATTAGTCAAGGTAAAAGTACGGATTATAGCAGCTACTACAGAAATGCCACAGTCCTATCTGTTAAAAACTTTTATGAGAAGAATACCTATGACTATAACCTTACCTAGTTTAAACAATAGAAATCGAAAAGAGAGATATCAACTAATAGAAACTTTTATCAAGGAAGAATCTCATCGGTTAGATAAAAATATATACGTTAATAAAAGTGCATTAATGTCATTTTTGCTATACGATTGTCCTAATAATATAGGCCAGCTAAAAAGTGATATTCAATTGACTTGTGCAAAGGCATTTTTAACTTATAAAACTTATGATAGAGACTATATAATGATTACACAATCAGATTTGCCTCAATATGTTAAGCAAGGACTATTGAGTCTACATGATTTTCGGAAAGAAATTAATGATATTTTAAATGATAAGGAAGATATATTAAAGTTTTATTATAAAGAAAACGGAAAATATGATGACTTAATATTAGTAGATGAAAATGACGGGTTCTATGATCTAATAGAAAAAAAATTAAATAATCTAAAGGAAATAGGTATAGAAGAAAATGAGATTAATCAAATATTAAATATAGATATAGAGACACGCTTCGAAAAATATATTGGGAATTTACCTAGAAAATTTAAAAAGGAAGAATTATCTAAACTTGTAAATATTGATATTATTGAGGTGGTAGAAGAAATATTTGATATAGCCGAAAAACGTTTAAATAGAAAATATGATGAAAAAGTTTATTTTGGACTTGCACTACACCTACAGGGAAGTATTGAACGTATAAAAAGAGGAAGTAAAATATACAATCCTAAACTAAATTTTATTAGAGTCAACTATGATAAGGAATTTTTAGTGGCTATGGAAATTGCAAAACTAATAGATATTAGCTTTAAAATTGAAACGCCTCTTGATGAAATTGGATACTTAGCCATGTTTTTAACATCTAACTCTAATAAATTTGATGAAAAAGAAGAAACAAAAGTAGCTATTATAGTGATTATGCATGGAGATACTACTGCTAGTAGTATGGCTAATGTTGCTAATAGTTTAGTTGGCGCAAAGCATGTTAAGGGTATAGATATGCCTCTACATATTAAGCCTACAGCCATGTATGATATAGTTAAAAAAGAGATTCTTGAATTAGATTGTGGAAGAGGAACATTATTATTAGTTGATATGGGCTCACTTACAAGTTTTGGAGATATGCTTTGTGAAGAATTAAGAATTAATGTTAAAACTATAGATATGGTAAGTACTCCTATAGTTATCGAAGCCTGTAGAAAATCAATATTAGACAGAGATTTAGAAGAAATTTATCAATCTTGTATTAAAATGAAAATTTATTCTAAAGAAGATAAACAGATATTTAATGAGGAGAAGAAAAGTATTATTATAACAGCATGCTTTACAGGGGAAGGGGCAGCTATAAAACTAAAGAGCATAATAAAACAACAAATAGAATTAGACTCAGATATTGATATTGTTCCTTTAAATATATTAAATAAAAATGAATTTTGGAGTCGAATTAAATATTATCAAGAAAAAAATCATATTATAGCTATAATAGGGGCTGTCGATATTAAGGTAAAGTATATTCCATTTATATCAGTTCAAGACATCTTTAGTGATAATGGTATGCATAGGCTGGAAAATATTATAGAACAGCATAAGAAATATAAACAAATAGGAAAATCATTAAAAGAGCATTTAGTAAAAATTGATGGGGAAGAGATTGTTAAAGATGTAATTCAGCTAATTAGCATGTTAGAAGAAGCAGTTTGTGTTGAACTTATAGATGATGTAAAGATAGGATTAGTATTACATATAAGCTTTTTGGTAGATAATCTGTTGCAGGGTAGAGATGGCACTAAGTTTGAACAATTAGATAGTTATATTAATAAATATAGCAGAGAATTCGAAAATACTAAAATAAGTCTTAAAAGTTTTGAACAAAAATATGATATTCAATTTAATGAAGATGAAATTGCCTATATTTGTAGGATGCTTTTAGAAAATAATACATTGAAAAATCATAAGGAAGAAGGCATTTAAACAGTGTGTAAAAGTGTGTAAAGACATAGCAGGTAAGTGTGTAGCTATCTTTACACACTTTTATTATGCTTACTACGTGATTTTAAAGGAAAATATAATTAAAGATTTGATTTTTAAAATAGTCTAAATACTAGTAATCTACAGAAGAGACAACTAACATTACCAGTAAAACAAATTTTAAAATATTAAGTTTATATAAGATGGCACGATATTTGCTCATATATAAGTGTAGAAATATTTAAATAATATATAAATTAATCTAATTATTTTAATTAAGAAAAGGGGATGATACATAAAAAAATATATGCAGTCGGCATAGAAACTTTCAATAGAAACAAATGTATTTATTAGTCACAGTAAAGAATTATACTATTAATTTATTATTGTTCAGGGGGATGATTGTAGTGAAGCGTATAATGCTAATTTGTTCTGGAGGGATGTCAACAAGCTTACTTTGTACAAAGATACAAAAAAGCGCTAAGGAAAAAAATATAGAGGTTGAAGTATTTGCAGTTTCGGAGGCAGAAATGAAGAGACGTCTGGATAATGTTGACGTAATTCTTCTAGGACCTCAAGTAAGATATCTTCTAAGCAAAATAAAGAATGATGTAGAGGGAAAGGGAATTGCTGTAGATGTAATTGAAAGTATAAGTTATGGCACAATGAATGGTGAAGCAGTATTAAAGCAAGCAATGAGTTTAATGGAATAAGGGATAATAGGATTGTATTAGAGCAAAACGTTTATCAAAATTAGTATTGATAAAGGGGGATTCACATGAAAGCATTTATGAAAGCAATGGAAAAGTATTTTATACCGGTTGCATCGAAAATAGGAGCTCAAAGACATTTAGTAGCAATTCGAGATGGATTTATTGGTATTATGCCATTAATTTTAGCAGGTTCATTCGCAGTATTATTAAATAGTACTTTAGTAACATGGATACCTGGATTAGCTTTTTTAGGATCAATCAATGGTAATGTATGGTGGGGTACATTAGCTATTATGACATTGCTAGTAGTATTCTCTATAGGATATAACTTGGCAAAAAGTTATGATGTTGATCCTCTAGCTGCAGGACTTATCTCTATAGCTTCTTTTATAGTAATTACACCTCAGGCTCATGGTAATGCAGGTTGGGGATATATATTTCAAGGATATTTAAATGCTACAGGATTATTTACTGGAATTATTGTTGCACTACTAGCTACAGAAATTTTTGTTAAGGTAATAAAGAAAGATATAGTTATTAAGATGCCAGATACTGTTCCACCAGCAGTTGGAAGAGCATTTGTTTCTGTAATTCCTGGAATAATTACAGTGTATATATTTGGAGTAATTCCACTTATAATTACAAAACTAGGTGGAACAAGTTTATACGACTTTATTTTAAATACAATTCAAAGACCTTTGGAAGGTTTTAGTCAAGGTATATTATCTGCAATACTTTTTTCTATGCTAATCAGTATATTCTGGTTCTTTGGTCTACACGGCGGCAATATTATGGATCCAGTTATAAATGCACTTTATTTACCAGCACTTGAAGCTAATGCTAGTGCAGTTCAACAGGGACTGGAAGCTACTAATATTGTTACAAAAGCATTCTTTGATGCTTATGTTCATTTAGGTGGAGCAGGGGCTACTTTAGCTTTAATTGTAGCAATATATATTGGTTCTAAAAAACGTAAAGAGTATAGAGAAGTAGCAAAGCTTTGTACTGGACCAGGACTATTTCAAATTAATGAGCCTATTATGTTTGGAATACCTATTGTATTAAATCCGCTACTATTTATTCCATATATTATTATACCAGGAGTTTTAACATTAATAGCTTATTTAGCTACTGTATCAGGCTTAGTACCTATTACCTACGTTGCAATTCCGTGGACTACACCTCCAATTTTAGGCGGAGTTTTAGCTACAGGAGGAAGTCTTATGGGTGGATTATTAGCTCTTATTAACTTTGCTGTAGCTGTTATAATATATCTTCCATTTGTCTTATTAGCTGATAGGTATACAGATAATGATAAAGACCTTGTAGAGAGTCAGGGATAATATAATAGGTTAGAAAGGGGTAACTCTTTACCCCTTTCTAACCTATACAATATAGATAATAAATTATAAATGAAACTTTGACTTAAGGAGCGATAAGACATGAACTATGAAGAACTAATCTTTAAATTAATCACTCAAAGTGGTGATGCTAAAAGTTTTGCTATGGAAGCTATTCAATTAGCTAAAAATAGGGATTTTGACAAGGCTAGAGATTGCTTAAATAATGCTTCAAAACAATTAGAATTAGCACATAGACAACAAACTGAATTAATTCATATGGAGGCACAAGGTAATAAAATAGAGGTGACTTTATTATTAATACATGCTCAAGATCATTTAATGAATGCTATTACAACTAAGGACTTGGCAAGTGAGATTGTAGATTTATATTTAGACCGTAAATAAGATTATAGAATCAATAGCCAATAAAGAAAAAACTATTATCTTATATAGGTAGTATTTATATAATATTAGATGGAATAAACTTTAGTATTGGAGTGTTTGTATGGCCACATTTCAAAATGAAATTACAATGGAATACTCAACTGAAGAGGTTTTTAAAGTTTTTAAGGAAACAGCTAAAAAAGATTTTCAAAGCTTTGATGAGGAAAATCCAATAGGAACCTTTGTAGAGCGTAAAGTGGGAGCCTATTCAGAGCGAAAAGGTAAAATGAAGGTACGGATCACAGATTATAAGATTAATAGTGTATACGAAATTACAAGTACAAAAGGTAGTGTAGTATATAAATCTAGATATGAATTTTACCCCTTATCTGAAAATACAACAAAGCTTTTATTAATAGAAAGTCAGTATACCACAGGTTTATTCAATAGGGCGAATGCGCTGGTTGCATCAATTGTATTTAAAGGAAGAATCAAAAAAAGATTTAAGTTTTTTATTAAGTGTTTAGAAGATCAGATTGAAAAAAATTGTATGCAATAAATAACTATTAGCGCCAGATATAATTTTAGGAGGTGATAATTTGGAACAAATAAAAAAAATAGGATTAAAGCTTGTAATAATCGGTGGAGGCTCTTCCTATACTCCCGAATTTATAGAAGGATTAATTAAACGTCATAAAGAGTTGCCTGTTAAAGAATTATGGTTAGTAGATATTGCAGATGGACAAGAAAAATTAAATATAGTAGGAAATCTTTCTAAAAGGATGGTTAAAGAAGCAGGAGTTCCTATAAACATTAATATTACATTGGATAGACAGAAAGCCCTAAAAGACGCAGACTTTGTTGCAACTCAAATTAGGGTAGGACTTTTACAAGCTAGAGCTAAGGATGAAGCAATGCCACTTTCTTATGAATTTATCGGTCAAGAAACTAATGGTGCTGGAGGGTTATTGAAAGGCTTAAGAACAGTTCCTGTAATATTAAATATTGCTAATGAAATGAGCGAATTATGTCCTAATGCATGGCTTATAAACTTTACAAATCCAACTGGAATGCTTACAGAAGCTTTGGCTAGATACTCGAAGCATAGAAAATTTATTGGTTTATGTAATGTGCCAATTGGAATGGAAAGAGGATTAGCTGATATTTTACAAATTGATTCTAGTAGAATACGAATTGATTTTGCAGGCTTAAATCATATGGTTTATGGATTTAATATATTTGTTGATGGGATTGATAAAACCAAAGAGGTTATTGATCAGTATATAAAAAAATCTGATAGTATTAATATGAAAAATATTACAGCAATGGAGTGGGATGCAGACTTTATTAAAGCACTTCAACTTATACCTTGCCCTTATCACAAATATTATTACAAGACAAGGGATATGTTAAATGATGAGCTTGAAAACTACAAGCTTGGCAAAACAAGGGCAGAAAAAGTTATGGAAACTGAAAAGGAATTATTTAACCTATATAAAGATGAAAGTTTAAAAGAAAAGCCAAAACAATTGGAAACAAGAGGAGGAGCTTACTATTCTGATGCAGCCTGTAACTTAATTTCATCTATTTATAATGATAAAGGAGATTTGCAAGTTGTAAATACCTTTAATCAAGGAACTCTTCAAGATTTCTCCTGGGATGAAATAGTAGAAATTACTTGTAAGATTACGAAGGATGGGCCTATCCCTCATAAATTTATAGATAAATTGCCTGTTTATGTATCTGGGCTAGTAAAGCAGATTAAACAATTTGAAATTTTAGGTGCAGAAGCAGCAGTAGAAGGCAATTATAATAAAGCATTACTTGCAATGATTACAAATCCTCTTATTTCTGATGATAATAAGGGACATAAGTTGTTAGATGAAATGCTAAGAGTTAATAAAAGATTTTTACCTAAATTTTTTGACGAATTTGATAATATTAAAAAGTAATTTTATTAATATAGCTAATCATAAAGTAGACAAGGGTGTGTTAAGGGTGAAATTAATAGTAAATGGGGACGACTTTGGTGTAACTAAAGGAGTAACCTTAGGCATACTAGATTGTATGGAGAATGGGATTGTAACAGAGACTACAGCTATGGTAAATGGCTTATACTTTGAAGAAGGTATTAAGGAAGCAGAAAATCGTGGCATAGATAAAATTGGTATACATCTTACTTTAACCTGGGGCAAACCTATTTTGCCTGCTAGAGAAGTATCTACTTTAGTTGATAATATTGGAAACTTCCATAGAAGTATAACTGAAAAAATAGAATATAACTATGAAGAAGTTAGAAATGAATTAAGGGCTCAAATTATAAAATTTAAAGAGTTTTTCAAAGAGCCTACCCATATAGACGGACATCATCATTTTTACGCATTTGATGAAGGGTTACTTGAAATAGTACTGGATTTAAGTAAAGAATTTAATATTCCGGCCAGATGCCCAGAGGATAAAATGAGAAGAAGCTACAATATTAAGGGAGTTAAGACTACAGAAGGTTTTACAGCAGAATTTTATAAGAATAATGCTACACTTAGTAAGCTTATGAATATAATTTCTCAGTATAAGCATTGTGAAACTTTAGAGTTAATGTGTCATCCAGCTTATATAGATGAAGATCTTTTTAAGGTAAGCACATATGTAGACTATAGAAAAAAAGAATATGAAATTTTAGTATCAGATACAATAAAAAACTTTATTAATCAGGCTAATATTCAACTTATTAGCTTTAATGATATATGAGCAAGGTTTAGGTTATTATGAATTATAAAATTAATATATAAATATAATTTTATAATTCAGCTTATACTACGAATAAGCTTACTATTTTCTTTTTAAGAAGGTAGTAAGCTTTATTTTGCCATTAATTCGATGCCTCATAATATTAAATACATTACTAATAACAATTTTAATGGGCATTCTGATATTCACTTTTATAATAGTACTCGTCATAAGAATGGATTAAAGGATATGGCCCATCGAAACAATGTATTGATTTCTGTTGGTAAAAAGTAAATATGTCAATTCTATTAATTATCTAATTATTACTTTTAATTTCTTTATAGTGTGGTATATAACCTAAAAAGACATTTAGGGGGGAAATTCTATGTACAATAACTATCGATTACCAATCGAGAAGCTTACTAGTCCATGTAATGTTGAAGACTTACAATTTGAAACTACAGCGAATTTAGACCCATTAAAGGGTATAATAGGACAAAAACGAGGTGCAGAGGCCCTAAGTTTTGGTCTTAAAATTAGGAAAAGAGGATATAACATTTATGTTGCAGGCATAAGTGGAACTGGCAGGAGTAGTTACACGAAATCTATTACAGAGGAGTTCGCAAGCCAGCTACCAATTCCATATGATTGGGTCTATGTTTATAATTTTAAAAATAGAAACTGTCCTAGTGCATTAAGTCTAGAGCCAGGCATAGGCATACAATTTAAAAATGATATCGAGGAAATGATTGAAAAGTTAAAGAAGATTATTCCAGAAACCTTTAAAGGGGTAGAATACGAAGTAAGAAAAAATGAAATTATGAAAGTTTTTCAGCAAAAAAATCAGGAAGTAATGCAAGAATTAAATGAAAAGGCGAAAGAATATGGATTTTATTTTACAGCTACAGAAAATGGACTAATGACTACACCTCTTAAGGACGGTATACCGATGAAACAAGAGGAGTATGAAGGTTTGTCTCCGGCTGAAATAGAGGACATTATGGAAATGTCTAATCAGTTAAATATAAATACAATTGAAATAATAGATAAATTTAGGATGTTAGAAGAGGAAGTTAGAAAAAAGATAAAACAATTAGATCAATATATATGCTATGACATTGTAAATTTTGACATTAATAAAATTTATAAAAAGTATGCTCAAAGAAAATCTACAGTTGAGTATATAAATAATCTTGAAAAAGATATTATAGAAAATATCGACAAGTTTAAAAGCTCTAATGAAGAAACTAAATCTTTAGGTCCTCTAGAAATTCCTATAAATCAGGAAGAAAATTTCTTTAATAGATATAAGATTAATCTATTTATAGACAATAGTGGGTTAAGTCATGCACCTATTATCGATGAATCTAACCCTACATTTAACAATTTGTTAGGAAGTATAGAATATAAAAATGAATTAGGAGTGCTTAAAACTGACTTTATGCAAATAAAGCCAGGAGCATTACATTTAGCTAATGGTGGGTTTTTAGTAATACACATAAAAGAGCTACTAAGTAATTCATTTTCTTGGGATATATTAAAAAGAGCTTTAAAGGCAGAAGAAGTCAATATAGAAAATTTAAATAAGCAGATGGGACATGTAGTTGCATCAACATTAAAGCCAGAACCGGTTCCACTCAATATAAAAATAATATTAATAGGCGATTATTATACCTATAGCGCTTTATATAGCTACGATGATGATTTTAGAAAGTTGTTTAAGGTTATGGCAGAATTTGATGTGGAAATGATTAAAAGTCAAGAAAATATTTATAAAATGGCAGAGTTTATAGCTGATCATTGCGAAAAGGAAGGACTAAAGCATTTTGACAAATGGGCAGTAGGAAGAGTAGTTGAATACAGCTCACGATTAGCTGACCATCAAGATAAGCTTACATCTAGGTTTAATCAAATAGTAGAAATACTATATGAATCAGACTTATGGGCTGAGGAGGATGGAGCTAGTATTATTAGCAAAAAACATATTGAAAAAGCTATAAGAGAAAAGATAAATCGTAGCAGTAAATATGAAGAAAAGCTTAGTGAAATGTTTGTGGATGGCAGTTTGTTAATTGACGTAGATGGTGAAAAAATTGGACAAATTAATGGTTTAGCTGTTATGGGTACAGGAGAATATAGTTTTGGAAAGCCTAGCAGAATAACAGTTGCAACATATAGTGGTGAAGAAGGAATTATAAATATAGAAAGAGAAGCCAAGCAGAGTGGAAATATACACGATAAAGGTGTATTTATACTAAGTGGCTATTTAGGAGAGAAATACGCAAAATTTGAGCCTATGGGGTTAACGGTAAGTATTGGCTTCGAACAAAATTATTCGATTATAGATGGTGATAGCGCATCGAGCACAGAATTATATGCTATTTTATCTAGCATATCCGAAGTTCCTATTAAACAATATATAGCAGTAACAGGTTCTGTTAATCAAAAAGGCGAAATACAGCCTATTGGTGGCGTCAATGAAAAGATAGAGGGCTTTTTTGAAATTTGCAAATTAAAGGGTTTAACTGGAGAACAAGGGGTTATGATCCCGAGTCAAAATATTAAAAATTTAATGCTTAAGGAAGAGGTTATAAATGCAGTAAAAAATAATGAATTCCATATTTATGCTATTAATACTATAGAACAAGGTATTGAAATTTTAACTGGCAAAAAGGCTGGAGTTTTAGGTGAATGTGGAGAGTATCCAGAGAATACTATAAATAATTTAATTATGAAAAAACTAAGAAAAATGACTAATATAGAAACAAGGGAAAGAAAGAACTAAAACAATAAAATTAAATTAAATGTAAAAAGGATAACCTTAGTCGTTATCCTTTTTACATTTAATAAACTGTTCTTCCGTAATTATGTACTGTACAGGTAAGTCGTATTGTGAGGTAGGTATTTTATCTATTAGTTGCATTTCAAAGGCTAGCGATATTATTGTTGTTTTTTCTGGTAATCTAGGAAGAAACCTATCATAATAGCCTCCACCATATCCTATACGGTACCCATTTTTGTCGAAGGCAACACCGGGGACAATAACTAAATCTAATATACTAGGCTCTACTGGTCTTAGAGCTTCTTCTTTAGGCTCCATAATTCCAAAATGCCCTACTACTAGATCATCTTCATAGCTTTTTAATTCTGACACAATTAAAGCCTTAGTTGCAGGCACTGTTACGGGAATAAAGACTCTTTTTCCACGATTTTGTAGGTCATCAATAATAGGCTTCATAGTAACTTCTTTTCCAAATGAAATATAAAGCATTACATTATTAGCATTCTTATAAAAATCTATCTTACTCAGTGTGTCCAGCATAGCAAGGCTTTTTTCTCTTACTATTTCATTAGAAAATGTATTTTTCCTTTGCAAAATATTTTTTCTAATTTCTTTTTTCAACTGTGTACCTCCTTTATTATAGTATTTATCTATATTATACCACTATTGTACCAAATTATTGGAAATGAATACAATTGAATTTAGTGATGAACTATTGTTATAATAATAAAAGGGAAGAAAATGTTGATTATTGTATGAAATTTGTTATAGGACTAAAGTCATTGTTTAATTTTATAAATTAAATTTGTTTTTTTTAGAAGGAAATTAGAGTTAAGTGTCGAAACACTAATTAGTTAGGCGGGAGTTGATATAATTGATCGAATTACAAAATGTAACTAAAACCTATTTAAAAGGAGTACAAGCTTTAACAAATATAAACTTAAAAATAGAAAAGGAAGATTTTATATTCCTTGTTGGTCCAAGTGGTGCTGGAAAATCGACCTTTATTAAACTACTTTTAAAGGAAGAGGATCCTACAGAAGGAAATATCATTATTAATGGTCAAGATGTAACTAAAATATCAAGACGTAAAATTCCATATCATAGACGTAGTATCGGAGTTGTATTCCAAGATTTTAGATTACTTCCAAATAAAACTGTTTATGAAAATGTCGCTTTTGCTATGCAAATTATAGAGGCTTCATCTAAGGAAATTAGAAGACAGGTACCGATGGTATTAGGAATGGTTGGATTAAGTGACAAGGCTTCATCTTATCCACATCAGTTATCTGGTGGAGAAAGACAGAGAGTTTCAATTGCTAGAGCTATTGTAAATAACCCCTCCATATTAATTGCAGATGAGCCGACAGGAAACTTAGACCCAGAAACAGCTTGGGAGATTATGAAGGTACTAAAACAAATAAATAGACGTGGTACAACTGTAGTTATGGCAACCCATGCAAGAGATATTGTAGATGTAATGCAACAACGTGTAATTGCCTTAGAAAAGGGCAGAGTTGTTCGTGATCAGCAAAGGGGGGCATACGACTATGAAGGGTAGAACTGTTAAATATATGTTTCGTCAAGGCTTTACAGGGCTTTGGCGTAATAGAGGAATGACTGTAGCATCTATCGGATCTGTGGCTGCATCATTAATAATATTAGGACTAGTCATTACTTTGGTATTAAATATTAGTAATGCTGCATACTTAGCTCAGATGCAATTCGACGAAATACAAGTGTACTTACAAAAAGATTTATCTGTTGAAGAGATAGATAGTGTAGGCAAACAAATAGAAAAAATACAAGGAATAGCAGAAATTACTTATGAGTCCAAAGAAATGGCTCTAGAAAAGTTTAAAGAAAGTTGGGGAGAACAGGGGTATTTATTAGAAAACTTAGAATCAAACCCTCTACCCAATTCTTATATAATCCAAGTTGAAAACCTTGAAACAGCAGATAATATTGTAAAAGAGTTAAAACCATTAGAGGGAATAGATGAAATTAAATATTATAAGGAAATAGTAGACCAACTACTAAAGGTAGCAAAGTTTATTAGAACAGTTGGATTAGTTATTATTTTAATTTTAATTTTAGTTGCAGTATTTATTATTTCAAATACAATAAAACTTACATTAAATGCTAGAAGACAGGAAATTGGAATAATGAAGTATGTTGGGGCAACTAACTGGTTTATCAGATGGCCATTCCTTATTGAAGGAATGCTATTAGGTTTTATTGGAGCAGCTTTATCCATAGTAGTTGTTTATTTTGGATACCAATATGCCTTTGAGGTTATTACTAGGTATTTTTATGTAATGTTTAGTACTTATATGATATCAGTTCGCGATATGATGGACAAAATAATGCTTATGTTTGGAGTATTGGGTACTGGGGTAGGTGCTTTAGGAAGTATATTTTCACTAAGAAGACATTTAAAAGTTTAAGTAAAGTATAATGGGGGGGCTATACAAATATGAAGAAAAAACATGGACTTGCTTTGGTGATTCTGTTTTCAATGACAACTACATCGCTATTCTCATTTGCAAATAATGCAACACAATATAAGAATCAATTAAAGCAAAATGAATCAAAACAAAAAAATATTACTACTGAACTAAAGAAAACGGTGAAAAAAGAAGGCGAAGTTGTAACCAAAATACAGTCACTAGAAGAAGAAATCAATAAGTCTGAATCAGAAATAGAATCGCTATATGGTAAAATATCAACAACTGAAGGTGAAATTAATAAAACAGTAAATAAGCTTACATCAGCAGAAGAAAAGATAGATGATAAACAAGATGTAATGGGTTCAAGATTGAATGTTATGTATAAAAATGGAACCATAGGTTATGCTGAGGTGCTGTTAAGCTCTAAAAGTATAACTGAGCTTTTGACAAATCTTGATATGGTAAAAAAGATAGTTAATCATGATGTTGAACTGCTAAAGGATATGAAAGAGCAAAGAGATATTATTGAAGAGCAAAAGATTAGTTTAGAAAATCAAAAGCGTCAATTAGTTAATTTAAAATCTAGCGTAGAGCAAAAAAAGAAAACACTTGTAGTTTCTAGAGGAGAGCAGGAGCGTCTTAGAGCTGATTTGGCTCAGGATAAGGTTGCTTTAGAAAAAATGTTAGATCAAACAAAAAAAGAAGCAGATGAAATTACTAATAAAATTAGAAGTCTTCAATCAAATGGAGCTTATGTGGGAGGACAATTACAGTGGCCTGTTCCAGGATATTCAACAGTATCGTCTCCTTTTGGAAATAGAATTCATCCTGTTTTAAAGACTAAGAAATTTCACTCTGGTATTGATATACCAGCGCCATCAGGCAGAGATGTAGTTGCAGCCGGTGATGGTAAGGTAGTGAGCTCTGGTGGTTTAGGTAGCTATGGAAAGGCTGTAATTATTGACCATGGTGGAGGAATTATGACTTTATATGCACATAATTCAAAACTATTGGTTCAAAATGGACAAACTGTAACAAAAGGTCAAAAGATTGCTCTTATAGGAAGTACAGGGTTATCTACAGGACCGCATTTGCATTTTGAAGTCCGTAAAGATGGACAATATACAAATCCAATTCCATATGTAAGAGGAAAATAAATGATAATAAAAATATCAAAGAAAGATTTATTTCTTTGATATTTTTTCCTTTATAGGTAACTATACTTTTGAAATTTCTTATAAGTTAAGGTATAATGTTGTATAATATACCATAAAATAAAAAGACAACGGCGGATTAATTCAAAGGGGAGAAGATAATATGATCAGTAAACGAAAAGCTATAATTGGAGCCCTATTAATTTTTATTTTAACCACTATTTTAAACTTTACGGTGGGAAGTTGGATAACATCGCCATTAGGATTTGGATATGCAATTCCAAAGGGTGAGTATAAACAATATGAAAAGTTTTTGGTGCTTAAGGATTATTTACAAAAAAACTATTATAAAGAGATTGATGAGGAAAAACTAGTTGAAGGTGCTATAAAAGGAATGTTTGAGAGTATAGGTGATCCATATACACAATATATGGATAGTAAGGAATTTGGAGACTTAATGACTAGAACTCAAGGAACCTATGGTGGTATTGGAGTAATTGTAACCCCAGGAGATGATGGATATGTAACTGTAGTATCTCCAATAGAAGATACACCAGGTGAAAAAGCAGGTCTTATTCCAGGAGATAGGATAGTAGCTGTTAATGGGGAGGCTATATCTGGAGATAAGCTTGATTATGCAGTAGAACTTATGAAGGGTAAGGCTGGAACTGAAGTAAAGCTTACAATTTTAAGAGATGGTAAAGATAAAACTTTTGATGTAAATATTGAAAGAGAAGAGATTCGTTTAAAAACAGTTCGTTCTGAAGTGATTGAGAATGATATTGGATATATTAGAATAACTATGTTTGATGAACAAACTGCACAAGATTTTAAAACACATTTAGATGGACTGAAAAAGAAAAATGTTAAAGGTATTGTACTTGACTTGAGAAATAATCCAGGAGGATTATTAGATCAATGTGTAGAAATCGCTGATATTATATTAGGAGAACAGGTAATTGTATACACAGAAGATCGTAACGGTAGTAGAAATGTGGAAAAATCTGATAAAAAACAATTAGAATTACCACTTACAGTTTTAGTAAACAAAGGTAGTGCTAGTGCTTCTGAAATTCTATCAGGAGCAATTAAGGATGGTAATAAGGGTAAGATTATAGGTACTACTACTTTTGGTAAAGGATTGGTACAACAGGTTAAACCTCTTTCTGATGGAACTGGATTTAAATTTACTATTTCTGAATACTTTACTCCAAATGGAACTAATATTCATGGTACTGGAATAGAGCCAGATATTGTTGTTGAGTTACCAGGTCAAGATGAAACTGAAACTACAGTAGAGGTCCAAGAGGACACACAATTAAAGAAAGCTATAGAAGTGCTTAAATCTGAAATTAAAAAATAAATAAAGAATAAAAAAATCCTCAAAATTTTGGGGATTTTTTTATTCTTCTATATCGTCCTCATCATTATCCTCATCCTGCTGTATAAATTCAATGTCAAGTTGTTCGTTTATAGGCGTAAGATTAAAAAATAAATAATAATCTTTGTAGGAGAATCTGCATGTATGACAAGTAAATAATTTGTAATTGTCCAGATTTTCTATAGTGACTTTATTAGAACCACATCTAGGACATAGAGATATATGATGATATTTTAAGAAAAATATATATAAAAATAGTGTAACTACCATAAAAATTAAAATTCTAGTCATAATGTACCTCCCTATTTAATTGGAGAGTTTGAAAAGTATATACTTTGGTATATTATATGAGGGAGTTATTTAAAATGACCGTATATTTTAAGTTTAATTGTATAACAGAGAAATAATATTGACATAGTTGTGGGGGAATAATATAATTGATATATCGAACAAACGTTTGTTAAGTATAAGTAAAATATTGCTAATACAGTGAAGATATTATGTTAACTTCTTATGATATAATAGTGATAATGAAAAATAGTGAGGAGATATATGTATGGAAGGGTTTCAAATTGTATCTGATTATCGTCCTACTGGAGATCAGCCTAAGGCTATAGAATCCTTATCTAATGGGATTATAGCAGGATCTAAACATCAAGTATTATTAGGGGTTACAGGATCAGGAAAAACCTTCACTATGGCAAATGTAATAGAGAAGGTTCAAAAACCAACCCTAGTAATTGCACACAATAAGACTTTGGCTGCTCAGCTTTGTAGTGAGTTTAAGGAATTTTTTCCAAACAATGCAGTAGAATATTTTGTGAGTTACTATGACTATTATCAACCAGAGGCCTATGTAGTTAACAGTGATACCTATATAGAAAAGGATGCCTCTATTAATGACGAAATTGACAAGTTGAGACATTCAGCCACTTCAGCCCTATTAGAAAGACGAGATGTTATTATAGTCGCTAGTGTATCATGTATTTATGGTTTAGGGGATCCAGAAGAATATAAGAAATTAGTAGTTTCTCTTAGGACAGGTATGGAAAAAAGTAGGGAAGAAGTTCTAAGACAACTAGTAGATATACAATATGAAAGAAACGATATTAACTTTATTCGTGGAACTTTTAGAGTAAGGGGAGATGTTGTAGAAATTTTTCCTGCTTCATCTTCAGAGAATGCCCTTCGGGTTGAATTTTTTGGTGATGAAATAGATCGAATTATTGAAGTAAATGCTTTGACTGGAGAAATAATTGGAGTAAGGCAACATGTCTCTATTTTTCCTGCGTCCCACTATGCTACAGGGGCAGATAAGGTAGAAATAGCTATAAAAGCAATTGAAAAAGAGCTAGAAGAAAGAGTTAAGGAGTTTAAAGCCGAGGAGAAGCTTATAGAGGCTCAAAGAATACAACAACGTACTATGTATGATATTGAAATGCTTAGGGAAGTAGGCTTTTGTCAAGGAATAGAAAACTATTCACGACACTTAACTGGTAGGCCTCCAGGAAGTAGGCCATATACTCTCATGGATTATTTTCCCGATGACTACTTAATTATTATAGATGAATCTCATGTTACAACTCCCCAGATTAGAGCAATGTATGGAGGAGACCGTTCAAGAAAGGATTCTTTAGTTAACTATGGCTTTAGACTACCATCAGCCTACGACAATAGACCCCTTAATTTTGAAGAATTTGAAGGACTAGTAAACCAAATTTTATATGTAAGTGCCACTCCAGGACCCTATGAAATGGAGAAAAATGATAATGTTATAGAGCAGGTAATAAGGCCTACAGGATTATTAGACCCAATAATTGAAGTTCGTCCTATTAAAGGACAAATTGATGATTTAGTTGGAGAGATAAAGAAAAGAATTAAAAAGGAACAAAGGGTACTTATTACTACATTGACGAAGAAGATGTCCGAGGATTTAACTGATTATTTAAAGGAAATTGATATTAAAGTAAACTATTTACATTCAGATGTGAAGACTATGGAGAGAATGGAGATAATTAGAGATCTTCGCTTAGGAAAATTTGATGTGTTAGTAGGAATTAACTTGTTAAGGGAAGGCCTAGATATACCTGAGGTATCTTTAGTAGCTATACTCGATGCGGATAAGGAAGGGTTTTTACGTTCTGAAACATCATTAATCCAAACTATCGGTAGAGCTGCTAGAAATGTAGAAGGTAGAGTTATTATGTATGCAGATAGAATAACTAGATCTATGAAAACAGCCATTGATGAGACGGAAAGAAGAAGAAAAATACAACAAGAGTATAATGAAGAACATAATATTGAGCCTAAGTCTATACAAAAAAGAGTTAGGGATGTTATTGAAGCAACTAAGGTTGCTGAGGAAGAGGTTAAATATGGTAAGGCATCAACAAATAAGACTCTATCACCGGAAGAATTAGAAGAACTAATTAAAGATCTTGAAGTTGAAATGATGCAGGCAGCTACAGATCTACAGTTTGAAAGAGCTGCTGAACTAAGAGATAAAATTCAAGTTTTAAAAGAACAGCAAGTATAGGAAGAAGGGATACAAATGGCAAGAGATAAGATTATTATAAGAGGAGCAAAGGAACATAATTTAAAAAATATTAATGTTGAAATACCTAGAGATAAATTCGTAGTTATAACAGGTCTTTCTGGTTCTGGAAAATCATCCTTGGCCTTTGATACAATCTATGCTGAAGGACAAAGAAGATATATGGAAAGTTTATCATCCTATGCAAGGCAATTTTTAGGACAAATGGAAAAGCCAGATGTGGAATATATAGAGGGGCTTTCGCCAGCTATTTCAATAGATCAAAAAACTACTAATAAAAACCCCCGTTCTACCGTTGGAACAGTTACAGAAATATATGATTATTTAAGACTATTATTTGCTAGAATAGGTACACCTCACTGTCCTGTATGTAATGTTGAAATTAGCCAGATGACAGTAGAACAAATAGTGGATAAGATTATGGAATTAGAGCCTGGTACAAAACTTCAGTTCTTAGCTCCTATTATTAGGGGAAAAAAGGGAGAGCATCAAAAAGTATTAGAGGAAATTAAAAAGGAAGGTTTTGTTAGGGTTCGTGTTGATGGAGAAGTAAAGGACATATACGAAGATATTAAGCTTACTAAAACAAAGAAGCACAATATTGAAGTAGTAGTAGATAGAATTGTTGTTAAAGAAGGGATAGAATCTAGGCTTGGAGATTCTATAGAAACTGTATTAAAGCTTAGTGAAGGATTAGTAGTTGTAGATATAATAGGTGGAGAGGAAATATTATTTTCTACAAAATTTGCATGTCCAGACCACGGCATAGGAGTAGAAGAACTGTCTCCAAGAATGTTTTCATTTAATAGTCCTTTTGGAGCATGTCCAGAATGTAATGGAATTGGATATATGAAAAAGGTAGATCCAGAGCTAATTATTCCAAATAAAAGCTTAAGTATTAGACAAGGTGCTATAGTACCTTGGAGTGGGTCAAGTAGCTCTGGCGATAATACCTATTATTTTAAAATGCTAGAAAGTATAGTTACTCAGTATGGTTATGACGTAGATACGCCAATAAGCGATTTTCCTAATGATCTTATAGAAGAAATACTTTATGGTACAGGTAAGAAAAAAGTAGAGTTTAGATACGAATCTAAATTTGGTGGAATTAGAGATTATTCTTCTGTATTTGAAGGGGTTATTCCTAATTTAACAAGACGATATAATGAAACTAATTCTGATTATATAAGGGATAAAATTGATGAATGTATGGCTGAAATTAAGTGTGGTACCTGTAAGGGAGCCAGACTTAAGGATGTAATTTTAGGAGTTACAGTGGCAAATAAAAATATTTCTGAGGTAACAGACCTTTCTGTAAAGGATGCAAAAATATTTTTTGATGAACTAGAATTAGATGAAAGAAAAACCTTTATTTCCAGACAAATATTAAAGGAAATTAAATCTAGATTGGACTTTTTAGTAGATGTAGGTTTAGATTATTTGACTTTATCTAGAAATGCAGGAACCTTATCAGGTGGAGAATCCCAGAGAATCCGCCTAGCTACTCAAATTGGTTCAAGTTTAGTTGGAGTATTATATATTTTAGACGAGCCAAGTATAGGACTACATCAAAGGGATAATGAAAAGTTATTAGGAGCATTAAGACATTTAACTGATGTAGGAAATACAGTAATTGTAGTAGAGCATGATGAGGATACTATGTTTATAGCAGACCATATTATTGATATCGGTCCTGGAGCAGGTATTCATGGTGGCAATGTAGTAGCAGAGGGAACTGTAGAAGAAATTATGGCATCGGAGGATTCCATTACAGGACAATATTTAAGTGGAAGAAAGGTAATACCAGTTCCTAAGGAAAGACGAAAACCTAATGGAAAATGGATAAAGATATTAGGCGCAAAGGAAAATAATTTAAAAAATCTTAATGTAGACATACCTTTAGCTGTATTCACTTGTGTTACTGGAGTCTCAGGTTCTGGTAAAAGTACTTTAATTAACGAAATACTGTATAAACGTATTGCACAGGATTTGAATCGTGCAAAATCAAAGCCAGGTGCACATAAGGATATAAAGGGAATAGAGTACATTGACAAGGTAATAGAAATAGATCAAAGTCCTATAGGAAGAACACCTCGATCTAATCCAGCTACTTACACTGGAGTCTTTGATGATATTCGTGATATATTTGCACAAACTACACAGGCAAAGATGAGAGGCTATCAAAAGGGAAGATTTAGCTTTAATGTAAAGGGTGGCAGATGTGAAGCTTGTAGTGGTGACGGTATTATAAAAATTGAGATGCACTTCCTTCCAGATGTGTATGTACCTTGTGAGGTATGTAAAGGAAAGCGATATAATAGAGAAACATTAGAAGCAAAATATAAAGGTAAAACAATTGCGGATGTTTTAGAAATGAATGTGGAAGAAGCACTTTTATTCTTTGAAAACATACCTAAGATACAAAGGAAAATGCAGACTCTATATGATGTAGGATTAGGATATATTAAATTAGGACAACCTTCTACCCAATTATCAGGTGGAGAGGCGCAGAGAATTAAATTAGCATCTGAATTAAGTAAAAGAAGTACAGGAAAAACACTGTATATTTTAGATGAACCTACTACAGGTCTTCATATTGCTGATATTGATAGATTAATAGAAGTATTGCAGAAGCTTGTAGATGGAGGAAATGCAGTTTTAGTTATAGAGCATAATTTAGATGTTATTAAGACAGCAGATTATGTCATAGATCTTGGTCCAGAAGGTGGAAGTGGTGGAGGACAAATTATTGCTAAAGGAACTCCAGAAGAGATTATAGATGTTAAATCCTCATATACAGGTAAGTTTTTAGAACCATTTCTTAGGACAAACGTAATGCGTTAGACCTATTTAGTGATTAAGGGGAGGTATTCCCATTAAAAATAACGAATATTATATTAAAATTATATTCGTTAGGAGATGAGAGGGAATGCTAGATAACTTTATACAGGTAGGTAAAACAATTAAAATGGAGATCGATTTAATTCCTGTTTTATCTTTCAAAGGGATAATCGAAAAATTAGAGAAGGACACTTTCATAGTTAAAATCCACGGACAGTATGCACAAAAGGAACCTCAAATTGTGAAATGTACTATCTCGAATAGTACTAAAACACGAGTCTGCATATTTGAAACTATAATAAGGAATGGAAATAATAATATGTTACTTTTAGATACTCCTAATAAAGAGAATATTAAAGTTACTCAAAGAAGAGAGTATATAAGAGTTCCGATAGATAAAGAGGTTAGTTGTTATTTAATAGAAATTAATGATAGAAGAATAGAAAGTGATAAGATATTTCCTGCTATAGTAAAGGATATTAGCGGTGGAGGTGTACTTTTAAATAGTACATTATCCTTTCCTATTGGCACAATATTGGTTTTTGAAATAGAATTAGATGATGTTAAATTCTTGCTAACTAGTAAGGTCTTAAGAAACCTAGAAAGTGATGAGGATGGAACTAGAAATCTAGGATGTCAATTTATTGGAATCGATAATGGATATCGCCAAAAGATTATAGCATACTGCAATAAGCAACAGCTGATTTTAAAAAGAAGAAGTGGAGTAATTGCATATACTTAAAGCCTATACCAAATGATTTGGTATAGGCTTTTTACAAGTGCTATTTATTTTAAAATGTAAACAACTATCCATAAATTATTTGGAAAGTGGTAAAATATAAGATATAGATATTGATTGCGATAACAGGAGGATTAAAATGTTTGACATAAAAGAAAAGCTTAAAACGCTACCAGATAAGCCAGGTGTATATATGATGAGGAATGAAAAACAGGAAATCATATATGTAGGAAAAGCTATATCTCTTAAAAATAGAGTAAGACAGTACTTTCAATCTTCTAAAAATCATCCTCCAAAGGTTAGGGCTATGGTATCCCATATTAATACATTTGAATATATTGTTACCGACACAGAGCTGGAAGCACTAATATTAGAGTGTAACTTGATAAAGGAAAATAGACCGAAATATAATGTCCTATTGAGAGACGATAAGACCTACCCTTATATAAAAGTAACTATAAATGAAGAATATCCTAGGGTAATTAAAACTAGAAAAGTTATTAAGGATAAAGCTAAGTACTTTGGTCCTTATACAAATATTGGAGCTTTAAACGAAACACTAGAGGTTATACATAACCTTTATCCTATTAGAACCTGTAGCAAAAATATTGAAAGAATGATTGAAAATAAAGAGAGGCCTTGTTTGAACTACCATATAAAAAAATGCATAGGGCCATGTACGGGATTGGTTAATAAGGAAGAGTACATGCATATAGTGCAAGAGATTATTATGTTTTTAGATGGTAAAGAGGATGAACTTATTCGTAAAATAGAGGAGAAAATGAAGGAAGCTGCCAGCGCAATGGACTTTGAAAAGGCGGCTAAATATAGAGATCAAGTAATAGCACTTAATAGTATTATAGAAAAACAAAAAATAGTTTCTACTAATGAACAAGATCAAGATGTTATTGCAATGGCTCAAGGAGAAAATGATAGTTGGATTCAAGTATTCTTTATACGTAAAGGTAAGCTTGTTAAAAGGGAACATTTTATATTGAAAAATACAGAGCAGGATAGCAAACAAGAAATTGTTTCCTCATTTTTAAAACAGTTTTACAGTGGAACAACATTTATACCTAAGGAAATACTAATAGAAGAGCATGTGGAAGACTTAGAAGTATTAGAGGAGTGGTTAACTAATAAAAGAGGAAATAGAGTTAATCTTAAAGTTCCGCAAAAGGGTGAAAAGAAAGAGCTCTTAGACATGGTTAAGAAAAATGCATTTATGACTATGGAACAGGCAACAACAATAAATCAGTTAGAAAAGGAGAGAACTGAAGATACATTACAGGAACTTGGAGACCTACTGTGTCTTGATGAAGCACCATATCGTATAGAATCCTATGATATTTCAAATATACAGGGTGTAGAATCTGTTGGTTCTATGGTTGTATTTGAGGGAGGAAAATCTAAAAATAGGGATTATAGGAGGTTTAAAATTAAAACAGTTAAAGGACCTAATGATTATGCTAGCTTAGAGGAAATAATTACTAGACGTTTTAAAAGAGGATTAGAGGAAACACAGGATATTATTAATCAATCTATAGAAATGACTGAAGGAAAGTTTGCCATATTTCCAGATTTAATAATGGTGGATGGTGGCTTTGGTCAAGTTACTAGTGTAAAGAAAGCTTTAGATTCTTTAAAACTGAGCATTCCTGTATGTGGTATGATAAAAGATGAAAGACATCGTACTAAGGGATTAGTTTATGAAGGCAAGGAAGTATATATTGAAAAAACTTCTAATCTTTTTAGATTAATAACTAAAATCCAAGATGAAGTTCATCGATTTGCTATTACTTATCATAGAAGTCTAAGAAAGAAAAATACGTTGAGCTCTATACTGGAAGAAATACCAGGGATAGGTGAAACTAGAAGAAAATCATTGATGGCACATTTTGAATCTATAGATAAAATAAGAAATGCAACAATTGAGGAATTGTTAGAAGTAAAGGGTATGAATAGACAAGTAGCAGAAAACATAATACAATTTTTTAAAAAATAACATAGATAATTTAATATCATTGATAAAAATATATCAATATATTTGTCGATTATTTCCATGCAATCGGTATAATAATTAATAAAAGCTGTAAAACATAATAAAGCAACAAGTCTACCCCATTGTTTAATACACTATATGACAATGGGGTATTTTAATACATACAACGCATGACAATGTTTTAACGATGCTATATAATTATGTTGTTTTATGAACTTCTTTAAGATATAATTTAAATATGTATTTTTTGAATATGCAGAAAATTCTGTAGTAGAAGAATATTGCTGATATAACATGTGATTTAATAATTAGCAAATTAAGTAGATTAATATAATATTTAAAGGAGGCCAATATGGATAAAAGTTATTTAAGTAATGAAAACTTTGCAAGGCTTGATGAGGTAATAGAAGAGCATAAAGAAAAAAGAGGTGCCCTAATGCCTGTACTTCACGAAGCTCAAAAAATATTTGGATGTTTATCTTTAGAAGTACAGAAAAAAATATCCGAGAAAATGTCTGTTCCTTTAAGCGAAATTTATGGGGTAGTTACATTTTATTCTCAATTTACTTTAGAACCAAAGGGAAAATATACTATCGGTGTATGTTTAGGAACAGCCTGTTATGTTAGGGGATCTCAAGCTATTGTAGATAAGGTAACAGAATTAACGGGGGTAGCAGTAGGTAAAACATCATCAGATGGTAAGTTTTCTTTAGAAGCTACAAGATGTATTGGAGCTTGTGGGTTAGCGCCAGTATTAACTGTAAACGAAGAAGTATATGGAAGACTGACAGTTGAAGATATACCAGGAATTTTAGCAAAGTATTAATAAGGGGGAATTATGTTGATATCTATTCAAGAATTAGAAAAGATTAGACAGGAGTATTTAACCAAAGTTAATATTCGTATGATTAAAGAAGGCAAAGGTAGTGTTGGGGAAGTAGCCCCTTTTAATACAGGAGATGGAGCAAAAAAACATGTATTAATATGTGCAGGAACAGGGTGTACATCGTCCAAGTCTCCAAAAATTTTAGAAAAATTTCAAGAAGAAATAAATAAACACAATCTTGAAGATGAAGTAAAAATAGTTAAGACAGGATGCTTTGGATTTTGTGAAGCAGGACCAATAGTAGTAGTTTATCCTGAAGGAACTTTCTATAGCCATATAAAGATAGACGAAGTAGAAAAAATTACAGAAGAACATCTTTTAAATGGAAGGATTGTCAAAGACTTATTGTTTAAAGATTCTATTAAGGAAGACGAAATTATACCTATTAGTGAAGTAGATTTTTATAAAAAGCAAAAACGTATGGCACTTAGAAATTGTGGACTAATAAATCCTGAAGACATAAATGAATATATTGCTTTTGATGGATACAGAGCTTTGGCAAACATGTTAACAAAAATGAAGCCTGAAGATGTTATTAATGAAGTTAAAGAATCTGGACTAAGAGGTAGAGGAGGAGGAGGCTTCTCTACTGGATTGAAATGGGAGTTTACTGCTAAAGCTGAAGGAAATGAAAAATATGTTGTTTGTAATGCAGATGAAGGAGATCCAGGAGCATTTATGGATCGTTCTGTATTAGAAGGAGATCCACATGCATTAATAGAGGCTATGGCAATAGCAGGTTATGCAGTAGGAGCAGAGTCAGGATATGTATATGTTCGTGCAGAATATCCTATAGCAGTTAAGAGATTAGAAATTGCAATAGAAGATGCCAAAAAACATGGATTACTAGGTGAAGATATTTTGGGAACTGGTTTTAATTTTAATATGGAAATAAGATTAGGGGCAGGAGCTTTCGTATGTGGAGAAGAAACGGCTCTATTAAATTCAATAGAAGGCAAAAGGGGAATGCCAAGACCAAGACCTCCATTTCCAGCTCAAAAAGGATTATGGGGTAAACCTACACTTATAAACAATGTAGAGACATTTGCTAATATTCCACAAATTATTTTAAAGGGTGCAGAATGGTTTAGATCTATTGGAACAGAAAAATCTAAAGGAACTAAGGTTTTTGCGTTAGGAGGTAAAATAAATAATACTGGATTATTAGAAATACCTATGGGAACTACTTTAAGAGAAATTATATATGAAGTTGGCGGGGGAATCCCAAATGGTAAAGAATTTAAAGCCGTACAAACTGGAGGGCCTTCTGGTGGATGTATTCCTGCAAAATATTTAGATACCCCTATTGACTATGATAATTTAATTGCATTAGGTTCTATGATGGGATCTGGTGGAATGATTGTTATGGATGAAGATAACTGTATGGTTGATATTGCTAGATTTTTCTTAGACTTTACTGTTGATGAGTCATGTGGAAAATGTACGCCTTGTCGTGAAGGTACAAAAAGAATGTTAGAAATTCTTGAGAAAATAACTAAAGGCAAGGGAAAAGAAGGAGATATAGAAAAACTAGAAAGTTTGGCTGAATCAATAAAAAATTCTTCTCTTTGTGGATTAGGTCAAACAGCTCCAAATCCTGTACTTTCTACATTGAAATATTTCAGAGAAGAATACGAAGCACATATTAACGAAAAAAGATGTCCAGCAGGATTATGTCAAGAATTACTAGAGTTCCGTATTACAGAAAAGTGTATTGGATGTACTAAATGTGCTAGAAATTGTCCGGTATCATGTATAAAAGGAAAAGTTAAAGAAAGACACATAATAGATACTAGAGATTGTATCAAGTGTGGTACATGTGTAGATGTATGTCCTGTAGGTGCAGTAATAAAAAGATAAAGTATATTTTATTACATGGTCTAATATAAATGACTTCAATATAACAACAATTTTATAATATGTATCTAAATTTGGATGGGGGGAGAAAAAATGAGGCATGTAACTATTACAATAGATAAACAGAGTGTAGTTGTACCTGAGAATTACACTATACTTCAAGCGGCAGAAAAGCTTGGTATACATATACCAAGACTATGTTACGATCCAAATCTAGAGATAGTAGCATCCTGTAGATTATGTTTAGTAGAAATAGAAGGAAACCCTAAATTACAAACGTCTTGTTCTATGTTAGTTTCAGATGGTATGGTAGTTTATACAGAAACTAAGAAAGTTGTTGACGCAAGAAAGGTAATATTGCAGCTACTTTTAGATAATCATCCAAATGATTGTTTGACTTGTCAAAAAGCAGGTGAATGTTTATTGCAAACCTATGCATATAGATATGATGTTAGATTTAGAGAACATGATGGTGCATATAAAGAGAAATATATAGATACTACTAGTCCATATATTTTAAAAGATGATTCTAAATGTATAGTTTGTGGTAAATGCGTTAGAACATGTGAACAAGTATCCGATAGAAAAGTGTTAACTCTTGCTAACAGAGGATTTGATACGAGAGTAGTTGCGGATGCTAACTTAACCTTAGAAGAGTCGAGTTGTGTATCTTGTAATAGATGTGTTACAGTGTGCCCTGTAGGAGCACTGTTAGATAAGAGAACCTTAGGGAAATCTAGAATTTGGGATGTTAACACTACAGAATTTAGATGTAAGGTTTGTGAATATGGATGTGATTTTGAAGTTCTATCTAGGAAAGATAAAAATATATCCGTAAGAGCAAAGGCACCTTCTAATGGAAGGCCATTATGTCTAAAAGGAAGACTAACAGCAGAGTTTTTAAATATAGATGAGCCTGAAACCCCTTATAGAAAAGAAAAAGATAAATTTGTAGAATCAAGCTGGAAAGAAGCATTAGGGCTTAGCGACATTTTGGAAAAAATGCAAAAGCTTGATAAGTAACTATATAAATTAAGATTCAGTTTAGAGGGAGATGTATTCCCTATAACACAAAGTCGTATTAATAGAGAGGAGAATTGCCGATGGTAGAAGTAATTATCAACGGCCTACGCTATGAAGTACCAGAGAATATTACGATACTTCAGGCCTGTCAAAATGTAGGTATAGATATACCTACATTATGTTATGATGACAGACTAGAGCCTCATGCAGCCTGTAGACTATGTATAGTAGAAGTTGAAGGCATGAGAAGTCTTGCCACATCATGCTCCCTAAAAGTATCCAATGGAATGGTAGTACAAACACATAGCAAAAAGGTTATAACATCTAGAAAAGAAATTTTAGATTTATTGTTCTCAAATCATCCAAATGATTGTTTAACTTGTGATAAGTCTGGAAAATGTAAACTACAAAATTATTGTTATGAGTATGGAGTTTTAGAAGGAGGATATAAAGGTGAGAGAAGATCCCTTCCTATAGATGATAGTAATCATTTTTACTCCTATGATCCTAACAAATGTATCCTTTGTGGTAAATGTGTTAGAGTATGTAATGAATTACAATGCACATATGCCATAGGTATAGATCAAAGAGGATTTAATTCATTGGTTAGCACACCTTTTAGACAAGGGTTAGAAAATTCTACATGCGTATCTTGTGGAAACTGTGTTTCCGTTTGTCCTGTTGGAGCATTATCTCCTAGAAAAAAAGAAAAATTTAGATATTGGGAAACAAAAGCAGTAAGAACTACTTGTTCATACTGTGGAGTAGGCTGTCAAATGGATCTACTTGTTAAAGATGATAAAGTTGTAGAAGTACAACCAGCTATGGGCCCTGCAAATCAGGGAATGCTATGTGTAAAAGGTAAGTTTGCATATAACTTTATAAACCATAGAGATAGACTAAAATCACCTTTATTAAAGAGAGATGGTAAGTTTGTTGAAATAACATGGGAAGAAGCTTATGAAGTTATAGCAGACAAAATAAATACAACAAAAGATAAATTTGGATCGAATTCAATTGCTGCATTATCTTCAGCAAGATGTACAAACGAAGAAAATTATTTGATGCAAAAGCTTATGAGAGCAGTTGTTGGAACGAATAACATTGACCACTGTGCACGACTCTGACATTCCTCCACAGTTGCAGGTCTTGCAACTACATTTGGAAGTGGGGCTATGACAAATAGTATAGAAGAGGTTAAAAAGGCAGATGTTATATTTGTTACAGGATCTAATACAACAGAAAACCATCCTGTTATAGGTACCAAAATTAAGCAGGCTATAAATAATGGTGCAAAGCTTATAGTAGCAGAACCAAGGGAAATAGAGCTTGCAAAATATGCCGATGTATTTTTACAAATTAAACCTGGTACCAATATAGCACTATTTAATGGAATGATGAATGTAATTATAAGTGAAAACTTAGAGGATACAGAATTCATTGCAAATAGAACAGAGAACTTTGAAGAATTAAAAAATGTAGTTATGAATTTTAGCCCAGAAAAAGCAGCAGAAATATGTGGAATCGATGTTGATGACCTAAAGAAAGCAGCTAGAATATATGCTAAAGGGGACAGAGGAACTATATTATATGCAATGGGTATTACCCAGCATAGTACAGGTACAGAAAACGTAATGTCCGTATCAAATTTAGCTATGCTTTGTGGAAACATAGGCAAAGAAGGTACAGGGGTAAATCCTCTAAGAGGCCAAAATAATGTTCAAGGTGCTTGTGATATGGGAACTTTACCAAATGTATTCCCTGGATATCAAAAAGTAGACGATCCTGCAATAATAGATAAATTTGAAAAAGCTTGGGGTGTAGAGCTTAGCAGAGCAGCAGGGCTTACAATACCTGAAATGATGAATGAAGCTCATAATGGAAATATTAAAGTTATGTATATAATGGGAGAAAACCCTATGGTATCTGACCCAGATACGGCTCATATTACAGCAGCATTAGAGCATTTAGATTTCCTAATAGTTCAAGATATTTTTCTAACAGAAACAGCTCAAATGGCAGATTTAGTATTACCAGCAGCTTCATTTGCTGAAAAAGATGGTACTTTCTCAAATACAGAAAGAAGAATACAAAGAGTAAGGTCAGCTGTTAAACCGAGAGGTAATTCTAAAGCAGACTGGTTAATCTTAATGGAAATAATGAACAAGTTAGGATATCCAAAGGTATATGAAAATGTTTCTGAAGTAATGGATGAAATTGCTACAGTAACTCCTCAATATGGTGGAATAGATTACACCAGAATAGACAAGGTTGGAATACAGTGGCCATGTCCTACAAAGGACCATCCAGGAACTAAAATATTACACACAGATAAATTCTCAAGGGGTAAGGGACTATTTAAAGGTATAGAGCATAAAGCAGCTGAAGAGCTTGCAGATGAAAGATATCCGCTAGTGCTTACAACAGGACGGATATTATATCAATACCATACAATGACAATGACAAATAAAACAGAAGGTATAAATAAAATAGCGCCAGAGAGTTACATTGAAATTAGTCCAGAATTAGCAGAAAGTCTAAAGGTAATAGATGGGGAAAAAGTAAAAGTATCTTCAAGACGTGGACAGATTTATACAAAGGCTAAGGTAACAGAAATAGTGTCCAATAACGTAGTATTTATGCCATTCCATTGGGCAGAAGGTGCAGCTAATGTACTTACCAATGGATCTGCTCTAGATAAACATTCAAAGACTCCAGAGTTAAAGGTTTGTGCAGTAAAAGTAGAAAAGATATCTTAAAATATGAATAAGGTAACAGGATATAGGAGGGTACTAAGTACCCTCCTATTAATTTTAGGTATATATTCCTAATATAATCAACTTATCTAAAAAAAGGAAAATAGCCTTCTGTATAGAATTATAGTAATATAAAATATTTATTACTTAGTAAACTAATAGGAGGCGATAAATTGAATATTTCAGTTGTGGAAGATAATAAATATGAAATGAATAATATAATAAATGTACTTAAATCCATTTCTAAAGAATTCAATATTTATCAAGCATCAACAGGAGAAGAATGTTTTAAAATATTAGAAAAAACAGATATAGATTTATTTATATTAGATATTCAGTTGCCAGATATATCAGGTCTTAAAATAGCAGAGAAAATTAGAAATATATCTAAATATGAACTTACATATATTATTTTTATTACAACACATATATATTTTCAGTTAGATGCATTTAAAAAGGTTCATTGCTATGATTTCCTTGAAAAGCCTTATAAAAAACAGGAACTGGTTGAAATAATTAAACGTTTATCAAATGGTATTTCAAAACAAAAAGAGCAGATTAAAGTAAATAGACAGCAGATATCTTTGCAAATGAAAAATTGTATTGTAAAGATTTATACTGATGAAATTTTATTTGTTGAATCAAACAAAAGGGATTGCACTGTACATACAAAGAATAAAGAATTTCTAGTAAAAAATACTACAGTAAAAAAGATGCTTGAGCTTCTGCCAATAGAATATTTTATGCAAGTCCATAGATCTTATATAATTAACCTTGAAAATATACATGAAATAGGGAAATACGGAAAAAATTCTTGGGCTATATATTTTAAAGAATATCCTTTATATGCTTATGTAAGTAATAGCTATAAAAATGAATTTTTAGATAGATTTTTAGGTTAAATTATAGGCTAGGAGGAGGTTATATGCAGTGGTATGAGATAGGCATACTTTCTATATTAGAAATATTATCAGTATTGTTGATATGGAGTAAATTAAATAAAAAAATTAATATATTTAGTAAAAAGAGTACTTTTATAACTGTTACAAATTATTGATATTCATGAAAGGTACACCCCTTTTTTAAAAAGTATGATACATGAAGTTAGACAAAAGCAACATGACTTTAAGAATCATCTAAATGTACTTTATGGTCTGGCACAAACTGAAGATGATAGACAAGCTAAGCTAGAGGCAAAACAATACATAGAGTCAATAATTGACAGAATAAAGTGTACTGATCAATTATTAAATATTAAAGACCAGGTATTAAGTGCAATTATATATAGTAAAAAGGCTTTAGCAGAAGAAAAGGAAATCTGCTTTGAAGTTGAATTCCAAGGAGAAATACCTGAGTATCCAATGGAGAAATATGAACTTGTTGAACTTCTAGGCAACTTATTAGACAATGCAATAGAGGCAACTGAAAGTAACAATAATGAAGATAATTCTAAAATTGTTTTAGCACTTGGCAAAGAGGAAGAATTTAAGTTAATAGAAGTAAGGAATAATGCTGGAACGCTTAAAGGGCGAGATATTGATAAAATTTTTGAAAGGAGTTTTTCAACGAAAAAAGGAAAGCATAGAGGCTATGGTTTATATAATGTGAAAAGAATAGTTAATTATTATAATGGAACTATAGAGCTTTCCTTTGATGATAGTTATATAGTGTTTAAGATATTATTTTAATAAGCTCTTAGGACATTTAGGCTATCCCCAAAGAAATAATGACCCTGAGCAAGCAATTACATCTGAAGCTACAACAAACATGGAAGCAATACAGAATAAAATCATTTTTGAAAAAGTCAGTTTTTTCTTCATTATCTCAGCTCCTTTCCTATTATTAACTGGAATGCTTGTAAAGAGATTGTCCATATACCACATTCAAAAAAAGCTTTATTATATAATAAAGCAAATTTAAACAAAATAAAAACACAAATTAGAGTAAAGAAAACAGATAGATAATTTAATACCCGTTTTCTTTTTTCGTTTAAAATCGGTCGAAAACTAGATGATATAGGAGAATAAATATAAACAATTATTATACTAATTAACATAAGTATTACAGCCATTTTTACAGTCATATTAAGTATACTTGGAAAAATTAAGATTGCTAAAGCAAAGCAACTTAAGCTTCCTATAAAACAAGGTATCCGTCTCTTGAAATGTACTCCTCCTGAGAAGATTCTGATAGGTAATAGCAATGTAGTGCAAAATAGAAATAAATTTAACTTATTTAATAGCCCAAATATAATCATCAGTAAAGCAAACTTAATTATTTCATTCCAGATAACATTCATGGCGTATTTCATCTTCAGAATATCACTTTTCGGCAAAATCTTTTCTTTATAAACCTTATAAGCAAAGAGATCAATAAGACTATGCATTAATATCAACTCCAAGTTACTTAAGTAAAAAGTAGTACATGTTAATTAAAGAGATAATACCATGAAAATATAAATTGATACAATGGAAGTGTAATGAAATGGGAGTGAAATGTAATAAAAAAATTTTATGCACCATTTCATTACAATTAACTACCATTTCATTACAAATTTAATAAATATGAAGAACTTTGTGGTATATTTAAGACAACTAATAAGTATAGACATATTTAAATAATTAGGAATGAAATGGGGGAATGTCTATGACTGTTCTAAAATTTTTATAAAAGAATAGAAAAAATGTTTTTTTGGATATGCTTTAAACTACTTTTAAAACGAGGAGGAATATTATGAAAAACTTAATGAAAAAATATGTTAGTATTATATTTGCAGTAGTTATGATTTGTAGTAATAGTGTTCTTGCTTTTGCTAGTAATGTAGATAATTTATATATTACGGAAAACAATCATCAATATGGTAGCCGTACACGAGAATTTCTTCTTAATATAGATGTTGATAATCTTATTATACAAGATTCCAATGGTGGACCAGTAAACACTGCCTTGTACGAAAAAATTACGGGAAAACTCTTAGAAGCAGATTATGATGTGGTTATTGACTTAGTGTTTCAGCATAATGTATCACTATTAGTTGAAGTAAAAGAAGATTCATTAATGCCTATGAGTGTAGGAAGTACTGTTAATTTTGAAAGATTAACGTCTCATTTAAAGTATTCTACCAAGGGAGACTATAGACAAGAATGGATAACAATTATGAGAGGTAAATATCAAGAAAATGACAATGGTACACTTACGGCACTAGGAAGTCCTAATTTGTCGATAGAAGCTTTTTGGGGAGCTGGTTGGGCAGTAAGTATGTCAAATGTTCAAACCGGTTACAGCTACTCAAATGGGAATAAGGCTATAAATTATTATGGAAGTTATACGCTTAATGCCACTTTATGGGATTTGGGTCTACCACTTCTACAGCGTAGTTATGGTCATATTAGTGTTACTCATACGATTGCTTAATTATGTTAATTAAGATACGACACAGCTTTAGTTATATTATTTTCTACATTGTATGCTACTTTTTTATATTATTACATAATTAAAATGATTCTCAAGGTGAAAAAGCAATGTAATATGGATTACAACCAGTCCATTCTTTGTTTTATTTGGCCTAGTAGATCTTTGGCACATATAATATCTTATAAATCAACGGAAACTTATTTTAATATATTGCGGGATGTATTCTATATAGTAGCACATATAGGATTTATATTATGATCATTAACTTAATGTAGGTATTTTATTATTACTAAAGCTAATTTTGATTATAGCAAACTTAATGGTTTTACAAAAAGATATTTTATTTATCTATAAAGAGAGCAGCCAAACTATTGTAGTTTGGCTATCTTCTCTATAGTATCAACATAGGTAACAACTTGACGGTGCAAGTACGCCGTAGGCTTGGTAGTGGGAGCCACTAGTCAAAGGTAAGGATGTCCATTGTGAGGTGGAATACGAAGGAAGCTTAAGGTAAAATATTGGTCTGAGGAATACGAGTTACATATAAGACTTACTTCGGACGAACAAGTTTGCAGTACAAAACGAAGTATAAGACTCATTGAATCTCAAAGAACAAATTTGGAATTATGTATTAGATTGTGGTATATTTATGATAACGAATAAGATTAGGCATATTTAAATAGTTAATAATGAAAAGGGGGAGATTGCTTAATTATGTTAATAAGGTATGACACAGCTTTAGTTATATTATATTCTACACTATGTGCTACTTTTCTGTATTACTACATAATTGCAATAATTTTCAAGGTGAAAAGTCGTAATGTAACATGGATTACAACCAGTATATTTTTTGTTTTATTTAGTCTAGTAGATACTTTGACACACCTAATACCTTATAAATCAACAGAAACTTATTTTAATATACTGCGAAATGTATTTTATATAGTACCACACATAGGATTTGTATTATTGATATATAAAGTTTTTCAAAAAATATATAAATTTATAACAAAGCAAAATTAAGGACTATATCAAAATTTTTAAATATAGTTGTATCATAAGAAGCTGATAATTATGAAGATAAATGAAGACAATAATAAAAAAAGAACCAATTTTAAAAGAAAATAGTATTATTTTTAAAATTATTCCATTTCATTTCAATCCTATTTCGTTACAAGTTTAATAATTCTGAAAAAATTTGTGGTATATTTAAAATATCTAATAACCAGCATTTCTTTCTTTGTGAGATATAGGAAGTTATCGTAGTAAATCTGGAAGTATTATTAAAAACTATTCTGTCGATTAGATTCTATATAATAGAACAGTAAGGGGGTAAAGATTATAATTAAAAACTCAACTTTTAGAAAAAAAGATTATATTATAAGCTTTATTATATTATCTTTATATTGCATAGTACAACTTATAAATCCAAATTTAGAATCAATTATGAAGTTATTAGTAGTAGCTTTAATTTCTTCAATAGTAGTAGGCACTATAACAAATCTTCTTATAAAAAAAGAATTGAGTAGAATGAAACCCTCTTAGCGTGCTTAAGAGGGTTTCATTTCTAACCTTATATATAAAACCAAATCCCTCTAATTTTATAGCAGGAAAAGAGTTTTTCTTTTAAAAAACTACCATTACCATAATAAAATATGATAAAATATTGAATAGTAACAAAAAACAATTGTTAATAAAGTAACGACCTAGAAAATGGGGGATATATATGAAAGATTTATTCAGTAGAAGAATAAATTATATGAGAATTTCAATAACAGATCTATGTAATTTAAGATGTCAGTATTGTATGCCCGAAGAAGGAATATGTAAAAAAGATCACGATGATATATTAAGCCTAGAGGAAATTGTGGAAATAGTAAAGGCTGGGGCTAAATTAGGTATTGATAAAGTAAGGATTACTGGAGGAGAGCCTTTGGTAAGAAATGGAATAGTAGAGTTTATACAGATGATATCAAATATAGAGGGAATTAAAGATATAGCTATAACAACTAATGGTATTTTACTACCTAAATATGGTCAAGCTCTAAAAAATGCTGGTTTAAAAAGGGTTAACATTAGTATAGACTCATTAAAACCTGGTAAATATAAAGAAATAACAAGGGGCGGAGACTTATCTAAGGTGCTAGATGGTATAAATGAGGCCATAAGGTTAGGACTAACTCCAGTTAAACTTAATGTTGTAGCTATAGGTGGATATAACGATGATGAAATAGGAGACTTTATTGAGCTTACTAAGGACAAGCCAATAGATGTACGTTTTATAGAATTAATGCCCATTGGTGAAGCTAGCGAATGGGGAAAAGATAGATTTATCTCTAACGAAGATATTAAAAATAAATTTATAGATTTGGTGCCTACTGAAACTGAGCCGTCTAGCCCTGCAAAATATTATAAGCTTCCTGGAGGTAAAGGTAGAGTAGGATTTATTAATCCTATTAGCAATCATTTTTGTGGAGATTGTAATAGATTGCGTTTGACATCAGATGGCAAATTAAAGCCCTGTCTACACAGTAATAATGAAATTGATATTTTGGAAGTTGCTAGAAAGAACCCGGAAAGAATATATGATGTTTTAAAATCAGCTATTTTAAGTAAACCAGAGAAGCATGACCTTTACTCAGAAGATCATGAAGAAAGCAATAGAAGTATGTTTCAAATTGGGGGCTAGCAAGGTGGCTATTATAGAAAAAATATTTTTTAAAGAAGATGGTATATGGAGTGAATACGCTAATCTAACTTTAATAGTTTCAAAATTTAAAGGAAGTAAAAGAGGTATTAGTTTTATATCTTTTGAGGGGTATAAAAGACTTACTGATGATGAGATTAAAGGATTTTGTCATAATAGATTTAATGCAAATTTTGTTGTTAATAACATAGATATGAAGGGTTTAGCTTTAGGTCAGCTTTTACAAATAGGAGATTCTGTTGTAAAAATTACTAAGCTAGAAAAAGATTGTCTTCCTGATTGTCCAATTATAAAAGATTCTGGCGTTTCATGTGCTGTTAATAAACAAGCCTTTTTTGCAGAAATATTAAAAAAAGGATTAGTAAATAAAAAGGATAAAATTATTTTAATGTAAGCTAGGAATATTAAATTTCCTAGCTTTCGTTTCTTCTATAATCCCATAGAATAATGGCCCTTATATTAGAATAAACTGTAATAGGAGGGATTACTATTATGAGAAACAGAGGATACAAAGTTTTTAAACTTTTTTTATGTTTACTTTTAATATTTTTTATTGTAATAGGACCATATTATTTAGTAACCTATCGTCCACACGATGTGGATTATAATAAAGAAAATGATGAGCCACAATGGACAGGAGTAATAAGTTTTTGGGATTATCCAAGATTAGATCAAAAAACTGGAACTAATTTTGGATGGATATACGAGAAAATTAGAGCCTTCGAAAGAGCTAATCCTGGAGTATATATAAATTTTAAGCCCTTAAATTGGGAAAAGGGACCTATACAAGTAGATACTGCTGTAAAAATGGGTAACCTACCTGATATAGTTCCTATTGGTAGCGACTATAGCATTATTAGCAGGGATGTATTAGAGCCACTAGATCAGTATCTAACCGTAGATGAAATTAAGGATTTTAGAGAAAATGCTCTTAAATCTGTTAAATATGATAGTAAAATATATGGTGTACCTTGGATGATGACTACTTATACAATGGTATTAAATTTAGACTTGTTTAGTGAAAGAGGAGTTATGCCTCCTGAAAATGGCGACTGGACCTATGAGGAATTTGTTGATAAAATGCAGGCACTAACCTTTGATAGCAAGGGAAATAATAAGATAGATCATTATGGATTTAATAGCTTTATTCAGCCAGGCTATTATAACGTATGGGGAATACTACTTAGTGACGGGGCAAAGGTTTTCAATCAAAAAATGCAATATAGTTTTAATGATGATAAGGCATTAAGTGGAGTCCAAAAATTAATAGACTTAAAAACACAATATTCTATTGTACATCCTGACTTTGGGGTTAATAATTCTAATAAATCATGGACTAACTTTTATAAGGATAAAAACATTGCAGCTTATCCAGTAGGTACCTGGTCTTTAAATGTACTGGATGGATTGCAAAAAGAAGGAACAGGGTTTAACTATGCTATAGCTAAATTTCCAAGTGGCAAGCTTGGGAAATCTGTTACATTGAGTAATATGATAGGGTCGTATGGTATGTCTAAACAAGAAGATAGACAAAAAGCAGAAATAATAGTAAAGTTTTTAAAGTTTTTAGTAAAGGACGAGTATCAGCAAGATCTTACTAGGTTGGGTGTATTTCCAGCTAGAAAATCTATTGGAAATATATATGCAGATGATCCTAATATGACTATGATATATGAAGATTTAGAAAATGCTAATATAATATTTGATCATCCATATTGGAAGGAAATAGATGAAATATTGCAAAGGGAGATACAACAAGGAGTAATCGGAAATAAAAGTGCAGAAGAGGTTTTGAGGGATGCAGAGGAAAAAGTTACTATATTATTGAATAGTCTTGGAAATTGACCTATAAGTGTAAAAAGTATATACTTAAAAAGAAGTATTTGGAAATAATAATAACTATAATTGATATATGAACAATAGGAGTGAACTTAATGAATAAAATAGAAATATATGAAAAGCTAAGACAATTAATTTCAAAAGAAGCAGTTTTACTTGACGAGCCTATGAACAAACATACTTCCTTTAAAATAGGAGGACCAGCAGATATTATGGTTATACCAGAGTCTGTAGAACAAGTTCAATGGGCCATTAAAGTTTGTAAGGATAATAATATACCATATTTTATTATGGGAAATGGAAGTAACCTTATTGTAAGAGATAAAGGTATGCGATGTGTAGTTATTAAAATTGCAGATAGGTTTAAAGATGTAATTATTGAAGGAACAAAAGTAGTTGCACAGGCAGGAATTTTACTGTCAACACTATCTAAAAAAATAATGGCAAAAAGTTTAAAGGGCTTTGAGTTTGCAAGCGGTATTCCAGGAACCTTAGGTGGAGCTATAACTATGAATGCTGGTGCCTATGGTGGAGAGATGAAGGATGTTATAAAGGGTGCTAAGGTATTAGACCAAAATGGTGAAATAAAATATTTTTCTTTAGAAGAATTGGAATTAGGATACCGTACCAGTGTGATTCAAACTAAAGGGTATATAGTACTAGAAGTTGAAATAGAGCTTGAAAAAGGTAACTACGAAGAAATAGTAGCAATAACAAAGGATTTAACAGAAAGAAGAACTACAAAACAGCCTCTACATTTGCCTAGTGCTGGAAGTGTTTTTAAAAGACCTACAGGATATTTTGCAGGCAAATTAATAGAAGATAGCGGACTAAAGGGAGAAAGAGTAGGGGGTGCACAAGTGTCTGAATTGCATAGTGGTTTTATTGTGAATGTTGATAATGCTACGGCAGCAGATGTACTTGGATTAATTGCTCTAGTACAGAATAAGGTAAGGGAAAACTTTGGAGTAGATTTACAAACAGAAGTTAGAATAATTGGAGAAGAGTAAAGGTTTTGCACATAAGAGGAGATGATAAAATGAGATTTGTAATAATCACAGGCTTATCTGGAGCTGGAAAAAGTCAGGCAGTTAAATATTTGGAAGACTTCGGCTTTTATTGTATAGATAATTTACCTCCTACTTTAATTCCTAAATTCGCAGAGTTATGCCATCAGTCTCAAGGTGCTCTTGATAAGGTGGCATTAGTTATAGATATTCGAGGTGGTATGTTTTTTGATGACCTTTTTACTAGTTTAGAAAGTTTGGAAGCATTAGGCTATAAATACGAGATTTTATTTTTAGATGCTAGCGATAATGCTTTAATTAAGAGGTTTAAGGAGACAAGAAGAAATCACCCCTTATCAGGAGACGGATCTATTTCGAAAGGCATTTCTCTAGAAAGAGAAAAACTTAAGGAACTTAAGGCAAGGGCAAATAATATTATAGATACTACAAATCTTAGACCAGCTCAGCTTAAAGATGAATTAACGAATATTTATGTTGAAGGCAATGAGTCGAACAATTTAATTATCTCCATTGTATCATTTGGGTTTAAACATGGGGTACCATTAGATGCAGACTTGGTTTTCGATGTTAGGTTTTTGCCAAACCCATTTTATATTGAAGAGCTTAGAAATTTTACAGGTAATGATACAAAAGTTAGAGAATATGTTATGAATTCTCCTGTTAGTGTGGAGTTTTCCAATAAATTAAATGATATGATTAGCTTTTTAATTCCACAATATATAAAAGAAGGTAAAAATCAATTAGTTATTGCTATTGGATGTACAGGAGGAATGCATAGATCAGTTACTATTGCCCATGTACTTTATAATTATCTAAAAGAAAAAGGATATAGAGTGCTTATGAATCACCGAGATTCAAGTTTATCTGTAGGAAGGAAAGGATAGAGCAATGAAACTGATTCATTGGCTAAAACCAGGCTTAAAAATTAAAAGATGGGTATTATGTGGACTGATAGGAGTATTTCTAATAGCTATATCTATATCCTATTATTTATTTGAACTTAATTTGCTATTTAATAATTGGCTTAGAATATTATTGGGTATAGTAGGACTGATTATATTGTTTTTTTCCTTAAGACAAGGAGTTATTTCAATTTTAGACCTAGTATATCATCCACCTACATTAACAGGGAAAAACGATGGTAGTAAGCTAGATAAAAAAATATATGATAAAAAGATTTTGGCTCGCGGACCTAAAATTGTTGTGATTGGTGGAGGGACAGGACTTTCAGTTTTACTTAGAGGATTGAAACTTTTTACGTCTAATATTACAGCTATTGTTACTGTTGCTGATGATGGTGGTGGTTCTGGAAAGCTAAGGGAGGATTTAGGTATGCTTCCTCCAGGTGATATTAGAAACTGTATACTGGCTTTGGCAGACATGGAACCTACTATGGAACAACTTTTGCAATATAGATTTGAAGAAGGAAATTTAAAAGGTCAAAGTTTTGGAAATCTACTCATTGCATCTATGAATGGTATAAGTGGTAATTTCGAAGAAGCTATTAAGAAAATAAGCGATGTTTTAGCAGTAACGGGGAAGGTTTTACCTGTTACCCTTAGAAATATTACATTGTATGCTAAGCTTAAAAATGGAACGGTTGTTAAGGGAGAGTCCAATATACCCGTAAAAAGTCTAGAGGAAAATAGCCCTATAGAAAAAGTTTTTATTAAACCGAAGGAAGCAGAAACTATTAAAGAAGCGATAGATGCTATTGAAGATGCTGATATAGTTCTATTGGGTCCAGGAAGTCTATATACCAGTGTTATACCTAATTTACTTGTAAAGAATATTAAAGAAAGCTTAAACAAGACTAAGGCACTTAAAGTGTATATTACTAATGTAATGACTCAGCCAGGAGAAACTACTGGCTACACCGTATATTCATATGTAAATGCATTGCTAAATCATTGGCCAGATGGCTCTATTGATTATGTAATAGCTAATACAGGTATGATTAATAACATCATTAGTCAAAAATATGAAACAGAAGGTGCAGAAGTTACTAAACTAACACAAGAAGATAGAGATAAACTAAATGATATGGGTATTAAATTAATTACAGAAGATTTAATAGACATAAAAAAGGATTATGTAAGACATGATGCAATAAAATTATCCAAGATTATTATTAATTTGGTACTACAGTGGAAAGTTGCAAATGATAGAAATCGTATAATAGATTATTTTTATATACGGGAACTTATAAAGAAAATTTACTAAACTCCTTTTATTATGAGGAGTTTTTCTGATTTTTATGAATGTATTTCGACTAAATATTGAAAACTATAAGTTAATATGGTAACTTATTAATATAATAAAAACAGAATTGAGTATAAGGTATATAATAATACAAAAGAGCAGTTTGAATATAAAGGAGTGGAGGGTGTGCGTGAGGAAATAAGTGCTGGTGGTGTTGTTGTTTTTGGGAATACCATATTACTTTTGAAGAAATATAACGGCGACTGGGTACTTCCAAAGGGCAAGGTAGAACTAGACGAAACCTTTGAACAAACTGCTACCAGGGAAGTTTATGAAGAAGCTTCTGTTAAAGTAGAAGTAATTCGATATCTTGGTAAAATACATTATACCTATAAAAATAATTGGGAAGATAATAATGTTATTAACAAAACTGTTCATTGGTTTTTAATGCAATCTAGATCTATGGATTGTATACCTTTAAGAGAAGAAGGGTTTATTGATGCAAAATTTATTCATATGAATAGATCTGTTGATTTAGCGAAATATGATGATGAAAAAGAAATTATTATAAAGGCTATAGAAGAATATAATAAGACCTCACAGAATTAGTGAGGTCTTACATTAAAATAGATTATTAAAAGGTTGTGGTGTTATGTCATTTTCAGCCAAGACTAAGGGCGAGCTTGCTAGAATTTATTCTGATGAACCTTGCTGTCAATTAGCCGAATTAGCAGCTTTAATTAGGATGTGTGGTACTCTACAGTTAGTAGGAGGAGCACAAAAATTAAATATTAAATTAACTACAGAGAATCCAGCAATTGCAAGAAAGTTATTTAAATTATTTAAAGATATATATAAAATACATATTGAAGTAATGGTAAGAAGAAATCCTAGATTAAGAAAGAACAATCATTATCTGATGGTTGTTACGCATAATATGGGTAGTAAGATGATTTTAGAAGATATTGAGATTTTAAAAAAGGATACTAGTTCCTTTGATATCTCCTATGGAGCTCCTGTTGGTTTGCTAGAAAAAAGATGCTGTAAGAGAGCATATTTACGTGGAGCATTTTTAGGTGGAGGCTCTGTTAGCGATCCAGAAAAAACCTATCATTTAGAGTTCGTAACTCATAGCTCAGATCATAGCGAGTCTTTAAAAGATCTAATAAATAGCTTTCAGTTAAATGCAAAGATAGTAGAACGTAAGGGAAATTATGTAGTTTATTTAAAAGAAGGAGATCAAGTAGTAGACCTATTGAATATTATAGAAGCCCATAGTGCCCTACTAGATTTAGAAAATGTAAGAATTTATAAACAGATGAGAAATGATGTAAATCGTATTGTTAATTGTGAGACAGCTAACTTAAGTAAAATAGTAGATGCGGCTATTAGACAAATTGAAAATATACAATACATTAAGGATACAGTAGGATTGGGATATTTACCTGTAAACTTACGAGATATTGCAGAGCTTAGGTTAGAATATCAAGAGGCTAGCTTAAAGGAATTAGGTGAGATGTTAAATCCAACTATCGGAAAATCAGGAGTAAACCATCGTCTTAGAAAAATAGATGAAATAGCCACCAAACTACAAGAAGGTAAGAAGTAAAAAAATTAAAAATATTTAACAATTGATAAAAGTTATGTATTAATTGTCCTGAAATATAGAAGAAAGCTTGTTTGTAGCTTTCTTTTTTTGTTGCAGAAGGTATAATTTCATATCTATTAGAGCAGATGAATTTTGAGAAATTTTTGACCTTACCAAGCTTAGTTGTTATAATATTCTTAATAGTATGGGAGGAGTGATTTTTTGATTAATAATATTGATATCTCAAATGCAATGACTATTAAGCTAGATAATGTACTTCCAGAAATGCCTAAATTCATTGAAGGTATTAGAAGGGCACCAGATAGGGGATTTAAATTAAGTAAAGAGCAGACAGAAACTGCCCTTAAAAATGCTCTAAGATATGTGCCAGAAGAGTTACATGAAACTTTAGCACCAGAGTTTTTAGAGGAACTTATGACAATGGGAAGAATCTATGGATATAGATTCAGACCAGAAGGACATATAAAGGGAAGACCTATACATGAATATAAGGGGAACTGTATAGAAGGTAAAGCTTTTCAAGTAATGATAGATAATAATTTAGATTTTGATGTAGCCCTTTATCCATACGAGCTAGTAACCTATGGAGAGACAGGAAGTGTATTTCAAAATTGGATGCAATATAGATTAATTAAAAAATATTTAGAGGTAATGACAGATCATCAAACCTTAGTGATTGAGTCCGGACATCCATTAGGACTATTCAGATCAAAGCCAGACAGTCCTAGAGTTATAATTACAAATGCTTTAATGATAGGAATGTTCGATAACCTGAATGATTGGGAAATAGCAGAGCAAATGGGAGTAGCTAACTATGGACAAATGACAGCTGGAGGATGGATGTACATTGGTCCTCAAGGAATTGTACATGGAACCTTTAATACATTGTTAAATGCAGGAAGATTAAAGTTTGGTATGGGACCTGATGAGGATTTAAAAGGAAAGCTTTTCATAAGCTCAGGACTTGGAGGAATGAGTGGTGCTCAACCTAAGGCCATGGAAATAGCAAACGGTGTTTCTATTATTGCTGAAGTTGATTATTCAAGAATAAGGACAAGACATGACCAAGGATGGGTAAATCGATATTCAGCAGATTTAGAAGAAATATTTAATATTGCGAAAGAATATTTAGATAAGAAGGAACCAATTTCAATCGCTTATCATGGCAATATTGTAGATTTATTAGATTATGTTGTTAAAAATAATATAAAAGTAGAGCTTCTATCAGATCAAACCTCTTGCCATGCTGTTTATGATGGCGGATATTGTCCACAAGGACTAAACTTTGATGAGAGAACAGAAATGCTTAAAAAAGATAGAGAACAATTTAAAAATCGAGTAGATGAAACCTTAAGAACCCATTTTAAACTTATTAAAACCTTAGTAGAAAGAGGAACTTATTTCTTTGACTATGGTAATTCATTTATGAAGGCTATATATGATGCAGGAGTAAAGGAAATTTCTAAAAATGGAGTAGATGAAAAAGACGGCTTTATTTTCCCATCCTATGTTGAGGATATTATGGGACCAGAGTTATTTGACTATGGATATGGGCCTTTCCGTTGGGTTTGTTTAAGTGGAAACCATGAAGACTTAATTAAGACAGATAAAGCTGCAATGGACTGTATTGATCCAAATAGAAGAGGTCAGGATAGAGATAACTATGTATGGATTAGAGATGCAGAACAAAATAAATTGGTAGTAGGAACCCAGGCAAGAATACTCTATCAAGATGCTATGGGAAGAACAAAGATAGCATTGAAGTTTAATGAGATGGTACGAAATAGAGAAGTAGGCCCTATTATGCTAGGTAGAGATCACCACGATGTTAGTGGTACAGACTCTCCATTTAGAGAGACAGCTAATATTAAAGATGGAAGCAATGTTATGGCAGATATGGCTACCCAATGCTTTGCTGGAAATGCTGCAAGGGGTATGAGCTTAATAGCACTGCATAACGGTGGTGGAGTAGGTATTGGTAAATCTATTAATGGTGGTTTTGGAATGGTACTAGATGGAAGTGAGAGGGTGGATAACATATTAAAGTCTGCCATGCCATGGGACGTAATGGGTGGAGTGGCAAGAAGAGCCTGGGCAAGAAATGAAAATTCAATTACTACCAGTATGGAGTATAATAAAAATAATGAAGGAACTGATCATATTACTATACCTTATATACCTAAGGAAGAATTGGTTAAAAATTTAGTTGAATCTGCTTTTGCAAAAAAGTAATTTAAATAATATAGCTGAAAGGGTGGACGAAATGAGCAATGTAAAAAAGATAGTTCAATGTGTACCTAATTTTAGTGAGGGAAGAGATTTAGAAAAAATAGAAAGAATAATAAATCCTTTTAGAGGTAAAGAAGGAGTTAAACTTTTAGACTATAGTAATGACTTTGACCACAATAGGGCAGTCGTTACTGTAGTAGGTGAGCCGGAAGCTGTAAAGGCAGCTGTTATTGAGGCCATGGGGATAGCAATTAAGGAGATAGATATGACAAAGCACGAAGGTCAGCACCCTAGAATGGGAGCTATAGATGTTGTGCCGTTTATTCCTATTAAAAATATGACCATGGAGGAAGCTGTTGAACTGGCAAAGGAAGTAGGCAAAGAAGCTTGGGAGAAGCACAAGCTACCAATTTTCCTTTATGAGAAGGCCGCTTCAAGCCCTGCTAGAGAAAACTTAGCTACTGTTAGAAAAGGACAGTTTGAAGGTATGGCTGAAAAGGTTAAAGATCCAGACTGGGCACCAGACTTTGGAGAAAACAATATACATCCAACCGCAGGTATAACTGCTGTGGGAGCTAGAATGCCACTAGTAGCATTTAATGTTAATATAGACACTCCAAATATAGAAATTGCGAACAAAATTGCTAAAAATGTAAGACATTTAACTGGAGGACTTAGATATTGTAAAGGTATAGGTATAGACCTAAAGGAACGTGGAATTGTTCAAGTTTCCATGAATATGACTGATTATACAAAAACTGCATTATATCGTGCATTTGAGCTTATTAAAATAGAGGCTAGACGCTATGGCGTAAATGTAGTTGGAAGTGAAATAATAGGATTGTTACCAATGGAAGCTTTGATAGACACAGCAGTTTACTATTTAGGTGTAGAAGACTTTTCAATGGATCAGGTACTTGAGTCTAGGATGATGGAATAGAGTAGTCAAGTAAGCAGGGGTTATCTTTATAGGTAACTTCTGTTTTTCTTTGTAAGTTTTTATCCAATACATTATAATAGAAGTAACATAAGATAATTAAAATATGAAAAATTATAGTTTTTTCGTTTTTAGAATAAGTGAGGTGAACTAAAAATGGACAGTAACTTTGTTCATCTACATGTCCATACAGAATATAGTCTTCTTGATGGTTTTACTGTTATAGATAAGGTGATGGATAGGGTAAAGGAATTGGGAATGAATGCTATAGCAATTACTGACCATGGTACTATGTTTGGTGTAGTGGACTTTTATAAAGCGGCAAAGAAAAAAGGAATAAAGCCTATAATAGGCTGTGAGGTATATACTGCACCTAGAAAAATGGTGGATAAGGATCCACAAAAAGATAAATACCAAGGTCATCTTGTATTACTAGCTAAAAACCAAGAGGGTTATCAAAATATAATTAAACTAGTATCTAATGGATTCTTGGAAGGATTTTATTATAAACCACGAATAGATTATGACGAACTTTCGAAGTATAGTAAAGGGATAATTGCCCTAAGTGCTTGCTTAGCAGGGGACATCCAGCAGCTTTTACTTCAAGATCAATATGAGAGTGCTAAAAGCTTGGCTCTGCGACTTAAAGATATGTTTGAAGAAGATAGCTTTTATTTAGAGCTACAGGATCATAATATGCAAGAGCAGAAACAGGTTAATTTAGGTTTAGTAAAACTTAGTAAAGAAACAGGTATTCCATTAGTGGCCACTAACGATATCCACTATATAAATAAGGAAGATGCACAGGCGCACGACATTTTACTTTGCATACAAACAGGGAAAATAATAGAAGATGAGGAACGTATGAAGTTTCCTAATGATCAATTTTACTTAAAATCTCCAGAAGAGATGAAGGAACTTTTTGCCTTTGCACCAGAGGCTATATATAATACAGTAAAAATTGCAGAGCGGTGCAATTTGGATTTTGATTTTAATACAATCCATTTACCAGAATATGAAGTACCTAATAATATCTCTAAAGCAGACTATTTGAGAACAATCTGTTTTCAAGGGCTTAAGGCTCGATATAATCCAATAACAGAGGAGTTAGAGGAGCGTTTAAATGAAGAACTTTCTATTATTGAAAAAATGGGCTATGTGGAATACTTCCTTATAGTTTGGGATTTTATTAAATATGCAAAGGATAATAAAATACCAGTAGGACCTGGTAGGGGTAGTGCAGCAGGAAGTATTGTTGCTTATACCTTAGGTATAACCGATGTTGACCCAATTAAATATAATCTTATTTTCGAACGTTTTTTAAATCCAGAAAGAATATCTATGCCAGATATAGATATAGATTTTTGTTATGAAAGACGAGAAGAAGTTATAGATTACGTAAAGCAAAAATATGGAGAAGATAAGGTGGCGCAAATAATCACATTTGGAACTATGGCGGCAAGGGCTGCCATTAGAGACGTTGGTCGTGTTATTAATATGCCATATAATGAAGTAGATAAAATAGCTAAGCAAATTCCCTTTGCTATAGGTATGACAATAGATAAAGCCCTGAATATGAATCCTGAATTAAAGAATATATATGAAGAAGATAGACAAGGGAAATATCTAATAGATATGGCTAAAAGGCTAGAGGGAATGCCAAGACATGCATCTACCCATGCTGCTGGTGTAGTAATAGCTAAAAAGCCATTAAAGGAGCATGTGCCCTTATACGTCCATGATAATAATAGTACCACCCAATTTACTATGGGAACATTGGAGGAGCTAGGACTGCTCAAGATGGATTTTCTAGGTTTAAGGACGTTAACAGTAATTAAAGACGCCCTAGAGCTTATTGAAAAGAACCATGGTGTTAAAATTGATTTTGCAAATTGTAGCTATGAGGATGAAAAGGTTTATGACTTAATTAGTAGAGGAGAAACATTAGGTCTATTTCAACTTGAAAGTGCTGGAATGATTCAATTTTTGAAGGAGCTAAAACCAAATTGCTTTGAGGATATTATTGCAGGAATTTCATTGTATCGCCCGGGCCCCATGGATTCTATACCTAAATATATAGAGAATAAAAATAAGCCTGAGGCTATTGAATACATGCATGAAAGTCTAGAACCTATATTGAATGTTACCTATGGTTGTATGGTGTACCAAGAGCAAGTTATGCAGATAGTAAGGGATTTGGCTGGATATAGCTATGGTAGATCTGACATTGTAAGAAGAGCCATGGGTAAAAAGAAAATGGATGTAATGGAAGAGGAAAGGAAAAACTTTATATATGGCATAACAAATGAAAAGGGAGAAGTGGAGGTTCCTGGGTGTATACGAAATGGTGTGCCAGAGAAAGTAGCAAACAAAATATATGATGAAATGATTGACTTTGCCAACTATGCTTTTAATAAATCCCATGCGGCTGCCTATGCAGTTTTAGCCTATCAAACTGCTTATTTAAAGTGCTACTACAAGGTAGAGTTTATGGCGGCTCTTATGACTAGCGTTATGGGTAATACATCAAAGGTAGTTCAATACATTCAAGATTGTAAAAGACAAGGGATAGAAGTATTGCCGCCTAGTATTAATAAGAGTGAAGCTAAGTTTACCGTTGAAGGAGAAGGCATAAGATTTGCCCTAGGTGCTGTTAAAAACGTAGGTATAGGTATGATAAATAGTCTGGTTAACACTAGGGAATTATCAGGAGACTTTACAAATTTTCTAGACTTTTGTCAGAGAGTAGAGTCCAAAGATATAAACAAAAGAGCTGTGGAGAGTTTAATTAAATGTGGATCATTTGATGCTATGGGAGCAAATCGTGCACAGCTACTTTCAAGTTATGAAACGATTATGGATAGCATACAACAGGAAAAACGTAGAAAAATAAATGGACAAATAGATCTTTTTCAAATAAACGAGGAGATTGATGTTTCAATAAACCAAATTAATCTTCCAAACATAAAAGAATTTAATGAAAAAATAAGGTTAAGTATGGAAAAGGAAGTAGTAGGTATATATATTAGCGGACATCCTTTATCGGAATTTGAAAAGGAACTGGAGAATATTGTTACAGTTAATAGTTACGAGCTTTCTCAAGCTATGGATAATCTAGAAGAATCTACATTAAAGGATGGACAGTCCATAGTTGTAGGAGGAATGATTACAGAAGTAAATACTAAAATAACAAGGAATAATCAACTTATGGCATTTATAGTTTTAGAGGATTTATTCGGGACTATAGAGTGTATTGTTTTTCCAAAGACTTTTAAATATTATAATAATCTTGTTCATGAGGAAAGTTTTGTATTTTTAGAGGGAACATTAAGTATTAAGGAAGAGGAACAACCAAAGATTTTAGTTAATACAATAAATCCTTTAGTAAAGGTGTCAGAAACTGATTTAAAAGATTTAGGTAAAAAAAATGGAAATAAGCTATTTATTAAAATTAGATATAAAAAGGATTGGCATCTAATCGAAGCAATAAAACCAACCCTAAGAAAATATAAGGGAGATGTACCTATAATAATTTATATTGAAGAAAGTAATGAAAGACTTCAATCTGATAGGGGATTATGGGTAGACCTAAATGAGGATATAATGAATGAGTTAGTTAGCTTTTTTGGTAAAGAAAATATAAAAGTAGTTTAATATAAAAATTGCTATTATATAACAAAATAAATTAGTATATGTTATAATATGAGGGGAATTAGGAGCAAATTAAACTATATAAATAATAAATATTATATTTAAATTATAGAGGAGGCCTAGCAATGTGGACAGTTATATATATGGCTAATACACGTGTAGATGCGGAAGAAGTAAAAAAAGTACTAGTGAAAGAGGGCTTCTTAGTTAAGATTAAACCTATTAGTAAAAATAATGTAGAAGGAACCTGTGAAGTTTTAGTACCAAGAACAGAGGCAGAAGAGGTTCATTCTATTTTAATTCAACTTGGACTTTAATTTTAGAGTTCTGCAAGTATTTGAATAGTAGCACATGATTTTAGGCTTGTAATTGTTTAACAAAGTCGATTTGGGATAATATATCTACATAGATACGACTTTGTTATTTTTCTCAACTTTAAATGCATATGTATAAAATAAACAAAGTGGGACACTAAAAGACCATGTAGGTTGAAATGGAGGATGCTTATGAAAAAAATTGCTGTGCTAACTAGTGGTGGGGATGCACCGGGAATGAATGCAGCCATACGTGCAGTTGTGAGAAGTGGTATTTATAATGATGTTAAGGTTATGGCAATAAAGCAAGGCTTTAATGGTCTAATTAATGCAAATATAGAAGAGATGAATTTATCTTCCGTAGCGGATATTATACATAGAGGTGGAACCATTTTAAGGACTGCCAGAAGTGAAGAATTTCGTACTGAAGAGGGACAAAGAAAAGCGCTCAATGTAATTAACGTATTAGGTATAGAAGGGATTATTGTAATTGGAGGGGACGGATCATTTAAAGGTGCAAAGAAGTTAAATGATCTAGGTATACCTACAATTGGTGTTCCTGGAACTATAGATAACGATTTAGGATATACAGACTATACTATTGGATTTGATACATCAATTAATACAGTAATCGATGCAATTAGCAAAATTAGAGATACTTCCACATCTCATGGTAGAGCTAATATTATAGAGGTTATGGGGCGCCATTGTGGAGATATAGCTCTAATGGCTGGACTTGCAGGAGGAGCAGAGAGTATTATTGTTCCTGAGGTAGGATTTAATGTTGATCAGGTATGTAATAAGCTACTAAAGGGAAGAAATAGAGGTAAGCTGCATAGCATCATTATATTAGCAGAAGGAGTTGGTGGTGCAGTTGAAATGAGCAAGGAAATTGAGGATAAAACTGGTATTGAAACTAGAGCCACCATATTAGGTCATATTCAAAGAGGTGGTAGTCCAACAGCTTCCGATAGAATTTTAGCTAGTAAAATGGGAGCAAAGGCAGTGGATCTGCTGCTACAAGGTGTTGGTAATAGAGTAGTAGGAGTAAATGGGAAAAAGCTTATTGATATGGACATAGATGAGGCATTAAGTATTAAAAGTAATTTTGATATGGAAACTTACGAACTAGCGAAGATATTATCAATCTAATGAATATATAGATTAATCGAGGAGGAATTCGGGTGAAAAAAACAAAGATAGTATGTACAATTGGCCCTGCAAGTGAAAACAAAGATGTATTTAAGCAGCTCGTATTAAATGGATTAAATGTTGCTAGGCTTAACTTCTCTCATGGAGACCATGAAGAACACGGCGAAAGAATAAAAATGATAAAGGAAGTAAGGGAGGAATTAAAGGAGCCTGTAGCTATTTTATTAGATACTAAGGGGCCAGAAATCAGAACCGGTAAATTTAAAGATCCTGAGGTAGAGCTTAAAGAAGGAGAAAAATTTACGATTACTACAAGAGACGTACTAGGTGACAATACTATATGTAACGTGAGCTACACCGGGCTTGCTGAAGATGTGCAACGAGGAGATATTATTTTAATAGATGATGGTCTAATTGGGCTTAAGGTTGAAAATATTGTTAATGGTACAGATATTGAGTGTGTAGTTGAGAATGCAGGCGTTATAAAAAATAACAAGGGTGTTAATGTACCTGGAGTAAAAATTAATTTACCTGCTATTACTGAAAAAGATAGGTCTGATATTAAGTTTGGTATAGAAATGGATATAGATTTTATTGCTGCATCTTTTGTTAGAAAGGCATCGGATGTTTTAGCTATAAGAAAAATTTTAGAGGAGGAAAATGCAGATCACATTCAGATTATTTCTAAAATTGAAAACCAAGAAGGAATGGATAATTTGGATGAAATTATCGAAGTTTCTGATGGTTTAATGGTTGCAAGAGGAGACCTAGGAGTTGAAATACCCACAGAAGAAATTCCTTTAGCTCAAAAAGAAATGATTAAAAAATGCAATAGGGCTGGAAAACCTGTTATTACAGCAACTCAGATGCTAGACTCTATGATAAGAAACCCTAGACCAACCCGTGCAGAAGTAACTGATGTGGCTAATGCCATCTTTGATGGCACAGATGCTATTATGTTATCTGGAGAAACTGCTGCAGGAAAATATCCAGTAGATGCGGTCAAGGTTATGGGAAGTATCGCTAGACGTGCTGAGGCAGCAATTGATTATCGTAGCTTACTAAAAACTAAAGCCATAGAAAGAGAAACATCGGTAACCGATGCTATAAGTCATGCTACTTGTACAACTGCGGCAGATTTAGATGCATCAGCTATTCTAACAGCAACATCTTCAGGATATACGACTAGGATGGTGTCAAAATTTAGACCATCAGCACCAATTATTGCGGCTACAACAAAGGAAAGTGTTAGAAGAAGACTAAGCTTGAGCTGGGGAGTTTATTCAGTATTAACAGACCAACTCAACTCTACTGATGATATAATTGACTTATCTGTACAAAAGGCCCTAGATGCTAAGCTTATTAATAATGGGGATCTTATAGTTATTACAGCTGGGGTTCCAGTAGGTGTTGCAGGTACTACAAACTTGATTAAAGTTCACATAGTAGGAGAAGTAATTTTAACAGGAACAGGAATAGGTAGAAAGTCTGCTACTGGAAAAGTTGTTGTTATAGATAGCATTAATAAAGACTATGATAAGGTCAATGATGGAGATATTTTAGTAACAAAATTTACTGATAGAGAGTTAGTTCCTATAATGGAAAAGGCGGCTGCTATAATTACTGAGGAAGCTGGATTAACTAGCCATGGTGCAATTGTTGGACTTAATCTAGGTAAGCCTACATTAGTGGGAGCCCATATGGCTACAGAAAAATTAAAACAGGGAGATATAGTTACGGTAGACACTATAAGAGGACTAGTTTATAGTGGCGAAACAAAAGTACTTTAAATGTATGTAGTATCCTCTAATAATTCTTTCGATATACATACACATTTAGCTTATCAATTTCATATAATACAAGTAAAATCAATATTCTCCCCCTTTGTAGATGTTGATGATGTCACAGGAAAAAGCCTACGATTATTAATAATTGTAGGCTTTTTTCGATTAAATTGTTTTAAGTTAAAGGAAAATTTATTGTAATAGAGAATAAATCATATAGATATACAATAAAGAAAACTTAATTCAGATAGAATTTTAATTTTATATGAATCATAGTTGCACTTATTTCGAGGATTTATTGCTATAATTCAATATTAAAAATTGGAAGTTATAGCAATAAACCGAAGATAAATGGGCATAATTATGTTATAATATCCATATGTAGAAAGGGTAGGTGAACGCTTTGAAGCTTAATGAAACTAAACTAGTTACAAGATATGAAGAAACCGACCAAATGGGTATAATATATCATTCTAATTATTTTGTTTATTTTGAAGTAGGTAGAACAGATTTTTTAAAAAACTATGGTATGAAATACAAAGACATGGAAGAAATAGGCATAATATTACCTGTAATAGAGGTAAATTGTAAATATAAGGTTTCGGCTAAATATGCGGATGAGTTAATTATAAAAACAACAATAGAAAAACTTAGTCCAACAAGAATAACATTTAACTATAAAATAGTTAGAGAAGTAGATGGAGTGTTGTTAGCTGAAGGCTTTACAGAACACGCATTTGTAAGTAAAGAAGGTGGTAGGCCTATGAACTTAAAAAAGATACATAAAGAAGTGTATTTAAAACTTGAAGGTTTAATGTAATAAAAATTTACATAATACTATATATATGATAAAGATTGAAAAATTCTATCCAGGGGTGAAAATATGCTATTTAAATTAATTCTACTATTTACTTTGTTACCTCTTTTAGACTTTGCTATATTGTTAAAGATAGGTAGTTACATAGGATTCAAGTATACCTTGGCTATAGTAATTGTAACAGGTCTTACAGGAGCATACTTTGCCAAAAGAGAGGGTAGAGATATTATTACAAAGATAAAATTTGATATAAGTCAAGGAAAAATGCCAGCAGATGAGCTTATTGGTGGATTATGTGTTATCCTAGGCGGAGCTTTTTTATTAGCTCCTGGGTTAATAACTGATGCACTTGGATTGATGTTAGTTTTACCAATCACTAGAATTCCATTTATAAATATGATAAAAAGACGGTTTAAGAGTATGCTAACTGGAGGAAATCTATGGTTTTATTTTAGAAGATAGCCAACTAATGAGGGGGAACAAAAGATGGAGGTTAGAAAGTTAGGGAAAACTGACTATAATATAGGGGTTGTAGGTTTTGGCGGAATTCCTATACAAAGATTAGATGAAGAAGAAGCTGTTAGGTTAATTGATCTTGCTAGAAAGGAAGGGATTAATTTTATCGATACAGCTAGAGGATATGAAGCAAGTGAGAGTTTAATCGGAATAGGCATTAGAGGAACGAGGGAACATTGGACTATTGCTACTAAATCCATGGCTAGAGATTATGAAAGCATGAAAAAGGATATAGAAATTAGTTTGAAGAACTTATGCTGTGAATACATAGATTTATATCAGTGTCACAATGTTAGAACTAAGGATCAGTATGATCAAATAATGAGTACTAATGGAGCATATAAAGCACTAGATGAAGCAATGAAAGAAGGAAAAATAAAGGCTATAGGCATTACAAGCCACGATATAGGTATTTTAGGGAATGCTATAGAGACGGATTATTTTTCTACAATTCAGTTTCCTTACAATGCAGTTGAAAGACAGGCGGAAGATCTATTTAAGAAAGCTAAGGAAAGAAACATTGGAGTTATTGTGATGAAACCATTAGCAGGTGGAGCAATTACAAAGGGGAATTTAGCTCTAAGATTTATTTTAGAAAATCCTAATGTTTCTGTAGTTATTCCAGGAATTGATAGGATCGAACAAGTTGCAGAAAATGCAGCAGTTGCAAAGTCTTTTATACCTTTAAATAAGGATGAAAGACAGGCACTTGAAAAACTTGCTAAAGAGTTAGGTTCTAAGTTTTGTAGGAGATGTGGATATTGTCTGCCTTGTCCTCAAGAGATTGATATTCCTACTCAGTTTTTAATGGAAGGATATTATACCAGATATGACCTAAAGGAATGGGCAGCAACAAGGTATTCCAGCTTACCCAAAAAAGCATCGGACTGTATTAAGTGCGGGAAGTGCGAAACAAGATGTCCATATGATTTGCCGATTCGAGAAATGTTGAAAAATGTAACTAAACAACTAGGTTAAATCAGGTATAAAAAGTTTGAAATTGTTAAATAATGCATAATAGGTTTTAATTATTTAGTTTTTAAGTAAGTAAAAAAGGACAACTGATTCTATTTTTGAGCACAGAATATCTGTGCTTATTTTTTTGATTAAATTTTGGGAAAGCAGAGAAAGGAAATTATTTAGAGGTATATGAAAAAACCAAGACAAGTTTTTTTATTTGTCTTGGTTTTTATTATAAAATAAATATAAATAGACTTTTAATCTTCTGGATTAATATAAACTGGTGGAGCAAAATCATAATTTATTATTCCTTGCTCATTTGTATCTTTGGAATCAACTTTTACTTTAATGTTAACAAAATCCACATCATTTAAAGACTTAAAGGTAAATATAATACCATCTACCATCATTTGACGACGGTGGTCATTATTTTCATAGACCTTTAAAAATTCTTCATTAAATGTTAAAGTAAGTACACGGTTAGCAATGTTGTAATCCAACAACTCAACATCATTAGGCACAATAGGATGTCTTTTAGAGTTGTAGATTTCAGGTATTCCTTTAAATTTCATAGTATCAAAAATAGTGTTAATATTATTATCATCATATTGATTTCCAAACATAGAGAAAGGAATTGGTGATAACAAAAATCTATTGGTGTCAGATAAATAAGCAGTGTAAATCATTGTATTATCTGGTTTGTGGTAAGGCACATCCATCGTCATACCGTGGAAAGCATCCTTTATAATCTTACCATTAAATTGAAACTGGACCTTAGATATTCCATTGATAGACGTTAAAGAATTTACTAAACTATTTACTGCATTAGTAGAGGCGCTAGAACCTTGATTAAAGCTGCCAAGATCTGCAGGTAAATTTACATAGGCAGTATCTCCAGATTTTCCAGCCTTGCCTCCTACCGGGATGGGAGTTCCTAATGGTAAACCGAGATTGCTATTAGGACCCTTTTCTAAGTTTCTAAGGGTTGTAGTCAAAGGAGAACTTGTATATGGTACAAATCTTGTAATAGGCACTAAATAATTTGCTTCGTTGTCCGGGAAATAAAGTGTTAGAGCAGTTTCTCCATGCTTAACTGATGTAATGGCGGGTAAAGCAGGAATATAGTTTCCTTCAGTATTAAAATGTATATCAAATTCAGCCTCTTCTGTAGCTACGTTTACATTATCGATATTAGGTTTAATTTTTAACTTATAAGAGCCATCAGGTAGATTTAATTTTTCTTGGTCGAAATCAAAAATGATGTAAACAGGAGTACTACTGTAAAGTTCAAGAGACTTATAATTACCAAGGGTCACAAGGTCATCTAAAGATAGATCTTGGATTGTATCACCATTAGATGTCAGTTCAACAGTAAAGGGATTATTTTCATTAAATAACAGCCCTGTATAACTCTTATCTGAATCTGCAGAAAAGCCATATTTAACTTGAACATGATTAGAGGATATTACCTTTTCCTCCGTAGTGACAATAATAGCATCATTTTTGGAAACAATAGTTGGTATAATAGAACTAAAATTAATGCTACTTGCGTAAATAGGCATACCAGATGCTGTTATGCCTATTAATAGAAGTACAAAGATATTTCGAATCGTTCGCAACATTCAATCAACTCCAATCTTAGCTTATCCTAAGTTATACTTTATATTATAAAATATTGAAATGTTTCCGTAAATAGGAATCGTACAACAAATGTTGGCAAAATAGTAGCAAAGTAGTGTAAAATGATAATTAAGTAATTTCATTCGACTACATCTGTCAAGATATATAAAGGAGAGTTATTAGCATGGTAGAAAAAGATAAAATATATGACATTAAAATAGATGGTTTAGGAAGTAGTGGAGAAGGTGTCGGCAAAATAAATGGTTTTACAATTTTTGTTTCAAGAGCTATACCAGGAGATATAGTAAAAGTAAAAATAAATATTTTAAAGAAGAACTATGGAATAGGGGAACTATTAGAAATTATAGAACCATCTGAAGATAGAATAGAGCCTAAGTGCCCAAATGTTAATATATGTGGTGGATGCCAAATTATGCATATGAGCTATGGAGCACAGCTAGAGATGAAGCGAAAAATTGTAGAAGATGCTTTAACTCGTATAGGGAAGATAGATACTACTGTTAATCCAACTTTAGGCATGGATAATCCATACGAATATCGTAATAAGGCTCAATTTCCTGTTGGTGTAATTGATGGTAAGGCAATTTTAGGCTTTTATAAAATGGGAACACATGACATTGTAGATACAGAATATTGTCATATTCAGTCTCCTATTAATGAAAAAATAGTTAAAATAGTAAAGAGATATATAGAAGATTTCAGTGTAAAGGTATATGACGAGAAAAGTAGAACAGGATTAATTAGACATATAGTTACAAAAGCTGGTTTTACTACTGGTGAGGTAATGATTGTTATAGTAACTAATGGTAGAGATTTGCCACAGAAAAATCAGCTTATTGAAATGTTTAAGGAAAATATAGAGGGATTAAAAAGTGTTGTTCAAAATATTAATACAAAGAATACAAATGTTATTTTTGGACAGGAAACCATTACTTTATACGGAGAAGATAAAATAGTTGATTATATAGGAAATCTAAAGTTTCACATTTCAGCTCAATCCTTTTTCCAAGTAAACCCGACACAAACTAAAGTTCTGTATGAAAAGGCATTGGAATATGCAGATTTATCAGGAAATGAAAGGGTATTTGATATTTACTGTGGTATTGGAACTATATCATTATTTCTAGCACAGAAAGCTAAAGAGGTACATGGTGTAGAAGTAGTAGAAGCCGCTATAAAAGATGCACGAGAAAATGCATCAATTAACAACATTAATAATGCTAACTTTTATGTGGGAAAGGCCGAAGAAGTAGTGCCAAGATTATATAAGCAAGGAATTAGAGCAGATGTTGTAGTTGTAGACCCACCTAGAAAGGGATGCGAGGAAAGTGTACTTGAAACAATAGTAAACATGGAGCCTAAAAGAATAGTTTATGTTTCTTGTAACCCAGCCACATTGGCAAGGGATTTGGCCTATTTAGATGAGCGAGGATATAATGTTGATAAAGTGCAACCAGTGGATATGTTTCCGCATACTTCTCATTGTGAAAGTATTTGCCTTTTGCATAAGAAATAAGGAAATAGAGCGGAATTTGTGTGTTAAATCAAGAAAAGAATAATGTTAAGAAGTCTAAGAATTGCTATTTTAAAAATAACGATAAAATTTCTGAAAAAAGAGTAATTAGAACTGCTTACAGTTAACAGGTTTTTGGATGAACCATTAAATAGTTTGTATTTCAGAGAGGTGTGACATGGATATAAAAGATTTAGCAATATTTAAAACAGTAGCATATTTTGGAAATATTACTAAGGCTGCAGAACACCTGAATTATGCACAATCGAACGTGACAGCTAGAATCAATCAATTGGAACATGAATTGGAAGTAGATTTATTTATCAGAAACAGTCGAGGAGTAGTACTGACTAATTCCGGAGAAATATTTTTGGATTATGCTAATAGAATGATTAGTTTACAAGATGAAGTGGTTAGTGTTCTGCATGATGGAACTCGAGGAAAATTAAAAATCGGATTAATCATAGAAGTGGCATCAGTAAGATTACCTTATATAATGCGCGATTTTAAAGAAGCGTGCCCCAATGTTGAGCTAGTAACCTATATTGAATCTACAGAGGCATTATTGGGCAAGATTTTAAACTATGAATTGGATGGTATTTTTGTAGATGGACCTATAAAAAATGATGAACTTGTTCAAGAAATTTGTATAGACGATGAACTTGTTTTAATTACAGGTCAACAATTGCCAGATTCTCGAAAGTTAGAATTGATTTGTAAAAATGATTTGATTGTAGCATCGCAAAATTGTATCTATAAAAGAAAATTTGAACAGTGGGTTCAATCCGAGGATATTCAATTACCAAGGTCAATTCAAGTTGGCACTTGGGACGGGATTTTTGCTTCTGTTGAACTGGGTTTGGGTTTTTCGATTACAATACGGTCTTTAGCGGAGAAATACAGTAAGTCTAATTCATTTTTTATTTATGACCTCCCTAAAGCGTATAATCAGAATCCGCTTGTTTTTTTAAGAAGAAAAGATAGGATAACGACGAGGGCTTTTCAAACATTCCTAGACATATCATCACAAAAAACGATTTCTAATAGCGGAAATAGTAATTTGTAATGGAAATTCTTTTGCTATACACTTACTTTATCAAGTATAAAAAAGGAGTGTTAGTTATGAAGAAAATACAAGTCTATCATGTAGATGCATTTACAGATCAAATTTTTGGTGGAAATGCCGCGGGTGTAGTTCCCGAAGCAGTGGGGTTAAATGAGCACGACATGCAGAAGATCGCAAGAGAGTTAAATCTTTCAGAGACTGCATTTTTATTTCCTTCTAATGACAAAAATTATGATTATGTGGTGCGTTATTTTACACCAAGTACAGAGGTTGATTTTTGCGGTCATGCTACGGTAGGCCTGTCATGGGTTATGGCAATGGAGTATGGCTGGATGGAAAAAGCCTCACAAATTAGATTGAAAACAAATATTGGTATTGTTCCGGTTGAATGGTCTATGCAAGAAAAAAAATTAAATAGTGTTGTGATGACTCAAGTTGCACCTAAAACAAAACAATTTGAGGTGGATAAGGAAGAAATCTGTCGTGTAGTCGGGATTAATCCAATGGACATCGATGATAAATATCCGATCAGGTTAGCATATACAGGAAATTGGCACTTATTAATTCCGGTAAAGAACAGTAAAGCAATCGACGCATCAGTACCGATATTTGAAGAATTAAAAGATTTAAATCTTAAATTTGATATTACTACTACACATTTATTTAGTTTTAACAGTTTTGATGAACGATATAAAATATATACAAGAGATTTTGCACCAGCAGTCGGAATTGCTGAGGATCCGGTTACAGGAGCAGCGAATGGTGCGTTAGCAGGATACTTAGTATTGGAAAATATTTTAGACCCAAAAACAGACCATGAATTTACAATTGCCCAAGGACATGCAGCTGGAAGACCGGGAGAACTTACAATAAAGATTATTGCAGGAAAAACTAATCCGACTATCAAAGTTGGGGGAAAAGCGACTATTTCAATTAATGGAACTATAAATCTTTAATGAAACAATTGAATGAATTTTTCATTATACCAATTATTAGAATTAATTAATTCTTTGAATTACGCCAGGGGGATACCAGCTTCAAGTGAAATCATTTTTGTCTACTCAAGGCATGTAGAGTGTGTTGTGAATATAGAGAAGAAATAGATTTTCTTTATTCACTCTTTATTGACTTTTTCAACGTATAATAGTATAATGATAAAAAATTTGAAATTTGAGGTGAAAAAATGATTAATTTTTCTTGCTAATTTTTAAAGTACATTTAATACAAAGATAAACAGGTGTGCTCTGTTTGTTTTGTTGTACTTATGCAAGAAAGTTATTCTTTTTTCTCTTAATATATACACTTGTGTTATGCTATAATGATTAGCTTAACTACGTATATCTATGAGCTGTAAGAATAATTAATTCTTGCGGCTCTTATTTTTTTATAAATAATTCGAATAAGGAGGATAAATAATATTATGATAAATAAAGACACTTTGCTAACACATGATAATCTCCATATAGAGTCGGATACTGCAGGCGACACTTATATGGAGTAATAACAAGGTCGCCTATTGTTCCGACTTTGTTATTTATACCATTAAATACAGAGGAGGACAAAAATATGTCTTTAATAAATGTTACAAACCTAACCTTTGCTTATGAAGGTAGCTATGATAATATTTTTGAAAATGTAAGTTTTCAAATTGATACCGATTGGAAATTAGGATTTACTGGAAGAAACGGAAGAGGAAAGACTACTTTTTTAAATCTTTTGCTTGGGAAATACGAATATAATGGAAACATTTCGGCTGATGTGACTTTTGAATATTTTCCTTATGAGGTGCAGGAGCAAAGCAATTTCACCATAGATGTCATAAGGGAGATTAGTCCAAATTCAATGGATTGGGAAATAGTAAAAGAATTATCTTTGTTAGATATGGACTACGATGCTTTATATAGACAGTTTTATACACTATCTAAAGGAGAGCAGACCAAAGCATTGTTGGCTGCTATGTTTTTGAAGGAGAACTCCTTCTTGCTTATTGATGAGCCTACCAATCATTTGGATGCTGAAGCTAGGCAAAAACTAAGTAATTACTTGAAAAAAAAGAAAGGATTTATTCTGATTTCACATGATAGGTCTTTTTTGGATAATTGTGTTGACCATATCTTGTCTATTAATAAAACTAATATTGAAATACAAAAAGGAAATTTCTCTTCATGGTGGAGAAACAAAGAATTACAAGATGATTTTGAGCTAGCAGAAAACGAAAAATTGAAAAAGGATATTAACAGACTTTCCAGCTCGGCAAAACGTACATCTACGTGGTCAGATAGTGTTGAAAGCAGCAAGTATGGAACTACTAATTCTGGGAGCAAATTAGATAAAGGATATGTTGGACATAAAGCTGCAAAAATGATGAAGCGTGCTAAAAATATAGAAGCTAAACAACAAAATATGATTGAGGAAAAATCAAAGCTTCTTAAAAATATTGAATCTAATGAAAGTTTAAAAATAGTACCGCTTACTTTCCATGATAAAAAGCTTGTAGAACTTACAGATGTTGCAATTGAATATGATGATAGAATTGTCTGTGAAGGAGTAAGCTTCACTATAGAGCAAGGTGAAAAAATTGCTATTCAAGGAAAGAATGGCAGCGGAAAATCAAGTATATTGAAATTAATTTATGGAGAAAACATCCCCCATAGTGGAATTGTAAGAAAGAATAATAAGTTAATCATTTCCTATGTTTCACAAGATACTTCAGATTTATATGGTAACTTATCTGAGTATGCAGATAAACACTGTATTGACGAGAGTTTATTTAAATCGATGCTTAGAAAACTTGATTTTTCAAGAGAACAGTTTGAAAAGAATATCGAAGATTTTAGTGGAGGACAGAAGAAAAAGGTATTGCTTGCTAAAAGTTTGTGTGAACGGGCACATTTGTATATTTGGGATGAGCCATTGAACTTTATTGATGTCATTTCTCGTATGCAGATTGAGAAATTGTTAATTGAACATGAACCTACAATTTTGTTTGTTGAGCATGATAGTGCATTTTGTGAAAATGTTGCAACAAAAACAATAAAATTGTAAAGGTAGAAATGGCAATTAATATGTTTAATGGGAATATAAAAGTAACACACAATAGGCTCCATGCAAAGCCAGATGTTTTGAGCGACGCTTGCATGGAGTAGTATAAGTCGCTAATTATACTGGCTTTGCTTCCTAACTATTAATAGTGAGGAGGAAGCCTACATGAAACAGACAAAAACGAAATATGGAAAAATAAAACAAATAGTATCAAATTTAAAATTACCTGATTATAGATACGAACAGCTTACAAAAGCTATTTTTCATCAAAGAATAGATAATTTTGATGATATGCATATACTACCAAAAGCGTTAAGGATAGCTTTAGTAAATGAGTTTGGAAATAATGTATCTAGTGTAATACCTGTTTTTTCACAAGATTCTAAACAAGCTCAAAAATTGTTATTCGAATTGACTGATGGAGAAAGAATAGAAGCTGTTGGACTAAAGTATAAACAGGGGTGGGAATCGTTTTGTATTTCTTCCCAATGTGGTTGTGGTTTTGGATGTCGTTTTTGTGCAACGGGAAGTGCTGGATTTAGACGCAATCTTACTGCTGATGAGATAACTGACCAATTACTTTATTTCTATTTTAATGACCATAGATTGAATAGTATTTCATTTATGGGAATGGGTGAGGCTTTTGCAAATCCGGAGTTATTTGATGCAGTAAAAATTTTAACTGATCAAAATTTATTTGGGTTGAGTCAACGAAGAATTACTATTTCAACAATTGGCATTATACCGGGAATTCAAAGATTGACCAAAGAATTTCCACAAGTGAATCTGGCTTTTTCACTTCATTCACCATTTGAAAGCCAACGAAGCGATTTAATGCCTATAAATAAAAGATTTCCATTGAATGAGGTAATGAAGACATTAGATGAACATATCATTCATACGGGACGACGAGTGTTTATTGCTTATATTATGCTTGAAGGAATTAATGATTCGAAAGAACATGCAGAGGCAGTTGTAGGTTTATTGAAAAATCGTGGTTCATGGGAGTATTTATATCACATTGATTTGATACCTTATAATTCTACGGACAAAACAACTTTTAAATTTCAATCTTCAAGTGCTATCAAGCAATTTTGCAGTACACTAAAGAAAGCTGGTATTAATGTAACTGTTAGAACACAATTTGGTTCTGAAATTAGTGCTGCTTGCGGACAGTTGTGTTATGAAAATAAATTATGATGTTAGTTCAAAAATATCCATTTGAGTAAAGAAGTAGTCTCATTTTAAAGGTCTTGAAGATTTTTAATTAAATATTGAAGAGTGTTGTATGTCCCTCAGACTTTAGATTTGAGGGACTTTTTGGTTAAGACGGGTGAACTTTTATGCAAGACTAAAGATTAATGTTTATTTTGTTTTATTAATTTTTGCAGTTATAATAAAACTAGATGTATAAATAAAAAAGATTTTACTTGTAAGGCATATTTGAAGCGCAGATTACTTATGTTGGGAGAAGATATATGGAAAATATAATAAATATACTAAAAACAGAATACGGTATAAAATGTCTGTCCGTTACCTCTCAAAAAGGTGGATGGTCGGCTTCGGCATATAAAGTGTCTGATGGTGTGAAATATTACTTTTTGAAGGCTTATGAAAAAAAACAGGGCTTCTACTCATAAGTTAACAGCCACGATTGACATATATATTCCAATTACCATTTGGTTGGGTAAAAATACAAGGATGTCCGACAGAATTCCTGTTCCTGTGGTAACAAAGGCAGGTAATTATAAATGTCAAGATAACCATGCAATTTATCTTTTGTATGAATATATTGACGGTGAAACTATTGGTGATGATGAATTGACATATGAACAAGTAGTACAACTTAGTGATATGATTTCGGAGCTTCATTCTTTCAGCAGTACGCAAATACCTTGTGATAGCTTAAAGTTAAGAGAGGATTTTTGTCTACCATTTTTACAGCTATTAAAGGAGCATATTATTCAAAACTTTGAGTATCTTGCTAGTGATCTAAAAGAATTGCTGAAAGAACGAATTGGGTCTATTGAAAAACTGATGCAACGAAAGGAAACATTGATTTAAATAGACTGGGAGGGGTTGAAAGTTGCTCCACCCGAAGCTGATCTTATGTTTTTAAAACAAAAGCCTTACTATAAGTGTTTTTTAGATATATATAAGGAAAAACATCCAGACTTTCAAGTGAACACTGATACAATGGAGTTTTATTTGGCTAGGCGTATGCTAGAGGATACTTGGGAGCTTACTGAGGAATTATTGTTTGATTGTCAAAACGAAGAAAGTCGTTCTCAAACGCTAAAATACCTAAAGGCTTTGTTAGATGATATGGAATTATAATTGAAAGCTCACAAATTCCAATTTATCTTTATAAAATATGAGAATTTTCCTTATTATCAACATAGAAAATAAAGGCACTGAGATATAAAAATCTTGGTGCTGTTATTTTATAAAAATGCAAAATTAAATATAAAAACTCAAAGAGGCGAAGTCTTCGGTCAACTTTGTAATCGATAGGCTTCGCCTCTTTTTTATACCGTGCGTCCAGCAAAACTGGACCACACTTGCTGGTGAAAGTCCAGCACGGGTAATTGCCAAGAAGGCCTGGTACTTTTTTAGCATATACAGTTCCTTTTTCAGCTAATAAGATATCTATTTTATGCTAGTTTCTGAAATTGGCTCATATACAAATTCTCATAAAAACCCTTCTTCATCATTAACTCATCATGAGTACCTTGCTCAACAATGGCTCCATTATTCATAACAAGGATTAAATCTGCATTTCTAATTGTAGAAAGGCGGTGAGCAATAACAAAGCTTGTTCTGCCTTTCATAATATTCTTCATGGCAGTTTGTAACATTGACTCAAGCCTTGTATCTACTGAACTTGTTGCCTCATCAAGAATTAAAATAGCTGGATCTGCCAAGAACGCTCTTGCTATGGTTAATAGCTGCTTCTCTCCAGCAGATATATTGGAAGACTCTTCATTGAGGACCATATCATAGCCATCTGGCTGTGTCTTAATAAAGTGATTCACATTGGCTATTTTAGCTGCATTGATAATATCTTCTCGAGTTGCAGTATCGTTGCCGTACTTGATATTATCGGCAATACTTCCGTTAAACAGCCAAGTATCCTGTAGAACCATTCCGAAGATAGAACGAAGATCGTCCCTCTTCATATCTTTGATATTTACACCATCCACCTTAATTCCACCACTATTTACATCATAGAAACGCATTAAAAGGTTGATCAGTGTTGTTTTTCCGGCCCCTGTAGGTCCTACAATAGCTACCATTTGTCCACTTTTAACATCGAGATTTAAGTCCTCAATTAATATATTATCTTTTGTATAGCCAAAGGACACATTTTCAAATGTAACATTTCCTTTTAAATCTTCAATGCTAAGAGGATTTGCTATTTCTGGTACTTCATCCTCTGCTTCAAGAAAATCAAAAACTCTTCCTGACGCTGCAATCGCAGATTGAATGGAGGATGATAATTGCGTTACTTGCTCAAGAGGCTCATTTAACTGCCACATATAACGCACAAATGCTTGAAGCTGTCCAACGGTTATGGTACCAGAAATTACGAAGGTTGTCCCTACAAAAATAACTGCTACCATTGCAATATAAGTGATAAAGGATATTAATGGTGACATAAGGCCTGATATAAACTGTGCTTTGAATCCATTCTCACAAAGATTATTATTAATCTTTTTAAATTGCTCAATGGACTCTTCTTGTTTGCCATATAATTTAATCTCTGTTAATCCTGTATATCTTTCTTGAATATAGCCATTCAAAGTTCCTAAGGCACGCTGTTGATTTCTAAACATAAGAGAAGAACGCTTCATAATAAATCTCATAATAAAAGCACTGCCTGGAAGAATTAGAACAGCCATTACAGCCATAATAGGATTGATATAGAACATTAAGATCACGGCTAAGGTGACGGATAAAATAGCACTTAATATTCTAGATAAAGATTGCTGCAAGGCATTTGATATTGTATCTATATCATTAGATATAATACTTAAGATATCCCCCACGGTACGCTTATCAAAATAACGAATTGGAAGTCTTGTGATTTTCTTTTGAACTTCATTTCTTAAATCACGCATAGAATTCTGTAGCCCAATGGTTAAAAAGTATTGGGATAGAAAATTACAAGTGATATTACCGATATAAATCACAAGCAATATTTTTAAAATCCTAAGAATATAAGAAAAGCTAATGGCTGCACCGAGAACGTTGTTGGCAATATTAGAAACATCATCTTTTAATCTCGTTGTAATTAAACCTTCTACCATTGGTGCCGCTGCTAGAAAGCCTGCATATATAATTAAAAGAAGAATTGAAGCTATAAAAAATTTCAAATAGGGCTTTATATAAGGATATAATTTTTTCATTGCTCTAATTCCTCCTTTCTTAATTGTGAATCTGCAATTTCATAGTAAACACTACATGTTTTCAATAATTCCTTGTGGGTTCCAATTCCTACGACTTCACCCTCGTTTAGAACTATTATTTTATCTGCATTCATTATGGTGCTAATTCTTTGTGCTACAATGAATACAATAGATTCTTTTGTTTCTTCTCGTAAAGCTTCTCGCAACATAGCATCTGTTTTATAATCAAGGGCTGAAAAACTATCATCAAAGATATAGATTTCTGGCTTTCGAATCAGTGCCCTTGCTATTGAAATTCTTTGCTTTTGTCCTCCAGAAAAGTTTTTGGCACCTTCGCTGATATATTCTTGCAATTTGTCTGGCTTATTTTCTATAAATTCTTTTGCCTGAGCTATTTCGATTGCATGGTTCATTTCTTCTAAGGTTGCATCTGAATTACCAAACTTCAAATTCTCTTCGATGGTTCCATGGAACAAAAATGCTTTTTGTGGAATAAACCCAATCTTTTTACGAAGTACATCCATATCATAATCTCGAATATCCACATCATTTATTTTTATAGTGCCTTTTGTAACGTCATAAAACCTTGGAATTAAATTGATTAATGTACTTTTACCACTTCCGGTACTCCCAATAAAAGCAATGGTTTCTCCTTGATTTGCTGTAAAGGATACATCCTTTATGACAGGAAGCTCACCATCAGGATACTGAAATGTAACGTGATCAAACTCTACTTTTGCTTTACCTTTTGTTTCTTTTATACCATTCTTAAGGCTTGTTATAGATGGCTCTTCACCTAATATTTCCTGGATACGATTTGCAGAAACCCTTGCTCTTGGGTACATTACAAATACCATAGAAAATAGCATAACTGAGAACAGTGCATGGAATTGATAATCTAAGAAGGCAACTAATTGACCCACCTGTAAAGTCCCTTTATCAATCATAATGGTAGAAACCCAAAACACTGCCAGCATGGACAAATGTAATAAGAAGAAAAATGCTGGTTGTGTGAAAGAAATGATCTTGAACAATTTCTTTGAATTAGAGGCATATATTTCATTGATTCCTGCAAAACGTTCTGCTTCATAGTCACTTTTTCTAAAGGCCCTAATAACTCTAATTCCCAATAAGTTCTCTCTTGAAATCCTATTTAAACGATCCAATCCTTTTTGCTGCGCATCAGAAATGGGATTGGTCACTTTAGCAACGATAATGACACCTAATATAATAAATGGAAAACTTGCTCCAATAATTAAAGATAGGCTTAAACTTGTTTTTATGGTCATAAATACACTGATAAAAACCATAATCGGTGCTAATAATGCTGTTCTGAAAAGCAAGTTTGAGAATAACATTAGCTGAAATGCATCGCTAGTTGTACGGGTAATCATGGATGATACACCAAATTTATTATATTCTGTATGGGAGAATTTCTGTGATTGTGCAAAAACATCATTTCGAATATCACGAATCATATACGTTGAAATTCTTGAAGAAGCATAAGTAATCAAAATCGTTCCTGCACCACCAATAATACTTACAAGTAGCATGATTATTCCCATTTTTTTAACATAACCGATATCACTATTACCAATACCTTTGTCAATCATTGCTGCCATGATTGTAGGTATACCTAACTGAACAGCAACAAAGCTAAATATGCCCAAGGTATTTAGTAGAATTAATTTGGGATATCTTTTAAGATATTTTAATATTAACTTCATAAATAACCTCCATTGAATAATATGACTTTAATAATATATTTCCAGATTCTTTGACTTTAAGGGACACTTGAACTATTATAAACTATAAGGTTATCTTATAGTCAAGAAAAATAATTCATAAAACACTAAGAGTTCTAGGGAGGTTAATTATGTCTAATAATAAAAACGAATATTTAACCACTGGTGAATTTGCTAAACTTTGTGGTATTCCAAAACATATTTTATTTCATTATGACCAAATAGGATTATTTCAACCTGAAATCATTAAAGAAAATGGTTATCGATATTACTCATTTCGTCAATATGATACCTTTTCTATTATTGCTGCTTTAAAAAGATTAGGTATGCCTTTGAAAGAAATTAAAGAGTTTATGGATAAGCGAAATCCAAATGCTTTAATTTCTTTACTAGATCAAAAATCAAATGAAGTTGTCAAAGAGCTTGTTAGGCTAAAGCAAATTAAACATGAAATTGATGCTTTAAAAAATTTAACGGAAGAAGCCTTAACTTTAGAATATAATAAGATTGAATTAGCTTATCATAAAGAGGTATATGCTCTACGAAGTTCATTAATTGATAGGGGTACAGATAATTCTTATCCTGATTTTATTTCTTCCCTAATTGCTTTTCGTAAAAGTAGTAATGCCAGTATGATTGATTTTTTAGGGGGAGCTCTTACTATTGATAATATTCTTAAGAAAAGATTTAATAGTTTTTCTTATTTATATACTAAAGGTGAAAATGTCCATGGCAAAGATGCCACTTTAGTACGTAGAGAAGGTTGGTATCTTCAAGTTTATTATAAAGGTAGTTATCAAAATATCAGTGAAATGTATACCAAGATTATTGAATATGTTGCAAAACATCAGATTAAGCTAGGCAAACATGCTTATGAAGAATATCTTATTTTTGAGATTGGTGCAAAGAATCGAGATGATTATGTTACTTTAATATTGGTTGAAATGTTAGAATAACTTTCCTTTACAAGTATACTGATATCTGATGTAATATAAGTAAGTTGGAGCGTGTAAGTAGAGGAGTATATATGACACCAAATACAATTGAAACATCAAGATGATATTATATATTAACGACATCATTATTGTCACAACAAGGCATGTTGAAGCCGTAACACTGCTTACAAAGTAAGCAGATGTACGTCTCATGCAACTTAGATAAAAATTAATAATATAAACAAAGTCCCCTAGACGAGTGTTTAGGGGACTTTGTTTTTACCCTTGACCTAAGGCAAATATGGTTTCAGTGATATTTGTAGCAACAGAGACAATTTTCATGGTTGCCCCATGGAGGGTAATTTATCTATCTATTCGGAATAACATATGCAATAAATTCCTTGGGATTGCCTTTGTAGTTAAGAGGACGAATATATAACCTAAGCCGCCAATGATAAGACTATAAACAAAACCGATGGAAAGGTGAAAATTTATTGAAAGAAACCGTTGCTGTGTCATAAAAATTAAGAATATCATCAAAATAGCAGCAAAAAAAGGCTTTATAAGCAAATCTACATATTTGAATTTAATTTTAGTCATTTTCCATAAAGTATAAAAATCCAATATACAAATGGATAATGTACATAGGAAAAATCCTATAAAATACCCATAAATGCCATATGTTGGATTGCCTACAAGGTAATAAATAGCAGCAAACTGAAGACTCATACTAATTATTCGATGAATAGTAGTATTTTTTTGTTTTCCTAGACCATGTAAGATCCCTGAAAAAGTATGCTGCATGGCGAGGAAAACAGTACAAAAACCCATCATATATATTGCTTCGCTGGCCTTTGGATCATTATATAGATAAACTGCCAACGGTTTTGCAAAAAAAACATATAGTGCAGTTAAAGGGATAGACACCAATAGGGTGATTTTTACAGCAAGATGGATAGTATTTCTAGCAGGCTTATAATTTTTCAGAAAAACCTGTTCAGACAAGTTGGGAATAATATTGATGACGAGGGCGGATGTAACGAAATATGGAAGATATGTTAAGGGCATAGCCATGCCCATGACTCTTCCAAAGGTTGCAATGGCTTCACTGTTTGTATATCCTGAAGCCATAAGCCTATGGGGTATTAAGATGGCATTGACAAATTGCAGAATAACATTAAAAAATCCTGATATGGTCAATGGGGCGGATATAGTTAGTATTTGCCATAATAGTTTGGTCATCTTGATTGGAGTAGGGATCACATATGGGAGTCTTTTAGTGAAGCGGGTTTGTATGAAAAGCAGCCATATCAAGTCAAAAAACTCACCTATGCTAATTCCGCAAATGGCAATGAAGGCTCCTTGAATAGGATCTAATGGGTAAATATAATACAGCAAGCCTATAACAATAATAAATCGCGTAACGTGTTCAACAATTTCAGAAATACTGGCAGTACCCATCATTTTTAACCCATAATAATAGCCTCTGATAACAGATGTCATAGAAATCAAAACCATGGCTGGAGGAAGCAAATAAATACAGCGTAAGGCATCTTGATTTCTAAATATCTTCAAAGCAATAAATCTACTAAATAAAATAAGGATCAAACTTAACCCTATGGATAGGGCTAAGGTAAATAATAGAGCCACTTTATAAGTTTTTCTAACAGCATCATAGTTATTTTTAGAATTATATTCTGCGATTAACTTGGATACAGCTGTAGGGATACCGGCAGTGGTAATAATAAGAAAAATCATAAGAACAGGCATTATCATTTGAAATAAACCAATGCCTTCAGCTCCTATAAGCTTTGATAATAATATGTCATAGCTAAATCCAATAAATCGAATAAAAAAATTAACTAATGTCAATAAAATAGATCCATAAACAAAACTATTCTTTTTCAAATCATCACCTCGCCGATATTCACACTGTATGCACAGGATACGTAACTATATATATTATTGTAGATAAGATTAAATACCCGAAATTTCATCAGAAAAATTAGAAGAAAACAATGAGGCTAAAGGGTCTCGTGTCAGGAATGTCAAAGAGCACGGGCAAAGCGAAGTAGGATTGGAAACATTCTACGACGGAAGCCGTAACACTGCTTGCAAGGAATATAGTCTATAAAAAATAAAATTTGTTCGTTCACACTCACAAACTTTATGGCGTACTCAATTTTAAGCTTCGCTTAAAATTTCAAGTACTTAAAACTAAAACAAATTCTAAGTGATTAAAATTTGTTTATAAAGGAAATACTTATACTGACATTATAAAGCAAAGAACATATAAATAATGTGTATTGTGCCTTTATTATGAAATGGGGAAATATATGGATATATTAGAAAGAAAGATATTTGAATCAGTACCAGGTAAACAAGTGACATTAGCACATATTATAGCAAATCCAGATGATCGAATTTTTGAGAAATTAGGCTTGAATGATGAAAGGTATCGTGCAATTGGTATTTTAACCATAACCCCACCAGAGGTTGCAATCATCGCTGTGGATATAGCTAAAAAGACTGCACCTATTAAAATAGGATTTGTTGATAGGTTCAGTGGGTCTGTATTTATCTTAGGGGATGTGTCAGCTGTACAATCTGCTATGGAACAGGTTGTTATTTCTTTAAGAGAACTTATGCAGTTTTCTGTCCCCAAAATAACAAGAACATAATAGGTGGGCATAGAAAATGAAAAAAATTATGTTAATTGGATCAGTTGGAAGTGGGAAAACCACCCTTTGCCAAAGGATTCAAGGAGAGAGCATTAAATATAAAAAAACACAATCAGTTGAGTTCTATCCTCAGATGATTGACACACCAGGTGAGTTTGTCTTACATAGAAGATTTTATAGCGCTTTACAAATGATGGCTGCTAGTTCAGATATTATTGGATTCGTTTGTAGCGTAACGGAATTAGGCCAAACATTTTCACCCCATTTTGCACAAAATTTTACGAAACCATGTATAGGAATTATTACAAAGATAGATTTAGCACCAAATGAAGACGCTATTATAAATGCTGAGAAGAGATTAGAATTAGCAGGTGTTGAGAAAATCTTTCGTCTCTCTGCTGTTGAAGATAAAGGAGTAGCAGAGTTGATAACCTATCTTTCTAAGGAGAAGGAGGGATAAATTGCAAATTTATACTAGAACTGGTGATAAAGGATATACTAAGATAATCGGTGGTATTCAATTAGCAAAAGATAGTCAACGTATAAAGGCATATGGAACTATTGATGAATTAAATAGTTTTGTAGGATATGCTATTACACTTATAAAGAACAATGATTCTTTGAAGAAGGAATTAATACAGATCCAACAGTATTTATTTGATTGTGGCAACGATTTAGCAACGCCAACAGGAAAAGGAACGTACCGAGTTACATCTGCTTTGACAGAATGGATTGAAAAGTGTATTGATGCTCATGCAGGTGTTCCTCAAGAAGTGGAGTCTTTTATTTTGCCAGGTGGTTCACAAGCAGCAAGTATTTTGCATATTTGTAGAACAATTGCCAGGAGAGCAGAAAGAGAGATAGTAACGTTCCAATGGACTAATGATATGAATGAAGAAGTTTTGATATTTGTTAATCGCTTATCAGATTACTTTTTTTCAATAGCACGTGTTGCAAATGCAAATGAAGGCATAGAAGATGTGCTTTATGAAAGAAGTGGAAAGGTATTCCATATGGATTTGAAAAAAGAAGATTTATAATAACTAGGAATACATTTTTTAAAAGGCGTTACAAGATTAAGACTTAATGACATTCTATCTAAAAACAGAGCATAATGGCGTGCTAATTTTTAGTGACGAAGCTATAAGAAAATAATCGGATCAATTTGTTTTTCTATGGCTTTTTTGTTAGAAAGGAGCAGTATGCTATGCAAGAAATAAGATTTGGAACAACATTATATATTGGTACAGAAAGCCTAAAAAGATTATCGGATTTCAAGAATGAAAAGATTTTCATAGTAACAGACTCTTTTATTGCTTCATCAGAGTTACTTCCACATATTAAAAGCTATATTGATAGTAGCACAGAAACAATGGTATTTTCTGGAGTTATTCCAGATCCCCCAATTGATAACATTGTTGCTGGGTTAGAATATAGCAAGGGTTTTCCAGCTACAATTTTATTAGCAATAGGTGGTGGCTCTGCCATAGATGCAGCAAAAGCTATACTTTATTTTGGTAAATTGACTGATAGATTTAGTGAGATACGATTTGTCACTATTCCTACAACAAGTGGAACGGGTTCAGAGGTTACGAATTTCTCGATTATCACCGATGATGAAAAGGAAATAAAATATCCATTGATTACGGATGAAATATTGCCAGATGAAGCTATTTTAGATTCTGGTCTTGTTGCAGGTTTACCACCTAAGCAAACTGCTGATACAGGTATTGATGTTCTTACTCATGCTATAGAAGCTTATGTTTCCACTAGTGCCAATGATATCTCTGATGCTTTAAGTGAAAAAGCTATACGCTATGTATTCACTTACTTAGATAGAGCTTATAAGGATGGAAATGATAAAGAAGCACGTGAAAAAATGCATATGGCATCAACAATGGCTGGAATGGCCTTTAACATAGCTTCACTAGGGTTAAACCATGGTATAGCACATGCAGCAGGAGCACGTTGGCATATTCCACATGGAAGGATAAATGGTATCTTATTACCAAGTATTATTCGCTATAATGCAGGGGTTACTGAAGGGAAATATACTAATAACACTACCCTTGCTGCAAATCGGTATGCAGAAATTGCTAAATTTTTAGGATTAAATGCTGGAAACCCACAAATGGGTGTACGAAGTTTAGTAAATGCAATCCTTGCACTTCAAAAGAGACTCTCCATTCCAAGGAGTCTTTCTGAGTGGGGAGTTAGTAAGGAACAATTTGAATCAGATAAAAATGCAATAGCAGAAGCTGCTCTTGCAGATCGTTGTACAGCAACAAACCCTATTGTCCCAACTAAAGAGGATGTAATTAGTATTCTAGGAAAATTATTTATATAAGTTTTGATTAAATGAGGTGATTACTTGGAGGTAAATGAGAGAATTATACAGGAATATGTTCCTGGTAAGCAAATCACCGTTGCACATGTTATTGCAAAAGCTGATTCAGAACTATATGAAAAGATGGGGATAGTAGAACCTAGAAATGAAGCAGTCGGAATTTTAACTATAACACCAAGTGAAGCATCAATTATCGCTGTTGATATAGCAACAAAAGCCGCTGAAATAGAAATTGGCTTTGTTGACAGATTTTCAGGTGCAGTGGTTATAATAGGGGACGTTTCCTCGGTTAAGATTGCTTTAGAAAACATTTTAGAAACCATGGAAAGTCTTTTAGATTTTACTGTTGTACCTTTATCTAGCACTTGAAGGAATAAAAACTATAATTACATTTAAAAATTAATATATAAACTATGACAACGAGATCATAGATAAAAGCAAAGGCGCTTAATAAGGGGACAATTATGGACCTTTTATTAAGCGTTTCTTTTTTAAAGTTTTAAAATGTACAACATATTCAAAAGGAGTAGATAAGATGTCAGAAACTTTATTAAGCGTTGGTATTGATATTGGAACATCAACAACACAATTAATTTTGTCAGAACTTTCAATTGAAAATATGGCATCAGTTTTTACAATTCCAAGGGTTTCCATTACGGATAAAAAGGTGATATTTAAGAGTGATATTATCTTTACTCCTATATTAGAAAACAATCTAATAGATTCTGATGGTATAAAGGCATTTGTAGAGCAGCAATACAAAAGAGCAGGTATTACAAAATCAGATATTCAGACTGGGGCAGTCATTATAACTGGGGAAACAGTCCGAAAGGAAAATTCCCAGACAGTCGCTAAAGCTTTAAGCGGTTTTGCTGGAGATTTTGTTGTGGCAACAGCTGGTCCCGATTTAGAGAGCATTATCGCTGGTAAAGGAGCAGGGACTTATTCCTATTCTGAAAGCCAACACACAACGGCGGTAAACCTTGATATTGGAGGCGGGACAACAAATCTAGTAGTATTTAACGATGGGGATATTGAAGATACAGCTTGCTTTGATATTGGGGGTCGCTTGATAAAGGTGGATACCAATGAAATCATTTGTTATATTTCCCCAAAAGTGAAGGAAATCATCAAAAGAGAATCTTTAGATATTCACCTAAATGAAAAGATAAATCTTAAGGAATTAGATAAACTTTTAGATATATTTGTACAGGTATTGGAAAACAGCATTGGATTAGGTAAAAAGAGTCCTTATTTTGACTTGTTGATAACCAACAAACCATTGAACACAAAGCTTCAAATTAAATTTATTTCATTTTCAGGTGGCGTAGCAGATGGCATTACAAAAGAAAGTTTACAAAATCCCTTTGCATATGGTGATATTGGACTTTTGTTAGGTAAGAAAATAAGTGGTTCACTCCTTATGACAGCCCTTAAGGTGATTCCAACTGTAGAAACTATTCGTGCAACTGTAGTAGGAGCAGGATCACACACCACTGATGTTTCTGGGAGTACAATCACCTATAAAGAAGATATACTTCCACTTAAAAATATTCCTATATTACAGTTATCCAAAGACGATGAAAGTGCGAATAATTGTGGGAATTTAGGGGATATTATTCAAGAAAAAGTAAAATGGTTTATGGTAGGTGGAGAAGTGCAAATTATTGGATTAGGTGTAGAAGGTATACATAGCCCATCCTTCCAATTTATTCAGGGTTTGGCAAAAGAAATAATAAGGGGTTTAGATATGTTGATTCGGGAGAAATTGCCACTTGTTATTATAGTGAAAGAAGATATGGCAAAGGCACTAGGTAATAGCCTTTATGCACATCTTCCTAAAGATTATCCATTTGTATGTATAGATAGTGTTCATGTACGAAATGGAGATTATATCGATATTGGAAAGCCCATTGCAGCAGGTTCTGTTTTACCAGTAGTAGTAAAGACATTAGTATTTAGTTAAAGATAAAAGGAGGATGTACAATGATTTTAAAGACAAAGCTTTTTGGCAAAACCTATCAATTTTCATCTGTAATGGAAGTTATGGGGAAAGCTAACGAAGAAAAATCAGGAGATAATTTAGCTGGAGTTGCAGCAGATAGCGCTGAAGAAAGAGTTGCAGCTAAAGTTGTTCTATCACAATTAACGCTTTCAGATTTATTTAACAACCCTGCAGTGCCATATGAAAAGGATGAGGTAACACGCATTATTATTGATAATGTTAATCTTAAAACTTATGAAAAGATTAAAAATTGGACAGTAGCTAAATTAAGAGAATGGATTTTAAATAACAATACGACAAACTATGATATTCATCGTATATCAAATGGTCTAACTGCTGAAATGGTAGCAGCAGTTGCAAAAATTATGTCCAACTTAGACTTAATAGTAGGCGCTCAAAAGATTACAATAACTAAGACTGCTAATACTACAATTGGTCTTCCAGGAACTTTTTCAACCCGTCTACAACCAAATCATCCTACTGACAATGTGGATGGTATCATGGCTTCAGTTATGGAAGGCCTATCTATGGGATCTGGAGATGCAGTAATAGGTCTAAATCCAGTAGACGATACAACAGAAAGTGTAAAGCGTATTCTTCATAAGTTTAATGATTTTATTAATGAGTGGGAAATACCAACACAACATGTTGTTTTAGCTCACGTAGCTACTCAGATGGAAGCAATGGAGCAAGGGGCTCCAACAGGATTGGTATTCCAATCTATTGCAGGATCTCAAAAAGGAAATGCAGCTTTTGGAATTTCTGCAAAGATGCTTTCAGAAGCAAAGGACATGGCTTTGAAGTTGGGTACGGCAGTAGGCCCAAATGTTATGTACTTTGAGACAGGTCAAGGTTCAGAGCTTTCTTCTGATGCCCATAATGGTGTAGATCAACTGACTATGGAAGCTAGATGTTATGGATTTGCAAAATATTTTGATCCATTCCTTGTTAATACAGTTGTTGGATTTATTGGACCAGAATATCTGTATGACTCTAAACAAGTTATTCGTGCAGGTCTAGAGGATCATTTTATGGGTAAGTTAACTGGTATTTCCATGGGTTGTGATGTTTGTTACACCAACCATATGAAGGCTGATCAAAATGATGCTGAAAACTTAACAGTTTTACTTGCAGCAGCTGGTGTAAACTTTATTATGTCTATTCCAAGTGGTGATGATGTTATGTTAAATTATCAAACCACAGGGTACCATGAGGGTGCATCAATTAGACAGTTATTAAATAAGCGAACAATAAAAGAATTTGACCAATGGTTAGAAAAAATGGGATTCAGTGAAAATGGACGTTTAACTTCTAAAGCTGGTGATGCATCTGTATTCTTGAAGCATTAAATATTTCTAAGAGGAGGATAACTAATGGATGAATTAGGCTTAAAAGAAATGATTAAATCGATTTTAAATGAAATGGTAGATGAAGTATCACCAGTTATAAATGGTTCAACCACAAAAGCAACTGTAGGCACAATGCAATCTACTAAGCCTCAGGAAGTTGAAGAGGGATTTATACCAGATATTACAGAAGTAGATATTCGGAAGCAATTTTTAGTACCAGATCCAGTAGATAAAGAAGGTTATTTAAAAATGAAATCCTATACACCAGCCCGCTTGGGATTGTGGAGAGCAGGTACAAGATATATGACGGAACCTAGTCTTCGATTTCGTGCTGACCATGCTGCTGCCCAGGATGCTGTATTCTCTTATGTTAGTGAAGATCTAGTTAAGGAGCTTAGATTTGTAGAGGTTGCTACTAAATGCAAGGATAAAGATGAATATCTTACACGTCCAGATTTAGGGCGTAGGTTTTCAAGTGAAGCAATAAATACAATAAAAGAGGCTGTGAAACCAAATCAGAAAGTACAAGTTATCGTTGGTGATGGTTTAAGTTCAGCAGCAATAGAGGCAAATATTAAAGATATTTTACCTTCTTTACGACAAGGACTTAAGATGTTTGGTCTTGACTTTGGAGAGGTTGTTTTTATAAAGCATTGTCGCGTACCAGCTATGGATCAAATTGGTGAAGCAACAGGAGCTGATGTGGTCTGTCTTTTAATTGGAGAAAGACCAGGCCTTGTTACATCAGAATCTATGAGTGCATATATAGCTTATAAACCAACCATTGGTATGCCAGAGGCTAGAAGGACAGTAGTTTCCAATATTCACAAACAAGGAACCCCAGCAGTGGAAGCAGGAGCATATATTGCTGAAATTATCAAGAGAATGTTAGATAATAAAGCGTCTGGGTTAGATTTGAAAGAGAAATAAAAAACCGCTTGATTTAAAGAGGAGGTTTCTTAATGAAGAATGAACGATTGGGTGCAAATGTTCTAAGTGTAAAAATCATTCCAAATGTTGATGATGGATTGGCAAAGGAATTAAAATTAGCACCAAACCAAAAAAGTTTAGGGATTATAACATCTGATTCTGATGATGTAACATATGTAGCATTAGATGAAGCAACGAAGGCATCAGATGTAGCAGTTGTATATGCAAGAAGTATGTATGCTGGAGCTGCTAATGCTTCTACAAAATTAGTAGGAGAAGTTATTGGAATCTTAGCAGGTCCAAGTCCAGCAGAGATACGAAGTGGTCTAGATCGTGCTATTGAGGTAATAGAAAATGAAGCTAGCTTTTATAGTGCAAATGATGATAATTCAATAGTTTATTTTGCCCATTCTGTATCTAGAACAGGTTCCTATCTTTCAAAAGGAGCGAATGTTAAAGAAGGAGAGGCCATTGCTTATTTAATAGCGCCACCACTTGAAGCAATTGTAGCTATTGATACGGCTTTGAAATCTGCTGATGTAAAAATGCGTGTATTTTATGGACCACCAACTGAAACAAACTTTGCAGGAGCATTACTAACAGGGTCACAATCTGCTTGTAGAGCAGCATGTGAAGCATTTGCTAAGGCTGTGAAAGCCGTTGCTGATAGCCCGACCAGTTATTAGGGGGTGGTTAATATGGCTAACGCATTAGGTTTAATTGAAGTACGTGGAAAGTTAGGAGCAATCCTAGCAGCAGATGCAGCTGTAAAGGCGGCAAATGTAACTCTACTTGGAGGAGAAGCAATCCGTGGAGGATTGACAACAATTCATATTATTGGAGATATTGCGGCAGTAAAAGCAGCAGTTGAGGCAGGTGAAGTTGCTGTGGTAAATAAGAATAGTCTAATTAGTAGTCATGTTATCCCACGTTTGGATGACCAAGTTGAGCAGATGTTGATGAAATCATTTGGTAAAAAGGAAGGTAATCCTCCAGACTCCAAGAAATCAAGTCAACCTATCATAGAAGAAACAGAGAAAGATGAAACAGTGGAAGAAAAAAAGGATACTTTACTCATACCTTTGAATGAATCAAAAGAAATTTTAGAGGAAAATCTGGAACATAGAGTAGATACAATTGTAGATTCATCCTTTGATAAAGGACAACTAGAAAAAATGAAAGTGGCCGATTTACGTTCACTTGCATATAAATTAAATCCTTCTACCATAAAGAAATCAGAAATTAAATCTGCTAATAAAGCAGTGCTTATTGAAGCATTGCTAGATAAAGGAGTTGAGCATTAATGGGATTGATAGATAAAGACCTTGTTTCAGTTCAAGAAACTAGGGATTTACTGAAGAAAGCACAAGAAGCGCAAAAAGAAATAGCCAAGTTATCTCAAGAACAAATCGACACCATTTGCAAGGCTATAGCAAAGGCAGCTTTTGACAATCGTGTGAAACTAGCTAAAATGGCACAAGAAGAAACAGGATTTGGAAGATGGCAAGATAAAGTTCTTAAGAATGCCTTTGCATCAAGAGATTTATTAAATGCAATTAAAGATATGAAGACAGTTGGTGTAATTAAAAATAATATAGAAGCTAAATATATGGAAGTAGCTGTTCCTGTTGGAGTGGTTGCAGGGCTTATTCCTTCAACCAATCCCACATCAACAGTTATCTACAAAGCACTAATAAGCATTAAGGCAGGAAATGCTATTGTATTTTCACCTCATCCAAGTGCATTAAATTGTATCAAGGAAACAGTTCGCATTATAAATGAAGCAGGAAAAAGCGTCGGCTTACCAGATGGTGCTATTAGTGTAATTACAACAGTTACAATACAGGCAACAAATGAATTAATGAAAAATGAAAATACAGACTTAATTCTTGCTACTGGTGGGTCTGCAATGGTTCGCGCAGCATATTCCTCTGGAAGACCGGCAATTGGAGTTGGACCGGGTAATGGACCTGCATTTATAGAACGTAGTGCAGATATCCCGAAAGCAGTTGAGCTTATTATTGAATCCAAGACATTTGATAATGGTACAGTTTGTGCATCTGAACAGTCTATTATTGTTGAAGAAATCAGCAAAGAAAAAGTGATTGCAGAATTCAAGAAACAAGGTGGTTATTTCTTATCAAAAGAAGATGCCTTAAAACTTGAAAAGTATATTCTACGACCAAACGGTACAATGAATCCTAAGATCGTTGGAAGGACTGCACAGGCTGTTGCTGAATTAGCTGGTATTTCTGTACCAGAAGATGCAAAAGTTCTTATTGCCGAAGAGACACGTGTTGGTAATCTTGCCCCTTATTCAAGGGAAAAATTATCACCAATTTTAGCTTTTTATACAGTAAATACTTGGGAAGAAGCTCGTGATTTAAGTATGAAGATTTTATACTTTGAAGGCGCAGGACACACTATGGTTATTCACACAACAAACAAAAGAATTACAGAAGAGTTTGCCTTAAAAGTACCAGTTTCACGGCTACTAATAAACTGTTCGGCTACATTAGGTGGAATAGGAGCAACTACAAACCTTATGCCTGCATTGACACTAGGTTGTGGAGCTATAGGAGGAAGTTCTACTTCTGACAATGTTGGCCCACAGAACTTATTTAATCTTCGCCGAGTTGTCTATGGCGTTAGGACATTAGATGAAATACGTGGAGAAGATATATTTGAAGAAGTTAGTGCTATAGCCGTTGAAGACTTGGGACTTAGTAAGGATCAATTGGTAGATTTACTCGTTGAACGTGTTCTACAAAAGTTAAAGTAAGCAAAGAGCAACACAATAACATTGATAACAAAATAAAAATATAAAAAATCTAGGAGGAAATTATAATGGCCAATACAAACGCATTAGGTATGATTGAAACAAAAGGATTGGTAGCAGCAATAGAGGCAGCAGATGCAATGGTTAAAGCAGCAAATGTAACATTAATTGGAAAAGAACAAGTAGGCGGCGGACTAGTAACAGTTATGGTTCGTGGAGACGTGGGAGCTGTTAAAGCTGCAACAGATGCTGGAGGAGCAGCAGCAGAAGCAGTTGGTGAATTAGTATCTGTTCATGTAATACCACGTCCACATATGGAAGTAGATGTAATCCTACCAAAATACGATACCCAATCATAATCAGGCTTCGAACACTCATAATGAACGCTTAAAGTTGGAAGATAAAAAGTGGGGCTGAGGCATAATAAAAGCTTATGCTCAGCCTTTTCTTTATCGAGGGGAAGTGAATACTAATGGCTATTTTAACGGAAAGTAAAATAAAAAAACTACTCCGTACGACGAAATTAAAAGAAACAAAATTCTTAGTTTTAGAACCTGGGACTGTAATTACACCTTCTGCAAAAGAATATTTAAAGGATATTACTATTGAATATATGGAAATACCAGAAGCATCTGAGACTAAGAATCAAGAAGCAACCTTCCCAATGACCCAGTTGAAAGTAAGCGAATCCAAGAATGTAAAGAATATCCAAGAAATTTTAATGTATAATAATGGAAAAGGACAGGAAATGTGGAAAAGTCACTTAACTTATCAATTTAAAATTAAAATTGATATTATAATAAGCCATATTCTGACTTTACAAAAGAAAAGTCACCATATAGGGAAGATGGAGTTAATAGAAGCTTTAAATACTATCTTAATTGTAGTCAAGACAATATCAATAGAGATTTTAGCTTCAGACAAGTTAGATCTGGTACAGGAAATTGAAAAGTTGTTGGAAGACAAAAAGCCATACGTTGCCAGTCTATATCCAGAAGGTTCCTTTATTCCAACCTATAAAGATGAAGAATGTGTCATAGCTTTATTTGAGTTACATGCATATTTACAAGAACTAGAACATTTTATTGCTAAAGAAATGAAAGAGATTCTGGCATTTGAGGATTATATAAATTGCATTTCAATAGCGACTATTTTAAAGGATTATTGTTGGATTTTGATGATGCAGTCAAAAGAAAATTCAGTAGAATAGGGGTGGAAATATGACTAAAAATAATATTGATACAATAGTGGATGCAGTTGTCTCTCGTATACACGAAGTAATGGATCAAACTTTTGAAATTGAAGCAAGTGGACGCCATATCCATCTAAATCGAGAGGCAATAGATTCCCTCTTTGGAGAGGGTTATCAATTACACCCATCAAAATATTTATCACAGCCAGGCGAATTTGCATCAGAAGAACGAGTGAGTATTAAAGGACCTAAGGGCACTATTCACAATGTTATAATTCTTGGGCCAGAGCGAAAAAACTGTCAAGTGGAGGTTTCATTAACAGACGCACGTTCACTAGGTGTAAATGCGCCAGTTCAATTAAGTGGAAATATTGAAAACACTCCAGGAATTATTGTGATGAATGGCTCTAAGTCTTTTGTCTTAGATAGAGGTGTCATAGTTGCAAAACGCCATATTCATGTAAAAGATATAGATGCCGAAAGGTTAGATGTCAAAGATCAAGAGAGGGTATCCGTTCAAGTGTTTAGTGAAAGACCACTCATATTTGATGATGTTATAGTGAGAGTAAGTCCCAAGTTTGAGACTTCTATGCACATTGATTACGATGAAGCAAATGCTTGTGGCCATAAGAAAGGTGTACGAGGGCGTATTGTTAAGAGGTGATATAGATGGACAATATTGAAGTATTAGTGCAAAAAATCACAGATATTATTATACAACGTTTACAGAAGGAAGAACCTAGAAAGACAGTTGCATTTTTAGGGAAAGAAAATTCAAGTATTCGGACTTACTATGAAAAAAGAGGCTATCAAATAGTGTCAGTTAAAGATAAATCAGATACAGATATAGTAATCGTTACTGAGCTGTCTATTTTAAATATGAATCGCATAGCACTAGGACTTCCTCAAACAGAAGATGAAGTAATTATTTTTCAACGTTTATTGAATAAGAAAGAAGCTATTTTTTTAGAAGAAGGAATGGAGCTTCAGGCAAGTCGGCATGTGGCTCCACGAGCATTGCTACAAGTCCTTGAGAATCATAAAAACCAATTGGTAAGGTACGGTGCTTCTATACTTCCATTAAAGAATTTTGAAAAGATAAATGAAACTATAAATAAAGAAGTAAAAGATGTAATTCATAAAAGTGATAAGAAGGAGCTTCTTACCATAGCAAAAGTGCGAAAACTGAACTTACAGGCAGGAGATATCTTTGAAGCAGATAAGAACACTATTATTACAGCATTGGCTAGAGATTATATGCGTGATTTAGGTGTTCAGATAGTATAGAAAGGAGCATACTATGTTCATTGGAAAAGTTGTTGGTAGCTTATGGGCTACTCGCAAGGATGAAAAGTTAAATGGTTTAAAGTTTCTACTCATTGAAAAACAACTAAACGAACAAGAGGCTGATCCTGCTCTAGTTGTTGCAGTTGACCATGTAGGTGCTGGCATTGGGGAATCTGTACTGATTACCACTGGTAGCTCTGGTCGTCTATCTTTTGATGGTAAAAATATTCCTGTTGATATGGTTATTGTCGGTATTATAGACACTGTGGACTATCCAAAGAAATGATAAAAGCTGCTATTTATAAATAGAATGGAGTGAAATGAATGAGTATAAATGAAATAATAATTTGGGTTATGGCAATTATAATGGTCATAGGTGCAATCGACCGTTCACTTGGTGATAAAACTGGTTTAGGTCAGCGATTTGAAGAAGGAATACTAGCAATGGGTGCTTTGGCACTTTCAATGGCTGGTATAATCGTTATAGCACCCAAGTTATCAGATTGGTTAAGTCCTATAGTGGTTCCATTATATAAATTGTTAGGAGCAGATCCAGCAATGTTTGCAGGAACTCTATTAGCAAATGATATGGGGGGGTTTTTCTTAGCACAACAAATGACTACAGACCCACTAATTATGCTTTTCTCAGGTGGTATTTTAGGAGCCATGCTGGGGGCGACAATTGTATTTACAATCCCAGTTGGATTAGGCATTATCAGCAAGGAAGATACAAAGTATTTAGCACAAGGAGTATTATGTGGGATTGTGACTATTCCAATTGGAGCATTAGTTGCAGGAATTGTGATGGGTATACCAATAGTTAAAGTCTTTATGAACTTAATACCTATAATAGCTGTAGCGATTTTAATTTCAATTGGACTATTTAAAATCCCTGAAGGAATGATTAAAGGGTTCAATATATTTGGGAAAATTATAGTGGCTGTTGCAGCCATTGGGCTGGCAATTGGTGGGTTAGACTTACTATTAGGTATTAAAATATTTGAAAATCAAGATACACTTGAAGTTGGATTTCAAACAGTTGGTGGTATTGCCATTACTTTAGCTGGTGCTTATGGACTGGTGTTCTTGATCACAAAGATATTCAATAAACCATTGATGAAACTAGGTCACTTGTTAGGAATGAATGATATTGCAGCAGCGGGTCTAATTGCATCTCTTGCCAACAACATCGCCATGTTCCAAACAGTAAAGGACATGGATAAACGTGGAAAGGTGATTAATATTGCTTTTGCAGTTTCAGCATCTTTTACATTTGGTGACCACTTAGGATTTACAGCTGGTGTTGCGCCAGAATTGATTACTCCAATGATTATTGGTAAGCTAGTCGGTGGTATTTCTGCCATTCTTGTTGCCATATTTCTATCTAAACGTGTATTTAGGATTGAACAAAGCTAATACTGTAGAATTTAAGTACGAATGGAGGTAAGATGTTGAATATAGACAGATCAGAAATTGAAAAGTTAGTTCGTAGTATTATAATGGAAGAATACAGTAATAAGTTAAATGATTCTTCAAAGAGGCATGTTGACCCTAGTGGTGTAATGTCGATTTCGTTGCCATTGTTTTCTGTAAGTGAAGAAGATCGATTGGACACAGGCAACCCTAATCATAAAGTGTATACGAAGGATTTAGTGTCACTTACCGAAAGTCCTAGACTAGGTTGTGGTCTAATGGTAATGGAAGATACTACCTTCGATTGGACTTTAGGATATGATGAAATAGATTATATTATTGAAGGAACTCTAACTATTAACATAGATGGACGTCGTATAACTGCCAATGCAGGAGAATTGATTTTAATTCCAAGTGGTTCAAGTATTCAGTTTTCAGTTGAAGGAAGGGCAAGTTTTATCTACGTGACTTATCCAGCTGATTGGCAATCATAAACTAAGACTCAGTTCAGAGGAAGTTTTAACTCCCCCTGAACGCAAAGGTCGCGACGTGCCTTTGGCACTAGTACCCTTGCGGTGTGTTATCCAGGGGCTATGCAATTCCAACACTTTCACTTTTAGAAGCGGGAGTTTTGGAATTGTAAGCCATCGGATAAATTCTAAAAAGGCAAATTAATGGATTAAATGCAATTAATTTGCCTTTTGTTATTGTGAATACAACAAGGTTCCCGGGACCCATCAACAATCTTTGATTGCGTTGATGGGTGGGGTTCTTATTACTCTCTGTTCCAATTATTATATAGCATTATTTGTTCTAATAAAGCCTTTATATTTAGATTTTCAATACTTTTTATAGCCTTATTATATAAGTCTCTACCTTCATCATTGCTTAGATTGTATGAAATTCTTTAGAGGATATAGAAATGACAAATGATTTGATAGAAGAAGACTAGATAACTAGTTCTGTCAGATATTTTGTGATTAAATAAATCTATTTTTCAGAAAAACACCCTACAACCAAGGGGGTACCATATACTTACGGCATCATTATTGTACTCTCAAGGTATGTGGAGACTGTGGTGAGGATAGAGAAGGACTAAAATAAGTAGAGCAGAAAAGCCAGTAAATAAGGACTTCTAAGCATTGTATCAATTTTACCAGATGTTAGATGGTAGATAATGTGCTTTGAAACCCCTATTTTTATGTCTGAGGAAACATACCAAGGGCTTAAGTGTGTGTTTGTGTTGATAGATTAGATAACAGCTGTTTTAAAGGAGTTGAGAAGTATAATAAATCATATGATGATAGATTATTTGCAAATAACTTACCATGTGTTATAATTTTAAATACATATAAGGGGTTAAGGAGGTGGCGACTTGGCACCGCAATATACCAGAAAAATGATTCGCGAGGCATTCATAAAGATGCTCAATGAGCGTTCACTTAATAAAATCACAGTTAAGGATATTGCTACAGCATGTGAGATAAATAGAAATACTTTTTATTACTACTACACAGATATATATGCACTTCTATCAGAAATATTCCAAACAGAACTTCAGACAGTCATTGATGAATATAATGATACACTCTCATGGGAGGAGAGCTTTATTGTGGCTGCTAAATTTGCTTTAGAAAACAGAACGGCCATTTATCATGTATATAATTCGATGCAAAGAGAAGAATTAGTGAACTATATATACAATGTATCAGGAAATGTCATGATCCGGTATGTTGAAAAAGTAAGCAATGGTATCTCAGCTTCTTCGAGAGATAAAAAACTAATTGCTTCCTTTTATCAGTGTGCCCTCACTGAAATGGTACTACGCTGGATTACTTCCGGAATGAAGGAAGACCCTGATACTATCGTTAGACGAATCGGGTATCTCTTCGATGGAAACATTGAGTTATCCCTTAAGCGAAGTGCTGATTTAAATAATGTCTGATAAGAAAGGAAATAGGAAATTCCTTTCTTATCAGACATTTTAATATTAATGCCTAAAAATTAGACAAATTAACTGCGGTGTTCGAATTTCGAACACCGCAGTTTGTTTATCTAATGAAAAGGACACAAAAAAACTATATTATAGATTTATACAAATCTTACAGATAATAAGTATTCACAAAGTTAAAGGAGGACTTATTATTTATTACACCATGTGGACAGGCTAATAGAGTGAACATAAAAAAACTCTAAATATAATAGTATTCATTAGAAGACTATTAAAAAATTAAGAAAGAGGGAGATAATAATGAAATTAAAAACACATGATGATAGACTTACCCTTACAAATGGAAGTTATCATGCTTTAGTAAATGCAAGAAAGCCTAAAGGAATTGAAGATAAAAAAGCTTATTTAATCGGTACTGGAATTGGTGCTTTAGCTGCTGGTTGTTTTTTAATTCGTGATGCTCACATGGATGGTAGCAAGATTACCTTCTTAGAACAATTAGACATTCCTGGTGGATCTTTGGATGGTGCAGTTCGTCAGAATGCGGGGTATGTGGCACGTGGCGGACGCGAAATGGGACATTATTTTGAGGTTTTATGGAACTTGTTTAGTTCATTACCATCTACAGAAGATCCTAATATGACTGTGTTAGATCATTTTTATTATACAAACTACGATGATCCAAACTTTAGCAATTGTCGTATTACTAAAAACCAAGGTGAGCGATATGACAATGGAAAATTTAATTTGGGTCAAGACTTGGCAAAAGAATTAGCTGCTTTTGTAAGTATAACAGATGAAGAACTTGAAGATAAATCTATCGAAGATATTTTTTCTGAGGAACTTTTAAATAGTGATTTTTGGACATATTGGAGAACAATGTTCGCTTTTGAAAACTGGCATAGTGCTTTAGAAATGAAATTATATATGAATCGTTTCATTCACCATGTTGGCGGCTTGCCAAATCTTTCTGCTTTACAATTTTCAAGACATGATCAATACACTTCATTTGTAAAACCTATGGTTAAATATTTAGAAGACCATGGTGCTAAATTTGAATATGGAGTTACTGTGGATAACGTTGAGTTCTCAATTTCAGATGATAAAAAGGTTGCAAAGAGAATAGTTGCAACAGATAAAACTGGAAAGGATATTTCCATTGATTTAACAGAAAACGACTTAGTGTTTATCACTAATGGTTCTATGACTGAAGGTTCAGGATATGGTGATGATAATACTCCTGCACCATTTAACAGGGAACCAGAAGGATGCTGGAAGTTATGGAGAAATATAGCGGCTCAATCAGATGAATTTGGAAGACCAGATAAATTCTGTACAGATACAGAAAAATCTAATTGGGAGTCTTGTACAGTAACTTGTCATGATGAACGTGTTCCTGAGTACATTGAAAAGATTACAAAACGTTCACCATATGGCGGACGCACTGTAACAGGCGGAATAGTTACAGCTCTTGATTCTTCATGGTTGATGAGTTGGACAATAAATCGTCAAGAACAGTATTATGGACAACCTGAAAAAGACGTTGTTGTTTGGGTATATGGTTTGTTCTCTGACGTTCCTGGAGATTATATTAAAAAACCTATGAGAGATTGTACTGGTAAGGAAATCACAAAAGAATGGTTATATCATATAGGTGTTCCTACAGATAAAATTGAAGAATTAGCAGGATCATGTAGTGCAGTTCCTGTTATGATGCCATTTATCACATCTCAATTTATGCCACGTGCAGCTGGAGATCGTCCATATGTTGTACCAAAGAATGCAGTAAACTTTGCCTTCCTTGGACAATTTGCTGAAACATTGGATGATCCAGGTCGTGATACTGTATTTACTATAGAATATTCAGGACGTACAGCTATGGAAGCAGTATATGTTTTAACTGGGGTTGAAAAAGGAGTTCCTGAGGTATATGCTTCGAGATATGATATCCGCTATTTATTAAATGCAGGTAAATGTCTATTAGATGGAGAGAAACCAGAACTTGATTTACCACCAATGACTAAACGTAAAATTTTAAAACAAGTAGCAGGAACAGACATTGAAAAGCTATTAAAAGAATATGGAATTATTTAATGACATTTACAGTTAGATAATTTGATTGAAATCCCGAATTTTAAAAAAATCGGGATTTCAATTTATATGTAGTTATTATTAATATTGCTACTTGGTATATTAATAATATAATAGAACATCATGCAAAGGAGGAAACTTCTATGAAAGAACAAATAAATCTTAAGCAAGCTTATATTCCTACTATAGAAGAAATGCAAAGTTGGTATGAAGATGATTTACGCAAGGAAGCCTTAAAATCATCAGAATATGAGAATAATAAAAAAATAGAAGAACAAGGGGCGTTTTTTAAAGCTTTTCGAAAATTTGAAGAAAGGGATTATGAAATTCCTCAAGATTCTAAAAAAAGCAATGTTTATTACGAAAAATATAAGGCTTATGTGGAAGAAGAAACAGCAAATAAGGGAAAAAAGATACAGGAAATTGAAAATTCAATTGAATATGAAAAGTTTTTTCTTCGTTGGGAAAGGAGGGTCAATAGCGAGAGTAATAATTACAGTCATTATGGGAGTAATTCAGCTACAAGATATAGAGTTGATTGCATAAAAAAATTGGGAAAAGAGTTAGAGACGATCCTAGAAGACTCTCCGGAAGCATGGGAATTTTATTATAAACGTCAATTGATAAGCGATATAGAAACCCAACATCAGCAGCGTTTGGTAACTGTACCTTATGTAGTTAAAGCAAAACAAAAAGTAATAGATTCGTTGAATTTAGGTGTTCCTGTATATATTGTAGGACATTTAGGAAGTGGAAAAACACAATTAGCAACTGAAGCGGCCTTGGATTTTACTATTCAAAATAGAATACAAAGAGAATTAGAAGATAAAATGGAAGATTGGTTTTCTGCAAATCCAAATGTGACAGAAAAAGATGCTATTCAAAAATTTGGAGAATTTAATGAAGAAAGAAAGCTTCACTATAAAAATATATTAACTAATGGAAGTAAAGAGGAAATAGAATCTTTACAGCCACTGTTTATATCTGGTTCTCATAATTTAACTTATGAAGATATGTTTGTAGAGAAAACTTTGTCTCTCAAACACAGTTTCTCCCAAGGTTCTTTTGCAGATTATCTGAATATGATTATAGAGGATTTTTATGAGTGGATGAATGAGCACAAAGCAAGACTAGAGAAGATGACTGATGAAGAGCAGTTACAGCTTAAGATTCAAATATGGAAAAGTTTTTCTGATTTATTGGTCGCAAGTAATAGTGCTTTTGGGACTGAAATCAAAAAAATAGAAAGAGAAATTTTGATTGCAGTAAAAGAAGGTCGCCCTGTAATTGTAGACGAATTAAATACAATTGCCATGCAAAACTTAATTGCTTTAAATGATATTTTACAACGTCATGCAGGAAATACAGCTTATATTACAGGAGTTGGTCCTGTTTTGATTAAGCCTGGATTTGGATTTATTGGTACAGGAAACCTGTCAAGTCAAATGGTTAATTATGAAGGAACCAATGAGTTAAATCCAGCATTTAAATCACGTTTCGTAACCATTGAGTATAATTATGTACCTCAAAAGACAATTGGTTCCTTAGAAGATCAAGAGTTCCCAGAAAAAAATGAACTTTTTAGAATAATAATAGCACGATTAGCTGATAGAAATGGAAATGTTCATATTCCTAATTCCAAAAGGACATTAGAAGAATTGTTTAGATTTTCTCAATTGTGCAGGGTTACTCAAAATGTTTTTATGGGTAAATGGAAAGATGACGAAGCCCAAAAAGATTGTGGAATGGATGAACTAGAGCTGAAGGAGTCTGTATTATCAATTCGTAATATTTTACACGTTTTAGATAATTGGAATCGAGGCGAAGAAAAAGACTTGAGCAAAGCGTTGTGGGATGGCTTTATTAGTTCAATCACTTATCCTGACGACCAAAACTATATTCTATCACAAGCAGTACGTTTCGGATTTTTCCCTATGGGAGAAGGATGGAAGGTTGATACAAAAGGCATAGGAGAAGCAACCACAACATATGATGAAATTCGAACTCGTCCATATAACTATGTCCGACCATTAACAGAAACTTTAAGTTATTTAGATGTAGTTCATTTGATATTTGGGAAAGGAACGCCGAGAAAAACTTTGCCAAAAGGGCTAAAAGAAAACTTTGAAGATAATATTAATGAATCATCGCGAATTGATGCAAAGAAATATCAAGAATTAGACCAACAATTATCTCATTTAGAGCATTCAAAAGATATCCTTGAATACTTAGAAGATAATGGAGAAGAAAAATGAAAATAAATTTGTCAGTAGACGGAAAGGATTTTAAGAGTCAAGTTAAAGAGCTAAGAGAAAAGCTGAATGAATGCCAAGCAAATGGAATTTTAGATGGTGATTTCGAAGAACAATTAGACAAACTTTCACAAATAGAAGAAGAGTTATTGACTGACTTAATTCCGTATTACCGAGTTTATGCAAATAATGTCAAAAAGACTTCAATGCAAATAAATCCGATAAAACAATTGGGAGCTTTTAGTTTTGATAGTTTTTTACAAACTACATTGAGGATTAATAAAAATCTTTTTATTACAAGTAGTATAGATAGAAAAGTTCAATTTTTTTATATAGATATTGTAGATGATTTTTCTGATCATAATCAAATTGAAGAAGAGTGGAGTCCTCCTATTAAAGAAATAAAAGAGACAATTTCGTTTATATATAAATTGAATGATAAAGAAATTTTGCTTTTGGGAGTCAGAGGGGGATGCTATCTACTTTCAAGCGATAATTTTGATCAAATACCTAATGTTAACGGACAGATTAAAGTTAAAAGGATTCAAACAGATCATGATTTTAATGGATTTGGAAGATGTTTAGCAATTAGAGATGGTTTATTTGTAGTGGAAAATGGAGATGAAAAGTTAAATTTATTTGAAATAATAAAAGAAAATGATGAATATCGTTTGGTTTTTCATAAAGATATATATTGCACTATTCCAAATTGGACTGTATTGGAAAAAATAAATGATGATTATTTTGTAGTTGGAACAAAACTGGGAAAATTATATTTTATCAAATATGAGAACAGACAATTGACTATTACAGAAAAAATTGATTTTCTAGATGATGAAATAAGGCAAATCAGATGTTTAGAAGATGAAAATGGTAAAAAGAAATCACTTATGGTGACAGGTAATAAAGGTCATCTTAAGATATTTTCTTTATATGAAGATTCAAAAGCTATAAAAATGGAATTGAATGATTTGAAAGGTAATTTGTTTGATGTTCAATCTAAAAAAGGCACAGCTATAGTTTTAAGTGAAGATGGAATTATATACTTACTTGAAGAGAATTTTGGAAATTGGTATCTAAATGAAAAGGCGACGATTAAAGATATCTTTTTTACAAATGTCTTTAAATTAGATATTTCAAAATATTTACTCATGGATATAGAAGGTAAATTAAATCTGTTAGACATTGATCGAATTGATACACCAAAAGACTTGTGGAATCTGCCACTGTATTAATAGGAGAGGATGAGTATGTTTGAATTTGATGAACAAACACTAATTGAAGAATCTAAAAAACATTGCGAAGAATTTTTGCAAAAAGAACAACGCTCATTAGCCACATTTACAGGAGATTCTAGTTTAATGTATATTCCTGATTCAAAACTACAAAGATTTCTATTAGATCCTTCCAAAGGAGTATTGTACTTGCCCTTGGAAAGTTTTTTAGATAGAAAATTAGATGAAAATCAAATCATGTGGCATATCTACTATGAGCTAGCCTTATACCCTGACTGGAAAAAACAAACTAAAAAATATATAAATAGAAAAAAAGATTGGCAGAAAGAAATTGATCATATGACAAGCTATATTTTAGCTAGGATAAAAAAAGAAGGACTGGAAAATGACCTTGCATATCAACCCAAAGTTATTTCTAATTATGTAAGAAAAGAAATTTTTGATTTGTTACATCTATTGGATAAACAGACATCATTTCTAAGAGTTTTGCAGATGTGTCCTATATATAGGGATGAAGAAAATTTTAGGAAAATTGTTTCATATATGAAACAAACAGGTAAGACCATTGAATCAATTTCTCAAATGCCTAGACACAGAGCTTTTGCAAACAGCTTTTTTATTATTGAATTATATAAAATAGAGCCTAAAATCGAAGAATGTGCTGAAAATCCTTTTGATAGAAAAATTTTCAATCAGCGTTTTTTTGATTTTATTCATTATCAATTAGTTAGACAGATAAACAACGATCAAGGAATTATAGAGAGAGATCCATTCATTAAGTCTTTCATCTTTCCAACTTTTGAGCAATTATGGAAAAAAGAAATTGATGAAATGATGTTATATAAGTCAAAAGGACAAAAAGAAGAGCAAGTCAAAGGAAGTGAAAATCCTTTTGGACAGTCAAAAGCAGATGAGATACCAGATTCACTGGAATCTACCCAGGAAGAAGTGGAAAAGATTTTAGAAGAGATGCTAGATCAACAAGACCAAATAAGTGAGAGCGTACAAAATACTATGCAAGGTAAGGTAGATTTAGAGCCTTATGGAATTAGCCAATCAGATCAACAATTGTTTCAATTTTATTCAAATAAAATGAAAGTGGAAAGAGAACAAATGCGTCAATTTTGGAAAAAGTTGATAGGAGACGCAAAAAAAGAAATAAGTGTAAAAAAAGATGACCAAGTAAAGGGAAAACTAGATATAGATAGCTTCATTAACTCTTATACGGATTTTGTAGAAGCCGAAAAAAAGGGAAATTACAAAAATCTTCCGATTTTTAATAGATACTTACTAGAGACTCAAGCAGATATATTGCCTGAAAGAATAGAGATTTCTTTTGTGATAGACAATTCAGGATCAATGAATGCGTCAAAAATTGAGGCGGCAAGAAAAGCTTTGGCAGTGACCTTGCTGTCGATAGATGATTTTAATCGATATTTGAAAAACAATGCAGAACAATTGAATCAAAAAGTAGAAGTTTTAAGTGAAACTTGGTTTTTTGGCAGTAAGTATTATAATGTTAAAGAATTTAACGATAAAAATGTGAAGGAAAAAGAAAAAAGTGATATAATTCGCTCAATCGTAAAGCTAGATGCAACAGATGGAGCAACTGACGATGCAAGTTGTCTTAGAGAAATATCCAATAGAATTACGTCCATACGGGAAAGTGAACTCAAAAAAGGAAAGCAAATAAAGATAGTCTTTGAAATTACAGACGGTGCATCAAGTTTTCCAGGATCAGCAAAAGAAGCTGTACAAGAATTATTATCTAAAAATGTTGAAGTTTATGCTTTTCAAATAGGAAAAAATAGCGAAACAAATGAAAAAATTTTTAACTTCGTATGGAATGAAGGATACAAACAACCACATGGAGTAATGATTGGTGAACAAGTAGAAAAACTACCAAAAGAATTGCTAAAAGCAGTAGGAAAAAATATGCAGTCTATTTTTAATAATTAGTTGGGTAAGCGTAAAATCCAATACGCATTTTAATCCATTAATTTCTATGAGATAATATTTCCTAAGATTGCTCTTTTGGTCCAGTCAAGGGTAAAATAAACTCGATACGCTCGCCCTTGACAGAACCAAAAGCAATCTTTCTATGTAGTTACAAATCCATAGGAATTTTTACTTTATATTCATTTATATCCTTATTAATTTTAAGATTCTTAGATTTTTTAATAAATAAAAGTATTATTAGTAGGATACAGATAATTACTATAGTACCAATCCAAGAAAAATTGTTTTCTACTATACAGAAAGTACCAGAGTTTCCATCCATAGAGAAGACGAGATAACTTCCGTTAATAGAAGAATTCACTTTTTCCCATCCATTATCTGTGGATTTCCATACCGCTACCTTTCCCTTTGTTTCAGGTAGAAGTAGTCTAAGGGTTGCATCTTTTTGTCCATCTTCTTGACCTTCCAGTTCAACTGTCCAAGCTTCTAAAATTTTGTTATGTTTCATTGTAAACTTGGCAGTATTCATATCAAAAGGAAATACTTTCAGCCCAGCATTTTTATGGAAACGACCTTCTGCCAATAGTAAAGGTAAAGTATCGTTATTTCGTACAATCTTGCTAGATAAAACAGTTACCAGTGGAGTGTATATAGCTTCAACTGTAGTATTAAAAGTCATTCGGCTAAAGTCAAAATCTTCCCAATGACTATCATAGCCATCTTTTTTAGATATAGTTGGCAATAATTCTAAATCAAAGGAATCTCCATATTGGAATGGCACTTTTTCAATGATATTGCCATCAGCTATAAAAGTTATAGAGAATTCAGAGAAAGCCTTTGGTAATGTTTCCACCTTCAATAGTTCCTTATAACTAATAGGGGAAGCTTTTTGACTATAACTGATTCCATCAATGGCAGCAAGTGTATCATGAACATAATAGTTGTTAGAAACTTTTCCTTCGGCTTCACCTGCTATAGAGCCAATCCATTCAGTTCCATTTTTCAATTGAACTAATGTATAGGAATCTAAAATATTCTTTCCATATCCAGCAATACCACCTACATAGTTTTTACCTGAAATGGAAGACAGTACAAAAGATTTACGTATTGTTGAGTAAGAAGCTCCAGCAATACCGCCTACATAATCTCCACTTTTACTTTCCACATCTCCATAGTTTTCACATCCTGTAATTGTACCTAAGTCCATACGACCTACAATACCTCCTGCATAGCTTTCTTTTACAGTTGCTTTACCATGATTTATACATTCTCTAAGAATTGCAGTAGTTTGATACTTAAAGTTAAGGGAAGGATTTCCCTTTTTAAATACATCATCTTCTGGGTCTAAATCATATTCGATGGCAATAGACCCAGCTATTCCTCCAACACTGACATCACCATTGACAGAACCATAATTTATATTTCTATAAACTGTACCTAGATTAGTATCTTCTGTATTTTCATCAGATATATCTTCTATAAAACCAGAGGAAGGCCTATCTTCTTTGGACATTATTAGAAGATCAAATATTACAAAGACTTGGTTACTAATAGTTTCAATATCAGAGACTAAAAGGTTGCTTGCATCTTTTATTTGAGTGTTCATTGTATTTATTTGCGAGGATATATGCCCTATATTATCAAATAAGTTTTCTCCAGATTGTCGATACTCGCCACTTATATTTGGAAGTTCAATATTAGGCTCAGATGTTAGAGAACGTAATAAGTCTTGGATAGAAACTACAATTGTGGTTATGGTCTCAGAAGCATCTCCAAAGCTATTAAATCCACGACTAAAATCACGAAATACACGGCCTGATTGTCTAGAAGTAGTTTCTAAATTGGAAAGAGCATCATAAATATTTCCAATAGCCAATTCAAACTTTCTAGAGGAATTCCGCATATCATTAAATATATTATTTAAATGATTTTTTACATCTGTTGTAATTTCCAATAGTGCCTTACTAAATATAGTAGAGGCTTTTTCTTTAAGTTTAGATAGAGCTGTTGACATGGATGCTAAAGCATTAGATAATTGTTCTAACTCTTGTGATAGACTATTCCAATCAGGATTATCAATATCTAAATCTTTTAATGCCTTTAAAATATCAGATATAGCCTTGCTACTATCTATGAAGGATTGGTCTAGTTCAGCTAAACCTTCCTCAAATTCTGGAAGTATCTTTTTTATATTTTCTTCATTCTCTAAAGTATTTAGTAATTTATGCAAAGCATCTTTAATTTTATGGATAGCCTGTTTTCCTAAATTTACTGATCGCCTTAAATTTTTTAGAGCTTTCTTGGCTTCATTTACTGTAGAAGCCATATCATCAGATGTGATTTCTAGATTGTCAAATCCAGATTCTATATGATTTATTGCAGTATTTAATATAATTGAAAGCTTTTCTCCATCCTCTAATATAGGTATAATTTCTTCTAGGGTATATGCAATACGACTACTGGTTATATTCACCGTATCTGTGATATTATCAATATAATCTGTAGCTCCCCTAGATAAAATCTGCATAATATCTTTAGTATCATTAACCGATTTTACTATATCAGCTAATTGAGAAGAGACAGATAGGGAAGAAGACCTAGCATCTGTAAAGGATCTACTCAAAAGATTTTGTAAAATATCTAGTTCATGGTCAAGTTTTTGTAGAGTATCCTCAGAGAAATGAAGCATTAAATATGGCTCTACCTGTCCAACGATACCTCCAACATCTTTACGACCTAGTACAGTATTGTAATTATGACAATTGCTTAAATACCCAGATTGTCGCCCTACAACACCACCAACATTGTATCCCATATGCTTATATCCCACAGTACCACGATTGATACAGTCTTGAAGAAATCCAGATGAGAAACCTACTATACCTCCCGTATCAGTATGTGCTTTAACATTTTCAGTTGAATTGAATTGTGACCAGTTTATATCATCTAGATTTAAAGTAGGTTCTATGGCGGAAGTATTGATTTCACACATATTGGTGGATTTAAGAATAGTACCTAGATTTTGGCCGACTATACCGCCAGTATAATGTTCTCCAGTTACTCTTCCTTCAGATGTACAATTGGATATTGTACCAGTTGCTTCATTTATACCAACTAATCCACCTATATTATTTTTTCCGCTAACTGTTCCGTTAAAATTACAGTTTTGAATACTACCTTTATTATTTCCAACAAGACCACCTATAATATTTTGACTTCCAGAAGGGGTTATATTACCAGAAATATTCAGGTTTTTTATAACTCCATCTTTTTGTAAATAACGAAATAATCCTTGGATAGAACCGCTTTGAGATATGGAAAGACCAGAGATAGTATGTCCTTGACCATCAAAGATGCCACCAAAAGTAGGTATTGGCGAGAACTCTATATTTGAAAGGTCAATATCTGAGCGTAATACAACAGTCTTACCTTGGAAATAGGTATCAAGAGATGCATTCTGACTAAATTCCAATAAATCCTCTGCAGAATCTATATAAACAGTATTGGATATAGCAAAAGATAGATCTAAATTAGTTACCAATAAGGCAATGCAGAGTATAATCGATAGAATACTGTTGGATAATTTATTTGATTTCTTCATCATGGCTTTCCCTCTTTTCTTGTGAACTAGATAAAGACTTAGAATCTATTTGTTTTATAGCGCCAACTTCTACTAGAACATTCACATCTCCGATAACTGTACCATGAATTTTTGCATCTATCATACCAGATACATATCCACGAACATGACCATCAACTTTAAGATGTCCTTTATGGTTTTGTGTATGTAAGAAGCCTTTGAGTTTAAATCCAGTTTTATCTATAATAGTATCACCTAATAATAAAATCTGAGGTAATACCCCCATGACTAAAATCATAGATATAATTGTTCCACGACCTAGAGAACTTCCAATAGAGGAAATAGAAGGTTCGGAGGATAGATATCCAATTAAAAGACCAGCTGAAGCCAATATACTTCCAGATGTAATCACAGTAGGAAAAGCTCGATTTAAGGCTTCTACCATAGCATCTAAAGGTGGCATAGTCTGTTTTAGTTCTTGGTAGCGACTAGTTATAACAATAGCATAGTCTATATTTGCACCCATTTGGATAGAGCTAACTATTAGATAACTCATAAAAAATATATTTACATTATTTAAAGCTGGAATAGAAAAACTAATCCAAATACTTCCTTGAATTATAAGCATTAATAATACTGGTAAACCTGCTGATTGAAATGTAAATAAGAGTACAATCATGACAAAAATAGCAGAGGTAATGCCAATAATGGTATTATCATGGTTGAAGGAACTAGATAGATCATAATTATTAGTAGATTCTCCAACTAGATAAACATCTTTTGAATAGTATTTAGATGCTATTTTATGGATTTCATCCAACCATTTAAAGGTTTCTTCTCCCTCCTCGGGTATATTAGTATTTATAAGTAATCTTGTATAGTTTTTTCCTTGTAACTGGAGTTGTGCATCTTTAAGCTGAGTATACATATTATCTAGTTCTTCTTCTAACTCCTCATCTAAAGTCACATATCCTGCAACTTTTTCCTCATGTAAGAAAAGAAACATATCTATAAGGGGTACAGCATAACTATCTAGACCATTTACTATTTTTCCATAGGATTCTTCATGTACTGCATAGGCACTATATAATAAACGTGCTACCTTAATATCTAAATCTGCCAGCTCAGCAAACTGACGAGACGTGAGAGTATCAGTTAGAACATAATCTTCCACTGCTTTTATATTTGCAAGACCTACTACAGAATCTATAATTTCCAATGATTTCAACTCTGCAATCAATTTGCCTTCTTTCTCATAATCTCCAGTAGGAACTAATAAAGCCATGAAATTATTTTTTACAAAAGTATCTTTAATCATCTTTTCTGCAATCTGTTCCTCGTTTTGTTTTCTAGTAGTTAGTGTACTATATCCATATACATAATTAGATTTATTAGAAAAATAAAATCCTAAAATCAATACTATTATGAAAATAGGAGGGATTATATACCGAGTTTTGACTACTATACGACTAAAGGATGTAATATCAGGTACAAAATTTCTATGGGCGGTTTTATCAATTCCTTTACTAAATATCATAAGTAATCCTGGCATAAGGGTAAATACCGAGAACAAACTCCATATTATTGCTTTTATTAGAACTATTCCCATATCAAATCCAATTTTAAACTGCATAAGCATCAATGCTAACAGGCCAGATATGGTGGTTAAACTACTGGCAGATATTTCAGGAATAGCTTTACTTAAAGCGGCTATGACTGCCTCTCTAGGTTCTTGAAAAGCTCGTTCCTCAGTATAGCGATGACATAGAATAATAGCATAGTCAATGGCTAGGGCAAGTTGTAGAACTACAGCAATAGAGTCACTTACAAAGGAGATCTCTCCTAAAAGGAAATTGGTTCCCATATTCAGTAAAGCAGCTGCACCAAAGGTAATCAAAAGTACAGGAATCTCCAAATAAGTTTTAGATGTAAATAATAGTACGCTGACTATAATTATTACAGCTATTATCATAACTACTCCCATCTCTTTATTAAGAATATCTGCAGAACTAGAGCCTACTTCTGTAGATACATATAAATCATATTTTGAAAGCGTATCTCTTACTTCTTCCATAGCTTTTACAGTAATTTCATCAGATACTTCTCCCGAAAATGTAATCTCAAATAAGGCAGAAGCAGAACGAAAATGCTTATCATTGTTCTCAAATAATACAGAGGAAGCACCTTCTATATTTTCCAATTGTGCAGCAATATTTTCAGCTTCTTCATATGTAATATTGCTTACCATAATTTTTGCTGTAGCATAGGTAACAAACTCATCCTCCATTAAGGTAAGTCCCTTTCGAGTTTCTGTATTTTCAGGTAAATAGTCTGTTAGATTATTATTTACAGATACCCATTGAGAAGAAAATACGCAAAAAATTATCAAACCAATAAAAAGTAAGAAAAATCCATTGCGTTTATCTACAATAAAAGTTGCCATGTTTTCCCAAAAGGTTTTTTTATTTTCTGTTGTGTCCATTTCAAATTCCTCCTCTACTAAATTTTATATATTATAAAAAGAAAGGGATTGTATAATTTAGACAGTTGTATAAAAATGTACAACTGTCTAAATATATGCTATAATCATGATACAATAAGGATAGATATATTACAAGAAACAGAGTTTGACCTATGTTTAAAATTATACAAAAAATAAAATATGTCATATTGGAGGTAAATATGAAATATGTTGATAGTACTGAAATGACAATCGCTACTAAGCGAACATTGAAAAATTTAAGAGAAGCATTAAAGGATTTATTAAAGATAAAGGCCTTTGAGAATATATCTATTCAAGAACTATGCGATAAAGCCATGATTTCTCGTGGAACTTTCTATAATTACTTTTATGATAAATATGATTTATTAAACTATGATTGGAGTCAATTACAATTAGAATTAGATCCAGAGTTTACAAATCCTGATTTAAAATCCGATGATTATGAGAAGTATATGAATTTGTTCTTAGAAAATCTAATAACCTATCTTTCAGAAGAACCAGAAATTTATAGAAAAATAAATAATACTAATGCAAATAGTATATTCTTTATAAATATGCATGAATATATTGCAGAACAGATTTTATTAAAGCTAAAGAAAGCTATAGAAGACGAAAGTAAATATAGAATTCCTATAGAACTTCTTGCTACTGTTTATGCCAATACAATAATTACTGTGGGAAGATGGTGGCTACAGCATGGAGAAATATATACAAAAGAAGAAGTTCATAGGTTTTTCAGCATCTTAATTGGCCAAGATGTAATTTTTAAAGAAAAATTGCTTTAGCGCTCACATCTCTATCTAGATCTAGAGAACTGATGAAGATGCAGGAGGATGGATTGCTGGCTATAGGATCTACAATACAGTACTGAGAGCATCTTATATTATAATGAAGTATCTTTTCTATAAAAATATTGCAGAATAATGATAGAATGTATACTTATTTTAAAATTAACATGGATACCTTCAGGAAAACAAATTGCTTAATAATGATATATTTATTTTTTTCGATTATTGCAGTTAAATGAAAATTTTAGAAGCTCTTCTATATAAAACTTTTCTATTCAAATATTTTTAGATTTAAGCTACATCATTCGTGCAGCCTTAAGGCATATGGAGAGTGTCGTGAGGATTGAGAGGGTGAAAGGTTGATAAATAGAGGGTTGTGAGAGAACAAGTGCTTACAATATATACCAAAGCGAGAGAGCGATTTCGAATTCAAATTTTCTTTAAGAAACGAAACAATTGGTCTCTTATCCGATTCACAATGGTCGAATAAATATGGAATTTCCTGAATGAGCATTATCTTAGTGTTAAAAGATAATGCTATTTTAATGAGAAAAATAAATTTCTAAATTTTAAATCCTTTTCATATCTTTTTGCGTTAATAATATATAGGAGGTTCTATTTACGAACTTCAAAGGAGGTGGCGGTTATTGAGGATATACTATTAATTTTAAAGGCTCGTAGCGGCAATAAAAATGCACTTAACACACTAATAAACAAATATTACGACAATATTTATAGCTATATCGTACGCAAAATAGGCAATGAGCAGATAGCTGCTGACCTTACACAAGATGTTTTCCTAAAGCTTGTTCGTAATATCCATCGTTATCAAGTTACAGGTAAGTTTTCAAACTTCCTTTTTACAATTGCAGTAAATACTTGTAATGACTATTTCCGTAAGAAAAAGGTTGATTATGAGGATATTGACAATTTAGAGAAAACCGATGTTAGTCATCGCCTTGATACCAAATACTCGACAATGAGAGATCAGAGATAATTAAAAAGGGATTGGAGATTTTATCCGATGATCAAAGGGAGACTGTTATTCTGAGGTTCTATCACGATATGAAAGTTAAAGATATTGCGAAGGTTACAGGTGTTTGTTTACCTACTGCAAAGTCAAGACTGAAACAAGCAATTGATAAGCTAAGATTATTTTTCGATAAGGAGGGATATTTTGAATAAGAGAGATATTTCTAAGATTAAAACTACACTCTTGAAGTATAAAGTAACATTGCCCCGTGATGAAGATAGACTAAAAACCATTGAGTTAGCACAAGCTGCTCTATATCATAGAAAAAATGTAAGAACACCGCTATCATCCTTATTTATTACTCAAGCAAAATATATTTCAAAGTTCTTATGGGTTACCCAAATATTAGCCATCATCTTAACGGTTATGACTTCAGACGGTTTCTCAACTATAAGCGAGATACAGGGTTTAATATTTACAGTGGTACCAATTTTGACATTTTATGTTGTGCCAGAAGTAATGAAAGCAAAGATATACGGGATGAGCGAGGTTGAAGTTGTTTGCAAAAATACTCTGGCCAAAATAATGATAATAAAATTAATAATCATTGGAACAGTTAATATCGGGGCTATCTTAGCAATCACTTTATTTTTAAGCAGTAGATTTGATATGCGTTTTATAGAACTTTTGATTTATGGGCTTATTCCATTTAATATCATGAATTTCATGAATCTCTTAGTGTTAGATATTTTAAAATTGAAATCACCTTTTGTTTTTCTGTCAACATCACTGGTAACTACTTTGCTTTTACAGCTAACAAAAATTTATTTTGATATAGCCCAGCAAGTGTGGAATGGTCTATTTTTTATTAGTGTTATTCTACTAGTTTTTGAATTGTATAGACTTGTAATTAATATGAGAGAAAGGCAGGAACTATTGATATGGAATTAAGGATTAACAATCTAACTCGTCAATATGGTAATAAAATTGCGGTTGATAACTTCTCTGCAACCCTAACTCCCGGTGTTTATGGGCTGCTTGGGGCAAATGGCATGGGAAAGACGACACTGATGCGGTTGGTTTGCGATATTCTAAAGCCATCAGCAGGAGAAATCACATATGATGGAGTGAATATTACAGAGCTAGGCGAAGATTATCGCGATATTCTCAGTTATCTTCCGCAGCAATTTGGATACTACCCTGATTTTAGCGCTTATGATTACATGATGTACCTTGCTTCCTTGAAAGGACTTAAACGTTTTGCTGCTCGCAAAAAGACCTTGGAGTTGTTGGAAACTGTAGGATTAATTGACGAGAAAAAGCATAAGATTAAGACTTTTTCTGGCGGTATGCGCCAACGCCTTGGCATTGCACAAGCCATGCTAAATGACCCCAAAATTCTTGTACTTGATGAGCCAACTGCGGGGCTTGACCCTAAAGAGCGGGTAAAGTTTCGTAACCTCATCAGCTCATTTTCCCGGGAAAGGATTATAATCCTTTCCACTCATATCGTGTCCGATATAGAATACATTGCTGATGAAATTTTGGTTATAAAAGGTGGGCAGCTGCTTAGTCGAGGTAATGTACACAGTATTACCGAAGCAATTGAAGGCTTTGTATGGGAGATTACTGTCAGTGCGGAAGCTGCTAAGCAGATGAATACTAAATTTATTATCAGCAACCTTAAACATCGTGATGAATATATCACGCTCCGAATCGTGGCTACGAATAAACCACATGAAGAGGCTATAAATGTATCACCAAATCTCGAAGATTTATACTTATATTACTTTCAGGAGGAAGAATCAAATGATAACATTAATCAACTATGAGTTGACCAAATTATTTTGTAGGCGTAGTACAAAAATTTTGCTAATCGCTTCATTTCTACTCTGTTTAATCTTACTTGTTGGTTCGCTTTTAACTTTTCAAATAATTGATTCTGACATGAATATACGCAAGGGTATGTCAGCAATTGAATATGACCGCACGACACAGAAACAATTTGCAGGAGAATATACAAATATGGAAGCAAAGGCACTTCTTGCAGAAATTGAGGCAGTTTGTAACAATCCCCAATATAGGCGTACGGAAAATCAGCCTGCGAACAATCCCTCACCACTAACTGACCAAGCATATTACAAATATTTGAAGAAATATGACCCTATTTGGACAATTATCAATTACCAACAGGCTTTTCCAGAGCTGATTGCTAAAGTTGAGCGAGGTGATTTATTTCAGATTTACCAACATAATGCAAAATCATTGGATGATATGAAGGACATTCCCGACCCCGATCTCAATAACCCCGTTGCACAAAAGCTCACGGTGATGTATAAAAACGTCGAAATTCCCTTTCATATCGACTATATTGAGGGATGGAACAAACTAATATATGGGTTTTCACATATTCTTGCACTACTGATAAGTGCCATAGTGATTATATGCCTGGCTCCGATTTTTTCTGATGAATACAGCACCGGAGCAGCAGCAATTTTGCTGACAACGAAACACGGCAAGAATAAGCTCATCAAGGCCAAAGTAGCTGCTGCATTTACATTCAGTACAAGTGTGTTTTTCATTTTTGCTCTTTTGTATACTGCTTTTTATGGCTTGACCTATGGCTTCTCGGGCGCTACCAGTAGTCTTCAAACCAGTGCAGATTTCATAATATCACCATATAATTTGACAATGGTTGGACTGTTTCTGCGTGTGCTTGGTATTGGTTACCTCGGTTTAATGTTTCTCACGGCTATTACGCTTTTTATTTCCTCGAAATCCAGAAATGCGTATACAGCGCTTATTCCGCTAGCGGCCATTCTGTTCTTGCCACTTATAGATTTATCAAGAATTTCTAAAGTGCTTCACAAGATTTTACTGCTATTTCCAATTCATGTCATGAGGGTCTCAGAAATATACCCAATGGCGAACTTTTATAATATTTTCGGTTTATTGGTTGACCAAGTTTTAATGGCAATTATCGTTTCAATTTTATTAATCTTTATGTTTGTACCTTTTTCTTATCGAGCTTTTAAGTCTTATCAGGTCCAAGGTTAATTAGGTTTTAAAGTTTGTGAAATTGATAAAGAATAATTTGGACTGGGAGTTTGATGGAATCTATGGAGATTGAGGTAGCAGAGATTTATGCATAGATGGTAGTAGGGCACTTTTCATGTTAGTTACATCATTCGTGTAATAACAACGCATGTGGAGTGTATAGTTCTGATGACGAATTGTGGTCATAAGGATAAATAAGACGGTTTGACCACAAAATGTTGTGGTTTTAAAGTAAAAAACGAACAAAAACCGGGCTGAAAAATGCATTTTTTTAGCCCGGTTTTTGAGGGCACTTTATAGATGACATCGGGTATTCTTGATGATGATAATCTTAAAACGCAATTCCAAATATGAAAATCTAAAGGCATTGAGATAAAAATCTAAAATCTATTATTTTCAAATTAACTTAATATACATCTATGATAAGAAATCCATATTTGAGTTAGCTAATCAATTTTATTTTTATAAGATAATTCATGAATTTTCTAAAGCAAATATTCCAGATGCTCGCGTAAACAAGTGAAAACAAGAAAAAAATTAAAAAAGTTAAAGCAATTGATAACGAACTGGTTAAATCTACAAACGCCAAAATACCTACTATATAAGTTAAAAATATCATTCCAAGAGATAGTGTTATGCTTGAAAATAATATAGAAATTATTATTCCCTTCCTATAAAGCAATGTTCCGATAACGATACCTAGTAGCCCGGTGGTAAAAAGTAGTATTATTGTCTCCTGCGCACTAACTATAGCAAGAATTAATGCGGAAGAAAAAAATACAGTAAAACCAAGAGAAATATTAGAAACAGCAGCTATCGCAATAGGTAGAGTACTTAATGGACTTAAGGCCAACCCAATCGTGGGTAAAAATATAGGTGCTGATTGAAATAGTACAGCTACTGTTGTTAATATACCTCCAATACAAATAAACCTGCTTATATTCATTTTTTTCAATTTAAATGCCTCCTATCAGGTGCTACTAGTATTTTAGAATACTGATTGATACGTGCATATTTCTGTATAAGCACTGAAGGTATATCCTCTTAATATACCTTCAGTAAAGGCTTTCATCATTTACATCAAATCAGTTTCAAAATTGACGTGGGAATATGATTGCTCTCTTGTTTGTTTTATATTTCGATTCAATAAATCCTAGAAAGGAATTTACCTGGTATTAAGTCGAATTTTATAGTTATGAATCATGGAACAATTTCAAAAACAGTACCTTGGTTAAAATCAGTCACATTCATAGAGCCATAAACCCCTAAATATAGTCTGGTTTGATCCAGATTCGTTCCCAAACTAACATAAAAAGCTGATTGTGACCCAAAATTATAATCGGTTTCAATAACACTAAAATCATTTAGTTTACAATCTGTTCTTACCCTGGTATAAGCTAAAACACCTTTAACCGGAGGTTCAGATTCTTCATTCCGGGCAAAATCGGTAAACACAACGCTTCCCGTTAAATCGGGGATTCCATTCCCCATATATGACTGGACTCCTGTAAGTGCGGTTCCTCCAAACTTATCGGGTCGGGGATCTTTATGAAAATAACTAGTTAGAGGCTGAAGACGATGCACTGAGGTTTTTACTGCTTCATTGTAATAAGCAATTACTTTCTCATCCAAAGTCGGACTTGCAGAGCAGTCCCTTATAATCGAAGTAGGAAAAGCACCTTCCCACCCTCGCCAGCCAAAGTTAATAAATCCTTCTTGGTCAGGTTCAGATTTCATTAAAGAAGCTTGAACAAGCTGAGTAACCGGTATTGGTTTATAATGAACGAATGAAAAAATCGACTCTGCCAGATCCTGTCCGACATTTCCCACATATTTGATATACTGATTATAAAATCTTTGAAATGAAATGCCAGGTATATTGCGAACCCCTTTGGCAATTACCGTAAGCGTTTCCTGAATAGGTACGGGGAGTTCATTAAAACGTGTGACTACGGGTGGATTATAGATAAATGTATTCTTAACTACATCAATTTCAATTATTTTACCGGCGATTTCCATATCATCCTGGCTTAAATTAAATGGATCATAGCCTGATCCACCATCTCCGGTTGTTAAAATAAGTTTTCCTGTTTCAGGTGAAAAGTTTAAGCTGTTGACACCATTATGATTAAAAAATGGTCTTCTTAAATTAAGTAATGTCCGCCGTTTTTGAGGTTGACCATTCGATTGTAAAATCCATTCTTCAACTGTGTCAATATGATCATATTGAATTTCTCTATTTATCCACTGTAGGTTTAAGGTTCTGGGATCACACGGATTAGGATTAAAAAATTCAGGAAGAGCACCTGGACCTTGTGCTCCAGCTACTGAATTAGGAAGAGCACCCGGACCTTGTGTTCCAGCAACTGAATAATGAAGATAAAACAGACCGTTACAATAAAATTCGGGATGAAACGCTAGTCCTATCAATCCCCGTTCATCATATCCACCACCAGAAACACCTAGTTTTATGATTCGTGGGCGAATATCTAAAAAAGTCCTTATAACTCCGTTTCCTATGTAAAAGATCTCTCCTACCTGGGTTGCAATAAATAATCTTTCGATTGAGTCACCTGGAAGTATAGCTGTTTTCAAAACAGTGGGTAAATTTATCTTACTAACAATAGGCCGTAAACTAACTTCAACTTTTATCAACTTATTTTACACTCCTTCTTATTATTTTCTTTTATAAGAATATGATTAGAACTGTTATATTAGCACCGAATTATGGTCAGGGAATCATATCTTTACTTTCAAGTTGTAATAAAACTTGCTATAGTAATATAGATAGGTATAGAAAGGGTGAGGTTTAATTGAAAAAACAAAAAAGAATTAGAGATTATGGAATAATTATAGGAGATCTACCAACTGGAAATTTGAATAAAATAACTGATGTAAAGGGTATTAAAGTAGGTCATTGTACAATAGATACAAATGAGAATAAAACTGGTATAACAGTAATTCTTCCAATGGAAGATAACATTTTTAAAAATAAACTTGTTGCAGCATCCTATGTTTTAAATGGATTTGGTAAAACAATGGGACTTGTACAAATAGAGGAATTAGGTACCTTAGAGTCTATTATTGCCCTTACAAATACTCTAAATGTTGGATTAGTACATGATGCGGTAGTAGATTACATGATAGAACAATGCAAAAATGATAATATTAAATTAGAATCTATAAATCCTATAGTATGTGAATGTAATGATAGTTACCTTAATAATATACAAATGAGGGCAGTGGGTAAAAAACATGTTTATAAAGCTATTGAGGATGCGTCTACAGATTTCCTAGAGGGGGATGTAGGGGCTGGTAAAGGTATGAGATGCCATTACCTCAAAGGGGGAATAGGATCTGCTTCACGTGTAATCACCATAGATAATCATACATATACAGTAGGAGTATTGGTTTTATCCAATCATGGACGATTGGAAGACCTTATAATTGATGGAAATAAAATAGGCAGAAAAATTTCTGAAAGGTTAAATAATGAAAGTTTAGTTGATAAGGGTTCTATTATATCAATAATAGCAACTGATTTACCGTTAAGCAGTAGACAGTTAAAAAGAGTATGTAAAAGAGCAGGAGTTGGTTTAGCAAGGCTGGGTTCTTTTATTGGACATGGAAGTGGTGAAGTTATGATTGCCTTTTCTACTAGAAATATTTTAAAGGATGATGATCCAGATATAGTTAATGTCAAAATTTTAAAAGAAGATAAGATCGATATAGTTTTTAGAGCTGTTGCCGAGTGCGAGGAAGAAGCAGTATTAAATTCTATGATTACTTGTGGCAAGGTAATAGGAAGGAATAACAATACATTAGAAATTTTAAGTAGTTATATAGAGTAAAATGTTTACCATAGATAAGAACACTAACGGGAGCGATTAAACCTTGTCTCTATGCTTTAAACTTAGCACAGATTGCATATTATTGAAATAGCCCTCTATGACATTTGATCTTATCTTAGAGGGCTGCTTTTACAGAGCCTTAGATATTCCAAAGGAAGGCTTTGTTATATTTAGTGTTCGTGGTCCCTTTCGGCATCTTCTTTAGTTTGATGAACCGTACCTCTTGGATGTACAGGTGGCGCATATATAGAGTACAATTTAAGAGGTTTATTACCTATATTGATTAGATTGTGCCATTTACCAGCAGGTATCATAATCGCAAAGTCATCACATACTTTTCTTTGAAAGTCTAACTTACATTTACTATCCCCCATTTTAATAAGTCCTTGACCTTCTTCAATACGTATGAATTGATCAACTGTGGGATGAACTTCTAAACCTATGTCATCTCCAACATTGATACTCATCAAGGTAACTTGTAAATGGTTTCCTGTCCATAAAGCAGTACGATAATTATTGTTTACTTAGAACTCTTTAATATAGAAATACCACACTCTCTATACTCTTTGGGTGTTAAATTAGTATGTTTCCTGAATTGTTCAATATAATAGCTGACACTTCCAAAACCTACTTCACTTGCAATTTCAGTAATGTTAAGATCGGTTCTTTTTAACAAATTGATACTTTGATTTAATCGATAAGTTATTAAATACTCAATAGGGCTTGTTTTAATCATTCGCTTAAAAAACCTGCAGCATTCTGATCTGCTAATATTACCTACTTTAGCTATGTCTTCAAGTACAATTTTATTCATATAGTTTTGGTGAATAAATGAAAGCATATCTTTAATCCTGTTATCTTCAACTAAAATGTTTAGATTGGTCTCGTTCATATAATCAGGAGTATTTAAAACTATAGAATGCCATATATGAAAAAGGCTAGAATAAGTCCCTAGCTCATAACCGAATGGTTGACTTGTATAAATTTCAAATAAATCATTTAAAACTTCAAGTATTTCCTTTTGCCAAGGGTTAGAAATATTAAGTTCAATAAAAGGAATAGATTTTGAGTTGATGAATGGAGCGACAAATTTTTGCTGAACAATGTTATCATCGGAAAAGAAATTTGGTGATATATCAAAACAAATATAGACGCAATCATTAGAATTATGCGAGGTAGCGGAATGCAGACAACTTGAATTGATAAATAATCCATTCTTTTCATGGATATAATGTTTTGTTTGATTAACTGTAAAACATGCAGAGCCTTCAACTACAAGAACAAATTGTATTTCATCATGCCAATGCAAAGGAACATGACCAAGAATATTTTTACTCAGTTGTGTCTTATAAATTGCGATTGGAAAATCTTTAGTACCATGTCTTGTAATCTCTTGTAGATCACTTGATATAGGAATATTAAATACTTGCACAAATTCACCTCGTTTCTAGAGCAATATAACGATATTATTTGAGCATAACCTTATAGATTTCGTTTGTGTTGATGCAATATAATAATAGCATATCAAATGGTTTTAAGCTAACTTGATTTTACTGGAAACTATCCAGCTAGATGTTGTGTGGAAGTAGCAAGGCTACCGAAAGATGTAAAAGTAGAAATTGAGGTAACTGCAATTGTGGATTAATAACATTTTTATAAGGAGGCAAAAAATGAGAAATACATTAAAAATTCAATATATAAAGAATGCGAATTTACGAAATGTAGAAGATGGAAGTGACGTCTTTAAATTCATTAATCGAGAAACTTTAAGAAGCGTAAGAGATTTTCATGACAAATTTTCAGAGTACCAAGTCACCCCATTACACAGTTTAAATGAGTTATCTAAGAGACTAGGTGTTGCTAAGATATGGGTCAAAGACGAATCTCATAGATTTGGCCTAAATGCTTTTAAGGTATTGGGTGGTGCATATGCTGTAGGAAAGTACTTGTCTGAAAAACTGGGTGTCGATATTTCTGAATTATCATTTGAAGATTTGAAATCAAAAGAGATAAAAGATAAGTTAGGGGATCTAACTTTTGTTACGGCAACAGACGGAAATCATGGTCGTGGCATTGCTTGGGCAGCAAATAAACTTGGACAAAAATCCGTTGTGTTTATGCCAAAAGGGTCATCCATATTGAGATTGGAAAATATCAAGAAAGAAGGCGCAGAGGCATCCATTACTGACTTAAATTATGACGATGCTGTTAGATTAGCTAGTCAATATGCAGAAGAAAACAATGGTGTTTTAATTCAAGATAGCGCTTGGAATGGTTATGAAAAGATCCCTAAATGGATCATGCAGGGCTACCTAACTCTAATAGATGAAGCCATGGAGCAAATAAGAAGTGAAGGATATGAAAAGCCTACTCATGTATTTCTTCAAGCAGGTGTGGGATCATTTGCTGGAAGTGTACTTGGATATTTGATTTCAGAATTTGGAAATGATCGACCGATAACCGCAATTATTGAACCTGAAGATGCAGCATGTATATTCAAATCTGTCATGGTTAGTGATGGTACACCACATGCTGTAACAGGTGATATGACAACCATTATGGCGGGATTGGCTTGTGGAAAACCAAGTATTGTTTCATGGGATATACTAAGGGATTATGCAAATATGTATATTTCTTGTGCGGATAAAATTTCAGCAAATGGTATGAGAATCCTTGGTAGTCCATTGCCGGCGGATCCACAAATCATATCAGGAGAATCTGGAGCGGTGGGAATTGGTTTAATAAGTAAGATATTAGAAGATGATTCATTCAAAGAAATTGCAGATATTTTAGAGATTAATGATGGTTCAAAGATTCTAATCATAAGTACTGAAGGTGATACCGATCCAGTAGGGTACAAAAATATTGTATGGAATGGTATGTATCCTTCAGTCTAAAATAGTTTGAGTTTAAATAGAAAGATTTATAGGAGGATTGATATTATGAAAAATCAAATTTTAAACCAAATGTCTCATAAAAAAGACGAACTTATCAAATTTACTCAAGAACTTGTAAGTATTAAAAGTTATTCAGGAAATGAAGAAAAAGTTGTAAAACATATAGCTGAAAAAATGAAAGAACTCGGCTATGATGAGGTAATTATCGATTCCATGGGAAATATTTTCGGCAAGATTGGAAATGGTAAAAAAATAATCATGTTTGATTCTCATATAGACACTGTTGAAGTAAAAGACGAATCCAAATGGGAGGTACCGCCTTTTAGTGGTGAAATAGTAGATGGGAGGCTCTATGGTAGAGGATCAGTAGATATGAAATCTGGTGCTGCGGCTTCAGTGTATGCTGGTGCGATTGCAAAGGAACTTGGACTCGCTGAAGATAAGACGATTTTAGTATCTTGTACAGTGTTTGAAGAAGATTGTGATGGTGAAAATCTTAAACACCTATTTGAGGAATATAATATAAAACCAGATTACTTCATAACTTGCGAACCTTCAAATAACAAAATCGTAACAGGCCATAAGGGTAAAGCACAGATTACAATAAAAACAAAGGGTGTCTCAGCACATGGTTCAGCACCAGAAAAAGGCAAGAATGCAATTTACGAGATGGCAGAAATAATCCAGCGTGTTGAAAAGACCAATGAAGAGCTTATGAAAATGGATGGTCCTAAAAGAACACTTGTAATGTCGAATATTTCATCGGTAAGCGTTTCTTTAAATGCTGTTCCTTCTGAATGTGAGGTCTATTTAGATCGAAGAATGGTTTTAGGAGAAACAGAAGAATCTATTAAAAAAGAAATGGGTAGAATTATTGAAGGAAAAAATGCCGTATGGGAAATCGGAACAATAAGCAGAACAAGTTGGAAAGGCATGCCAATCACCTATCAACCATTTCATTTAGCTTGGGAAATTGACCTTAATCATGAACTTTCAAAAGCTTGTATTCATTCATATCGAGAAATTCTTGGAAGTGAACCAGAGTATGATTTTTGGGATTTTAGTACGAATGCAGTAACTCCAGTTAGTATGGGTATTCCTTCAATTGGTTTTGGACCGGGTGAATATAAACTTGCTCACATGACCAATGAAAATTGTAAAGTAGATCAAATAGTTGAAGCATGTAGCTTTTATGCGAATCTAATTCATGCATTATAAAACATATTTGCTGTATTAAAACAAATCAAAACTATATAATGATTAATCATTTATAATCTCCTGAATTCTTTATGAAAACAGGAGATTTTTATATTGTTTATCTGGTTTAAAAACCACAAATATTTTTAATAGACATATTTAAATAGATTTCATTCTTCACATATCAATATGTCCTTGCATATATTGTACTGCAAGAATACATTATGTCCTTTAATACTCATAATAAGATAATTGTTAGATATGTTGATATAAATTAAGACTCAGTCCAGATGAAGTTTTATTCCCACTTAAAGAAGTGGGAGATTTGGAATTGTAAGTCATCTGATAAATGTACGCAAATAATAAATTGCTATAGGAAGTGAAAAAAATGATAATATCTAAAACACCACTTAGAATCAGTTTTGTAGGTGGAGGAACGGACTTACCTTTATTTTATAAAAAAACTAGTGGAAGAGTTCTTAGTACAACAATTAATAAATATATTTTTGTAATTATTAAAAAATCTTATGGTAATGAAGTAATACTAAACTATTCTAAAAAAGAGATAGTTAAAAATATTAGTGATATTAAAAATGAATATATCAAAGAATCTATGAAATTAACTGGCATTGATAAAGGCGTTGAGATTACTATACTTTCTGATATTCATACTAAAGGAAGTGGTTTGGGTTCTTCTAGCTCCTTAATAGTTGGTTTATTAAATGCATTATACCATTATAAAAATGATCCTAAGTCTTTAGATTTTTTAGCAAAAGAAGCATGTAGACTGGAGATTGATGTATTAGGTAAGCCCATTGGTAAACAAGATCAATATGCTGCATCTTTTGGAGGTTTTAAAATATATACATTTAACCCTGATGAAACTGTTGAAGTTACTCCTATTACTCTAGATGAAGTTAGGCTTTCAAATTTAGAATCATGTTTATATCTTGTTTATACAGGCATTACCCGAAAGTCTTCAACTATTTTACAGGAACAAAATACTAAAACTGAGGTTAACTTTGAGTATCTTAAAGAGATGTCTTTAATGCCTTTACAAGTAGCAGAAATGCTAGAGCAAAATCAATATGATGATTTTGGAAACTATTTAAATACTGCTTGGAACTATAAAAAGCAGCTTGCTAACAGCATTACTAATCCTAAAATTGATCTTCTATATAATAAAGGGTTAGAGAATGGTGCTATAGGTGGAAAGCTTTTAGGCGCTGGTGGTGGTGGGTTCATTCTCTTTTATGTACCCCCTAAAAACAGGGAAATCTTTATAAGGGAAATTAGTAAAATTTCTAAAATATTGCCATTTAAATTTGAACCTTATGGCAGTAAAATTATTTTCAATTCAGAAAGTTAGTAATTGATCTAATATAGGAGGAAGATACATGAATGTTCTAATTACTGGAGGAGCAGGTTATATAGGTAGTCATTGTAATAAGTTTCTTCATCAAAAAAATATTAATACGATTATAGTAGATAATTTAAGTTTTGGACATAGTGAAGCAGTAAAATGGGGAACGTTTATTGAAGGAGATTTTGGGGACAAATGTTTTATAAGTAGTATATTTAAGAATTATAATATTGATGCGGTTATTCATTTTGCCGCATATGCCAATGTGCCTGAATCTGTAATTCAACCAAATAAATACTACATCAATAATGTTTCTAATATGATAAATCTTCTAGATTCCATGGTCGAGAATAATGTTAAATATATTGTATTTTCTTCGTCTGCTGCAACCTTTGGTAGTCCCAAATATACACCTATTGATGAAAATCATCCTCAAAATCCAATAAACCCCTATGGTGAAACCAAATTGATTGGGGAAAAACTCCTTAGAGATTATGAAAAAGCATATGGAATTAAATATACTATTATGCGGTATTTTAATGCAGCTGGAGCAGACTTAGATTGTGAAATAGGTGAATCTCATTATCCTGAACACCATTTACTCCCTGTTATTTTCCAGGTTTGTCAAGGTGTTAAAGATAAGTTAAATATCTATGGTAATAATTATCCTACCAAGGATGGAAGTTGTATAAGGGACTTTATCCATGTAACAGATTTAGCGTGTGCGCATTATTTAGCTTTAGAATATCTTATTTCAGAAAATCAATCACAGGACTTTAATTTAGGTAGTAATATAGGATTTTCTGTAAAAGAAATAGTAAAAAAATGCGAAGAAGTTCTAGATATACAAATAAATTATCAATTAAGTAGTCCTAGGCTTGGAGATCCGGCCATATTAATAGCTTCAAATGCTAAAATTAAAAGCTTATTAAATTGGGAGCCAAAATATAGTGACTTGGAAACTATTATAAAATCAGCCTGGGCTTGGGAAAAAATTAAAGACTATTAATTTATAATAGGAGGAATATTCTATGAAAGATTTTTTTCATAAATACAAACAAGAACTAATAGAGTCAATCGACAAAATATCTCAAAAAGATATGAAACAATTTTTTCAAATTATGTTAGATTCATATAATAAAAATAAAAAAATAATTATTATTGGTAATGGAGGCAGTGCAGCAACAGCATCTCATTTCTCTTGTGATCTAGGTAAGGGAGCATCTGTTGAAGGTGTTAGAAGATTTAGAGTTATAAGCCTAACCGATAATATACCTTTGATTACAGCTATTTCAAATGATATATCCTACGATGAAGTTTTTAAGTATCAATTAGAAAACATTCTTGAAGAAGATGATTTAGTAATAGGAATTTCTGCCTCTGGCAACTCTGAGAATATAGTTAAAGCATTTGAGTATGCAAAAAGTAAATCTGCAAAAACTTTTGGCTTAGTTGGATTTAGCGGTGGAAAAGTAAAAGATTTATCTGACGGTTATATTCATGTTCAAAGTTTTAATTACGGCATTGTTGAAGATATTCACTTAATTATAGAGCATGTATTAACCCAGTATTTTAAGAAATACATGGGAGAAATGAATATTAATAAATCTAATAAAACCCTTGGGCAGGAAGATTAAATGCATAAAGCAGTTTTTTTAGATAGAGATGGAGTCATAAACCAAAAAGCCAATGAGCATGATTATATTAAAACTTGGAATGAGTTTAAATTGATTCCTGAAATTGTTGATGTGATGAAACATGTACAATCAAAAGGCTATAAAATAATAATTGTAACAAATCAAAGAGGGATAGCAAGAGGTATTATGACTATAAATGATTTAAATAAAATACATGAAAATTTGCGGCAACTTCTCCATATCCATAATATATATATAACAGGCATATTTTATTGCTCCCATGATATTCATGAGAATTGTGGTTGTAGAAAACCTAAAGTAGGTATGTTCTTAAAAGCTAAAAAACTATACAATATTAACTTTGAACAATCTTTTTTAATAGGCGATTCATTAACAGATATTATGGCTGCTAATACATTAAAAATAAAATCCATTTTATATGCTAAAAATGCTATCAATAAAAAAATTGAACCAATGCCTAGATATATTGTTACAGACCTTAACGAAATAAATAAAATTATAAATTAAAACCTTTTATTTAAAGGTTCCAATTTTAGGAGGGATTAAGAGTGAGTAAGTATGATGCGGGAATTTTAGAAAATGAATCTGCAAATAGATTTATTAAAAATATCAAAGGAGGTTATAACATAAAACTGCCAGCATATTATCAAAACAGCAAAAATAGTAAAGGTAATATAAATAATAGTGATAAGAGAAATACAGAGAATATGCCTGGGATAACTGTAATTACCAGTACTATAAGACCAGAGTTTATGGAAAAGGTATTTGAAAATTACAATAGACAAACCTATCAAAAAAAAGAGCTCATTATTGTTTTAAACAAAAATAGCATGAACATTAGGAAGTGGATGAAAAAGGCAAAACAATATAAAAATATTAGGGTATTTCAGCTTGATGAAAGAATTTCTTTTGGCCAATGTTACAATTTTTGTGTAAGTAAATCAAAGTATGATTATATTGCTCCATTTGATGATGATGACTACTATGCTCCTAATTATTTAAATGATATTGTTGAGGCATTTCAGACTTCAAAGGCAGACGTTGTTGGTAAAAAAACTCGCTATGTTTATTTTGAAAGTTCTGGAATACTAGCCATTTCAAACCCTAATAATGAGAATCGTTATGTTGATCATATTGATGGTCCTACATTATCTTTTAACAAAAAAATATTTGATAAGGTTCGATTTACCAACCAACCCGTTGGAGTAGATGGTAGATTCTGTAAAGATTGTATTGATAATGGTATAAAGCTGTACTCAACAAATAAGTTCAATCATGTGTATATTAGACATTCATCCTCCCATCAGCATACTTGGGCAATAAGCGATGATGAATTCTTAAGTTGGTGTGATGTAATAGGAAAGATAGAAAATTACCAAGAATATGTTGCTAAATAGCAAATTAAAATTAAGATACTAATCTTCAGGGATGTTAGGAGGTATTAATGTTGAGTAGGCCTAATACTAATAGTCAAAAAACTAATAGAGACAATCCAAATACTAGCTCTAAAAACTCTAGTGCACCAAGAAATAAATCTATGAATATATCAGTTGAAAAAATAAGACAGAATTATTACAAAAGATTGTCAGTATATTCTCAACATACTAAATGTAATGACCATAATATAAATAACAGTGATGATAGTAATAAGAGACATACAAAGGATATGTCTGGAATAACTGTAATTACAAGTACTATAAGACCCCAATTTATGGATAGTATATTTGAAAATTACAATAGACAAACCTACAAAAAAAAGGAGCTTATCATTATTCTAAATAAAAATAGTATGGATATAAACCTATGGAAAGAAAAAGCAAAACAATATGCAAATATTAGTGTATTTCAGATTGATGAAGAGGTTCCATTGGGAGAGTGTTATAATTTCTGTGTAGAAAAATCAACTTATGACTATATTGCTCCATTTGATGATGACGATTATTATGCTCCTAACTATCTACAGGACATTGTTGAAGCCTTTAAAATTTCAAATGCAGATGTTGTCGGTAAAAGAGCTAGATATGTTTATTTTGAAAACTCAGGAATATTAGCTATTTCAGGTAGTAGGTATGAAAATAGCTATGTTAATTATATTGATGGCCCCACATTATCTTTTAATAAAAAAATATTTGATAGAGTTCAGTTTAGTAATATTCCATGTGGAATAGATGTTCAGTTTTGTAAAGATTGTACTGCTAATGGTATAAAAATATATTCCACAAATAGATTTAACCATGTATATATTAGACATTCTTCATCTCATGATCACACATGGAAAATAAACGATAATATGCTTTTAATGTATGGTGGTTGTAGAGTAGTTAGAAAAACAAATAATTATCAGAAATATATTACTAGATAGCTCTAAAAAATAGTGACTGATTCTAATAAACTAAGACTTTGCGTTCAGAAGGAGTTTTTACTTTTTCTGAACGCAAAGTCTTGTAAGTGTCCTATGGGTATATCCAGGGATATTGAGATCCCATCTCTCGCTTAAAAAGTGGGAGTCCCTAAATTGTAAGTCATCAGATAAATATCAGTCATTATTTTATGATTTTTTTAGTTTTATCTTAGTATCTTTTCCAAGTAATAATTGATTAGTTTTTGTTTCCTCTTTTTCTCCTTCAACTATACAACATCTTTCAATAATACTCGAGTCAATTATGCCCCGTATATCAGAAATAATAGATTCATTTAGTATTATACTGTTTTGAATATGACAATTTGTAATTTCAACATTATCATAGATTGAGGTGTACGGCCCTATATAAGCATCTTTAATTATAGTGTTGTTTCCAATAGTTACTGGGCCTGTAATAATACTATTTTTAACTATAGAACTATTCCCAATAAAAACCATACCATCTATTTTCGAACCTTTGTCAATGATACCATTATTTTCAGGCTTTATATTAGACAGTAAATATTGATTTGCTATCAAAATATCCTCTGGCTTACCTAAATCCTGCCACAAGCAGTCAAACTTTTCATAAGATACTACATATCCATTATCAATTAACCATTTTATTGCATCAGATAATTCATATTCATTTCTATTTGAAGGTTTTATATTTTCACAGGCAGTAAATATATTACTATCAAAGATATATATACCTGCTATAGCTAGATTGGTAGGTGGATTATTAGGCTTTTCAATTACATCTATTACTCTGTCCTTCTCTATTTTTACTATTCCGTATCTGCTTGGATTACTAACTTTATTAATTAAAACATGGCAATTAAAATTTGAGTTAACAATATTATTAATTGCGTTTTTAATGTCAGGATGGTAAAGATTATCCCCTAAAATCATCAAAAATTTTTCATTTTTTATAAATTCTCTAGAGCTTAAAACTGCATTTGCGAGGCCAATAGGCTTCTCTTGCTTAATATAATGGAATGCTATATTTTTATTATCATATTCTTTTAAAGCTTCCTGAAAGCTAGCTTTATTTTTTCCAACCACAATCCCTATTTCATCAATGCCCATATCAACTAATATATCAATAATATAAAATAGTATCGGTTTATTAGCTAAAGGTATTAAATGCTTTGGCAGTGTATGTGTTATAGGCCACAGCCTACTTCCCACTCCTGCACATAGAATCAATCCTTTCATTACGATTGCTCCTTCCGGTTTATTGATATTAAACACTTTATTATATTATATGTTGATAAAATCAGATGTGATAGGCTAAGACTCAGTTCAGACGGAGTTTTTAATCCTACTGAACACAAAGTAGTATAAGTGCCCTAAGACAAAGAGACGTTTCGATTGTCTTAAAATAGTTACTATGTTATATATGAATAGGGTAATATCATGGCGAGACAAGCAAGGGAAAGAAGTACTACATGAATCTATCATGTAATGTTAAAGGAGATTGATAAAAGAGATATCGATGTTGGTTTTTTTTATTACATATTTGTTTGAAAATTCGTCACAGAGATTCAAAAAAACCCCTGACTCTAAGTTAGTTGCTCTTATAAGTCACAGGGAATAAAGTGATATACACTAAAGTTAAGAGAAAGTAAAAAAATGTTATTTTAATTTTTTATTGATTTTTGCACTTACAAATGTTATGATATAAAACATGGTATTATCACACGAAGACATAATTATACAAGTATATCATAACATGACTCGATTGGTATGTCAAGAGATTTTTGAAAAGTTTTTTAAAATTTGTTTGTTATTTATAAGGAGGTGACCACTATTGTCATTTGAAATTATGAGTATATCTTCATCGCTGATACAAAAACAAGCGGTGGAGGAAATTGAAAAGTGTAATGACTTTACAGTTAAATTTGGATTAACTCTATCCCACTTCGATGCCATTGAACTGGTTGAAACACGCACTCTCGCATTGAAAATCAACGGGCGAATCGAATTTGGGGGTGGTGCCATCGATAAGATAATCAAGGAATTTTGTGACTCTCCTTATATTTCGATGAACAACTATGCTGAAACACTTCACGAGCTTATTGAAATGTTTTATTTTTACAAAAATGAAACCCTTGATTTGATGAGTGATGATGATCTGATAAAGTTCATGAAGAATAGCTTTGATGGCAAATGTCAGGGGTCACTCGAATTGCTTTCGGGACGAGAGCTCGCTAATATGGCTCGTAATTTAAGATATGGATACGCTCCAGATTATTCGGAGGATACGGCGTATGACGAGGAGGATGAAGATGGCGAATATTGAAAAGCGACATATCATTGATAGTAATAATTTGAGCGGTGAATCCTATTTTACTTCAATTCTGAAGGAAGCATATGCATGTGGACTTTTATATGATTCTGATGTGGAAAATATTCAGTTGCAATGCATTAAGTTTTTAGCATATAAAAGTGAAAGATATAATGACGGTGAAAGTAGTTCGATAAGAGTGGAGACTGCCGAAAACATTATGAAATCCAACCTTTACACAATAGGACTATATTTAAAATCGTTACTTGATGTAGATTGTGCAGTCAATGAACTTAAAACCACAATGATTTCCGAAATGTATAAAAAAGGTAGAGAATTAATTAATACCAAATTTCATACCGCAAAACATATCTATAAGCTAGTTCAAAAAAATAAACTGATCACCTTGAATTACACCTATAACGCAACACTCAACGAAAAAGGTATCGGAATTTTCTTTAAATCATACGACCTAGATTATGAAGCTCATGAGTCCCCTGCATCCATAGATTATCAGCTATGTAATCCTGTTACTGATTTGGCAGGAGTCGAATTTATTCAAAAATATCTTGAGAACTTATGCCTTGAAAATGAATTTTGTAGGAATTTCGATGCAGAGGATATTCATCATCTGCTTTGCGGATATGACGAGGGGTATAAGGATTTATTGATTAATATCTTTGAGCAAGTATTGATAGCAGCGTTGGGGTGTTTGCTTGCAAATCGCAACGTTGTGAAATTGAATATTTCAGGAAAAGATATTCAACGCCTGCATAATGAATTGTCGAAATATGATGATTATACACTTGCTTTGAAGATCCGCAAGGCAACTGAAAAAATGTTTGAAGAGTTGAATATTACAGGTCTTTCACTTCGAAGATATATTGAAAAAAGTTTGCCGAAGATCACATCTACTATTGTTTATGCAGTTAAGACAAATACTCTTAGCAAAGTGTTTGTATCTCCGATTAATCCAGATTTGAAACCCAAAATCCACTTTTTATCTGGTGTGAAGATGGGTGATGAAGATTACAGAAAGTTAATTGAAGAATTGTTCATATGCCGATATTCACATGATAAGCTTGCGCTTATAAATGAAAAAGTAAAATCCTTTGATGACCTTGAAGACGTACTGCTTGATGCACAGTTGAGTGAAGCAGAAATTACTTCAATTTTTGGTACTCTCGGAGATATTGAGATTGCTGCAATGATTAGAAGACACCCGTTCAAATCGGATATTCAAGCTGTAGATTTATCAGAAACAGAACAGGCATTACGGTTATACTTAAAAAGCTATATTGATCAACTTGCAGCAGACAGGCAAGAACAGATTTTTGATATGGTAAATCATCTTATTTGCGATTGATATTTTTTGCTTATTTATATAAAGCATAAAACACATATACAAGATTTAACACAGTCTACCGTTATCGTTTATGAAGATTGCGGATAAATTTCAAATGAATACCAATCTAATGGGCAAAAAATGAGCTAAAAATCGGGCGAAAAAAATGGCTATTTTTGACCCCTTAATTTTGGTGTTTTTATAGATGACAAGGGTAAAAGAGAGTTTTATCAGAAATTTTTAGTGTAAATGAAAGCGAACTTGTAAAATACTTCTATCAATTAAGGTGTGATGTAAGGTATTAGGAGGTAAATTAGTTATAGAAGAAACTTTGTCTGAAATTGCCACCAATGCGAGAGGAGGACTTTTGGGGAAGTGTTTGTATTCGTACACAGGCAAGTAATGTTGCCGATGTGAGGGATATCATCACACCATAGCAACAAAAATTCTCCTCGATGATTGACCACACGGAGCTGCATATATTATCAATTAATATTTAGGGCAATAAGAAGGGAAGCTGCTGCTTCATGCGTTGTAAATCCTCTGTGTTTTGTTTTATCCAGCAGGAAATTAATGAACCGTGCACCAGCGTAAAAAGCGTCAGGCTATAGCCGGCTGCGTCTTCCTCACTATATCCGCAATCAATTAGCTTAAGACGGTATAGCTCCTGCCACTCCTCATAAACACGGGTTGACTCCCTTGATAATTCTTCGCTGATATAAACAGATTCTAGACCCATGAAGGTAATGACCAGCGACTCAAATATATGACGCTTGCTAAATATCATGCTCAGATGATCAAGCATATAAGAAAAAACATCGACAGCATTATCCGATACCGAAAAAATATTCGTCTTAATGCCCTCTACCATTTCCTCGTAGGCAAAGCGAAGCACCTCAACTGCCAATTGCTCTTTCCCGCCCGGAAAATAATGATAGAAAGACCCCTTGGGAATATTGCATGCGGTTAGAATTTCATTTACTCCCGTTCCAAAATAGCCCTTATGCGAAAAAATACGCGCGGAATTTTTCAGAATAAGTTCTCGCTTATCGTTGCTCTTTCCCATAATCATCACTCCTCCTATGCTTTTTACTCCTAAGTATAGAAGACAAACACGGGTTTGTCAATATAAAGTGTAAAGACTACTCTGAAATAATTCTGAGTAGTCTTTAATTAATGATTATTTATTATTAAGAGTCGTTGCAACAGATGTTCCTGCATTATAGCCGCTGGTCATTGCCCATCCGAACAGTGCGCCTGGTGCGTAAATATCACCGCACAGACCGCCGACAATTTCACCCGCAGCGTATAATCCATCAAGTGCATCGCCTGTTGTTGAAACCACCTGCATCTTATCGTTAATGCGTAAGCCGCCAAGGGATGCGTAGTAGCGTAGATTCATTTCTACAAGATAGTAGGGACCTTCTTTTGCCATAGGCGCAGAAACCTTACGACCATACTCCTCGTCAACACCCTTTTCTACAGAGTCATTATATTTCGCAACACTTGCAGCAAGTGCATCGCCTGGCATAGATACGATGCCGGCAAGCTCCTCAAGTGAATCAGCTTTTGCAAAAACAGGAGTCATTGTACCATTTGCCGCAAGCCATGTGTCAAGCTGTTCCTGTGTGTAGTTTTTAGAAGCGATACATGTCTTTGCATAGGTTTCAAATGATGCAGAATCCATTACAAGATAGGAATGCTTATTATTTTCCATAGCCGTTTTGATGGAATCGGCACTTCCTCGCTCGTTGACAAATCGCACACCTTTTTCTGATACCAAGATTGAGCCTGTGCCACCGTACATAGCAAGGCAGCCCTGGAATGTGTGCTGTCCTCGTCCATCTGGTAATACGATGCTATGTGGCTGAATGTTAATCTTGTCAAGGTTTAGGGAATCAGCTCCAACAGCTAGGGCCATTTCAAGGCCGTCGCCTGTTGCAGAAACTGCACCTGCATAGGCAAGGGAGCGAACGGAATCGTTAAGGCGTTTTTCATTTGCCCCATAGCCGCCCGAAGCAAGAATCACGGCATCAGCGGTGATTTCATAAGGTACTCCGTCAGTTGAAAGAGCTTTTACTCCTGTAACCTTGCCGTCCTTGGCAATAAGCTCCTTTGCAGGAGTATTGTACATTATCTTTACACCCAAAGATTCAGCTTTTGCGAGCAGTGAAGAAACAACGCCTGAACCTGCGCCCTCAGGAGAAAATGTACGTCCAACACGATGCTCCGCCGAAGGTGATGGGACTTGGTCTTTATAGGCGATTCCTGCACCATCTTCAGCAACAAGCCAGTCAAACGCCTTGCCTACAGTGTTGGCATATAGCCATACAGTATTAGGATCATTGCTGAAATGACCGTTGAGCATCAAATCCATAAACAGCCATTCTGGCTTGTCCTCAATGCCGACAGACTTCTGCCTCTCGGAGCCGGTTGCATTTGTGCCACCGCCTGCCATTGCTGTTGCGCCCCCTGCAAATGCCATTTTCTCGAGCACCAGCACCTCAGCACCGCCCTGTGCCGCAGAAACAGCTGCTGCAAGACCTGATCCGCCAGCTCCCACAACAACCACCTGTGTGGATAGGGAAACAGTATCCTTGGTTTCGTTTGACACTTCTACAGGTCGCATCATTGCGTCCATGTCAGCACCAGATTGGCTGAGAGCACCTTTTACTGCTTCAATAAAAGCGTTGCTTGTGACAGTACATCCGCTCACTGCATCTACCGCAAGGGACTGCTTGTCAAGAATTGCCGCAGAGAGCTGGGTGATTGCCGCACCTCCAAGTGCAGGTGTTTCCGTCTGTTCCAATACGTCGATAGCTGTGATTTTATCAGTATCAACCGTCACAGCAACCTTGAGAGTCCCGCCAAAACCGTCGGCAGTGCCTTCATAGGTTCCTGGGGTTAAGTCGACCGCAGCCTCTGTATTGCTGGGAGCCTTTGCGCTACATGCACTGAGCAGCAGTGTCAGCGCTAATAGTATGCTAATCACTTTATTTTGTTTCACTTTTTGTTCCTCCTTATGTATATTTCGATAAACTAGACGACCGGTCTACTGTTAGTATAGCATGTGTTTTTTATTTGTCAATGATATAAGTTGAAGAAAGGTTTGACTTATATAATTTTGTGTTTGTGGGGGTAGTCAAATATTTTTTTAAGTTAATTTGATCCTGGAATTGGTTGCTTAGACTAGTCTATTTCAACTGAATATGGAAAAAAGTAAAATAATATTGACATTAATATCTTAAGTAAAAAATCAAATTGTATTCTATTTTACATTAGACTAAAGAGTTTGAGAGAATATTATACTAAAATATTTGTTAATTTAAGTACAATGTTTTATTTGAAAGATGAGATTTTAAAATAAAAAAGTATTATACTAAAGATATTGAATATATAAGTATACACAAATTGAAGTTAAATAATGTAGACGACTATCTGTATATTATAGTAGATTCTATAAAAAATGTTAAATTACTTTTTAATTTATGTAACATTTTAACGAAAAATGTGACTAATTATATGAAAGGGGGATTTTAGTGAAGCAAATAGAAAACTTATATATACTTTACAAACAGGATATTTATAATTATCTGCTTTCTTTAACTCATAATCAGACCCTTTCCGAAGACTTACTGTCAGACACCTTTGTAAATGCAATTAGGTCTATCGAAAGTTTTAAAGGACAATCTTCAGTGAAAACATGGTTGTTCTCTATAGCTAGAAATTTATGGTTACAAAAAATTAGAAAAGAAAAGCATACGGTTGAATATAATGACCTTTTAGAATTGTATGTATCAGATAGTATAGCAGAAAGACTAATTACAAAAGAAACAGCAATAAGAATCAAAAATCTATTATTAGAAAAAGATGATCGTACTCAAAAAATAGTAAATATGCGGGTAGAGGGTTATAGCTTTGGTGAAATTGCACAGGAGGTAAATATATCAGAAAGCTCGGCAAGGGTTATTGATTTTCGTGTAAAAAAATGGATCAAAGCCATCTTGGAAAAGGAGGGACTAAGTTGAATATATCTTGCGATGTAATACTTGATTTAATACCGCTTGTAAAAGATGGTGTTGCAAGTGATGACAGCACTATAATAGTTAATGAACATATTAAAAGCTGTGAGAGCTGTAAAACTGAATTTGAAATTTTTGAATCTACTAATATAGAACAGCCAGTAATAAAAGATGAAAAGATAATTTCTGCTATAAAACGCAGTATTTTTATAACACAACTTACTATTCTTGCCGCAGGTGCTATTATTGGCGTTGCGCTCTCAAATTCTATGGGCATGTTTTATAACTTTATAATTATGCCTCTTATTGGAGGCATAGGTTTTACTGTACTTAAGAGAAAATGGTACTTGACTCCTCTTTCAATTTTCATACTCACCTATTTATGGCAAACTATAATGGGTATAGTGGCAGGTGGATTTAACTGGATTGCTCTATATAGCGGATTATATTATAGCATAATATATACTATGTTAGTCTGCCTAGGTGTAATTATTGCAATGCTTCTAAAATTTGCATTTAAGAAAGAAGGGTGCAAATGATAAAAAATACAAAAAAGTTAACATTAAAAGTGCTTGCAGGTGCAGTGGCAGTAGTGCTTATAGTTGGTATACTTTTTGTTACGAATGCTTTTGTTGGCAATCCAATATCAGCAATGATGGCAAATAAGGCTATAAAACAATATGTGAATCAAAACTATTCCTATTTGGACCTTAAAATAGAAAAAGTAAGCTATAACTTTAAATTTGAATCCTATATGGCAAGGGCTAAATCTAAGACAAGTATTGATACCCAATTTGCAATTTATTATCGTGATGGAAAGGTAGAGAGGGATGATTATGAAAGTTATGTTTTAGGAATGTTTAATACACTAGAAAGGCTATCAGATGAATATTCGGCTGTTGCGAAAAAGATTATAGCTGAAGAGCTAGGGTATGAAAATAATACTACAATGGTGGTTTTTAATAAGGCTGAATATGAAAAGATTAATGATATTTTAGAACTTGATATGAAATTTGATAAAACATTACCTCTTAATTCAGAGGTTATAATCCGACTTGACTTAACAGATAACTCATTAGAAGGAATCGCACAGGTTTTAACTGATGCACATAAGGCATTTGTACACAATGGTTGTAATTTTAACAAATATGACTTATACGCTGAAAATAATGATACACTTGTAATGATAAACGAAGTAACTCCTGCTGATATTGAAAGTGGTGAGCTTACAAATCTACTTGAAAAGGCTCAAAGTAATGATAACATAAACGGCATTCGGGTTTTTACTAAATGAGGATGATTTTATGAAAAAATAGCACATAAGTTAAATTTGCAATTGACTTGTTTTGCAGCTCTTGACATAATTAAAATATTACTAGTGTTTAGGAAATTATAGATAGAAACATTATACATGGAGGAATAACAATATACTATGAAAGCTAAAACTGTTGAAGAATCAAAGACAAGTATAGGTAGCTTAATGCAACCAGAACAAGCGAATCCAGTAGGGAATGTCCATGGTGGAGAAATTATGAAGTTAATGGATAATGTTGCTGGAATAGTAGCCGTTAGACACGCTCGTGCAAATGTTGTAACTGCGAGGGTAGACGAATTAGAATTTCATTATCCTATATATATTGGTAATTTAGTAACATGTAATGCAAAATTAAGTTTTGTTGGCAACAGTTCTATGGAAGTATTTGTAGAGGTTTTAGTTGAAGATATAACTAAAACAGAATCCGCTAAAGTAGCATTAACTGGTTTTTTTACTATGGTAGCAATGGACAAGAATGGGAACTCTATATCTGTACCTCCTCTAGAAATTACTAACGATGAAGAATATAAGCTATTTGAAGAAGGAAAGAAACGTTATTTAACTTATAAACAAAAACGAAGTTAATATAATAGAATGTTCAGCCTCAATTCTAATAAAAATATCCTAGTAAGTAAATTACTTACTAGGATATTTTTATTAGAATCTAACACTCTTGTTTAATTTTTAATTCTATTTTTGATATACGAATTCTCCATCTATCATTGTCTTTTCAACTTTAATATCTTTGATTTTTAATTCGTCTATAGTGAATATATCCATATCCAATACAATTAAATCGGCTACATAACCTGGTTTTAATCTTCCTTTAAAATCTTCTTTAAATTCATTAAAAGCACTACCAATTGTGTAGGCATCAATAGCGTCTTCAAGCCCCATCTTTTCATTTGGATAAAAGCCACCTACTGGCTTGCCATCTATTCCTAGTCTTGTTACTGCACAGTAAATATTCGGGAATGGATTACAGTCTTCTACTGGAGCATCTGTACCTAAGCTTATTGGGGCCCCTAGTTTATATAGGGTATTAAACGCATAAGATGTACTTGATAACTCTTTTCCAACACGCTCTTCTACAATTTTAATATCGTAGTCTAAGAAAATAGGTTGGTACATAACAGGAATATTCAATTTAGCAATTCTATTTAATTGTTCCGTACTTGTGATTTGACAATGAACAATCCCATGACGAAGAGGATTTTTTCCATTCTTCATAGTTTTTTCATAGGCATTTATTACACTTTCTATAGCACCGTCACCAATTGCGTGAGTTATTACTCTAATTCCGTTCTTTGTAGCTAAATCACATAAATCTTGTAGCTGTTCATCGCTTAATGCTGCTACACCTTTAGTGCCAGGGGCATCTTCATAATCTTTTAACATTAAAGCGGTCCTAGCCCCTAAAGAACCATCTTTAAATAACTTTAATGCACCTTTTGACAAGAATTTCTCATCATATTGTCCTGTCTTATATTCCGTTTCAAGGTAAGCTTTAAAATCATTTATATCTTGAAAATTGAATTGGTGAGAATATCTTAATTTCAATTTCTTATTGTCGCAAATATTATGAATAATATTGAACATGCTCTTAAAATCACTACTCATAATATCACATGATTGAATAGAGGTTATTCCAACACTTAAAGCATAATTTGCAGCTTTTAGAAATTCTTTCTCTATGTTATTATCACTTTTTTCTGGGATAAGTGAGTGGATTAAACTGACCGCATTTTCATTAAATATACCATTTAGTTTCCCATCGCTTCCAAGTTCTAATACTCCACCGTCTATAACAGTATTTTCATCTACACCTAGTATTTCTAAAGCCTTAGTATTTCCTACTGAAACATGTCCACATACTCTATCAAAGACAATTGGAATTTCTGTAGATATTTTATCTAAGTCAAACCGGTTTATTAGACGTTTTTCACCAGAAGTGAAATAATCTTGATTCCACCCACGACCACTTAATACAGCTAGATCCTTGTTTTTTTCAATGAATATTTTACCCAGTTGAATAACTTCATCAATTGATTTAGCTGATGTTAAATTACATGAATTCATAGCATCTCCTACCCATGAAATATGTAGGTGGCTGTCATTAAAACCTGGTAAAACAGTTTTTCCTTGAAGGTCTATAATATTATCAGCATCATTTTTTAGCATATCTTCATTTGTGCCAACCTGTCTAATAACTCCATCCTCAATTAGGATTGCTTCTTGAAAATTATTTTTTTCAACATAAATATTGCCATTTTTTAAAATCGTTTTCAAAAGATCATCTCCTTATATTTTTTATGCAGCCTTATTTTTTCTATTAAAATAAAAGTAAAATAATATACCAACAGCTGGTACAGCTAAACCAATAATCGAGGTTTGAGGATCTTCAATAAATGTATTAATCATTAATCCTACAAATATAAAAGTTGTTAATATTACTGTAATAGGATAACCAATTACTTTATAAGGTCTTTCTATAGTAGGGTATTTTCTTCTGTAAATCATAACTGCATATACACCCAAAGTGTTAAACATCATTCCTGAGAATATAACTAAAGAAGTTAGTTGATTTAAGTTTCTTAATAGCACTAACATTATAGATATTATACATTGTACAATTAATGGCGCATAAGGTACTTTATATTTAGGATGCAGTTTTTTAAAGCTTTTAAAGAAATGCCCCTCTTGACTCATTGCATAATACATTCTTGGGAAGGCTAGTATACAGCCATTTAAAGCTCCAAACATAGCTAATACCATACCTATTACAACTAAAATACTACCAGTCTTCCCCATTAGCTTTTCTGCTGCATAGGTTCCTAAATAATACTCATTATTTGCTATTAGACTTTCAATTTCAGTAAAAGGTATAACCTTATATATAGAATAATTAAATAATGTATATAGTATTGTTATTGAAACAATAGAAATAACAATAGCAAGAGGTAGATTTTTCTTAGGATTCTTTACTTCTTCAGCTACAGTATTTAAATTAGTCCATCCTTCATATGCCCATAAACTTGCAACCACTGCAAAAGCTATCATACTAATAATTGAGCCAAAACTTACATCAACTGTCTTCGGAGCTAAACTTAAATCTGGAGATACTTTTCCAAATAAAAGACCCAAAATCATTATGATTCCAATAGGGATTAGTTTTGCAATCATAGATAGATTTTGCAGTCTAGATCCAAATTTAACACCAAAATAATTGACAATAGTTAATCCTATGATTAATACTATGGCAAAGATTTTAATTGTCCATTCTCCCATTGGCATTATAACAGTTAAAGCACTTGGTAAGGCAATTGCTATGGCAGCAATAGACCCAGGACCAGCGATTAGCCAATTATTAAACCCAGCTAGAAAACCAACGATAGGTGAATAGGCATTACTTAAATATACAGTCAAACCACCAGCACGAGGATCTGAAGCACCTAGTTCTGCATAACAAATTCCGCCTAGTAAGGAAACTAAGCCACCTAAAATCCAACTCAATAAAGCTAAGCCAAGACTCATTCCAGTTCTCATTAATACATATGATCCTAGATAAAAAATTCCTGACCCTACCATGATACCCCCTAAAATGCTGACCCCACCAAATAAACTAATTTCTTTTTTAAAACCGGAATCCGTTGTTTTATTCACTTCACTCAAGTTATCAGTCATATATATCCTCCTATATAAAAAAAATTCGTCTAATGCTATCGTATCTACTCATAGTGCACTCAATTTAAAAGCTTAAGCTTTTAAATTTCAAGTGCTTAAAATATTACTAACATTCTATTTCTTCAAAAACCCTCAATAGTAAGAGTTTTTTTACTTTCTTATACAAAAAAAACACCTAACAGGCTTGTCAGGTGCTTATATGCGTATAGCAAAGCTAAAGACATTCCTCTCTCCTTTCTGGCTCAGTGTGAGATAGCACAACATCAAAGTATTGAGCAAATACAATGATGACAGTCCTGTACCTATTTGATACAGACCCAGCATCAGATTTTGAGATCTGATGCTTCGGCGATGGCTCCTTTCGCTATATGTCATAGGTTTTCGACCTCGATATAGTTACTATTAGCAACCGCGCCTCTACCTCACCCGTAAGGATGAGGATTTTTATGAAATTGTTGATTTTCATCATAATAGCATGGTATTTATACTTTGTCAACTTAACGAAAATTTCTTTTAAATAGTAGATAAGAGGAATTTTCGATTCAACAAACTGCTGCAGAGGCAGATAAAGTAGCTAAAACTATTGACAAAATAGCTGAAGGGCTATCCAATGAAAAACTTTTTATATCAAGATTTTGCGGAGATTAATTCTTGATTTATATTAGAGATGAGGATAATATTGAAGTGATAGCAGAATATGTAAGGCAGATTTCAAATATATTTAAAGATAATATTATTGCAAATGGCAATATAGCCAATATTTCTTATTGTAGATTTAAGTTAAAATAAATTTTTAGATGCTAGAGGGGGTATCAAAATCAATAAGATTTTAGTTATTGAAGATGATGTGGCCTTAAATAATGGTATTGTTTTGAGCCTAAAACAAGAAAACTATGACTTTACACAAAGCTTTACATTTAAAGAGGCAGAGAAATATTTATCAGAAACAGAATTTGATTTAATTATATTAGATGTAAATTTACCTGATGGAAATGGTTTTGATCTTTGTAAAAAAATAAGGCAATACTCTTCTACGCCAATTATTTTTCTAACTGCCAATGATATGGAAATTGATGTAGTAACTGGCTTAGAGCTTGGTGCAGATGACTATATTACTAAACCATTTAGCCTAATGATACTGCGTGCAAGAGTATCCGTATTGCTACGCCGTACTAAACGAATAAGTAGCGATGATAAAATAATAATTGGACATTTTGTTTTCGACTTTGATTCTATGAGTTTCTATAAGGGTAATGATAAAATTGAGTTAAGCAAGACAGAACAAAAATTGCTTAAAGTTCTGATAAAAAATCGAGGCACTGTCCTTACACGTTCTAGCTTAATAGATAAAATCTGGACAGATGATGCAGAATATGTTGATGAAAATGCTCTGTCAGTTACGGTAAAGCGTTTGAGAGATAAATTGGAAGATAACCCTGTAAAACCACAGTATATACAAACAGTCTATGGAATAGGATATACATGGGTGGTAGATAAGCATGGATAAAATAGATGCCATCTTTATTGCGTGCGCTATAATTTCTATTATTATTGCTATAGTTTTTGTTTTTATATATCAATATAAAATGAAAAGTACTATTAACAAGCTAAACCATATGTTAGAGGATGCAATAAATGGTAGTTTTTCTGAATCTACCTATGATGAATCGAGTCTATCCGCATTGGAAGCAAAATTAAACCGCTTTTTAAGCATCTCCCTATCCTCTGAGAATAATCTCGTAGCGGAGAAGGGGAGAATTAAAGCATTAATTTCTGATATTTCTCACCAAACGAAAACACCTATTGCTAATATCCTTCTCTATTCACAGCTATTAATAGAACAGGAAAAGATTCCAAATGAGTGTCACGATATTATAAATCAGATTACAGGACAATCAGAAAAGCTCAATTTTCTCATACAGGCTTTGGTGAAAACTTCAAGACTAGAAACAGGTATTATTTCCGTTGTACCAAAATCTGATTCTGTTTTAGATCTGCTCTCTTCTGTTTGTAATGAAGTAAAGAAAAAAGCAGAGGAAAAGAATATTACAGTTCAAATAACATGTGAGGATTCTTTTGCTGTTTTCGATAAAAAATGGACAGAGGAAGCTCTGTATAATATTTTAGATAATGCAGTAAAGTATACACCAAATGGAGGGAATATTTCTGTTGCATGCATTTCCTATGAGATGTTTTGTAGAATTGATATTGTAGACAGCGGCATTGGTATTGCGGAGCAGGATATTACTTCTATCTTTAAGCGCTTTTATCGTTCTATAGAGGTAAACCAATATGAGGGTGTAGGTATTGGTTTATTCCTTGCACGAGAAATTATTACTGCCCAAGGAGGGTACATTAAAGTATCTTCTACTATAGGAAAAGGTTCCACTTTTTCCGTATTCCTGCCAAAATAAAAGCAAATCTTTCAAAACTGTTATATTTGAGAAAGATTTGAGAAAGATGATTTTGTTATAGTCTATATCATAAGGTGATATGGACTATATTTTTTATGGAGGTTATTTTATGAGTATTTTAGAAACACATAATTTAATTAAGCATTATGGTGGGGAGCCAAATTTAGTAAAAGCTTTAGATGGTATAAACTTGACAGTAGAGCGTGGAGAGTTTGTTTCAATTGTAGGTACATCGGGTAGCGGTAAATCTACTCTATTGCACATGCTTGGGGGACTTGACCGAGCAACTGACGGAACAGTAAGGGTAGATGGCAAAGAGATTCTTTCTCTAAAAGATGATGAATTGACTATTTTTAGAAGGAGAAAGATTGGGTTTATATTTCAAAGTTATAACCTTGTACCTATATTAAATGTATATGAAAACATTACTCTACCTATTGAGTTAGATGGAAATAAGGTTGATAAGGACTATGTTGATCAAATTATCACTACTTTAGGTTTAGAGACTAAGCTTAACAATCTACCAAATAATCTTTCTGGTGGACAACAACAACGTGTTGCAATTGCAAGAGCCTTAGCTACTAAACCTGCAATTATCCTTGCAGATGAGCCTACGGGCAACTTAGATAGTAAAACAAGCCTAGATGTTTTAGGACTATTAAAAGTAACGAGCCAGCGCTTTAATCAAACTATTGTTATGATTACTCATAACGAGGAGATGGCACAAATGGCTGACCGCACCATCCGCATTGAGGACGGCAAAATAGTAGGTGGTGGTGGACAATGATTCAGGTACAGAATAAAAAGGTTATCAATCGCATTGCCTTTAAAAGTTTTAGAGCAAGTAAAACTAGAAATCTAATGGCTATTATTGCAATAGCATTGACTACAATTTTATTTACAAGCCTTTTTACTATTGGCATTGGTATGATAGAAAGCTTTCAAAATCAAGCTATGAGACAGGCTGGTGGAGACGGACATGCTGTTTTAAAATATATAACTGATGAGCAGTACAACAACATGAAAGACCATCCTTTGATTAAAGAAATTAGCTACAACAAAATAATTGCGGATAGTGTAGATAACATTGAATTTTTAAAACGCCATGTAGAAATGTATTATATGGATGAGACTGCTATGAAACTTGGATTTTGTGAACCAACTACAGGTAATGCTCCAATGAAGGAAAATGAAATTATTACGGATACCAAAACCTTGGATTTATTAGGAGTTCCCCATGAAGTTGGAGCAAAAGTACCACTGACATATACCATGAAAGGAAAGCAGATACAAAAAGATTTTGTACTATCTGGTTTTTGGGAAAGTGATCCTATTTTTAATGTGGGGTTTGCTATCATTTCTCGTGAATTTATGGACTTACATGCTAACCAGCTTGTACACACATATAGAACAGACTATAATATGACAGGAGTTATAAACTCATATATTATGTTTAAAAATAGTTCTAACTTAGAGGGAAAGCTGTTCAAGGTAATTACAGATAGTGGTTATACAGTTCCTGCAGAGGGAGAAAAAAGCGAACCACTACCTACAGATATAGACTGCAATGTAAACTGGGCCTATCTTTCTAGTAATTTTTCAAGCTCAGATCCAGTCACTGTTGTAGCGGTGTTAATGTTACTAGTACTAATTATATTTACAGGATATTTGATTATATATAATATCTTTCAAATTTCTGTTATAAAAGACATTAAGTTATATGGACTATTAAAAACCATTGGAACAACATCTAAACAAATTAAACGGATTATTTCACGTCAGGCTATTATATTATCTATTATAGGGATTCCTATTGGCCTTTGTATAGGATTTTTGATCGGAAGGGCACTACTTCCAATGATTATGGGAATTTCAAATTATAGTGGTCCACGGGCAGATGTATCCTTTAATCCTATTATCTTTATAGGTGCTTCAATATTTGCTTTAGTTACAGTATTTATTAGCACTCGTAAACCTGGCAAAATTGCTGGAAGGGTTTCTCCTGTAGAGGCAGTACGATACAGTGGAGGTAGTGAGCAGATCAGAAAAAAGATGAAGCATTCTACAGATGGTGGAAAGTTATGGAGAATGGCACTTTCTAACCTTGGTAGAAATAAAAAGCGAACTATAATTGCCATTATATCTATGACACTCAGTTTGGTACTTCTTAATTCAGTATTTACCATTTCTAGTGGTTTCGATATGGATAAATTTGTTTCAAAATTTGTAGATACTGACTTTCTTATCGGGCATGCTAATTATTTTAACATGAACCATTTTCGGTTTCCAGAGGATGAGCTTAGTGAAAGCTTTATATCTGCTGTAGAAGACCAAGAGGGTTTTGAAGTAGGAGGTAGGATTTACTATAATATTTATGTTGGTGACTGTTCGGTTTATCGAGAGAATCCCGATGAACCTAGTTATCTTGGATATCCTGTAAACAAAGCAATAAATGGGCAACCAATGTTAGATTTATATGGTATGGAAGACTTTCCTCTTTCCCGCTTAGACATTGTTGAAGGACAATTAGATATAGAAAAATTAAAAAGTGGAAAGTACATTATAGAAGGAGTACATGAAGGTGATCACGGTAATATATTATGGGATACTTCACACTATCAAATTGGGGACACTGTAGAGATAACAGTGGATGGCAAAAAACATGAATATGAAGTTATGGCAAAAACTAGAATAAAGCAATATACTATTTCTAACCGTAGCTTTGATGAATTTGCTATGTACCTCCCTACAGAGGAATATTTAAAGATAGTCACTGAACCTGTTGTTATGACATATGCATTTAATGTGTCGGATGATAAGGAAGCTAATATGGAGTCTTTTATCAAAGGATATACGGAACAAGTAGAGCCACTTATGGATTATGAATCTAAGCAAGTTTATGTAAATAACTTTAATGATTTTCAGAATATGTTAATAACAGTAGGCGGTATACTCAGTTTCATAATTGGTTTAATTGGTATTCTAAACTTTATAAACTCTATGTTTACTAGTATTTTGGCAAGGCGTCAGGAGTTTGCTATGCTACAAAGTATAGGTATGACTGGAAAGCAACTAAACCGTATGCTATGCTTTGAAGGTTTATATTATGCAGCTTACACCATTATATTTTCATTTACTCTAGGAACTGTATTCTCAGTTGGTATCATTGAAGGAATTGTTGGGCAATTGTGGTTTTTTAGCTATCAGTTTGTTATTATGCCATTATTAATTACCTACCCAATATTGATTACACTATCCTTGATAGTACCTTATGTAGCATATCATGGTATTAGTAAGCAAAGTATTGTAGAAAGATTAAGAGAAATAGAATAATTGTTTCAAAAACTACTATTATAGTAATTTCACTAAGAATCCAATTATAAGCTAATAGACTAAGACTTAGTTAAGATGAAGTTTTTACTTTCGGTGAGCTAAGTCTTAGTTTAATTATAAGAGGTTAAATATTGCCAATTTAATGGTAAATATAACCTTAATATAGTAAAATATAATTAACTAATTTTTTATAACACATACAAAATTATGTATTTTAATAATTTTTAAAAAGATTTTATTCTTATCTAATTCAAATTAATTTATTTTCTAGGGGCTAGGGATAACAGGTATGTAAGGGTTAAATGAAATATAATATATATTTATTGTACTGTATTTAACCAAACTAAGGGGATGGGGAATATGACTAAACTAAGACTTAGTTCAGAGGAAGTTTTTACTCACACTGAACGCAAAGTCGTGTTATCCAGATACTATGCAATTCCTAATTCTCACTTAAAGAAGTGGCAGACTTGGAATTGTAAGCGATGGCATAAAAAATATAGGAGTATTATTTTTATTCTGATTTTAATTCTTGTATTTAACGCAACTTTATATAAAGCTGAAGCCATGGATAAAGTAATATTACAACTTAGATGGGACCATCAATTTCAGTTTGCAGGATACTATGCAGCTTTATGGCAGGGATATTATGATGATGAAGATCTTAAAGTAGAAATTCGATCAGCCTTTACAGAGGATGGACAAATATTACAGGCAACAGATGAAGTTGCAGAAGGAAGGGCTGATTTTGGTGTAGGAGCAGTAGATATTTTAATTAAGAATGATGAAGAGTTTAATTTAGCTATTATAGCATCAATATTTCAAAGGAGTGCTGTAGAATTTTTTATGAAGGAAGAAACTCATTTTAATTCTATAGTGGATTTAGTTAATTTAAAAACTGCAAGAAGAGAAAATGACTTATTGGATATTGAACTACAGGCAATGCTTATTGCTGAAGGATTAAATCCAAATCAATTAGAATTATACAAACATAATGGAAATTTTACAATAGATGACTTAATAACTAAACGATTTGATGTAGTACCAGTATATCTTAGTAGTATCTTATATTATTCGCAAAGAGAAGATATTGAATTAAAATCTATAAAGCCTATAGATTATGGAATAGATTTTTATGGAGATAGTCTTTTTACAACAGTAGCACTTGCGAGGGAGAATCCAGAACTAGTCGAACGTTTTAAAAGAGCTACTTTAAGAGGATGGGAATACGCTTTAGAAAATACTGAAGAAATGGCAGAAAAGATAGCTACATCATTTATATCAACAGAGGAAAATGTAGAAGAAATTATTGATAGAAATAGATTCCAGGCAGAAAAGATTTTAGATCTTACATTTTATCCAGTGATACAAATAGGAAATATAAATCCTCATAGATGGAAAACAACTCATGAATATTTACATAAGTTAGGTATTGTATCTGGTGATATTATTTTGGATCAACTTATTTTTGATTATGAGGCAATACTTATGCAAGAAACAAAACGTCAAGAAAAGATTATGAGGACATTATCTTTTTCTAGCTTGATGGTATTAGTAGCAATATTATTAATACATCTAACAGCAAAAAATACAATGAACCAGCTTGAAAATTTGTTTCAAAATGAAATGGAAGAAAATAAGAAAAAAGAAGGTATTATAATATATCAAGCTAGGATGGCAGCTATGGGAGAAATGATTGCAAATATAGCTCATCAATGGAGACAGCCACTTAATAATTTAGGCTTGATTCTTACAAATATTGAAGATGAATTTATGTATGAAGAATTAAGCAAGGAGTCTTTAAAAGATGCTATAGAAAGATCAAGAAGACTTATTAATAAGATGTCAGAAACTATCGATGACTTTAGATACCTTTCAAATCCTAAGGAAAGCAAAGCGGAATTCTGTATTTATGACAGTATAGTTTCTGTAATAGAATTATTGGAAGAAAAGCTAAGACTTAGTAATATAAAGGTTTTCTTTGGATATATTACTATGGATAAAGGCTACGGGTATAATAATCAATATTCTCAAGCAATATTTAATATTATAGTTAACTCTATAGATGCATTATTAAATACAGATGTAGAGAATAGACAAATCTTAATTAATATATATAAAAAGGAAGATATGATTATAACTGAAATACAAGATAGCGGAGGAGGAATTAGTGAGGATATAAAAGATAAAATCTTTGATGTTTATTTTACCACAAAGGATAAGTCTCAAGGAACAGGCCTAGGTCTTTATATGACTAAAATTATTATTAAAAATAATTTAAATGGAAACATAAGTTGGGAAAACACAGATAAAGGAGTCAAAATGATAGTAGCAGTTCCGTGTAAAGGGGTAGATAAAAATGATGAAGGTAGAACCGAGTAGTGTTCTATGTAATCTAAAAGTGCTATATGTAGAGGATGAAGATTTCACTAAAAATGAGATGGTTAAGTATTTAAAGCGTCGTGTAGGCAAGTTATATACTGCAGAAAATGGTGTTAATGGTATTGAAACATTTAGACAAAACAAACCTCATATTATTATAACAGACTTAAAAATGCCAGTTATGGATGGATTACAAATGATAAAAGAAATTAGAAATATGGGGTATAATTCATCAATTATTATTACTTCAGCTATATCAGATACTGATACTATATTAGAAGCTGTGGATGTAGGTATTATAAAGTATGTACTTAAACCTATTAATCCAAAGGAACTTATACATAGTATGGAAAAAATAGGTAAAGAAATTTTTAAGAACCAATTGAAGGATACAATCTTAAACAATAATATTATACTAGATAAGGATAAAAAAAATAATTTAGAAAAGAAAATAAAGAGTGAAGTAGCTCATTTTATTAAGCTACATAGTGGAAAAGGACCTAGGGATCTTCACGTTTTTATAGAGGCAAATTTAATAGAAATTAAGGCATTTGATATCCTTACAAATTTTGAATTATATCTAATCTCCAACAATAAAAATCACAGTCTGGTTGAATATAATAGAAGACTTTTTTATATAGAGGGCAGCGAAGAATTAGAAAAAAAAATAGAAGGTATACTAGATAATTCAGTGAAATTCTGTGATATAGTCTGTGACTGTAGAAAGAATATAGATAGAATAATATTTTCAATATTATAAACATTATAAAAATTGTGGTTGAAATCTCAATTGCAATATGTTAGAATATTAACAAACAACTCAAAATATACAAAATAATGCTAAGAGAGAAATTAAGTTTTGGCTCTTTTAGTTTGAATATTTAAGCTATACAACTGAATATCTAGTTGACAATTCTTAGAGATAACAATAATTGTTAAGCTTTAAAAGGTCAGCACTTAAGAAGTAATTCTTCTTTTGTGCTGACTTTTTTTGTAAAGTAAATAATCCAACAAATAAGTTGGATAAAGGAAAGGGGTGACAAGTTAATATCCAGTTTAGAGGAAGCTTTGCTTACACTGAACTGAGAATCATGTAAGTGCTCTATGGGTATATCCATGGACTATGCAATTCCTATGTGCTACTTAAAGAAGCGGAGCTTTGAAATTGTAAGTAAACGGATAAATAGGATTTTAGATAGTAAAGTAGTTTGCATTGGGAATACAAAATTAAATCGGGGGGGACTGAAATGATAGAAAAGAGTAAGTCAAATATGTCTGTTTTTGATTTGAATGGAGTTCCACCATTGGGAAAAGCAATACCATTGGGATTGCAACATGTTTTAGCAATGATTGTTGGGAATGTTACACCAGCTATTATTATTGCTGGTGTAGTAGGACTTAATACAAATGACAGAACATTGCTCGTACAATGTGGCATGTTTATAGCTGGAATTGCAACTCTATTGCAACTTTATCCAATAGGGAAAATAGGTTCAGGTCTTCCTATTATAATGGGGGTTAGCTTTGCTTATGTTCCTTCGCTTATTGCCATTGGATCGCAATATGGAATTTCAGGCATCTTTGGAGCTCAACTTATAGGGGGGATTGCTGCAATTATTGTTGGTATATTTATTAAGCCAATAAGAAAATACTTTCCGCCACTTGTAGCTGGAACAGTTGTATTTACTATTGGATTATCTCTTTATCCTATAGCTATAAATTATATTGCTGGTGGTATGGGTGCACCAAATTATGGAGCCTTCATAAATTGGGGCATTGCTATGATTACTCTTGCAGTAGTTTTATTCTGTAATCAATTTTCTAAAGGATATATTAAACTAGCTTCAATTTTGGTAGGAATCATAGTAGGCTATATTATCTCCATAATCTTTAGAATAGTTGACTTTACACCAGTAAAAGAGGCTGCATGGTTTGCTATTCCTAAACCATTATATTTTGGAATTGAATTTTATCCATCTGCAATTATCACAATGGTAATAATGTATATAGTTAACTCTGTTCAGGCTGTAGGTGATTTATCTGCAACAACAGTTGGTGGTATGGGTAGAGAAGTAACTGATAAAGAACTTTCTGGAGGAATTATTGGAAATGGATTTTGTAGTTTAATTGCTTCTTTATTAGGAGGACTTCCTACGGCTACCTATAGCCAAAACGTAGGTATAGTAGCTATGACTAAGGTTATTAGTAAGTTTATTTTAGCTTTGGCAGCTGGCTTTTTACTTGTAGGTGCTTTTATTCCGAAATTTGGAGCTATAATGACTACAATTCCTCAATGTGTACTAGGTGGGGCTACAATCACAGTATTTGGAATGATAACTATGACAGGTATTCAACTTATTATACAAGATGAATTGTCTGGTAGAAACATAACTATTGTAGGTTTGGCAGTAGCATTGGGAATAGGGGTTACTCAAGTTCCTCAATCATTAGCTCTTTTCCCAAATTGGGTAATGATGGTATTTGGTAGTTCAGCAGTTATAATTTCTACAGTTGTTGTATTTGTATTAAATTTAATTCTTCCTAAAAAAACACTAGCAGATGAACAAAATGAGAGGGAAGAAATGGAATTAAAGGAGTGAATAATTTGATAACAATAAGAAATTATGCTGTTCCAAAAACAGTTGAAGAAGCATATGGTTATTTAACATCAAGCAAATCTGCAACCTTATTTGGTGGAGGAGCATTTATACGTATGGGTAAAAAAAATATATCTACTGCAATTGATTTATCAAAATGCAATTTAAATTATATTACAGAATTAGATGATTATATAGAGATAGGAGCTATGTCTACATTTGGAGATATTGAGCATTCTTCAATATTAAAGAAATATTTTAATGATATACTTAGTATTTCTTTGAAAGAGATTGTGGGAGTTCAGTTAAGAAATATAGTAACAGTAGGCGGAACAGTTTACTCTAAATATGGATTCTCAGATTTTATTACCGCTTTAATGGTTCTTGATACAAGCGTAAAGCTTTATAAACGTGGGATTATTCCTTTGGAAGTATTTTTAGCTGAGGATTATAAAGATAAGGATATTTTACAAAGCATAATTATTAAGAAAGATAGTAAAATTGCAAGCTTTAAGTCCATGAGAAATTCTAGGGCAGACTACGCTATATTAAACATAGCTGTATCAAAAGAAGACTACTATAAAATAGCTGTGGGAGCAAGGCCGGGCAGAGCAGTTTTAGCTTATAAAACTATGGAATATATCAACAAAAACAAATTGACCCAACAAAATATTCCGATTGCCTTAGATATATTAAGTGAAGAAGTTATATTTGGTACAAATAGCAGAGGAAGTAGTGATTATAGAAAAAGAATATGCGCAGTACTAGGGAAAAGGGCTTTGATGGAGGTGACTTGTCTTGAAGCTTAATGTAAAGATAAATGGAGTTAAAAAATCATTTGACATCAGTCCAGATGAATTTCTTGTTGATACATTAAGAAATAATGGCTACATTGGAGTAAAGCAAGGTTGTGATACTGGTACCTGTGGGGTATGTACTATTCATTTGAATGATAAAGCTGTTTTATCTTGTGTATTATTATCTGCTAGAGTAGAGGGACAAGAAATAACTACCATAGAAGGAGTTCAAAATGAGGCAAAAGAAATCGGCAAATATTTGGTGGATGAAGGTGTAGATCAATGTGGATATTGTAGTAGTGGAACAATAATGAGTATTATATATTTAGAAAAATGTGTTCAAAATCCAACAGATGAGGAAATACTTTATTTTTTAAACGGTAACTTGTGCAGATGTACAGGGTACATAGGACAGTTGAGAGCTATAAAAAAGTATTTGGAGGGAAAGTATAATGAAAACCGTAAATAGTAGCATATCTAAACTAGATGGTATGAGTCTGGTGATGGGTAAAGCTGCATATACTGATGACTTTGCTCCTAAAGATGCTCTTATTGTAAAGGTATTAAGGAGTCCACATGCCTTTGCAAAAATAAAAAATATAGATACAAGCATTGCAGAAAAGATACCTGGAGTGGAGTGCATATTTACTTATAAAAACGTCATAAGAAAACCTTATACACGAGCTGGGCAGTGTTATCCAGAGCTATCTCCCTATGATAAATTTTTATTAGATGACTATGTTAGACATGTAGGGGATGATGTAGCTATTATAGCAGCTATAGATGAAAAAACAGCTACAAAAGCTATGAAGTTAGTAAAGGTTGAATACGAGGTATTAGACCCAGTGCTAGACCTTAAAGAAGCAGAGAATAGCATTTTAGTACATCCAGAAGAAGATATTTTTACTAAAGTGGAAGTAGGATTTAATAGAGAGAAGAACATAGTAGCTAAAATAGATTTTGGTCTAGGAGATATAGAAAAGGCTTTAGAGGAAAGTGAGATTATTATTAAGAGGAGTTATAACACTCAAGCTCAAGCTCAAGCAATGATGGAGACTCAGAGAAGTTATACATACTTAGATAACTATGGTAGGCTGGTAGTTGTAACATCAACACAAATACCATTTCACGTAAGAAGGATATTGGCAAATGCTTTAGATATTCCTATGAGCAAGATAAGAATTATAAAGCCTCGTGTAGGTGGGGGATTTGGATCGAAGCAAACAGTTCATTCTGAATTTTACCCAGCTTTAGTAACACTAAAAACTGGAAAAGCCTCAAAGATTATATATAGTCGGAGAGAGGTATTTAGAGGCACTACTTCAAGACATGCAATGACTTTTGATATAACAATTGGGTCGGATAGAGATGGAAAAATAAAAGCCATAGATATGAAAGGGTTATGGGATACGGGAGCCTATGGTGAGCACGCCCACACAACTTTAGGATCAGCAGGCAAAAAAGTATTAACCTTATATAATAAAGTGGAAGCCTGTAGATTTGAAGGAAAGGCCCTTTATACTAATCATGTTCCTGGAGGAGCATTAAGAGGATTTGGAGTTACTCAAGGAACCTTTGCATTAGAATCTGCAATTAATGAATTAGCTAAAGAACTTAATATAGATCCCATAAAACTGAGAGAGAAAAATATGATAAAGCAAGGAGAAACCACACCTTTATATAATATGGTAACAAAAGGTGCAGGAAATGATCCTATGTACATGGATAGTTGTCTTTTGGAGTATTGTGTAAATAGAGGTAAAGAATTAATCTCATGGGATGAAAAATATCCTATGAAAAAGATAAGCTCTACAAGGGTAAGAGGTGTAGGAATGGCAATATCTCAACAGGGTTCCGGTATTCCTAATATTGATATGGCATCTGCTACATTAAAGCTTAATGATGATGGGTTTTTTACACTATTGCTTGGTGCTACTGATATTGGAACAGGCAGTGATACAATATTAAGTCAGATTGCAGCTGAAGCTCTAGATGTTGATATTAATAAAATTATTGTTTATACTGCAGATACGGATATAACTCCTTTTGATAGTGGAGCTTATGCATCTAGCACTACTTATACAACTGGTAATGCAATAATAGATGCTGCAGAAAAAATGAAAAAACTTATAGTTATGTATGGGGCAAAATATTTTAATACTGTAGATAACAATATAATTTTTAGTGGTAGTAAGATTATTAGAAAAGATAGTAAGGAAAATATAAGTTTGGAAGATTTCTCGAAAAAAATTACATATAATATGCTTTTTACGCAGTTAACTACAACTGGATCTTTTGTTCCGAAAAAGGCGGCGCCACCGTATATGGCAGGGTTTGCAGAAGTAGATGTAGATATTGAAACAGGAAAGGTAGAAATAATTAATTTTATTGGTGTAGTAGATTGCGGGACTCCAATTAATCCAAAGCTTGCTAAAGTACAGGTAGAGGGTGGAATAGTTCAAGGAATAGGATTTGCCCTTTATGAAGAAGTAAAATACACCAAACAAGGTAGACTAATTAACGATACCTTTATGGAGTACAAAATACCAACTAGAAAAGATATAGGTAATATATATGTTGAATTAGCAGATGGATATGATGAAACAGGACCATATGGCGCCAAATCCATAGGAGAAGTAGTTATCAATACTGTGGCACCTGCTATTACTGATGCAATATATAATGCCTGTGGAGTTAGAATTAGAGACCTACCAGCTACTCCAGAAAAAATACTACTTAAATTATAGTTAAGCAGTAGCTTAAGTTATAAAAATAATTAACCAGTACAAAATAGTATTTAAGTATAATCAAAGGCGCCACTAGAGTATATTCAAGAGATGTTACGAAATATGGGTTAATAAAAAAGCTGATAGGATTGATATAATCCTATCAGCTTTTTATTAAAATAAAATTAAAACTAAAACTAAAACTAAAACTAAAACTATTTATAAATTTATTACGAATATAATAATAGAATAAAAAAATACATCTATAATTTTTCTAAAACATATGGATAAGTGGTGAATTATGGACAGAGATAAGAGACTAATAAAAAAAATAAAAAAGAAATCAAGTAAAGCTGCAGCTAATGAGCTTGTTTCTATATATTACGAAGAAATATATTCATATGTATACAAACAGACAGTTGATAAAGAGTTATCTATGGATTTGACTCAGGAAATTTTTATAAGCATGCTAAAGTCAATATATAGTTATGATGAAAAAAAAGCTTCTTTTCGAACTTGGCTATATAGAATAGCAACTTATCGTATAGTAGATTATTATCGTTCCAAATATTACAAATATACTAGTATAGCAGTTTCTATTGATGATTTTAACATATACGATGAGGAAAATATAGAAGTTATAGTAGAAAATAAAGAAGAGGTTAAAAAGATAATTGACATAGTAAATAGATTTGATGCTGCAAACCAACAAATATTTCGCTTAAAGCTTTTTGCAGATTATACTTTTTTAGAAATATCAAATACATTGCAAATATCTGAGTCCACAGTCAAAACAAAGTATTACTCAATGCTTAGAAAAATTAGAAAGGATCTTGAGGTGGTATAGCATGAGAATAGATATGCCTGATGAAAAAACAATAAAGACCGAAATAGATACTATTGTAGCAAAAGGTTTATATCAAAAAGAATCTTTCTATTCTTATTTAAAAAATATGTACAAACATATAGGAATTAGATATTTATTTCGTGACGGCCTAGAAATTATGTTTACTATTTTATTAGTATCTTCTATTTTGTTTTTTACAATTACTAATAGCAATATATATAATATTGCTAAAACTGGAGGTATATATGCCTATTTGTTTACAGTTTCACCTATATTGTATTTAGTGATGTCAATTTCATCCTTTATTAGTGCAAAGCAGAATGGAACTTATGAAATAGAAATGACATGTAAGTATAATATGTATCAAATATCCGCTTTTAGAATGCTTGTATTCAGTACTATATGCATTTTAGTTAACTTTTTATTTGTATATACAATTATATCTATATATACAAATCTAAGCTTTTTAAGAGCTTTTGCAATTTCAATATCATCACTATTTTTATTCTCTACAGTTTTTCTATTTACAATTACAAAACTTCAATCAAAATTTACAAAATATTTTATTGTATTAGGTTGGATAGTTGTCAATTTAGCCCTATGTATATTTGATATTAATTTGTATGCTCAACTATTAAGCAATATTTCTATATATACATGGTTAGCTGTAACTGTTGTTTCTCTATTTATTTATATAAAAAATATTAAAGCACTTATTAGTTTTAGAAATATAGAAGAGGTGATTTAAATGTTAATGGTAAATAACGTAAGTAAAAGCTATGGAAAATTTTCAGTTCTTAAAAATATAAATCTTGAATTTACAAATGGTGTTTATGGATTATTAGCACCAAATGGAGCGGGTAAGACTACTTTAATTAAAATGTTGACTACCTTACTTTTTCCAAATGAAGGAGAAATACTTTATAATGGTACAGATATTTTTAAAATGGGTGACAATTATAGAGATATATTAGGTTACTTGCCTCAAGACTTTGGTTATTATAAAAGCTATAGCCCTAGAAAATTTCTTCACTATTTATCTGCATTGAAAGGGATGGATAGAAAAAATTCTGATGAAAAGATAAATGAACTTTTAAAATTAGTTGGACTTGAAAATGTAGCAGATAAAAAAATGAAAAAATTTTCAGGTGGAATGATTCAAAGAGTTGGTATAGCTCAAGCTATGCTCAACGATCCTAAGATTCTTATATTAGACGAGCCTACTGCTGGATTAGATCCAAAGGAAAGAGTACGATTTAGAAATTTATTAACGGACTTATCTAGAGAACGAATAGTTATTCTTTCAACCCATATTGTTTCTGATATAGAGTCAATAGCCAATGAAATAATTATGATAAAAGATAGGGCAGTTCTCTATAAAGATAATTTAAAAAATATATGCAAAATTCTTGATGGAATGGTCTATGAAACAGAAATTGAATTTGATCAAGTTTTAAACTTTAGACAACAGTATTTTTCATTATCTGAGAAGCAGGAAGATGGCAAAATGAAAATCAGATTTATATCTGAAAACAAATTAGAAGATGGTTGGATACATGTAAATCCAAGTATAGAAGATGTATTTCTTTATGTTTATAAAGATGAAGTTTTAGTAAAGGAGTAAGGGCTATGGGTATAAGAAAAAATGAATTTAAAAAGGCCATAACTTCTCCAGTTATAATAGGACTTTTACTTATATTTATTATATTTAATTCTGTAATTATATTTCAAAACTCATATTTTAAAGAAGATTTACAGGTATTAAATGAGATTGTAAGTAAGTTTGGTTATAAAATAGATGATGAAATGGTAGATAATTTCAAAGAGTATTATGATGGTGAACTAAAAAAACTAAATGAAATAACATATGAAAGGACATCAAAAAACTATAGTAGCGTGGCAGAGATTTTTGTGGAAAACCTCTATATTGAAGATGTTTACAATAAAGAAGAAGTAGAGTTTATAAAAGAGTTAGGAATAGTAGAAGCATATTATTATACAATTGGAGAAATTGACGAAGTTTATTCAAATATTGATCCTATGAAAATAGCTGAAGGTCAAATAGAAAAATATGGACTTAGTGGAAATGCTGCAGATACTGTAAGAAATCAATATAAGGATTTTAGTAAAAGATTTGAAGAATTAGTTGAAAATAAAGAGCATAAAAACCTATTTTTCATGGGGAAAGCTTATAAAATGCACTCTTTATTGTTTAGAACCTTATTTAAGACTTTTATTTTCGAAATGCTTATATTAGTGGTGCTTATTACAGCTTATTTGGTAAATTATGAATTTGATAATAATACAGAAGCTCTAGCCTATACAACTAAAAGAGGGAGAAATTTAATTATAGATAAGCTTTTCATATCTATGGCTACAAATATTTTAGTAGCTACAATTATTTTAGTTACTGGTTTAGGTTTGTATTTTATAACTTTTAACTATTCAGGACTTTGGAATGTTCCTATAAGTAGTTATTTTAATATGGAGAAAAATTTGCCCTATATGTCTTGGTGGAATATGTCCTTTATTCAATATTTATTTTCTGGTATAGGGCTTATCTATGCGTGCATACTGCTTTTTACTGGAATTACATTCATAATAACAAGAGCTATAAAAAATAGTTACATAGTATTTTTTATATTTGCAATAGTATTTGGTTTAGCTATACTTATTCCAGGTATGGTTCCCACTAATAGTAATGCTATTTTTATAGGTGGATTTACTCCTTTTTATTTAATTATAAATCCTTTTATTTGGTTTATGGAAAGTGGAGCATTTTTTACTTTTAAATACTATGAATTACTTACAGTAGGTATATGGTCAGTATTTTTATTAGTTATTAGTCTTTTATCAATTAAGATATTTAAAAAACAAGATATATATTGAGGTGAATTAGATGACTATTATTTTAAATGAAGTAAAAAAAATATTTAATATAAAATCTGTACTTTTACTTATGGTTATAACTGGAGTAATGTATTTTCTTTTTATTGAGTTTTATATAACCTCTTTTCCAAATGGTAGGCCAGCTTTAGATATCTATAATATGTTTGTAGAAATGCAAGATAAATATGGCGAATTTATGGATGAAGAAGAGTTTGAAGATTTTAAGGTTAGGTATAGTGAAGCTAAAGAAGAAGCAGATAAATATATTCAATCTAGAGAAGATTTTAAAAAAGCAGGGATAACAAATTATGATGAGTTTGTTAATATGGATATAAGTAATAAGGAGCTTGATAAATTACAAGACGATGTAATATTTAGAAAAAAGATAGATGTGTTTTGGGAATTGCCTTGGAGGGAAGAGTATATAAGAGTTTATGAAAACAGAGACGAGATTGTTATGAGTAGTGCATCCAATGAAAAGCAAGAAGTAAGAGTTAAGGAAATATTGGAAAAGGATATTGAGACTTCTGTTTTTAATGATGTAGTTTTTTTCAACTACAATATTTTAATAAAATATGTATCTATTACTATACTAATAGGTATAATGTTTATGATAACTCCAATATATTTAAGGGATAATAAGAATAAAACAAATTATCTTCAGTACACTTCTAAAATAGGAAGAAATATATTTAAAAAGAAGATAGCTGCAGGGATTTTATCAGCTTTTATAATAATAAGTTTACAGTTTATAGGCTTCTTTGTATTATATTCATCAAATAATATATCCATGTTTTTTAATTCTAATATAAGTTCAGTATTTAACAGCATTATTTCTTGGTATGACTTTACATTTATTCAGTATATTATTCTTACAGTAGTTGCAATATATGTGCTGGGTTTTGTTGTTACTTTAATGTCTATGCTGGTTTCCAGCATAGGACAAAACTATATAACTGTAATAGGCATTCAATTGCCAATAGCACTATTTACTTTTAAGGTATTGTTAAAATATCTTATAAATTATATGACAAGTATTTCATATTCAAAGTATTTTTTACCTGTGTCTTATTTAGTTTTAATTTTTATTGCGATAGTGTCAATGACAATAAGATGGAAAAGGGAAAGATTGTTGGATATTGTTGATTAAAATAAACATAAAATAATTTTTAAGAAGCCATTTTGCTATCTTTTAAGCAAAATGGCTTCTTAATCTTTTTATAATAGAAATTTTAAAAATAAAGTTAAAGTGAAATTAGGGCACTATAATAAATAACAGACACTTTATAAATAATATAGTAAACAATTGAAAAGCTGTATAGTGGAATTTTTATGAAATAAAGTTTTTTAAGGTTTAGTTAAGGTTTAGTTTATTATGGAGTAAGTTTGGAGCTATATAATAAATTTGTAGCAAAAGATAAGGAGGTATAATATTGATGATTTCTTGGGAGCTAAAAAAGATATTTAATGCTAAGACAGTATCTATAGTATTAGCATTATTAATTTTTCTTTTGGGTATTACAATTTTTTTAAAGCCTACATTAGAAACAGAAAATATATACAGGAATGATAGGTATGAATTAATAGAGGACACTAGATCTAAAGAAGAAATTGCAGGGGGGAAATTTAATGAAAAAATTCATCAGTTAGAGGAAGTTGTAAATATTTCGGAGGATAACCCCTTTACCAATAAACTTAAAAATACTGCCGAAGAGTATTTAAGTTCTATGAAATATAGGGAATATAAGGATGTTGATTTTTATAAGGTTTTTAATTATAGAGTAGACCATCCTTTTATGTCAATCATTATAGTAATTATTTTAGTTTTGATCTTTTCAAATATATATACAGATGAGATTATTTCAGGGGTAGATAATATTATTCTTTCATCTAAAAATAAGTTTAAGACTTTATATTCAAAGTTAGCATTAGCAATAATTATACCTATTGTTATTTATGGATTATATTTAGGGGTAGTATTTCTAATAACTTTAGTTCAGTATGGAATGCCGGTAAATGGAGAACTCGAAGCCTTTAGAATCGTTGATATTGGTGCTTTTTTTTATAAGGCTTATACTATCATTCAATATTTAACACTTAAGGTTGCAACCATTACAGTAATACTTATTAGTATAGCAGTGTTCGCAAGTTTTTTCTCATTTATTTCAACAAATTCTTTAACATCTATAAGTGCTACTTTAATTTTTATAGGAATTGGTAAAGTTTTGACAGTTATTAAGTTTTTACCTAGCTCATTATTAATAATATTAAGCAAAGTAAATTATATAAATTTAATATTTTATCCGGATGGGTTTATAGGAATATATGCTGGACAAGTTGATATTTTTGGAAAAAACTTAGATATTTTAAGCTTGTCCAATGGAATCTTGATATCCATGATATTTTTAGGAGTAGCACTCTGTGTTTTTGCATTTAAAAAGTTATTAACTAGATAAATTGAGGAGGTATATTTTATGAATAAACTTGAAATAAAAAATTTAACCAAAACTTATGGTAGAAAAAAAGCAAATGATAATATAACAATTACTCTTGAAAATGGCGTATATGGGCTTTTAGGACCTAATGGTGCAGGAAAAACCACCATAATGAAGCAGATAACAACTTTAACAGAGCCATCTGAAGGAGAAATTATTTATAATGGAGAGAATATAAAAAAATTAGATGATAAGTATAGAGATTTAATAGGATATCTTCCACAAGAGTTTGGAGTGTATAAAAACTTTTCAGCAAAACAATTTCTACAGTATGTAGGAGCTTTAAAAGGATTAACTGGTAAAAATGCTACAAAAAAAATAGAAGAGCTTTTAAAACTTGTAGGACTATATGAAGTTAGAAATAAAGCAGTAGGTAAGTTTTCTGGAGGAATGAAAAGAAGAGTTGGAATAGCACAAGCTTTATTAAATGATCCTAAAATTTTAGTGTTAGATGAGCCTACAGCAGGACTTGATCCTCAAGAAAGAGCAAGATTTAGAAATCTTATTTCACAAATTTCTAAAGATAAAATTATTATACTTTCTACACATATTATTTCAGATATAGAGTCTATAGCGAAGGAAACTATTATGATAAAAGATGGAGCCATTCTTATGAAGGGAAATCATAGGGATATCCTTTCTGCTATGGAAGGTAAGGTTTATAGTATAAAATCTACTAGTGAGAATGAAGTTAATGAGATACAAAATAATTATAAAGTAGTAAATATTCAACGTGGAATTGATGAGGTAGAACTTAGAATTATTAGTGATAAGATACCTCCATACAAAGAAATAGAAGCTGTTGAGCCAAAGTTTGAGGATGTTTATATGTTCTATTTTGACTTAGAAAATACTAGGGAGGTGTAATGGATGGGTACACTTATAATTTTAGAACTTAAAAAAATGTTTTTTAAAAAAAGAATATTAATTGTGTGGGTTGGTTCATTGCTTTTAAGCTTTGTTTCAATAAGAGCTTTTTCAATAGAGGAGACTTATGCAGATATATTTAGTAAAGGATATGGACTAGTTCCTTTAATGGGAATTATAATGTTTATGATATTTTCAGCAGCTTATACATTAGAATATAGCTCGAATATGGCGGGATTAATCAAAACAACGAAAAATGGTAAAAGAGAAATCATTTTAGCAAAATCAATAGCTGCTGGAATTTCAGCTTCTATAATAAATATTTCAATTTTTTTAATTGTAGTTTTATCAGCTTTAACCAAATTTAAATTTGATGGACTAAATATTCCATTAAAGAGTTTGTGGTACTTTGGAAATAGTGGTTCGGATATTACTGTTATTCAAATGATTTTAATAACTCTATTGACTATTATACTTGGATCTTTTTTCTTTGCACAGATAGGATTGTTTTTATCATCAATCAGTAAGTCAGCAGCAGTTCCTTTTGTATTTGGCGGGCTTATTATGGGGCTACCATATATATTAGAAGGATTTTTAAGTGGCATTGGATTATCAAAATATTTAGCTTTTACACCACTTTGGGGAATGATGAGCTTTCAGCTGATAAGATACAAATCTCCAACTATAACACCAATTATTCTTATAATAATATTTATAGTAGGACTAATATTATTGCATAAATTTACTTTAAAAGCTTTTACAAAAGAAAGATAAAAATCATTGTTCGGAAGTTGTAATGATGCAAATGAAATTTGGGTTTTTATTAAAGTGGAAGATAAATAATTTTTCGCAATAGATTGTTTAAAAAAGGAGTAGTTTTGATCTAAAAGGGGTATTAAGAATTACAGGAGGTGCAGTATGCAAAAATATAATTTTACTTTACAAGAAACTGATGGAATGAATGTTTCATTAGATGATTTTAAGGGACAAAGCGTGGTAATTTACTTCTATCCTAAGGATAATACATCAGGTTGTACTACAGAAGCAACAGAATTCAGGGATTTATATGATGAATTTAAGAAATTAAATGCGATTATACTTGCAATTAGTAGAGATAGTTTAAAGTCCCATGCGAAATTTAGAGAAAAGCAGAATCTTCCTTTTTTACTCCTTAGTGATAAAGATGAAGAAGTTCACAAACTATTTGATGTGATGAAACTAAAAAAAATGTATGGCAAAGAATATATGGGAGTAGAAAGATCAACTTTTATAATTAACAAAGATGGAGAATTGATAAAAGAATTTAGAAATGTAAAAGCTAAAGGACATGCAGAAGAAGTATTAAAATTTATAAAACAAGAGATGTGTAAATAATAGTTGGTAACATATTAGCTTCCTTTAAAAGTATAAAAGATATTAATAAATTATGCTAATTTAAATATTCCTAGGGTCTCAAAGATATATATATATTAGCTATGCTTGAATGTTATAAAATAAAACCTATGTGCAGCCATAGGTTTTATTTTATAGAATTTATAATCTATCTATTGATTTTCTAGTATGAATTGTAATTTAAAATTCATATTGAAACAATGACAAAGAAGTAAAATCAGTATTATTACAAGCAAAATTAGGATTTTGAAACAAGATCTATTTTAATTGGGTTACCGATATAGATACTGCTACTTTTTACGATAGAATCATAGGCTAATATCTCTACTCCATTTTCACTGGCAAGTTTAGTAGTCACTGAAAATTTACTATCCATCTGCCAATGTAATCTAAATATTTTTGGCCCTTTCATCTGAATTAGAAAGAGTATGATGCCTCTATAGCCCTGTTTTACTGCTTCTATCATTTCTAGTACATGTTTAGCACCTCTTTCAGTAGGTGCTCCAGGAAACATGGAAATTCCGTCATTCTCTAGGGTTACCCCCTTTACCTCAATAAATCCTTTTTGATTTTGAGATTCAAAGTATATATCATATCTAGAATTTCTAAAGGTAACCTCTCTTTTTAAATGTATTAAGTTATCAAGACCTTGAATTTTATTTTCTAGAAGAGCTTGGGACACTATTTCATTAGGTACTTGAGAATCTATATTTACTAGCATGTCATTCTTCCAAACAGCTATAAGCGAATACTTTGTCTTTCTATTTATGTTATGGGTACAGTCTTCTAAAATAACCTTAACCCCTGGCAGTAATAGTTCCTCCAGTCTTCCAGTACTTTTTACATGTACTATTTCCTCTTTGTCATTTATTAGCACATGTGCAATAAATCTGTTAGGTCTTTTTAAAAATATTCCTTCTATTATATTTTTATATTCCACATATATTCTCCTTCTTAGTATTAATCAACATATTATACCTAGACTATTGTTTGCCTTATTGTACCATTATCCCAAATATACATCAATATATGATAATAACTCTAATTGTAATTATAAAGAAACAATCCATATGTTAATATTAATTGAATAAAGAAAGTATAGTAGTAACTTTGCTAAGAATAAAGAGTTTTATACTAAAAATTTTAATATTATGTCACAAAATTATGTTTGTTTACGTTATAGAAGTGAAAACCGGTTTTTAGTTTAATGAAGGGAGATGTGAGATGCAAGCAAGTAATCTTGATTATACTTTTGCTACAGGTGGAGAGTATGAACTACGATGTGCTATAGATTTATATGGACAATCTCTTTTAAGATATTGTCACAATATACTTTGTGACTACTTTGAGGCTCAAGATGTTGTGCAAATAACATTTATTAAAGCCTATAATAAAAGAAAAAGCTTTAAAAGTGGAACGTCCCTATCTGCATGGCTATATCGTATTGCATATACTACTTGTATTGATTCACTGAGAAAGAAAAAACTACTGTTTTTTATGTCACAAACCAATACGGAGTCAATGCATTTTATGCATCAAACAAATGTGGACTCAAAATTTATAAGTGATGATTTAAAAGTAGCTCTTTTGGCTCTATCTCCAGCAGAGCGTGCCTTGGTGTTTAGCCGAGTTATTGATGAAAAGAGCTATGCAGATTTAGAAACTATCTATCATGTTTCAGCTACTACATTACGCAAACGTTATGAACGGGCAAAAACAAAGTTGTCTAAGGCATTAAAAGAAGTTGATTCTTATTATAAAGGATTGGAGGAAACTAAATGAATAATGACTATGATGAATTAATTATAAAAAAGGCACTAAACACTATAAATACACCTGAATATGACATTGGTTTGGAAGTAGAAAAGAAAATTAAAAGTCATAAGTACCCTATGAGTTTAAAAAAATCCATATCTGTTGCATTGGCAGTTTGTCTCTGTCTTATGCTTTCTGTCGGTGTAATGGCGGCAACTATTCCAGGTTTTAGGAATCTTTTATCTATCGTTACCCCGGATATAGCATTAATGCTTCAACCTGTGGAAATTAGTAGTGAAGACGATGGAATTAAAATGGAAGTAGTAGCAGCTATGAATGATGATGAAATGGCAGTTATTTATGTGACAATGCAGGACTTACTAGGTAATAGAATTGATGAAACACTTGATATTTATCATTACTCATTAACTGGAGCTCGGACGTTTAATTGTCAAATTGTCAACTACGACGAAAAAACGAAAACCGCAACCTTACGTATGGAAGCTAACGGAGGAGAAAAACTAAACGGGAAAAAAGTAAGCTTTCGCATTACCTCCTTTCTTAGTGATAAGCTAATATTTGATGGAGTTGAAACAGGAGTTAACCTTTCAAAGATAGCAATAATCAATGATTCACAAACAATCCCTCTTGATATGAACAATATTTCAGGTGGAGGCGGTGATTTATACAAAGAGTTTAAGTCCCAGGGAACAATAAAAGTTTTAAAGATGGATCAAATGAAACTTACTCTGCCTAAAGTAGATTTTGTACATATTTCTAATATCGGTTATATTGATGATCGCCTTCATATCCAAACTAAATGGGTGGGAGATGGTATTGATGACCATGGTTTTTTATATTTTACTGATACTTTAGGAAATAAGATTGATATTAACGCATCTAACATTTACTTTGGAGTCGATGAATCAGGTGATACCAAATATGGACATGATTATGTGGAATACATTTTTGATCTAGACAATATAAATCTTAATGAATTAAAGCTTATGGGTCATTTTGTATCTAATGGTAATTATACAAAAGGAGACTGGAAAACTATATTTAAAATTCAGTCTGTTGGCGAAGAAAAGAAAACAGACTGCAATATCAAATTTGACACATGGGTTACAAATAGTATATCAGTGTCACCAATGGGAATAACTTTGGCGGGTAGTGGTGAAAATAAAAATTCAGAAGAAATAAGTATTAGTGTTAATATGACCGATGGCAGTGTTCAAACATTTGACTCAGTTAGAAGCTACAGTGAAAATGGGAAAGTTAAACTTAAATATGTATCTCCATTACCATTGGACGTTTCCAATGTCAAATCAGTTAATGTTAATGGAATCATTATTAATAAATTCAAGTAAAAGTGAAATCATTATTTTCGATGAGATGCTCACTTGAATGGGAATGATAAACGAGTATTACTTGAAGAGAGCATTGTAAAACAGGGACAAGAGATTTGTCCCTGTTCCTACTATAAAAATAATATAATAAACTGTAAGGAAATAGGTACTTCAATTTACGTAAATCTTGAAGGGATGGGTTTATAATGCGTGTTTTTCTAGCTATAGAATTTCCAGATGATATAAAAGAATACTTGGATCAAGTTCAACAGGTAGTTAAGAAAAAAAGTGTAAAGGGTAATTTTACTAATAAGAAAAACTTTCATTTAACCCTTAGATTCATTGGGGAAACCAGAATTGATGAATTAGATAAATTGAAGGAAGCTATTAATAAAATATCATTGCACCAGAGTTATTTTCAGTTAAGTTTTAGCAAACTAGGTCAGTTTACTAAAGGTAATAAGCGGATAATTTGGGTTGGGATCAAACATAACGAAATCTTGAATCAACTATATATTCTTTTAGAAAGAGCCCTTGATGAGCAAGGATATCCCAGAGAAGAGAATAGCTTTGTTCCTCATATAACTTTAGGCAGACAAGTAGTGCTTGCTGAGAAATTAGACAAAATTAATGAAAAAATTCATATTGATAAGATGGTAATACCAGTAAGAAAGATTTCTATAATGGAAAGTACCAGATTAAATGGTGAATTAACATATATTCCGCTTTATTCAAAAAGCTTAATTTTTCAATGAATAGTTAATTAGGTTAATACATATAAATGCTCTATACTTATACAATAGTATCTAATGATATAAAAAACAATGTTAATACCAGATGTACCTTATTAGTAAGCAGTATTATGTTCGAATAAGAAGTTAGCTTTATTTATATTAAAATATTTTTATAATAAATTAATCCTTTTGTGCTGTAATAACGTTATATTTAATATAGAATATTTTATAATATCAAGTTGAAAGAATATGCTATTAGTGAACTCTTATTATGAGATTGGATGGTGATTTGATATGATTAAGGATAAATTTATTATGAGAATACAAAACCACAATGAAAATATAAAAAAATATGATAGTATATTTAATTTAATTAGTACAGCTAGGATTATAACTTTTCTAGTAATTATGTATGTTACATATTTTATTGTGAGAATAAATTATAAAAGAACTTATTTAGTTGTAGACCTTATTCTATGTATATTATTTATTTCTTTAGTAATATATCATAATATAGTTAGAGAGAAACTAAACTTTTCAAAAGAAATTATAAATATAAATAACAATTATTTAGCTAGAATTGACGGAAATTGGGTCAACTTTAATGATATCGGAGAGGAATTTAAAAATGAAAGGCACAGATATTCCCTAGATTTAGATATAGTAGGGAAAGAATCTTTGTTTCAACTTATTAATGTAACAAACACGTGGAATGGAAGGACAAGACTAGCTAATACTTTATTGCAATCACAATATAATAAAGATGAAATAGTTTTACGACAACAAGCTATAAAAGAATTGAGCGAAAAGCTAGATTTTTGTCAAAACCTACAATATATATCAAATAAACATAAAAAAGAATTACAAAATCCAGAAAAATTAGTTAAATATGCTGAAAGTGAAGAGACTTTAATAAGATCGGAAAAAGTAAAACAATTAATATATACTATTCCAATAATTATTACACCGTTGTCTTTTGCCATTATGATATTTAAAGTTGAAAGGATGTATGCATTAGTTGTAGCATTAATCTTGCTCCAATGTATAATATGGATAGTAGGCGTCTTAAAGATTAATAAGATTTTAGGACAAGTTAGCTGTTTCAAATATAACTTAGAAACCTATGTTAATATACTAAAGCTATTAGAAAAAGAGAATTTTGAATCTAAAAAATTGAATGATATAAAAGAGATATTATTTAATAAAAGATATTCATCTATATTAGCAATAAAGGAATTAGATAAAATTTCAGAAAAAATCAACTTAAGACATAATGCTTTGTTATATGTGATATTGAATGGATTATTATTATGGGATTATGAATGTGTTTTTTTATTAGAAGATTGGAAGAGTAAATATGGATCAGAAGTTAAAACATGGATTGATGCTATAGGTGAAATTGAGTGTTTAATGAGTTTAAGTGTTTTACTACAAATAAATGAAAATGCTTCATTCCCCATTATTGATAATTCAAATTTGATAGTAAGAGCAGAATCTTTAGGACATCCCCTTATAAATAATGATGAAAGGGTACTTAATGATATAGATCTGGATGACAATATTTTTATTATCACCGGGTCAAATATGTCAGGTAAAACAACCTTTTTAAGAACATTAGGCATTAATCTAGTTTTGGCATATAGTGGTGGACCTGTGTATGCATCTAAAATGTCATGTGCAATACTAGATGTATTTACATCTATGAGAATAACAGACGATTTAAAAAATGGAATATCAACTTTCTATGCAGAACTTCTTAGAATTAGAGAAATAATTAATTATGCAGAAAAAAATAGGAATATGATTTTTCTTATTGATGAAATTTTTAGAGGAACCAATTCTGTAGATAGAATATTAGGTGCTAAGAATGTTATAGCAAATCTTAATCAGTTAGGGGTAATTGGAGCAATAACAACCCATGATTTAGAACTATGTGAATTAGATGAATATAATCGAATAAAGAATTATAATTTTTCCGAACAGTACAGGGATAATAAAATACATTTTGATTATAAAATTAGAGAAGGTAAGTCTACATCAACAAATGCAAAATACTTAATGGATTTAGTAGGTATTAAAATATTGAGGGACTAGGAAAGTCATAATGAGATTATTAAAGGTTAAACTAAAACACTAATTAAGGTAAGTGCAGTAAATAAAAGACGTCTATCTATATAAAGGATAGATGTCTTTTGTTTTTTAAGAAAGTATAAAAATTCACATAAATATATTGACAAAATATACTATTGGTTATATAGTTAATTACACAAGTAATTAACCAATGAAGGAGGTTGAAATTCTTGCTTCTTAACTTTAATAGCGAAAAACCAATTTATCTTCAATTAGCTGAAGCTATCGAGGACAATATTTTAAAGGGAATATTTGAAGAAGACACTCAGATAATTTCTACTACAGAAATATCAGTTAAATATAAAATTAATCCAGCAACAGCAGGAAAGGGTGTAAATATACTTGTAGATGATGGTATCATCTATAAAAAGAGGGGCGTAGGTATGTTTGTTTCACCGGGAGCAAAGAAAAAAATTCTAGAAAAGCGCAGGAAAAGCTTTTATGAAGGATTTATATTAACCCTCCTTGAAGAAGCTTCAAAGCTAAATATATCAAAGGAAGAAATTATTGAGATGATAGAAGGGGGTAACAAGAAATGAAGACAATTGATATAAAAGGAATAAGTAAGGAGTATGCAAATACAAAAGCACTTGATAATGTCACCATTATACTTGAGCCAAATAAGATTTATGGGCTTTTAGGAAGAAATGGAGCAGGTAAAACTACTCTTTTAAATCTTTTAACAAATAGAATATTTCCAACAGAGGGCGAGATTACAATAGATGGAGACACTGTATTTGAAAATGATAAAGCACTTAAAGATATATTCTATATGACTGAAAAAAACCTATATCCTGAAGGTGAAAAGATTAAAAATATATTTAAGTGGACGCGAGAGCTTTATCCTTTATTTGATATAGAGTATGCTAAGGGTTTATCAGAAAAGTTCGAACTAAATATAAATAAAAAAGTCAAAGACTTATCTACAGGTTATAGTTCCATATTTAAAGCTATTATAGCTTTATCATCTAATGCAAATATCATGATATTTGACGAGCCTGTTTTAGGCTTAGATGCAAACCATAGAGATATGTTTTATAAAGAGTTGATAGCAAATTATAATAAAACTCCTAAGACTATGATCATATCTACACATATTATTGAAGAAGTAGCTCAAGTACTAGAGGAAGTTATAATAATTAAAAAAGGAAAACTGATTGCAAAGCAGTCAGTTGAAGATCTTTTGTCCTGTGCTTATACTGTTTCAGGAGAGTCTTCAAATGTTGATAAATATATAGAAGGTAAAAAATATATAGGGCAAGAAACAATAGGCAACTTCAAATCCGTTATAGTATTAGAAGATATACAAAATAAAAATCAAGTCTTGGCAAATGAACTGAAAGTAGAATTTAGTAAAGCAGAATTGCAAAAATTGTTTATCAGTTTAACTAATTGATGGAGGGAGAAAACAATGAATAGTATATTAAAGGTAACAAAGTATCAACTTCATGATTTTAAAAAATCTGTAGCCATATTCTATACTGTTATTTTTTTGTTGTCATCAGTAATTGGAATTTCAATTGATAAAATAACAGGAACCTTTGGGGGCTTTGGGCTGACAACGGCAATATTTATTTTTATAGCAGGGTTAAACTGCTTTAAATCAAACTTCAAATTTATGATGGCTAATAATGTATCAAGAAAAAGATTTTATTATGGGAATATAATCGCTTTAGTCATAATAGCTGCATTTATGGCACTAGTGGACTCAATATTAAGCTATGTTCTTAATTTAATAATCCCCTATGAAAGTGTCATTGTACAGCTTTATAATAAAAAAAATTTTATTTTCTTCGATGAATTTTTATGGTCATTTGGATTATATACATTATTTGTATGCTTAGGCTGGCTTATTACAATGTTATATTACAGATGTAATAAGATTATGAAAACTATTATTTCTATTATACCTATACCTATAATAATATTACTTCAATATGTTGAGCAAGAATCAGGCGGAGCTGTGGGTAGAACCATTATGGGTTTCCTAGATAAAGCACTAGGTTTTGCCTACAATAATAATACCTATATTGGAACATTAAGCTTTCTTGCAGGAACCGCGGCACTTTTACCAATATGTTTTTTACTTATTCGTAAGGCCCCGATAAAGGACTAAACAATAGATACTAGTATGCTTACTAAAAACACTGCCCATACAATTACTGGAAGAGTTTATGCACATAAAAAATTAAAGAAGGAAAAGGATTTTAAATATTGAATTTAGTAAATAATAGCAAAGAGTATATGAATATTATGATTATAGTTTTCGAAGTAATATAAAAATATAGATTACTTTTGTGTTAAAAGATATTCTTTTATTAAGTATTAAGGACATAATAGTTCTATACTATTTATTTAATAAGGAGTGATAAAATGAAGACTATTGCAATAGCAGGCACATTTGACTCTAAAGGTAAAGAGTTTCAGTATATTAAGGATATAATTGAAGCTCTTGGACTAAATACATTTACAATCCATACTGGAGTTTTCGAGCCTATATTTAAACCAGATGTTTCTAATTACGAAATCGCTGAAGCAGTAGGAATGGATATGGGTGAAATATCGGCAAAAAAAGATAGAGCATTGGCCACAGAAGTACTTGCAAAAGGGATGGAAAAGCTAGTGCCTCAGTTATATGAGCAAGGAAAATTTGATGGAATTATTTCTTTAGGAGGGAGCGGCGGCACTTCAATAGTTACTCCTGGCATGAGAGCATTGCCAATAGGAGTTCCTAAGGTTATGGTATCTACAGTGGCTGCTGGCGATGTATCAGTTTATGTAGGATCAAGTGATATTTTCATGTATCCTTCTATAGTTGATGTTGCCGGATTAAACTCTATATCCACTAAAATTTTTACAAATGCTGCTCTTGCTATAGCAGGGATGGTAAAATTCGAAAATACTCAAAGAGTGGAAAGTAAACCTTTAATAGCTGCAAGTATGTTTGGAGTAACAACACCATGTGTAAACGAGGCTAGAGCATATTTAGAAGATCAAGGATATGAAGTACTTATATTTCATGCAACAGGCACTGGTGGAAAAGCAATGGAAAGCTTAATAAGCAGTGGTCATATTGAAGGAGTTCTAGATATTACAACTACAGAATGGTGCGATGAATTAGTTGGTGGGAATATGGCGGCAGGGGACAAAAGGTTAGAAGCTGCAGGGCAAAACAATGTTCCACAAGTTGTTTCTACAGGAGCCTTAGATATGGTCAACTTTGGTGCAATAGATACTGTTCCTAGTAAATTTAATGGACGTAATTTCTATAAACATAATCCTACGGTTACTCTAATGAGAACAACGGCAGAGGAGAATAAACAACTAGGCATGATTATAGCTGAGAAACTTAATAAAGCTAAATCTCCTACAGCTTTAATGCTTCCATTAAAAGGAGTATCTTTACTAGATGTAGAAGGTCAGGTTTTCTATGGTCCTGAAGAAGATAAGATACTATTTGATACATTAAGAGAAAATGTTGATAAGAATATCGTAGAACTTATTGAACTTGATTATGATATTAATGATAAAAATTTTGCTATTGCAGCAGCTAAAAAATTATTAGAGTTAATAAAAAATAATTAGTAAAAATATAGGAGTGAATAAATTGAAACTAAGTCGTGAAGAAATTCTAAAAAGATTGAAAAAGCAGGTTTCTAATGGAAAGATTATATTAGGAGCAGGTGCAGGGGCAGGTATTTCAGCAAAAAGTGGTGAAGCTGGTGGTGTTGATTTAATTATAATATATAATTCAGGAAGATACAGAATGGCTGGACGTGGATCGCTGGCTGGCCTTCTTTCCTATGGTGATGCTAACCAAATTGTAGTCGATATGGGATCAGAAATATTGCCAGTTGTAAAAGACACACCTGTTCTTGCTGGAGTTTGTGGTACAGATCCATTTAGAATAATGGAAGTTTTTCTAAAACAGTTAAAAGAACAAGGTTTTGCAGGAGTTCAGAACTTCCCAACGGTAGGATTAATTGACGGTGTTTTTAGAGCAAATCTAGAAGAAACAGGTATGGGATATGATCTAGAAGTTGATATGATACGCAAAGCACATGAAATAGACTTGCTAACTAGCCCTTATGTGTTTGATGAAGAACAGGCTGAGGCAATGGCAAAGGCTGGTGCAGATATTTTGGTTGCCCATATGGGGCTTACTACCAAAGGAACTATAGGAGCTAAAACTGCATTAACACTTGATGATTGCGTAAAAAAAGTTCAAGCTATATGCGATGCAGGAAAGCGTATAAATCCAGATATAATAGTACTTTGTCATGGGGGACCTATTGCAGAGCCAGATGATGCCCAATATATTATCTCGAATACAACAGGTGTTGATGGATTTTTTGGTGCTTCTAGTATCGAAAGATTTGCAACTGAAGTTGGAATTAAGAAACAAGCTGAGGCTTTTAAAAATATATCTATTAAGTAGTATATTTGATGAATTAGAAAAATAAAATATAAAGTCATATATACAGTTCTCTCAGACTGATGTTTTGAGGGAACTTTTTATATAATGAATAAAATTATATTAAAAGAAGAAATAACTAAAAAATTGGAGAGAGGGTAGTAAATTGCTATATTATAAAGGCTGATTTTTTTGCAAAAATGCAATAGTGGAGTATAATAAAATTAAACCCATATTAATAATAAGAGGCGGTGTTTATCTATGAAGTTCAATTATTTTATGCCAACAGAAATTTATTTTGGAAGGGGAGCCATTGAAAATAATAAAGATGCCATGATAAAGCTCGGTAGTAAAGCATTGATTGTTACTGGGAAAAGTTCATCTAAACAAAATGGTTCCTTAAAGCAGGTAATTAGTGCTTTAGAAACCTTAAATATTGAATATGCTATCTTTGATGATGTAGAAGAAAATCCTTCTCTTGAAACTATAGAAATAGCTGCTTCCCTTGGAAAGAAATTAGAAGTTGATTTTATAATAGGCATTGGAGGCGGATCTCCACTAGATGCATCTAAAGCAGTGGCATTATTTATTAAAAATCCACAGATAAATAAAAATAATGTATTTACAAGTGAAAAACTCCAAAGTATTCCTGTGGTAGCAGTGCCTACAACTTCTGGAACTGGCTCTGAAGTTACACCATACAGTATAGTTACAGTCCACAATGAGAAAACTAAGAAGAATTTAGGACAGAGTATTTTCCCAGCTATTGCTTACGTGGACAGCAGTTATACTGATAACGCGCCTTACGCTATTACTGTTAACACTTCAGTAGATGCATTTACTCATCTTGTTGAAAGTTATTTAAATAGGAATGCTACTATCCTATCTGACACATATGCTGAAAAAGGATTTGAGATATTTAAATTCTGTTTTGAAAGCTTGATAAAAAAAGAACTTACTGAAGAGTTTAGAGAAAAAGTAATGTTTGCTTCCTTACTTGGAGGAATAGCTATAGCCCAAAGTGGAACATCACTACCTCATGGTATGGGGTATGCCCTTACTTATTATAAGAACCTTCCTCACGGTTTAGCTAATGGAGTTCTTACTGTAGAATACTTAAAGAGCTTTAAAAATAAGGATAAAATAATAAAAATGCTGAATATATTAGGGATAGGGGACTTAGAAGATTTGAAAGGTATATTCAATAGTTTATTTCAGGTTGATATAAAACTTTCTCCTCAGGATGTAACTGAATATGCTTCTAATTTTGCACAAAACAAAAGTAAGCTAAAAAATCATCCAGAAGAAGTAAGTATTAAAGTCATAGAAGATATATATAGAAATAGCTTATAAGTAAGGATTAACCCTTAAAATAGGAACACTTATACATTTTTATCCTTTAAGTGAAGATATTATCTTATTTGAAATTTAGGATACTGATAATTATTGTGTTTAAGAAAATATATGACTATTATAGAATAAAACCTATGGGCAGCCATAGGTTTTATTCTATAATAGTCATAATCTCATCTATTGGTTTTCTAGCAGGACTTGTAAGCTCAGATTCTTCGGGAACCCCTAAGGGAGTAATAGCAGCAAGATAATAGCCTTCTTTTTCAAATCCTATAAATTTGCTCAATTCTTTACTTGCAAAATTTGCGCTTGTCATCCAGCAGGTTCCATAGCCCATATTGGCAGCAGCAAGCATAAGGTTTTGAGTTGCGGCTCCAATATTTTGTATTCCTGGAGATGGTCTAAGTAGCTGATGGATCTCCTCATTAGATGCTCCTTTAGCTTTGAGAATTTCAAGTCCTGTGGCAGGGTATGGCCCTGCGAATATTAATATAGCTACGGGTGCATTTTTAAATACGGTTGTATATTTTAAATATTTAAGGAATTCTTTTTTTAACTCCTCATCATTTATGGAGTCTACCATTTCATATGCCTTATTTTCAATAGTCAAAGCCATGCCATCAATTTTTTCTTTGTTTTTAACTATAATAAAGTGCCAATTTTGTAGATTTTTACCCGATGGAGCATATGTAGCCGCCTTAATTATATCTCTTATATGATCTAAGGGGACATCTTCATTTTTAAATTTTCTAACACTATGTCTTTTATAGATAAAATCGAGATTATTCATTTTGTACCTCCTTAAATTATTTTTTTCCTATTATTACTAGTATATCATAAATACATTTGTACAAACATTTTAAAGCAAGAAAAAATTTTTACATATATAATTTACTATTGTAAACATAAAAGGTGTATAAGAAAAAAATTCCATAAATTTTATATTTTTTCCATAAAAATATTGAAAAGCAATTTTTTTGGTAGTAAAATAATTATATCTTAATTTAGAAAGTGGTGTTGGCAATGAAACTAGTCACCTTTGATCCTTTTAAAACCATAGGAATGCCAAATATAACTTATATTAAACCAGAATATATTTTTAAAGAAATAGAGAAAGTAAAAGAAGCAGATTGCATATTGTTTCCAGAATATTGGCAGATAAATTCTTTAGTCTATGGACTTAAAAAGAAGATATTTCCTAATATCAACACTTACCAATTAGGACATAATAAAGTTGAAACTACTAGGGTATTATTGGCCACATTTCCACAAAATGTACCTTATACTAAAATATTGAGTAAATATGATGTAAATATTGAAACAATTGAAGAAGAGTTCGGATATCCCTTAGTAGCTAAGGAAATAAAAAGCTCTATGGGGATGGGAGTTTTTCTTATAGAAAACAGGCAGGAACTAAAAAGTTATGTAGAGAATAATGAGGTTTTATATATTCAAGAAAAACTTCCTATATATAAGGATTTAAGAATAGTATATGTAGGCAATAAGGTAATAGGATCCTATTGGAGAATAGCTGGTGAAGGTCAGTTCCACAACAATATTGCAAAAGGAGCCAATTATGATTACAATAATATTCCTTTAGAAGCCATTGAGTTAGTCGAAAAGGTTGCTGCTACATTAGGTATAAATCATGCAGGATTTGATATAGCTGTAGTTGATAATAATTATTATATACTAGAATATAATGTAATGTTTGGAAATGAAGGACTAAGAAATATGGGAATTGAAGTAGAAAAATATATTTACGAGTATATTTTGTCAAGTCCTGATTTTAATCCAAACAATCCTAATAACCCTAATAGTCCTATATATCCTAAAGCTTCATAAAAAATATTTAACAAAATGTCAGTGTTATTATTCTACAAAGGACTTAATGTTAAGGCTAATAAGATTTTCAAAATCTTATTAGTTTTTTTATTTGTGGGGTTCAAATTGACAAAGAAAATAAATAGCATTATATTTAATACAAGCAAATATTTACAATATATACAGTCCATAAGAGATTGATATTACAAGCAGAAAACAATAAACGAGGTGAAAATTATTATAGGATATAAATATGATAAAGAAACAATAGAAAAGAAACGTGCTTATATTTTTAATGAATTAATTAAAGCATCAGTAAATATAAAAACTGGGATCATTAAAGATATATCAATTTCTGATTTAAAGATACTATTTGAACTTTATGACAGCATATTTTTAAGCAATTGGTTTAAAGATACATTTAAAGGTTCTTTTAAATTTTCACTTTCTAAGCGCATGACTAAAAGTGCAGGACTTACTCTTTGTCCTAAAAATATAAATGTATTAAATCCAGAAAATATTGTTATAGAATTCCGTATTGGAGTGAATTTCTTTTTTCAATATGATCTTATAGATAGAACTAAGATAGTATGCGGTATAGAAACTAACAACGGTCTTGAAGCACTACAATTAGTTTTAGAACATGAAATTTGTCACGCTATAGAATATTTATATTTTTATAAATCTAGTTGTAGAGGGGATAGGTTTAAGACAATTGCAAACAATCTCTTTGGACACACTAATAGTTATCACCAACTTCCAACGAATAAGGAATTAGCTATGAAAAAATTTGACCTAAGCATTGGCGATAAAATATCGTTTATTTTTAAAGGTAAGAAATTAAAAGGTATTATTTATAGAATAAATAAACGGGCAACGATCATGGTACAAGATAAAAATGGACAATATGTTGATAAACAAGGGGATAGATATGTAAAGTATTATGTAGATTTAAATAGAATAGTAAAGTAGGTAAGCTTCTAAATATCAAGAGATCAATTTATTGAAAGAAATATTAGAACTATTTTTACTGTTTCTTTATATTAATATAAAAACCAGAAAGGAGTAGAGATAATATCCTTCTGGCTTAGAGTTAATAAAGTGTTAAGCTATAATTTCTTCATCCTCATACTCATCATCCGTATCTGTAGGTAGTATTATATTTAGTATAATTCCAACAATAGCAGCAAGAGCCATTCCTACAAGTTTAATTTCAGTATATCCAATTTTTATTGGGATTACAGCTCCTCCTAAACCGAAAACTAGGATAACTGCAATGATAATCATATTTCTAGATTTTGAAAAGTCTACTTTATTATCTACAAGTGTTCTAGCTCCTATAGAAGCTATCATTCCAAATAAAATGATTACTGCTCCACCAATTACCGGCCTAGGTATAGTGCTTGTAAAAGCATTTAATTTAGGAATTAAACCTATTAATATTGTCATAACCGCAGCTACTCTCATAACCTTTGGGTCCCATACTTTTGTAAGTGCTAAAACTCCTGTATTTTGAGAGTAAGTTGTGTTAGCAGGTCCTCCAAAACATGCTGATACTGATGTAGCTAAACCATCTCCAATAAGAGTTCTTGTTAGCCCAGGGTTTCTGGCAAAATCTTTTTTTACTACTCCACTCATTGCCAATACATCGCCTATATGTTCTACAACTGTAGTAAGAGCTATTGGGGCCACAATCATGGTTGAGGCAAAGCTAAACTTAGGTAATGCAAAGTTTGGAACTCCAATCCAAGCAGCTTGTGTTATAGGAGAAAAATCTATCCTTCTTAAAATAACTGCCAATAAATAGCCTGCTGTAAGTCCAATAATAACGGGTACAATTTTTAGAAATCCCTTGCTAAACATTGCTATTCCAATAATAACAGCTAATGTTACCATTGATAATAGCCAATCTTGAGATGCCATTGCGATAGCATTAGGTGCGAGAGTCATACTAATTACAATTATAATAGGGCCGTTAACGATTGGTGGAAAATATCTCAATATTTTTTCAGATCCATAAATAGATATAAGCCATGCGAAAATCATATAAATAATTCCAGCTACAACAATTCCGCCACGGGCATAATCAAGACCATACAGGTCTCCAGCTAAGATAATTGGGGCAATGAATGAAAAGGACGAACCTAAATATGCAGGTACCTTACCTTGGGTAATAAAATGAAAGATTAATGTTCCTATACCTGACATAACAAGTGCGACACCTATGTCAAGACCAGTTAATATTGGAACCAATACAGTTGAAGCGAATAGTGTGAATACATGTTGGATACCAAGAGTGATGCCCTTGAGTGGTCCAAGAGTACTTATGTCTTCTATTGGAGCATCGCTTAGTTTTCTTACTTTACTCATTGCTTTTCCCCCTTTTTTTATTTAATTCTCCTTCAGTAGTATAACCCACAGTTGTTAAAAAAGCTTTTAACCCAATACGTCTTGAAAATAATTAAACAAAGAATTTAAGGAGCCTAGTTTAGCTATCGATTTTTCTACAATATCACCTCCAACTTGTGAAAAAACCTCACTTAAGATTTGCTTTAGCAGTAAAATTAAGTGAGGTTTTTATAGTATGAATTTATAATCAGTAAATATGTAAGATTATGAATACTTATAAATAGTTTTATATATAATAATTTTTACATAAATGCTTTTAATATATGACATTGCATGGAAAAACTGGACTATTAACTCAATAATACATAATTTTATTGTTTGTTTCATCGGTATAATGTAACAAAATTATTATTTTTTTTTGCATAAAGTTTGGCTATAATTTATAAACATATTGGTTATCTATATATTAGAATAGTTGTCCTATAGAATAAAAAACCTATAGTAGAATTAGGACAAGAAAAAAGCAAAAAAGCCAAGGGAGAGGTTAATAGTTTTGAGGAGATAGTATCTAATGCCTATTGCTTTATGACCAACTGCATACATATATCAAAGATGTACTGATAATAATGGAATGTTTCTGATTCTTATAAAAATAATCTTAATATAGTTGGATAATATATTATAATTATTGAAGCTATAGCTGAAATCCAAAATATTTTTTGAGTTCTTCTATTGGAATTTTTCTTTTCTATTATTGTATAAGACGCATACAACATTATCGCCGTAAGTATAACAAATATAGGCTTATATTTTGTTAAGTTTGAAAAATAAGCTATACCAAATGTCCCTAAACCTAGGGATGCTAATATTAAGCCTCCACCTCAGCAAAATGCGGCAAATATAGCTGGTATAATCGAGAATATACTAAGTAGTTTTTCTTTCATAAATTAAACCTCCTAATCTCACAAAATTAACTCCCAAAATCTATATATATCGTAATATTAATATATAAAGATATAATACCATTATTTCAAATAAAATGAAAGGCTATATAATACTTGGTAACAATATAAAACAAAAAACTTATTAATGTGAATTTTCTTATATATTATAAAAACTTAAAGAAGATTTAAGGTTTTTACGGGTATAATCTTAATGTTTAACATTTATACTAATCTTTAATCTAATTTTAAATAACTGAGCAGCAATAATTGATTAGTATTTTAATGCAATATATGGAGGGGTTAGTGTGAATAGGATTAATTTTTTGATAGAATATTTTAAATCACCAAGAACTATAGGGGCTGTAGCACCTAGCTCTAAAAAACTTGCTGAAAAAATGGTCGGTTCTATAAATTTTAAAAGTGCACAATGTATTATAGAATATGGGCCTGGGACTGGGGTATTTACAGATAAACTTATTAAGGCCAAGAAAAGAGACACAATATTAATATTAGCGGAATATAATAAAGAGTTTTGCAAACAGTTGGGAGAAAAATATGGTGATTATGATAATGTTGTAATAGTAAATGATTCTGCTGAAAATATATATAAGTACTTAGGAGAATATAAGATTGAAAAGGTAGACTATATAGTTTCAGGGTTACCATTTACAAGTCTACCCAAAAATGTTTCTAATAAAATATTAGATAATACCCGAAATATATTAAAGGAAGATGGCATATTTATAACATTTCAATATACTTTACTTAAAAAGGGATATATATCAAGTTATTTTAAAGACATAAGCTATGAGAGGGTCATTTTAAATGTACCACCAGCTTATGTTTTAAAGTGTCAAAATATGTGATGGATGAAGTAGATTAAAAAGGAAGTAATATACTAAATATAAACAAAGATCCAACTACATAAAATATTTTTATTGACAATAAAAATAAATAGCGATATATTTATTATAAGCAAATGCTTATAATATAAACAAACATTAAGGAGATTAATATGACAAATAGAGAGCAGGAAATATTAGAGTTAATTAAGAATAACCCTATGATCTCTCAAAATGATCTTGCAAATATACTTGCAATAACAAGGTCTTCAGTTGCTGTTCATATTACAAATCTAATTAAAAAGGGATATATTCTTGGAAAGGGTTATATTGTTCATAAAGACTCATATGTTTCTATAGTTGGAGGAGCTAACATGGATATACATGGTTTTCCTGCTGGAAACTTAATCCTTAAAGATTCCAACATAGGAAATGTTAAAATATCTCTTGGGGGTGTCGGAAGGAATATTGGTGAAAACCTTGTTAAGCTTGGAATAGACACAAGACTTATAAGTGTTATTGGAGATGATATTTATGGCTCTAAAATACTTGAAGAAGCCAGACTAATAGGGCTTAACATGCAGGATTCTCTTATACTAAAGGGAGAGCCAACTTCGACATATTTATCAATTTTAGATGAATCTGGAGATATGGCTGTTGCAATATCCCAAATGGATGTATATGACAGAATGACAGTTGAGTTTATAAAAGATAAAAGGCATGTTATTGAAAACTCAAGACTTTGCATAATAGATACAAATATACCTAGCGAAGTTATAGAGTATATCTTAACCACTTATAAGGACATAGACTTTTTTCTCGATACTGTATCTACTACAAAGGCGAGGAAAGTTAAAAACTTAATTGGTTATTTCCATACGATAAAGCCTAATAAAATTGAAGCGGAAATGCTTACTGGAATAGAGATAATTAATGAAGATGATTTGAAGAGAGCCGCGGAACATTTAATTAAAAAAGGAGTTAAGAGAGTATTTATTAGCCTTGGGGATAAAGGAATATTTTACAGCGATGGCAACCACATGAAACATATCGAAGTTCCTAGAGTAAAGATTGTTAATGCGACCGGAGCAGGGGATGCTTTTGTTGCTGGACTTGCATATGGATATTTAAATGATATGGATATTGATGAAAGTGCTAGAATAGCTATTACTGCATCAACAATAGCTATTTCTCATGAAAATACGATAAACCCTAATATGTCTATTCAAAATATAAATTTAAAAATGAAGGAGATAGGATTATGCTAGATAAATATTTGGATATTAAACCGGAGGTTTTAGAAGCAATTAAGGAGGGAAGAGCAGTTGTTGCTCTTGAGTCAACAATTATATGTCATGGTATGCCATATCCAAGAAATGTTGAAACTGCTCTTAATGTTGAAAAAATAATTAGAGAGAATGGAGCTATTCCTGCTACTGTAGCAATACTTAATGGAAAGATTAAGGTTGGTTTAACAGAAGATGAAATCGAATATCTTGGAAAAACTAAAAATGTAGTTAAGACATCAAGAAGAGATATTCCATTCGTAGTTTCTAAAAAACTTGATGGTGCTACTACAGTCGCATCAACTATGATTATTGCTGAGCTTGCTGGAATTAAGGTTTTTGCTACAGGAGGAATTGGTGGAGTTCATAGAGGTGCACAAGAAACCTTTGATATATCAGCAGACTTACAGGAATTTGCACATACCAATGTTGCCGTTGTTTGTGCAGGCGCGAAATCAATACTTGATATAGGATTAACTGTTGAATATTTAGAGACCCAGGGTGTTCCAGTTGTTGGATTTAAAACAGAAGAGCTTCCGGCATTTTATACAAGAAGAAGTGGATATAAAGTTGACTATAGAGTCGATTCGGCAGAAGAGCTTGCGGCTGCGCTTAAGGCAAAATGGGATTTAGGCCTTAATGGCGGAATGGTTGTAGCAAATCCAATTTTAGAGCAATATGAAATGGATTATGATATTATTACAAATGCTATAAATGATGCTGTTAAAGAAGCAGAAGCAAAAGGCATAAAGGGAAAGGAATCAACACCATTTCTTCTTGCAAAAGTCAAAGAAATTACAGGTGGAGATAGCTTAGAATCGAATATCCAGCTTGTGTATAATAATGCTATGCTTGGAGCCCAGCTTGCTGTGGAATTTTCAAAGCTTAATAAATAATATAAAAATAAAGTCAGGCATATTTTTATGGGACAAAAACCAAAAGTTTCTGCAGAAAGAAAAATCAAAGTAGTTGAGGATTATCTTAGTGGAATAAAAGGTCTCTCACAGATTCTTCTTGAATTGCAGGTCAATGAACATTCTTTTCGTGAATGGGTACGTAAATACAATCTTTCAGGAAGAGAAGGCTTGATAACCAGCAGTAACAATAAGTAGTACTCAGAATCGTTTAAATTCCTCTATATATTTTTTACCTTTACCTCTCAATTTAGACAACCTCCTATTAATTTTTATTTTACTAAATTAGTGTACAATTGTCCAAATAGGTTAGGGGGCTTAATGGGTAACCTTACAATGCATAGACATGTCATGATTAGATGAAAGTGAATAAATATAACTTTAAATTTAAGGATTTACTTTATTAAGAGTAAGTCCTTTTTGGTTTATAGATTTATGGAAAGGATGAAATACAAGTGCTACCTATGAATTTTGACTATCGTTATGGTAATCAGGCAGAACAATTTAGTTTTTATACAATTTCTAAAATATTATTTACCAGCATTAGATTTAAATAGTTATAGGGAATGAAATCTCTCATTCCCTATAACTATGTACAGTATTCAAAATATCAATAAAGATAGATTTATTATAAAATAGTTTAATTGTAATAATATTATAATACATTATATAATGATTTTAGGTTAGATTTGTAAATTAATTACCAATGATTATTTTATATTAGAAAGGAGATTTAAGTGAGAAAAGAAGAAATGACTCCAAGAGAAAGAATGAATGCCTTTACCAAGGGTCAGGAAATTAACCATGTAATCTGTGTTCCAGATATGGGAGCTACTATGGCACCTTTTATTGGTGTAAAAGTAAGTGATTACTATCATTCAGCAGAGATTATGGCAGAACTGGAAATAGCTTTGTTTAAAAGACTTCGTCATGATAGTGTAGGGATATCTACAAGCCTTACAGGTGTTGCTGAGGCTATGGGTGCTAAGGTAGCTTATCCTGATTACAATAAAAGGATATATTTTAAGTACAGGCTGTAAAATTCCAATGTATACGCTGATGGAAAATATTGAAATGTTTATGGAAGCAGGTAACACCTATGGAAAATATCCAATAGATTTAGAGTTACTAGCGAAAGATTAATTTAAATTAAGGAGGCCATTAAAATGGAAAAGTTAAATGAAAAAAGAGGTAATGGGGTAGCTTTGTTGCCTTTTCTTATCTTTGTATTAGTATATTTGATTTCAGGTATTATATTACAAACTAAAGGAATTGAAATGGCATTTTATCAATTTCCAGCTCCGGTTGCGGCTAGTATAGGAATAGTATTTGCTTTTATTTTAACAAAAGGTTCATTAGATGAAAAGTTTAATGTATTTATCAAAGGTTGTGGTGATGATAATATAATAATCATGTGTATTATATATTTATTGGCAGGGGCTTTTTCTGCAGTTTCTAGTGCTATGGGTGGTGTTGAATCTACAGTAAATTTAGGACTCGCTTTAATACCAGCTAAATTTATTACAGTAGGAATATTTATAATAGCTGCATTTATTTCTATTTCAACAGGAACATCAGTAGGTACTATTGTGGCCATAGGTCCTATAGCTGTTCAATTAGTAGAAAAAGCAGGCTTAAATTTACCTTTAGTATTAGGTGCATTGGTTGGCGGAGCTATGTTTGGAGATAATTTATCTATTATATCTGATACAACTATAGCAGCTACAAGGACTCAGGGAGTATCTATGAAAGACAAGTTTAGAGCTAATATTGGTTTTACATTGCCAGCGGCTTTGGTTACAATCGTTCTTTTATTAATATTTGGAAAACCAGTAGCTATTCCTGAAAGCCAAGAATATGCTTTTAATATAATTAAAGTAATTCCATATATATTCGTGTTGATAGCTGCCATAGCAGGAATGAATGTATTTGGGGTTTTGACTGGCGGAATTATTATATCAGGAGCTATAGGACTTGGTTATGGAAGCTTTAAAGGATTAGAATTTGTTCAGCATATATATTCAGGATTTACAGGAATGTTTGATATATTTTTATTATCTTTATTAACTGGCGGCTTAGCTAATATGGTATCAAATGGTGGAGGACTTGATTGGCTATTATATAGAATAAATAAAACAGTAAAAGGCAAAAAATCTGCTGAATTAGGTATAAGTGCATTGGTATCTCTTACAGATGCAGCTACTGCTAACAATACAGTTTCTATAATTGTAAGTGGTCAATTAGCAAAGGAAATATCCAAAGAACATAATATAGATCCAAGAAAAACTGCTTCACTTTTAGATGCTTTTTCATGTGTAATGCAAGGTCTAATACCTTATGGTGCTCAATTATTGATAGCAGGAAGCTTTACTGATGGATTGGTAAGCCCAGTTCAAATAGTACCATATGTATGGTATTGTTATATATTAGTTATATTTGCTATACTATCCATAGTAACTCCTTTTGGAAATGGATATTTAGCAAAGAATCCTTGGAATTTTGTCAATAATAAACCTGTAAAGGAAGTATAAAGCAAATAAGAACTATAGAGAACGGAAATTGTATTTTAAAAAGCTGCGATTTTAGATATGCTGTAGCTTTTTTTGTGTCTGTAGATTTATGGAAAGGATTAAATATAAGTGTTACCTATGAATTCTGACTATTATTATGGTAAGCAAGCAACATTATTTACTGATTCGACGGATATTTAGCAGTCCGTGGATAAATGTCATTAAAATCATAGTTCCTCGAAGGAGCCTACTTATTAGCAGTACTGAGAGGGTTGTATAATAAATTCTCCACTATAACACCATACTTTAAATATATGTTACGATAGAAGTCGACGGAGGTGAAAATATAATGGGAAATAAGTATAGGACATCGGAAGTAGCAAAAATCATTGGTGTCCATCCCAATACAGTGCGACTCTATGAAAAGTACCAGCTAATACCAAAAGCGGAAAGGCAGGATAATGGCTATCGTATTTTTACCGATTTACATGTTGAGCAATTTAAATTAGCAAGAACTGCATTAAAGGTTGAAGTATTACAAAATGGATTGCGAAAAAAAGCTGTTGATATTATTAAGGCTTCTGCTACAAAAAATTTTGATGCTGCAATTTGTCTCACGGAAAGTTATCTGTCACAGATTAGAACGGAGCAGCAGAATGCGGAAGAAACGATTGAAATTGTAAAACAGATGTTATCCGATTCTCATCATAGAGCAGAATTGGAGCTTCTAAAAAAGTTCCGGGCCTTCTTGAAGAAAAATAGAAAGACCTAATTTACTTAATCAAATATTTCAGACTGATGGCAAGAACAAAATTTGGGTTGGTGACATCACATATGTACCGACTAAGAAAGGTGTACTGTATCTAGTTGTATTTCTAGATATTTATTCACGCAAAGTATGCGGATGGTCTATGGACAGGAAGATGAAGGACAGCCTTGTAATGAATGCATTCATGCAGGCTTATGGGAGAGAACATCCCGATAAAGGACTTATCGTTCATACGGATCAAGGCTCTCAGTTTACCAGCGGTAACTTTCAGACGCTACTACGCACACACGGAGCCATATCAAGTGTCATTAGAAAAGGTAATCCATATGATAACGCACTAATGGAATCATTTTATAGGACAATAAAGAGAGAGCTTATTCAGGATGCCAACTTTGAAACACCTGAACAAGCTCAGCAAGAAATATTTAAATATATTGAATTAATTATACTATAACACTAAGAGAATGCATTCCTCTCTTGGGTATCTTTCCCATACCCAATTTGAGGAGATGAATTCATAAAATTTACTTAACTTTTTGTCTAGTTTTTGTTGACAGTTCCATAATTTTTATTTTTTAAACTGTCTACTTGACAGCGTGCAGTTCATTTTTTCTAGTCTTTAGTGTTTATATAATGGGCAATTCAACAGTAAAAGTTGAACCCTCGTGCAACTTGCTTTTTACACAAATACTACCACCACATAAATCCAAAATCCGTTTTACAAGAGATAGTCCTAACCCATTGCCATCGTAAGAATGAGCTTTATCGCCTTGATAAAACTTTTCAAAAATTCGCATCAGGGTTTTCTCATCCATACCTATACCAGTATCACTGATTTTTATTTCTACAGCAGAGTTTATTTGATAAAGTCTTATGCTAATAGTACTATTTGAATTTGAAAACTTAATGGCGTTACTTAAAAGATTAATCCAAACCTGGTGGAGCAATTCTTCATCTCCTTGATACTTAACTTCATCAAGTTCGATATCAAAGTCAATATTTTTTTTGCTCCACTCATGCTCAAGTAGTAAAATACTTTTTCTTATTTGCTCATCCAATGAGAATACAGCCTTTCTATCTATCACTTCTTGATTTTCAAGTTTTGATAGTTTTAAAATATTAGAAGAAAGTTTAGATAGTCTTGCTGTTTCTTCAACAATTATGTTTGTGTATTCCTGTTTTTCATCATCTGACAGATTACCGTTTTGCAAAAGTTTTGCAAAACCTTGAATAGAGGCAATCGGTGTTTTAAATTCATGGGATACACTATTGATGAAATCTTTACGAAGGTATTCTATACTTTTCAGCTCTCTTGTCATTTTATTAAAGTTTTTTGTAAGTTGTCCAATTTCGTCATCACTTGTATTTTCAAGTTGTATGTCAAAATTACCTTTTGCAACTTCTTTGGTAGCCGATGTTAGTTTTAATATTGGTTTAACAGCTCTTTGTCCTAATAGAGCAATTAGAAAGGCTCCAATAATTACATAGGAAAATAGAGTAATACTTACACGGGAAGAAACCATTTTAAAAATATTATTATTTGAATGAAGACTAATTTTAATATAAGAATCATCTAACATTAGCATTGTAGTAGCTACAGGAAATGCTTTACGGGATAAAAAAACGATTTCATGGTCTTGAATTTTCTTAAGTTCTTCCTTTGTTATACTCAATGAATTAATATCTTCAACTATTTTAACATCGTACATAAAATTAGAAGTAATATTAACTATATCGTCTATGCTTAAATCAGTTTTATGCTCTAATTCTAATATAGAAATTGCAATTGCTTCCTCGTCTAGTTTTAATTCATTTCTAATACTGCTATTATTAAAAAAAATAGATACAAAGAATGAAAAAACAGAAGAAATAAACATGAGAGAAACGAAAAATATGGCGAGCTTTACTCTAATCTTTTTCATATGAGTTTTTCCGCCTTATATCCAAGTCCACGAACAGTAACAATATCAAATTCTGGAAAGTCGGCAAGTTTTTCTCTTAAGCGCTTGATATGAACATCTACTGTACGTTCGTCAGCTTCTGTATCCATGCCCCATATCTCATCCATTAGCTGTTGTCTTGTAAATATTTTTTTTGGATAACTGAGTAGTTTAAACAAGAGATAAAACTCTTTTTTCGGCAGTTGTATATAATCTGTACCTCTGTTTACAGTTAAGGCATCATAATCAAGAACAACCTCTCCAATTGTTAGACGATTTTCATTGATGATACGAGAACGCCTAAGTAGTGCTGCTACTCGTAAAATCATTTCATCAATATCAATAGGTTTTACCATATAATCATCTGTTCCTAAAATAAATCCTTTCTTTTTATCTTCAAAACTTTCCTTTGCAGTTACCATCAAAATTGGTAAGTTATAGTTTGATTGTCTTAGTTGATCGGTTAACTCATATCCGTCCATATTTGGCATCATAATATCACTTATAATTAAGTCTACATGAGATGTATCAAGTATATCTAAAGCTTGCACACCGTCTGTAGCATTCAAAACATTATAGCCATTTTGCTTTAATACGGCGGTCATCAACTTGCTAAGGTTTTTATCATCTTCAACTACTAGAATATTAACCATATAGCTCACCTCTACCCAATATTATACTACTACACACTTCTCAATGCATCTATTGGATTTAATTCACTAGCCTTTTTGGCAGGTGCCCATCCAAAGATAATTCCAACTGCGGCAGAAAAACCAACACCAAGTGTTATAGCACCACTAGATGGAATGAAGGTAAATCCTATTGCAATAGATACTATCCATGAAATACCTATACCTAATAAAAGTCCGATAAACCCACCAAGAAGTGATAGAAAAATGGATTCGATTAAAAACTGTAGCTGAATACGTTTTGGTTCTGCGCCAAGGGCTTTACGTAGTCCAATTTCAGTTGTACGCTCTGTTACTGATACTAACATCATATTCATAATACCAATGCCACCGACCAACAGAGCAATGGACGCAATACCTGCCATCATGGCAGTCATCATGCCAGTCATGGTGTTCATTGTGTCGAGTAAGTTTTCCATATTAATAATGTTGTAGCTGTTTTCTTTGTAATTAAAAGCTTGGTTCAATATTAATTCTGCAGATTCCATTACTGTATCTGTTCTATCAGAATCGGAAATAAGTAGCTCTAGGGAGGAAATATTACTAATACCGGCCATCCCCATTGCTGTTTTATAAGGGATAATAGCTTTACCTTCAGAGCTTTTGCCTATTCTGTTGGCTGCCATAGAATTTATATCTGTAGCAACATTGCTATCAAATACACCTACTACAGTGTAAGTAATCCCGTTTATTTGCATAGTTTGTCCTATAGAATTTTCTCCAAAAAACAGAATTTCTTCGAGAGACTGATTGATTATGGCCACCTTGTTTTTACTTTTCATATCTAAAATATTGAGTGCTCTCCCACGTAGAATTAAATCAGGATTATGCTGAAAATAGACTTCATTTTTTCCTTCAATTGTCACATTTTCTTCTACAGAAGAATTTCTAATTATATAGCCTTGCATAGAAAGTGTAGGAGATACACCTGAAACATTTTCGATTTCTGAGAGTTTCTTCATATCATTATCACTTAGACCTTGCTTTAAGGGAGTACCGAATGCCTGTACAGTAATTTTTCCAGCACCTAAACTGGAAAACTGACTAGTCACCTCACCTGTAACACCTTGTACAATACTAATTAAAGCTATAATAGATGTTACACCGATGACAATACCGAGGGTTGTTAGAAATGAACGCATTTTATTATGGGTAATATTTTGCCATGACATTTGTATACTTTCTCTAATCATTTTATCCCATCTCCTCGTATAAGTTTCCGTCAAGAATATTTACAATTCTGCTTGCGTGTTTTGCAATATTAATATCATGAGTAATCATAATAATAGTTCGCCCTTCTTCATGTAATTCACGAAATAGTTCCATTACCTGATGTCCTGTTTTTTGGTCGAGTGCGCCTGTTGGTTCGTCTGCAAGAAGAATGGTTGGGTCAGTAGACAACGCTCTTGCAATAGCGACACGCTGCTGTTGTCCACCGGATAATTGGTTTGGATAATGGTACATTTTTTCTTCAAGCCCAACACGCTCAAGCATTTTTTGGGCTTTTTTTCTGCGCTCTAATGGTTTGACTCCTGCATATATTAAAGAAAGTTCTACATTTTGAATTGCCGTAAGTCTTGGTAGTAGTTGAAAAGACTGAAATATAAATCCAATCTCTTTACTACGAATATGGGCAAGTTCAGCTTCATCAAGTTCTGCAATTTTACGATTAGAAAGAATGTATTCTCCACTTGTAGGAGTATCTAAACAACCGATTATATTCATCATAGTGGATTTACCTGAACCAGATGGGCCTAAAATAGAAATAAATTGACCTTTATCAACCTTCAGATTAATACCCTTTAGAATAATCTGCTCTTCATCACCCATTTGGTAGGTTTTCACAATGTTATTCATAGAAAGAATTTCTTTGTTCATAATTTAATACCTCCTACTGCTCTCTCATAACATCTAAGGGAGTTACTATTGTATTAGTCTTTTCTTTTGGCAGAAGCACAACTTCACCTGATTTTACTCCATCTTCTATTTGAACTATATTGCCATCATTTATTCCTACTGTAACTGGTTTAGTAGCCACTTTGCCGTTATTGTCCCTATAATATACAAAAGGCTGATTTTCATTATTAAATTGCAGTGCTTTCATAGATATAGTAGTGGCATTCGAAGCATTTTGACTGATCATTGTTACTTCAGTAGACATACCAACTAATAAATCAGGGTCCTTCTCTAAGTCTATAGAAGCTGTAAAGAATGATACACCGTTTACTGTCATTGCTTCCTTAGATACCTTAGCAATCTTACCCGTAATTTTTTTATTAAGAGCATTTACCAGCACGGTTACTTCTTTGTCCGGTGACATAGAAGCAATGTCGTACTCATCAACCTTTACCGTAACTTGTAAATTGGAATAATCTGTAAGAGTAGTCATCTTTGTTCCTGTCATTAGGGTAGCACCTTCTTCAATTAAAATTTCGCCAACTTCTCCATCTATCTTAGCTTTGATTTTTTGACCTTGGGTGGTTTCAAACAATATATCATCTTTTTTTACAGTATCGCCTTCTTCAACATAAATTGTTTTTATCTGCATCATAGTATCTGCTATAACAATTTGATTATCCTTTGCTTCAATATTACCATTAAAATTATAGTATGTTGTGACGTCTTGGCTTTTTGCAGTTTCTTCCTCATAGCTTTCTGCTCTTGGGCTTAGTGCAAATGTTGTAATTAAAGCTATTATAAGCATACAAACTACACTAATAATAATAGTTTTCTTTTTACTTGATTTTTTTGCTTTCATTTTGTATCCCTCCAATATTTGATGTATTCGATAGCTAACAATTCTAAGACTCTATCTTCGGTAAGATAGAGTCTTAGAATTGTATAGTTCATGGAACCACACGACTTGATGTTCAAATAAAATTAAAACTCCATATAAACTTGAGTATTTGGTTATCTTTATAGTAATGTGCTAATATGAATTCAATATGAATTTTTCTTATAGTATACTTTTTTATGCCATAATAAAATATGGGTATTGAGGAAAAAAATTCAATTTGGTAGCTAGGAGGATGCTCAGCCAACTGTGCTACTTTTTTAGGATAAATGAAAGAGTAAATTTTGATTTATTTCTAATATTTAGATATAAGAACAATATATAAATAAAATATAAGTTTAGTAACTCAGATTAGTGAGAATATATGATATATAGGAACATAAGGAGGAATGATTATGGATATAACTATGAATAACGTATTATTTGCTTTTGGGCTAACACTATTTGCAGGGTTATCTACAGGTATTGGTAGTGCATTGGCATTTTATACAAAACAAACAAATAAAAAGTTTTTATCTGCAGCCTTGGGTTTCTCTGCAGGTGTAATGATTTATGTTTCAATGATTGAAATATTTGTAAAGGCAAGAGACTCTTTAGAAGCTGTTTATGGATCGACAAAAGGATATTGGTTTACAACAATTGCTTTTTTTGCGGGTATAGCACTAATTGCAATAATTGATAACTTTGTACCAAGTGCTGAAAATCCACACGAAGCACGGGATGTAAAGGATATGAAATTAGAAAATACAAATGATCCTGAATTACTGAGAATGGGATTGTTTTCTGCTTTAGCCATAGCGATTCATAATTTCCCTGAAGGATTAGCAACATTTACTGGAGCAATGCAAGATCCAACACTAGGAATTAGTATAGCAGTTGCTATTGCAATCCACAATATTCCAGAAGGTATTGCAGTTTCTGTACCAATTTATTTTGCTACTGGAAATCGTAAAAAAGCATTTTTGTATTCTTTTCTTTCAGGTCTATCTGAACCTGTAGGTGCAATATTAGGATATTTTCTTTTAATGAGATTTTTTAATGATGCAATGTTTGGAGTAATATTTGCTGCTGTTGCAGGAATCATGGTTTATATTTCTTTAGATGAGTTACTTCCAACAGCTGAGAAATACGGAGAACATCATATTGCTATTTATGGGCTTATCTCTGGAATGATTGTTATGGCTCTAAGCTTGTTAATGTTTGCATAAGGAATTTAATATTAAAACTGAGAATATAAACTTCAAAAAAGTTTTAAATCGAGAAATCTACTTGACAAATTATATAAATCTGTATATTATGTTATTACGATATATAAATATAATTTCGTTATCCTAGAAAAGATAATTTAGTGTTGACGAAGGAAAAACTTAGTAGTATCATATATAATGATACCCTATAGGGGTATAAAAGGAGGAAGAATTATGGTAATGAATATAAACGAGACAAATTTTAATGAAGTAATAAACAGCGATATACCTGTAGTAGTAGACTTTTGGGCACCATGGTGTGGACCTTGTAAAATGCTTGGCCCAGTTATAGAAGAGGTAGCAAACGAGTTAGAAGGAAAAATTAAAGTTACTAAGCTAAATGTTGATGAAAATCAATCAATAGCAATAGAATATAATGTTGCTAGTATACCAACAGTTTTAGTATTTAAAAATGGTAAAATTATAGATAAATTTATCGGTTTTATGCCTAAAAATGCTATTATAGCACAGTTAGAAAAACATGTGTAAATAGTACAGAAATATTTAATCTAATTAAGTGTTACTCCTAAGAGGTGAAGATTGAATGAGTGAAAGATATGATATAGCTATCGTCGGAAGTGGACCAGCAGGAATTACAGCGGCAATCAATGCAAGAATTAGAAACAAAAAGATAATAGTTTTTGGGTATGAGAATTTAAGCAATAAACTATATCTAGCACCGAAGATAGATAATTATGTAGGATTTTATGGAATTAGCGGCAAGGAGTTGACTAAGAAATTTAAAGAGCACTTAGATGAAATGAATATAGATATTACCTATGAAAGAGTAGATAATATCTATGCCATGGGAGACTATTATGCTCTAATGATTAGTGATAAAACCTATGAAGCTACATCTTTAATTTTAGCCACAGGGGTTCAGTTTGGAAAGCCTTTTAAAGGAGAAAGTGAATTCCTAGGGCGAGGAGTAGGCTATTGTGCTACCTGTGATGCACCTTTATATAAAAATAAAGTAGTTACTATTATAGGATATAATAATGAATCTATAGAAGAAGCAAACTATGTTAGTGAGCTGGCTTCAAAAGTTTATTTTATACCTATGTTTAAAGGTGAATATGATTTAAATAGTAATATAGAAATAATTAATGATAAACCTGTTGAAATAATAGGTGATAGTATGGTTAAAAAGATAATTCTTAGAAATTCAGAGTTAGAAAGCGATGGAGTGTTTATTTTAAGAGATAGTATATCACCTGATCAACTAGTACCTGGACTTCTTGTAGAGGATGGACATATTAAAGTAAATAGGGATATGGAAACTAATCTTAAGGGGTGCTATGCGGCAGGTGACTCTACTGGCAAACCTTATCAGTATTTGAAAGCAATGGGTGAAGGTCAGGTGGCAGCTTTAAACGCTGTTTCTTATATAGATAAAAAGTGCTAACAATTTAATTGTTAGCATTTTTTATTTATATTTAAAAAATTATTTAACCAATTAAAATTATTTATATAATAGTAGATGGTTTTGAAATTAATTTATTGCTAAAGATAATTATAGATATAAACTTATGTGATACAATTAAATTAGCTACTTAAGAACCTATTTAAATAAGGATATTGAGGGAATGTATTTGCAAAGGACGTGACAACATGAGTAAAATATATGAATTTGAAGCTGAGATTAAAAAGGTACCGGACATTGATGGTGCATATATTGAGATACCATTTGATGTAAAAGCTGAGTTTGGAAAAGGGCGTGTTCCTGTTACTGCCACTTTTGATGGTGAACCATATGATGGTAGCTTGGTTAGAATGAAAACACCTTGTCATATCATCGGCATTAGAAAAGATATCCGTGGGAAAATTGGCAAGCAAGCAGGAGATATTATTAAGGTTACTATTGTAGAAAGAGTAGTAAAAAAATAAATATAATAAAGCTATGCCACCGCTTATTTTAAGTCGGTGGCATAGCTATTTTATTATGAAATATATATTAGTCTACCATCAAATTCTTTTGTAGCTGAGATTCATCTTCAGAGTCTTTTAGAGTAATATTTAGTACTATAAAAGCAATACCTATTATTAAATAGGCTAAGGCATACTTATAGTCAAAAAATAGACTTAGTTTAGGTGCATGAATTAGCCCTACAGCTGAAAGTATAGCTCCTATAAAAGAAACAACAGAAGCCTTTTTAAATTCATTATCTAATATAAATACTAAAATTGCTCCCCATATTAAGGCGGTAAACATAGCGCCTTGACCTAGAGGTATTATTGCTGAGGATACCTTTTCTAAGGCTTCGGGAGCTGAAGAAGCAAATTTACTTTGAAGATAATTAGCTAAATATGGGAGCATTGCTAATACAACCGCTGGGTAATGCTTTTCTTCAACGGATGAGAAAGCTTGAGATACCATAGATATTCCTACGAATACTAAGATGGGGGCTACGACTGGTAAAGGTATAATCTTTGACATAGCAGCTATAATTCCAAAGGTTGATGCTAGTAAAAATACAAGGCCGTTAATAATTGAATACCCTCTTCCTGCATTTGTCCATTTGGCACTAACGGATGCAATATAAACAGTAGTTGGGAATACGCCACCGAATAATGCCCCGATCATAGTTCCAACTCCATCAAATAGCTGAGCTTCAGCTACATTATAACTATCTCCTGCAGCTGACATAGCTTCTACGTTATTCATTGTTTCTATAAAGTTGTAAATAGATATAGGCAATAAGACTGCTAGTAGGCCTATCATAGGGCCGAATAAATATTGTAGTCCTTCAATAAAAGTAAGGGAAGGTAAAGGCGGGTAGAATCCTACATTTGCAAGTCCTTCAGTGACCTGACCAATATTAGCCTCTCTAAAAGCGTAAGCTAAAACTGTACCAATTATTATTGCAAATAGTGAGGCTGGAATTTTAAAAGGCATCTGCTTTTTAGCTACAAGTCCTACTAATATTATAGCGAGTACGAATATTCCTATTATAGGAGCTTCATAAGTGTGAAAAAACATTTGTCCACCGATTACTGAAAATGCCACACCTGCTAAGGCACCTAACATAGAAGCTCGTGGAAGATTATTTTTAATCCAAGTTCCAACAAGACTACCTAAAGATTCTACTACACCACCTAGGAAACAGGCAGCTACTCCAATTTTCCAAGCAATTTGTGGATCACCTGTAAAGTCAAGAGCAGGTTTCATAACTCCAAAGAGATAAATAAACATAACAGGGGTACTTATACCATATGATAAGGCGGTTACATCTAGACGATTTTCTTTTACGGATAATTTCGATGCCATGTGGGCATAATAAAAGTTTCCAAACAATACACCTATAGCTGCACCAGGAATAACTTTGCTATATACGATATCAGCAGGATAGCCAATGCTGATCATTGTAATAGCTATTACTACAAAGTTTGCCAAGTTATTTTGAAACAAAGCAAAAAATGCGTCTATATCCTCCTTAATAAACCAAGGATATTTTTTTATCTCCATAAGAATCCCTCCTTTTACTTTAATATATTTGAGGCTTATAGCAATAATTCATCATTTATTTGTTTTATTTTGTATAGTTATGAAAAGCTATCTGTTAAACCATATTAAATACTCTAATAGCCTTGGCAAATTCATCGGAATATTCCTTTAATTCTTTAGAATTTATTACATCATATGCGCTCAAACTCTTCATGTTATTTTCATCAAATGCAGTCATAGTCTCAAGATACTTAGATATTTGGTTTTTAACAAAGCTTTGATATTTCGGTGGGACCAATTCTATAGAAGGACTATACCATTTTTCAAACCAGGATAAATCAAGGATATCACCTCTAGTTTTCTTCTTTAATAGATTCATTAGTTGATGATTACCCTTATACTTTGAAGCAATATAGGCAAATAAACATTCAAAGTAAGCTGGAAATTGAGATAGATAAAGTTCAGCTGATGGAATTTTAAATAATTTGGATAGAAAATCATCATCTATGTCTTTATTTTTAATCGTTAGCTCTATTAGCTTTTTTCTAAAGCACTTAAAACAATTCATACAAGGTTTTCCAACTTCACCCCGGACGCAGGACTCTGCTATATCGTAATAAGGAGAGTCCATCACAATTTTCAAAGTAGCAATCTCTGATATTCCTGCAACTACTTGATTAAAAGGAACTCCTACAATTTCAAACAATTTACCCCATCTAAGAAAATGGAGTCTTTGGGCATAATCTTCAAACACTGGATTAGATATTTTATAGGCTGTTTCAATAGGTGTACCAAAAGCTACACTATCTAAACCAATATAATCGGATAATAAAAGGACAGGTATTGCAGCTGCGACATCTACTGGAAATCCAACTCGTGTCCTTATATATTCTAAATCGGTCTCGATCTGATAAACGGATCGCCCACTTTCTCTTAATATCTTACATGCAAAGTGGGCTGCTTCTTTTTTATATAGTGTTTTAGTACTAACTCCATCTGGTATGATTCTGTCTAAATAAAAGAGTTTAGTTTCTGATGGAAGTAGTACCAGTGCGGCTGTAGAGTCTACGCCGCCACTATAGGATAGAGCAGGGAACCCATTTTGAGGTATGCTTCTTGCCTGTAAACTATGATTTACAGGCAAAATTTTTTTATTGGTACATTCCTTAAATTTATCATGGAAGGTTTTACTTACTCCTATAGGTAATATTATTTTAGAACCTGTAAACGGATAAATTATGAGTATAGTTACCAGTGCTAATACATCTGGATGAATAGAATCAATATTCCAATCAATCGGTAGTCTTACTGTACAGGTTTGCCTTGTCATTGTGGCATTTTGATAAGTAATTCTATCATCTTCGTGAAGTCTAAAATAAAATTTGAGTATTCCTTTTTTACACTTATATTCAACCTTCATATTTACACCTCCAATACAATATTGATTAAAGCTTTAAAATTAGTTTTGCAATATCCTCAGCCCCATTTTGAATATTTAATTTTTGTGTATTATTACGTATTATCATATTATTAGATAGATTAAGGACATTATCTATTGCATTTTCAAGTTCTTGATAATTAGGGTTTCTAAGTACTATAGCAGCCTTTGCTTTTTCTGCAACCATAGATCTAGCTACTTGATCGTCGGATTTAGTTTTCTCATTTGGAATGAAAATTGATGGCACTCCAAAGTGCATTAACTCAAAAAATGTATTGTAGCCTGCTGCTGAAATTGTGAGATCAAAAGCATTATAATATCTCGAATTAGGATAATCTTTTAAAGTTAATAATCTTTCTATTGATATTTCAATTCTATTACTAGTAATAATAGATTCTCCAAGAACAAAATATAGATCTTTTCTATTTTCTAGGATAGAGAGCAAAATTGACAAAGTGGATTCTATATCGTTTATATTACCTGCTCCCAATTGAATATAAACTAATTTATATTCATTGGGTATTTTTAATATTTCTTTCACTTCGTCCTTTGATAGCAATTCTGATTTATCTAGGTATATAACAGGATTACAATAGTGATATTTTATTTCAGCTTGAGAATCTAAATTGATTTGATATTCCCCAGGTATAATTATATGGTGAAAAAAGTTTTCTTTACTTTTAGTTTCAACATCCTTCTCTGGTTTATTTTGCTTTCTTTTTACCCATACTCGTTTTAAGGATGTAATTCCTTCGGTTGCAGCCATTACGCCATAATATACGAATGCACCATCGTATACAAATGTTTTAGGTTGGTGTAGTTGTAAAATTAATTTAAGTTGCTTCTCTAATAATTCATTCCACTGGTTACTCCAAATATAATCTGGAAAGAACATTTTTGAAGGAATATAATATGCTAAGAAACCTTCCTGTAAGATTAGATTAATTGCTGGACTAGTTGTAAAAAAAATAATCTCTCTATTTGGATCTATTTTTCGTATTCTTCTAGCAATAGCTAAGGTTCTAGTAAGGTGCCCTAGTCCAGCTCCATTTGTAGGCATGAAAAGTATACTATTTTTCATGGATTCTCTAGAGGCTCCAGACTCAATGTACATTTTAATTTCACCCCACTTTGTAATTTTTTAATACATAATAATTATAGTAATTGATGGGAATTATTTATTTAAGAATGAACCTCAGGGTTATCCTAAGGTTCATTCTTAAATAACACATCCTTTTCTGGATTCTTACCGAGTATTTGCACTATACAAATGAGCAGACAAATTCCAACAACTATTGTAAAGATTGGATTTAATCTTAATATTCCTACTAAAACATAGCTTATTAAGGTCACAAATGCTACTGTTAATGCATATGGCATCTGAGTTTTCACATGTTCAATATGATCAGATCCTGAAGACAATGAGGACATAATTGTGGTATCTGAAATTGGAGAGCAATGATCGCCGAAGATTGAACCTGTTAACACTGATCCTAGAGTTACTAATATCAAGGAAGGATCAGCTGTTCCATTTAATACAAAGCTGTTAGCTATAGGAAGTGCCATTGGTATAAGGATTGCCATAGTTCCCCAAGATGTACCTGTAGCAAATGATACTATACAGGAAATAGTAAATATAATAACTGGAATTAGTCCAGTCGGAAATTTATCGGATACGATTCCAACCAGAAAATCAGCAGTTCCTATAGATGATGTAATACTGCCTAAGGACCAGGCTAAAACTAGCACCATACAGGAGGCTAGCATTGATTTTGAACCTTCGATCCACGCATCAAAGGATTCAGCGAGATTCAAAATCTTCTGGCTTATTCCCATTAATATAGCAATTATACTAGCAACAACGGATGACCACATTAGTGCTATACTTACATCTGCATTGCCAAAGGAAATTCTAATTCCCTCCAAGCTAAAGGGACTAATGTTTGCTTCGGAAAAGCTGTATCCACTATACCAAATGGCAAAAAAACTAACTACAATTAAGGTTAATATTGGTATAATTGCATTATAGGCTTTATATTTTACATTTTTATTAAGGTCAATTTTAGAAACTTCACTGTTTTTCATAACTTTAGCTTCATCTGAAAAGACTTTACCGGTTAATCGTGCTCTTTGCTCTGCTTTATACATTGGTCCGTAGTCCTTGTTAAGGGCAGCTATTATAATAACAAAGATCAATGCATATATACAATAAAATCTGTAAGGAATTGTTTGGATAAATATTTCGTAGGAATTTACATTCATCCCAAGAGATGTATAAGCATCCTTAATAAGACCTAATTCGTATCCAATCCAAGTTGATAATAATGCTATACCTGTTATGGGAGCAGCTGTGGAGTCCACAATATAAGACAGCTTTTCTCTGGAAACCTTTACACGATCGGTTAATGGTTGCATTGTAGAACCAACTATCAATGTATTTGAGTAATCGTCAAAAAAGATAAGCATCCCCATTAGCCATGTAATAATTTGAGCGCTTCTTGCAGTAGTAGCTCTTTTAGCCAAGCTTTCTGCTATTGCTCTAGTCCCACCTATTTTATTAACTACGCCAATCATACCTCCAATACAGAAGGTAAATATCAAAGTGCCAGCGTTCCATTTATCTGATAGTGCACCTACTATAAATTGATCCATGGTTCTAAAAAATCCTATCATAGGATTCCAACCATTAAGGATTGTGGCACCAATAAATACTCCAAAAAATAAGGATAGAAGTACTTGTTTTGTAATGAAAGCAAGAAGGATTGCAAGTAATGGAGGTATTATTGATACCCATCCAAAATGTCCTTCGTGCTCTAATGTATTATTAGGTGCTACAAAAAATAACCCAAGTATAATAATACAGAGTATAATCATAATCCATTTAGTTTTTATCATGTTTTAACCTCCAATTTTATATATAGAATAGCTTTAAAAACGCATATATTAATATATTCAAAACTGTAGCTAGGGGTTAATATTTTATTGTTTTTATATATTAATAATTGCTACTATACAAAAAATTGATAAGCGCTAGTTATTACCCAGATAAAATATTAATTGTGCAAGTTCATCAGCACCATTTTTTTCAATAAGTTTTTTAGCATTCCTTCTCATTTGTGCATTTATCTCATTATTAAGAGCAATTTTAATAGATTCTATAATATCATCTTCCTTAGGATCTCTTAAAACTAATGCAGCTTCTGCTTTTTTAGCATTCATGGCCCTTGCTACTTGGTTATCTAAGCTAGTATTTTCATTAGGAATAAATATTGTTGGTACTCCAAAATAGAGTAACTCATGATAGGTGTTATAGCCAACTGCCGAAATTGCCAGATCAAATGCATTAAAAAATCTTGAATTAGGATAATCTCGTAAAATAAGTACATTTTCGTCTATAATATTTAATTTCTGTCCAATGATTGATTCACCAAGTACTATAAAAATATTTTCAAATTTTTTTAAAGCATACAATATATTATTTAATATAGCTTGGATATCGTTAATTTTACCAGCACCTAATTGAATATAAACTACTTTATAATCATCAGGAACTTGCCATAGTTTTCTCACCGTATCTTTACTTAGTGCCTCTGATTGGTCTAAATAAATAATAGGGAAGTTAGTCATGTAACTGTTTTCATGTATTTCATTATAATTGCCAACTTCATTAGGAGTAATAATATAATGAAAGTGCTTTTCCTTTTCTTTAATAAATGTTTTTCTTAGCTGTGAGATATTAGTATATTGATTCTTTTTTATCCATATACACTTCATTATTTTTTTAAATGGACTAATTGAAGTAAGTATCCCATTATAAGGATGGGCACCGTCAAAAATAAACATGCTAGGTTTATAAATATGTAGGATCCTACTAAGTCTTTGACTAAGTGTATAGTCCCATTGTCTTGTTTTACTTTTGTTACATATCTCTAATGAAGGGAAATAATGTGCAATAAAACCTTCACGTTCTACAAGATGAATTGCAGGACAAGTAGTAAAAAAAACAATTTTTTTACTTGGATCAAGCTTCTTTACCCTTCTAGCAATTGCCAATGTTCTAGTTAAATGACCTAATCCAACACCATTGGTTGGGGCAAATACAATTGTATCTACTCTTGTTTTTTTTGATTTTTTGTTCATAAAGTAACTACTCCTTAAAAAATGCTTTTTTATTGTTGTCTTTTCTATATCCTCCTAACAATACAATATTGTTTCCTCTATAATTTTTAGTAATATTTCTAGTATCGTAAATTAAACCGCTATTGTCTATGATAAGTTGGTAATCTATATTACTGTGATCTGCTATAATTACTACAAGATCAACTTGGACTAAATTTGCTTTAGTAAGTTCTTGGGAAAAAATAGTGTTCTCACCAGATTTGAAATTAGAAACATATGGATCATGGTATGTAACCTCTGCACCCTTTTCTTGCAATAAGTGAAATATTTCTAATGCAGCAGATTCTCTTAAGTCATCAACATCTTTTTTATATGCAATGCCAACAATCAAAATATTTGACTTATTTAAGCACTTGTTTTCAGAGCTTAAGATTTCTGCAATTTGATTTACAACATATCGTGGCATATTCATATTGATATCGGTAGCTAATTCAATAAATCGATTGTAGTGGTTAAATACTTTTGCTTTCCATGACAAATAAATTGGATCTATGGGAATACAATGTCCTCCAACACCAGCACTTGGATAGAAGGTCATAAAACCAAAGGGTTTTGTGGAAGCAGCATCGATTACTTCCCAAATGTTAAGACCCATCCTGTCTGCCATCTGGGTCAACTCATTAACTAAAGCAATGTTTACACTTCTAAAAGTGTTTTCAAATAGTTTGGCCAGTTCCGCAACTTGAGTAGAGCTAACGGGTACTATTGTGTCTACGAAAGATTTATAAAGGGCAATACCTATCTCTAAGCACTTATTAGTAGCGCCACCAATTACCTTTGGAGTATTTTTCACTTCATATTTTTTATTACTTGGATCAACTCGTTCTGGTGAATAACATACAAAGAAATCTTTTCCAACTGTCAATCCCTTCCTTTTCTCAATAACGGCAGTAATTAATTCTTCTGTTGAACCAGGATAGGTAGTACTTTCTAAAACAATTAATACCTCTCTGCTTAAATACTTTATTATATTATCTACAACATTATTAATATAGGAAACATCTGGCTGTTTTGCTTCTGTTAAAGGTGTAGGAACACAAATGATAATTACATCTATATCTGATAGAATGGAATAGTCACTTTCTACATATAAATTTTTATTTATGACAGCATCTATATCTTCATCATGAATATCTATTATATAGGATTTACCAGAATTTAATCTGTGTACTTTTTCTTCTGAAATATCTATACCAAATACTTTAAAGCCTACATTTGATAATCTAATAGCTATAGGTAAACCAACATATCCTAAACCAATTACAGCAATATTTGCATGTTTATTTAATATTGAGTTTTCTAACATTAAATCCATAATTATCCTCCTAATTATTCTCCTAATTATCCATATTAATCATATATATTCTAAAGATCAATAGAATGCTACAGCTATACTTATAGAGCTAATAAAATACATGCAAAATATATTTAATATATTAAAGGAATCCAGATATATTATATAGAAAATATACAATGTAAATATTTTTAATATTCAGTTATATAGAAAATGTAATAAATAAGAAGGGGGACCTAGTATGGGAAAAGTATTAAAAGAAAGAAAGGACGTAGATCAATCTTTAACATGGGACTTATCTGCAATATATCAAACAGAAGAAGAGTATAATTTGGCTATAAAAGAAGCTGAGAAATATACTGAGGAACTAGAAAGCAAGTATAAAGGTAGGCTAAATTCAGCAGATGTTATTAATGAATGTCTAGATAAATTAAGAAAAGCAACTCAAGTCATACACCTAACTAATACATACGCTTATCTTGCGGTTGCTGTTGATCAGACAAATATTGAAAATCAAGCACGAAATGCTAAACTTACAAATATATTATCAAATCTGCAAAGTAGGTTAAGCTTTATAAGAAGTGAAATTATAGAAGCTGATGAAGAAGTTATAGAAGAGGCTATAAAAAGATCTAATGAAAATGCTAATTACTTAAAAGAAATAAAAGAATTTAAAAAATATGCACTCCATCCAGAAGTAGAAAGAGTACTATCTGCTTTATCTGGAATATTAAGTTCTCCTTATGCTATTTATAATAGGGCAAAATTAGCTGATATGGATTTTGGAAATTTCAATGTAAAAGGTAAAGAATATCCTCTTAGCTTTGTACTTTTTGAAAATGAATGGGAGTTTGAAAATGATACTGAAATTAGAAGAACTGCATTTGAAGCCTTCTCTTCAAAATTAAAGGAATACCAGCATACCATAGCAGCAGCTTATCAAACACAGATTCAAAAAGAAAAAACCTTATCAAGTCTTAGAGGGTTTGACTCTGTTATAGATAGCTTGTTATTTCCTCAAAAAGTAGACAGGGAGCTATATAATAGACAAATAGATATAATCATGGAAAAACTAGCACCCCACATGAGAAAATATGCAAGGCTTCTTCAAAAAGTCCACAAATTAGATGAAATGACCTTTGCAGATTTAAAACTAGTGGTGGACCCAGAGTATGAGCCAAATATATCCGTAGAGGAATCAAAAAAATATATTAAAGGGGCCTTATCTGTCCTGGGAGAAGATTATTTACAAATGATTGAAAGAAGCTACGATGAGAGATGGGTGGATTTTGTTCAAAACAAAGGAAAATCAACGGGAGCATTTTGTTCTAGTCCATATGAAAGTCATCCATTTATATTAATATCTTGGACCGATAAGATGAGGGAGGTATTTGTATTAGCTCACGAATTAGGTCATGCTGGACACTTTTATTTAGCACAGCAAAACCAGAATATATTCGATACAAGACCATCTACATATTTTATAGAAGCTCCATCTACTATGAATGAAATGCTAATGGCAAATTATCTTATGAAAACCAATTATGATCCTAGATTCAAAAGATGGGTTTTATCCTCAATGATAAGCCGTACATATTATCATAACTTTGTAACCCATCTACTAGAAGCTGCTTATCAAAGGGAAGTATATAAAATAATAGATGAAGGTGGAAGTGTTCAGGCCTCAAAGTTAAGCGCTATTAAAAAAGATGTGCTTGAAAAATTCTGGGGAGACACAGTTAAAATAAATGATGGAGCAGAGCTTACTTGGATGAGGCAGCCCCATTATTATATGGGACTATACCCTTATACCTATAGTGCCGGACTTACTATAGCCACAGAAGTAAGCAAGAGAATACTAAAAGAAGGCCAGCCTGCTATAGATGATTGGAGAGCTGTTTTAAAGGCAGGAGGAACTAAAACACCAGTAGAGCTTGCCAAAATGGCAGGGGTAGATATAACTACAGAAAAACCATTACTAGATACTATAGATCATATAGGAAATATAATTAATGAAATAATAGAACTTACGAGAGAATTAGGAGAAGTTGATTCTGAACTTAATTATTAGATATAAATATTAATGTAATTTAATTAAGGGTCGAAATTATGTCATTGATAGTGATATAATCTCGACCTCTATTTGTTTTTGTCCAAGAACTTAGTAGCAATGATATTATACTAAACATATCATAAATAAGGAAAAATAGATATTTTAAATAATTAGTATATCTAATCGAATATATAACTTTAGGGGGAACAAAGAATGTTTACAAATAAAACCTTATTAATTACAGGAGGCACCGGTTCCTTTGGAAATGCTGTTTTAAATAAATTTCTTAATTCAGATGTTAAGGAAATTAGAATTTTTAGTAGAGATGAAAAAAAGCAAACTGATATGCGTATTCATTATAATAATGAAAAAATTAAGTTTATTATAGGAGATGTCAGAAATTATGAGAGTATTTATAACGCTACCAAGGGAGTAGACTATATATTCCATGCGGCAGCACTAAAGCAAGTCCCTTCATGTGAGTTCTATCCTATGGAGGCAGTTAAGACTAATATTTTAGGAGCAAACAATGTAATAAATGTAGCAGTTGAAAATAATGTTAGGAAAGTAATTGTCCTCAGCACAGATAAGGCAGTTTATCCTATTAATGCAATGGGACTCTCTAAGGCTATGATGGAAAAACTTGTAATAGCTAAATCTAGAACAATAGAGGATGATAAAACTGTACTATGTTGTGTAAGATATGGAAATGTAATGGCTTCAAGAGGTTCGGTTATTCCATTATTTGTAGAACAGATTAATACAGGAAACGCATTAACAATAACAGATCCTAATATGACAAGATTCTTAATGACTTTAGATGATGCAGTAAATCTAGTAATGCTTGCTTTTGAGGATGGTAGGCAGGGAGAGATTTTTGTACAAAAATCTCCAGCAGCTACTGTAAAGGATCTTGCTACAGCAATAAAAGAAATATTCAATTCTAACTTGGATATTAAGGTTATAGGGGTTCGACATGGTGAAAAGCTTCATGAAACACTTGTTACTAAGGAGGAAAGAATAAGGTCTAAGGAGATGGAAAAAAACTTTGTAATTAGACCCGATAATAGAGATCTAAATTACAAAGAATCATTAAAGAATGAGAAAATGCTATTATCCGACTATACAGACTATAATTCTTATAATACAAGACGTTTAAATATAGATGAAATAAAAGAACTATTATTAAAGCTTGATTTTATTAGAGATATGATAGATAAATAGATAAATAGTAAGAAACAAGTAGATATCTACTTGTTTCTTAGTCATTAATTATGCGACTTTATAACTTTTGCTGGAACTCCAACTACAGTACAATACCCTTTGATATCTTTAATTACTACTGAACCAGCGCCAACAATTGTAGATTCACCTATAATTACTCCAGGAATAATAGATGAACCTGTGCAGATAAAGCTAGATTTTTTTACGGTTACACAACCAGCACATTTAGCTCCAGGACAAATATGAACAAAGTCTTCAATAATATTATCATGATCAACTGAAGATAAGGTATTGAGAATTACATGATTACCTATTTGGGTAAATGGACCAACTACTGCACCTGCCATTATAACAGTTCCTGCACCTATATTAACATTACTTGCTATAGTAGCACTTGGATGAATTGCAGTGTAATACTTAAGATTCAATTTTTCATATTTTTTTACTATTTCTTCTCTTATTTTATTATTAGCAATAGCAATTATGAAATAGATATCATCATATTGGCAAGCTAATTTTTCTATAAAATTTATTTTTCCTAGTATAGGGATATTTGAAAACCCCCGATTAGAATTATCATCATCTAAAATCCCTATAACCTCAAGTGGTTCCTTTTCTAGTTCTTTTCTTTTCGTTATAATATCTGAAACTACTTTTGCTTGAGAGCCCCCACCTAAGAGAACAATTTTTTTAATATTCAATTTTGCTCCCTCCTACAAGAACACAACTATTATTTAATTAAATTAATTAAGTACGAATGTAACATCCCATTCATCTAGTTTATATTATGAATGGAATAGAAGTATTGCTACTTTGTATAGATAATAACAATATTTTTAATGGAGTTACTTTAGTAGCAAGGACTATAGGCTATACATATTATAAATACACAAAATTATAGTTGCTTAATAGATATTAGAAGATATATTAGGAGGAAATAATATGAAGGTTAATTTAGGTGCACCAGACATTACACTAGAAGAGATAAATTTAGTTAAAGAAGTATTGGAATCTGGACTATTAAGTATAGGTCCTAAAATAGAAGAGTTTGAAGCTGAGTTTAAATCATATTTTAATGTTAAACATGCAATAGGAGTGAACAGTGGAACAAGTGCATTACATCTACTAATTAGGGCATTAGATATTAAAGAAGGAGATGAAGTAATTACTACCCCATTTAGCTTTGTTGCATCTTCCAATTGTATTCTATTCGAGAAGGCAAAACCTACATTTATTGATATAGATGAAAAAACATTAAATATAGACATTAATAAAATAGCTGAAAAAATTACCAATAGAACTAAAGCTATTATACCTGTAGATGTTTTTGGCCATCCGAATAATATGAAAGAAATTATGGAACTGGCTAGAAAATATAATTTGAAAGTTATTGAAGATTCTTGTGAAGCTATTGGTTCTGAATATGAAGGTATAAAGTCTGGCACATTAGCAGACGCAGCAGTATATGCTTTTTATCCAAATAAGCAGATTACCACAGGTGAAGGTGGGATGATTGTAACTAATGATGATAATATAGCCGATTTATGTAGAAGTATGAGAAGTCAAGGAAGAGCTATTACAGGTTTATGGCTTTATCATGAAAGATTAGGCTATAACTATAGGATGAGTGAAGTTAATGCAGCTATAGGTATTGCTCAAATAAGGAGACTGGAAGAAATCATAGCTAAAAGAAATAAAGTAGCTCAGTTGTATAATGAAAAACTTAGGGATATAGAAGGAGTTATTATACCATATGTAGATCCAAAGGTTACAAAAATGAGTTGGTTCGTCTATGTTATAAGGCTAGATGAACGTATAGATAGAAATGGTGTGATGGATTACTTAACAGAAAATGGTGTTGCTTGTAAGCCTTATTTTACTCCTATTCATCTTCAACCATATATGATAGATATGTTTAGCTTTAAAGAAGGTGATTTTCCGATTACTGAAAAGGTAGGGGAATCCACTATTGCATTACCTTTCTATAATAATTTAAGTGAGGAAGAGATGGATTATGTAGTTGAAAAACTTATAGAAGGTATAAGTAAAAATACAAGATAACTGATAAAAATAAGAATTGAGTATATAGGTTGGTGAGGTGGTGAAAAAGAATGAATGATTCGAAGTGTAGAACAAAAGATCTTGTCAGTGTAGTTATATCCATATATAACTATGGAAAATATATCTGCGAGGCGTTAGATGGGTTGAAAATTCAAACTTATCCTCATTTGGAAGTAATTGTTGTAGATGATTGTTCAACAGACAATACCCAGGCGATTGTAAAACAATGGCAGGATAAGAATCAAGATAGATTTAATAATTTCATATATCTAAAATTACCAAGAAATTGTAGTTCAGCTTGGTCTTTAAATATTGGTTTTCAACTTGCTAGGGGAGAATATATAGTTATACATGATTCAGATGATATTAGTCATAAAGAAAAAATTGAAAAGCAAGTAAAACATTTGATTAAAAATCCTAATATAGCAGCAGTAGGAACCAGATTTCAAACTTTTTATGATACAATAGATAAAATACTTTGGCCTGCAGCATGGCTTAGTTACGATGTAAAAGAGATAGAACAAAATTATAAGAGTGATCCTGTTAAACACTGCGTGTCATTTGGTACACTATTATTTCGTGCAGATATAATAGATACGATAATAGGGTGTAGAAGAATTCCAGGGGTAGCTAATGATATTATTTTCGTAAAGGATATAGTGAGACATAATTATATATTGGATAACCTGGAAGAAGTACTTTTTAATGTAAGAATTCATTCTGAAAGACTTCAACCTGGTTATGAGGTAAAGCGACAGGAGAGAAATAAAAAAGACCGTAGTAAGATAAAAGGGAGGGTTTCTGTAATACTACCAGTAAAAGATAACTTCAAAAGTATATTGAAGGCATTAAATTCTATAATTTCTCAGACTTATTCTAATATTGAAATAATTATTGTAGATGATTCTTCTAAAGGTAATGTAGAATTGGATATATGGGAATGGTATTCGTTGAATAAAAAGTTCCAGAAAATTGCAAATATACAGGATGTTTTTTACTTTAAGTTGCCTATTTCAGTAGGATATCCTTGGATTTATAATATAGGGGCCTACTTGTCAAAAGGAGAATATATTGTTTTTCATGGCAATAATGCTATAAGTATTAAGAATAAAATTAAAAAGCAAGTAAAGTTTCTAAAGGATAATCCAAATTATACTGTAGTGGGCACAAATTTTAATGGGAACACTCCACAAATTAAATTTGGATATAGTATTCAACATGAGTATATTGAAAATAAAACTCATTGTGTAAATATTAATACAATAATGATAAGAAGTTGTGTAATAGATGAAATCATTGGTTTAAGTAAAAAGATAGATGGCAGAGAAGACTTTGAATTTATATATAGATTATTATACGAGGGATATAAGATAGAAAACTTAAATGATGTACTTTACTATGAAGAAAAATAAAGGGTAGAAATAGCATAATTTATTTTGGTATAATAAACTTTAATACAATAGGGATACAAAAGAGAGGTGCATTAACATGATTACAACAATATTATTTGATTTGGATGGTACTTTATTACCAATGGATACTGACTTATTTACTAAAAGATACTTTGCAGAATTAGCAATTAAGCTAAAAGAGCATTTTACACCAGAAGAAGTTACAAAACATATTTGGACTTCAACTAAATATATGATAAGCAATATAGATCCTAATAAAACTAATGAAGAAGCTTTTTTTGAGGATTTCTATGGAAGAATCGATCATGAAGAAAAAATATTGAATCCTATTTTTGAAGATTTTTATGAAAAGGATTTTAATAATATTAAAAATGTAGCTACTCAAAATAAATACATTATTGAAGCTGTAAAGCTACTTAAAGATAAGGGTTATAATTTAGTGGTAGCAACAAATCCACTTTTCCCTGAAAAAGCTATCCTACATCGTATAGAGTGGGCAGGGCTTAATAAAGAAGATTTTATGTTTATTACAAGCTTTGAGAAAATGCATTATTGTAAGCCGCAACTAAAGTTTTATGAGGAGATTTTAAATAAAATAAAAAAACAGCCATTGAATTGTATAATGGTAGGAAATGATATAGAAGAAGATATGATAACAAAAACTCTTGGGATGAAGACATATCTTATTGAGGATCATATTATTGGTACAATTAGAGGGGATAATAATATAGATTATAAAGGAAACTATGAAGATTTTTATGAATTTGCTAAGAATTTACCTAAAATAAAATAAATTACTTAAGAATTTAAATAAACAACTAAAGGAGAATACTTCCTATTGGTTGTTTATTTTTTTATTATAGCACTTCTAATTTAATCTTACATAATATAATTACAAAATAAGGTACTATATTAAATTAATTAACATATTTTTAATTCAATAGATAGAAATGGTTCCAATTAGTTCTAAGGAGGCTATAGAATGATTAATGTTTTATTAGGCAAGAGCATTTATTTAAAGCTTGTTGAAAGGGAAGATTTATTTAAGAGAGTAGATTGGCTTAATGATCCTGATATTCAAAGAACCTTAAATTATGATTATCCAACCTCTATAGCTAAAACTGAAAAGTGGTTTGACAAAGTAATTAGTGATTCACATAGACGGGACTTTTCTGTTTTTTTAATAGAAGACAATCGATATATAGGATTTTGTGGATTGATAGATATTAGCTATCCAGTAGGAAAGGCTGAATTATATATAACTATAGGAGAGAAAGATACATGGGGTAATGGATATGGAACAGAAGTATATGATGTACTGATGAAATATGGATTTGAAGAGTTAGGATTAAATAAAATATATATTCACTATTTAACATATAATCAGGGTACTCAAAAAATTATGCAAAAAATAGGATGGCAATTAGAAGGATTATTAAGGCAAGATATATATTCTCATGGGAAAATTGCTGATAGATATATTGCTTCTATATTAAAGAAAGACTGGGCGAAAAAAAATGAAATCTCTAAATAAAATAGATCTATTTAATTCTGTCACCCCAATGATAAAGTTAGAAAGTATTGATATTAAATCTAATGAAATTTATATGAAAAGAGAAGATTTAGCTGGATTTGTTTTAGGCGGAAATAAACTAAGAAAAATAGAATATTTTATGTATGATGCTATTTCTAAAAAAAGTGATTATATTGTAACCTATGGGTCATATCAATCAAATCATTGTGCAATAACTGCCGCAGCCTGTTCAAAATTAGGGTTAAAGTGTTTGTTGATACTAACAAAACAAAAAAAACAAATTGAATATACAGGTAATTACTTTTTATATAATTTGTTTGATGCAGAAATAATGTGGTGCGAAGAATATCAAGTTAAAGATACCATAGATGAAACATTAACAAAGTTAACAGAAAATGGCCATAAATCATATTTTATTGAAGGTGGTGGTCATGGTAACTTAGGTACATATGCTTATGTAAAAGTATATGAGGAAATAAAAGCACAAGAATCAAAAATGAAAGTTAATTTTGATTATATATTTCATGCCTCTGGTTCAGGAACAACACAGGCTGGGCTGATAATTGGAAATGAAAACTATAAAGCGAATACTAAAATATTGGGTATTAGTATTGCACGGAAACAAGAGAGAGGGAGTAAGGTGATAGAAGAGAGTATTCTTGATTACTGCCATAAGTTTAACATTCAAGTAAATAACATAAAATCTAAAATTCATTTTATTGACGATTATGTTGGAAAAGGATATGGAGATAGCTATTATGAAGTTTTACAAACTATAAAGTATGTAGGAAAGAATGAAGGAATATTATTGGATCCAATATATACAGGAAAAGCCTTCTATGGAATGATTGATTATATTAGAAGAACTAATATTAAGGGCAAGAATATTTTATTTATACACACTGGTGGTATTCCAATATTATTAGCCAATTCTGAAAAATTTATTGAGATAGGTGGGGATAGAAGTGAATCTTTTATTCACCAGTAGTGGTAGAAGAACTCAGTTAATTAAATATTTTAAACAAGAGCTAGGTAATGAAGGAAGGATAATAGTAGCTGATTATAATAGCACAGCACCCACTTTATATATAGCTGATAAAGGATATATTGTATCTAGTATAGATAATAGTAATTATCTAAATGAAATAAAAGAAATTTGTACTAAGGAAGATATTACAGGGATTATTGCTACAATAGATCCTGAATTAAGTCTGTTAGCTAAAGAGAAAGAAGAATTTAATAATCTAGGAGTGCAGGTTATAATATCGGATTATGATATTGTTGAAATGTGCTTTGATAAGTATAGTATGTTTGAGTTTTTAAAGAATAATGGATTTAATACTCCTAAAACCTATGCAAACTTAGACGATTTTACAAAGGCATTATATAGAAATAAAATAGATTTTCCAGTGTTTGTAAAGCCTCGAAAAGGAAGTTCTAGTATAGGTATCAATAAAGTTTCTACGCTAGAAGAATTGAAGATTTTAATGAAATATAATACAGACCTAATTGTACAACAATACATGCAAGGACAAGAGTATGGTGTAGACCTTTATGTTGACATAATATCAAAGGATGTTATATCTATATTTCTTAAAAAGAAACTTAGTATGCGAGGTGGCGAAACTGATAAAGCAGTGTCTGTAAAAAATGATAAGCTTTTTAATATGATTTTAGATTTTATAAAAAAGTTAAAAGTTGTAGGTCCGGTTGATATAGATGTATTCGAAATAGACGGAGAGTTCTATATATCAGAAGTTAATCCTAGATTTGGCGGGGGATATTTAATAGCCTATGAATGTGGTGAAAATTTTCCTAAATATATTTTAAATAATTTAAAAGGTATAATAAATACCTCTCATATAGGTAAGTATGAAGAGGATATATATATGATGAGACATGATATTGTAACAATTAAGAAGAGATGTGAATTATTACAATGAGGCATAGTAGTATCGATGTTAAAACATTGAACGTATCCTAAATTTAAGATTAATAATGGTAATTTATTTGAATTGGAATGCCTTTAAGTTTTGATGCTGAAATCAAGACATGAGTATCAGACAGTTTAACAACTTAACTAAACATTAATTACTAAATATATTACATGGAACTTAGAATAATATATTAGGAGGATTAAAGATGGCAAGTTTTTGGGATAGAGAGAGTGGTCTTGTAAGCGTAATAATAGCAATTTATAACTATGAAAAATATATATGTGAAGCTTTAGATGGGTTAAAAAATCAAACATACTCAAATATAGAAATAATTATTATTGATGATTGTTCTACAGATAATACAAAACAGGTTATAAGCGAGTGGATTAAAAATAATGAAGGTGTATTTTGGGATTTTACCTACATAAGGTTACCTCGAAACTGTTCACAAACATGGGCGCTAAATATTGGATTTTGTGTTTCTAAAGGGGAGTATATTGCTATACACGATTCGGATGATATAAGTCATAAGGAAAAAATACAAAAACAGGTTGAATATTTAGATGAAAATTATAATGTTACTGTTGTTGGAACTGGATTTAAGGCATTTACTGAACATATAAATAATATTGTGTATATACCAGATTGGTTAAGTTATAGTACTGAAAAAATAGAAAGTAACTATAAAAACGAGTTTAAACATTGTGTATGCTTTGGTTCTGTTTTGTTTAGGGCTAATATACTTGAAAATATAATTGGATGTAAACGCTTTGTGAATATAGCTAATGATGTGTTTTTTATTAATGAAATTATACATGCGGACTATATTGTTAGCAACTTAAAGGAAGATCTTCTTTACGTACGAACTCATCCAGAACGAGCTACGGAAGAGTACAGAGAAGCAATGCAAAAAATAAAAGAAGAATCAAAAAAAGTTATTGGGAAGGTATCTGTGATATTGCCAATAGAAAATAATAAAGATAGTATTTTTAGATCTCTAAAAGATATTAGTATCCAAACTTATTTAGATATTGAAATAATTATTATAGATGACGCTTTAGAAAATAGTTATGAGGAAGAAATAAGAAAGTGGTATTCTCAGTATAAACAAGAAAATCCTAGTTTTAATATTAAAGATATAATTTACTTTAGATTACCTACAGAAATAGGATATCCCTGGGTTTATAACGTAGGTTCTTATTTATCTAAAGGAGAATTTATTGCTTTTAATACTGTAAATAGTATTAGTAATAATGCTAAGCTTAGTAAGCAGGTAGAATTTTTAAACAATAATTTTATGTATAGCGTGATTGGAACTAATTCAACTGAGGAAACTCCTATAATTAAATTTGATGATGATATTGAATATATTTACACAAAGGAATACACTCCATGTGTAAATATAAATACTATTATGTTAAGAAGTGTAGTAGTGGATCATACAGCTGGTATGAATAAATCTATTGATAAGCATGAGGATTTCGAGTTTATACATAGACTTATAAATAATGGATACAGAGTACAAAATCTTAAGGATGTGTTGCATTATGAAGTATAGAGGTGGATATATATGGACCCTTTAGTTAGTATAATTATGCCCGTATATAATTGTGATAAATATATTGATGAAAGTATTAAAAGTATATTAAAGCAGACCTATAAAAATTTTGAGATTATAGTACTGGACAATAATTCTACTGACAATACACTAAAAATAGTTAGAGAAATTAAAGACGATAGAATAAAAGTAATACAATTAGGATCCAATAAAGGATTGAATGCTAGCTTTGAAGAGGGGCTAAATCATGCAAAAGGTGAATTTATAATCAGACATGATCCAGATGATATAAGTTTACCTAGTAGAATTGAAAGGCAGATAGCCTATTTACAGAAACATAAAGAACTTGGTATGGTTTCTTGTCTTATAAAATGTTTCACCTACGATACAGACTATATAAATCAAAGTACTTTTATTGAGAAAATTCAAAATCATTATATTGATAAAGAAAGTATTTTAAATGCTATTATTGGAAATTTTATACCGATAATATTTCCCACCTTAATGATACGTAAACAACTTCTAAATAAGATTATATTAAGTCAGCTCAACCAAGAATTTGATGATCAAATAGAGCTACTACTAGAGCTTATTAAAATAGGTGGAGTTGAAAAGGTGAATAAAGTACTTTATTCATACAGAAGACATAATGAAGCTTATCATATTGTTAAGCAACATGGTTATGAAGAACATACTAGAATAGCCCTAGAAAATAGTGATATTAAAAATCATATACTGTATAGTAAATTATATCAAAATGCTAAAATAAATAAGGTCAATATAAACTTAAATCAAAGAAGTGATAAGAGAATACTTATGCTAATAGATTCATTAAATATAGGTGGAACTGAAACCCATGTACTTAATTTAGTTAAGAGTTTAATTGATAAAGGTATACATGTTGTTGTTGGAACTAGTGGGGGACCATTGACTAGAATGTTTGAGGATAGTGGGATTAAGATTGTAAAAGTACCAATTAAAGGTGATTACATCTCAAATAGACATATATTTGGACTGTTAAATACAGTAAAGCAAATTATTGATAGGGAAAATATTAATCTTATTCATAGTCACTTATTCGGAAGCATGTCAATTGCTAATCAAATATATAAGAAATATAATATTCCTTATATTGTTACATTGCATGGACTATTTTATCCTAAAGATGTTCTCTATAGTACATGTATTAATGCTAGTTCTATAATTGCTGTTAGTGAACCAGTAAAGGAAATGATATGTGGTCAACTAGGAAAGAGGGTAAAGGATAAGGTTATTGTTATACCTAATGGAATAAATATACAGGAACAAACGAAAGATAAAAAAGATAATACTATAAGGAAGAAACTAAATATTCCAGATGATGGGATTGTTATAACATATTGTAGTAGATTGGCATGGAACAAAACTATAGCTGCAGAAAATTTTATTTTTAGCTGTCATAACCTTGCATTACAATATGAAAATTTATATGCTATTGTAGTGGGTGATGGTCCTGATAGCAGCATAATAAAAAGAGAAGTAGATTTGATAAATAATAGTATAGGAAGAGATTTGCTTCATCTTGAGGGTGCAAGCTTTGACGTGATTCAGTATTATTTAGAAAGCGATATTGTTGTTGGAACTGGCAGGGTAGCACTTGAGGCTATGAGTTGCTGTAAGCCTGTCATATCTATAGGAAATGAAGGATATGTAGGTATTGTATCTGAAGAGATGAAGGAATTACAATGGCAAACATACTTTGGTGATCATGATGCAATTGAAAAACCAGATATCATTACATTAGGGAAAGCAATTAGATTGTTACTAGACAATCCAAAAGACCGTAAAAAAATCGGACTTTGGAGTAAAAAATGGTGCAAAGAAATGTTTGATGAGGATTTAGTAGCACATAGAACGATTGAACTTTATGAAGAGCTTATATAAAAATGTAATAGAGTGAGTCCTATTTTTATTCGCTAAATGATTATTTTGTAATAATTTTTTTATGTGAGATATGTTCTTATTAAATAGAATATAACAGCCTGAAAATCTACAATAGATTCTCAGGCTTATATAAGTTAACTAAAACACCCAATTTCCATCTTTAAATAATTCAACCTCGGTACCATCTTTTTCATAGGCAGTAATATGTAGCTCTGGCCCACCTACCATAAAGTCAACGTGGATTAAACTAAAATTTGCACCCTTTGCTTTTAGTTCTTCATCTGTCATATCAGAACCACCTATCATAGCATATGCATATGCCCTACCAAGTGCAAAATGAACTGAAGCATTTTCATCAAATAATGTATTATTAAAAAGTATACCTGTATTTGAAATAGGAGAGTCATTTTGAACTAATGCAACTTCACCTAAGTATTTAGCACCCTCATCGTTTTCCATTAATTTTTCTAAAACATCGTAGCCTTTTTCAGCATAGAAATCAACTACTTTTCCATCTTTAAATGTAAATCCAAAATTGTCTACAATTTTTCCATTTAAGCTAAGTGGTTTTGTAGCTTTTAAAGTTCCATTAACCTTTAAAGCATGGGGAGTAGTAAATACTTCCTCAGTAGGGATATTTGCAACAAATGGATCTCCAGCTTGACTGTCCTTAGATCCACCCATCCAAAAGTGATCCTCTGCAAGATATACTTCCAAGTCTGTTCCAGGAGCTTTTAATACTAATTTTTCAAACTGCTTTTCATTTAAAAAGTTTCTATATTTTTTTATATTGTTATCGTGTATTTGCCATGCTTCTACTGGATTATCTTGATCAACACGGGTTGCTTCGAAGACCTTTTCCCATAGTTTTTCGATTGCAGTTTCATTATCTAAATCTGGGAATACACTTTTTGCCCATGCTAATGAAGGCATAGCAACTATACACCATTTTGTAAATCCAGTCATTCTATATTTCATAACAGATGATACTGCTAGAGATGCTGTTTTTTGACTTTTTGCAACTAAGTCTCCATCAATATCCTTTAATAACTCTGGGTCTGGCGCAGCAATGAAAAGATGATGATAATTGTCTTTATACATAGCCTCTAAGGAGTCAACTTTCCACTGTGGAAAGTTTTCAAACACATAATCTTTTCCATGCTTAAATCTAATCAAGCTCATTTCGTCATCAGCTAACTGAAACTCTACATGTTTTGCACCTGCTTCATAAGCCTTTTTCATTACAAGTCTTGCTAAAGGTAGAGTATCAGCATTTCCAGCAATAAGTAGACCTTCTTTTTCTTTTAAATTGATACCAACTCTTACAGCAAGCTCAGCATACTTTTCAAGATTTTGCTCTAAATTTACCATAATATCCCCCTCTAATCTTTTATAAATGATTTTATCTATGTAATAATTATATTTTAGCATAATTTCAAATTTTTAGCTTTATTATATAGAGCAAATCTGAAGGAATTTGTCACCTTGTTTTATCTTTTCAATGGAAATATAATAGTATTATATATTATTAGAATATTCTATATTAAGATTTATGGTTGATAGAGTATAAAATTTTAAGGAGGAGCATTATGGAGAATAAAAACTCACTATTAGTAGATGAACTAAAAGAATTAAAAGAAACAATTTGGTTTAATCCAAAATATAAAAACTTTGCCGAAGTTAAAGAGACGCTGCCAATTTCATATGAAGATGTGTTGGATGCTGAAGAGAGACTAAATAGATTTACTTCATATATAAAGATAGTTTTTCCATCAACTATGGATGGAATTATTGAGTCACCAATATCTAAAATATCTAATATGAAAAAAAGAATGGAAAAGAATTATAATAAAAAAATCTATGGCAATTTAATACTGAAAAGAGATGATTTACTTCCTATTGCAGGATCAATAAAAGCTAGGGGAGGAATATATGAGGTTTTAAAGCATGCGGAAGAGTTAGCTATTGCAAATGAATTACTTAAATATGAAGATGATTATTCTATACTTGCAGAAGATAGATTTAAGGAGTTTTTCTCCAACTATACTATACAAGTGGGAAGTACAGGGAATCTAGGACTTAGTATAGGCATAATGAGTGCAAAACTTGGTTTTAAAGTAGTTGTACATATGTCATCAGATGCAAGGCAGTGGAAAAAAGAACTTTTAAGGTCTAAAGGTGTTAAGGTTGTTGAATATGCTTCTGATTATTCAAAGGCTGTAGAAGAAGGACGAAAACTATCGGATGTTGACCCTAACAGTTATTTTATAGATGATGAAAATTCAAAGAATTTGTTTTTAGGCTATGCAGTAGGGGGTATAAGAACTAAAAAACAACTAGAGGATATGGATATTGCTGTAGATGAGGATCATCCACTATTTGTATATCTTCCCTGTGGTGTAGGTGGTGGACCAGGAGGAGTTGCGTATGGTCTTAAACTTATGTATGGTGACGATGTACAATGCTTTTTTGCAGAACCTACCCATTCTCCTGCAATGCTCTTAGGTTTAGCAACTGGACTTCACGATAAAATTTCTGTGGAGGATATAGGTTTAGATAATAAGACTGCTGCAGATGGATTGGCGGTAGGAAGACCATCTTCCTTTGTAGGTAAGATAATGGAAGAGACCTTAAGTGGAGCATTTACTATAGATGATGAAAGACTATATAGTTTTTTAGCAGACTTAGTTGATGAAGAGGATATTTATATAGAACCATCGGCTCTTGCTGGATTTTTAGGACCTATATTTGTTTCCGATTTTTATAAAAATGAAAATGCAACCCACCTGTGCTGGTCTACTGGTGGTAGCTTGGTGCCTGAAAGTATAAGAAAAGAGTATTATGCAGAGGGGAAAAATTCTAGGAACAAATAATGGGGTGAATTGTTAAGGTGTTATATGAAACCAGAAAAAATATAACAGGGTTATTAATAAAAAGTAATAGGGAAAAATTAGGACTGAAACAGGAATATTTGTGTAAAGGAATTTGCTCAATTTCATATTTAAGTAAGATTGAAAAGGGCAATATTGTACCAAGTGAAGATATTAATTTACTTGAAGAAGCAAAGAAGATAAATTATACTGCATATGTTATTAATCAAATAGGCTACATAAAGTGACTTGATGGCAAATATTATGAAGCTATTGAATTATTTTTAGAGGCACTTAATTTAGCTTATAGTCAGGGATGCGTCAAACTACAGATAGATATTTGTATGATACTTGGTAATATTTATTATGAAACTATTAGCCATCGTATTTCAGGATTTTAAATTACTTTCCTTTTCTATAAGAGATAATTTGTCTAATAAAATTTGTGAAGCACCAGATGATCAAGAAAGAATCATTTCATGTCTTGATAAGGCAGGTTTTGGAAATGATCTAGCTAAACTTAATAATGGAATTATTTAATTAAATTTTAGAAATTTCATATACACAAAAATACTTATAAAAAACTATTGACATTGACGCTACGTAAATGTGTATATTGGTCTTAAGGAGGTAAGATTATGGAATACACAGTGCAAAAACTAGGAAATTTAGCAGGTATTAGTACCAGAACCCTTAGATATTATGATGAAATTGGAATTCTAAAGCCGGCAAGAATCAATTCATCAGGATATCGTATTTACGGTGAAGCGGAAGTTAATAGGTTACAACAAATTTTGTTCTATAGAGAATTAGGTTTAAGCTTAGATAGTATAAAGAATATAATAACTTCACCTTCCTTTGATGGGGCAAATGCACTTAAAGAACATCGTGAAAATCTCCTTGAAAAAAGAAAACAATTAGATTTATTGATAGCTAATGTTGAAAAGAGCATAGCATCAGTAGAAGGGAGAATTAAAATGAGTGATAAAGAAAAATTTGAAGGTTTTAAGCAAAAAATGATTGATGATAATGAGAAGAAATATGGTGAAGAAATTCGACAAAAATATGGAAATGAAACTATTGACAAGTCAAATGCAAAATTAAAAAATATGACTCAAGCAGAATATGATGAAGTAACAAGTCTAGCAGAGAAATTAAATAAGACTTTGGAAGAGGCTTTTAAAACTGGAGATCCAGCCGGTGAATTAGCACAAAAAGCGGCCGAGCTTCACAAAAAGTGGATAACATTTTATTGGACCGAATATAGCAAAGAAGCTCATGCTGGACTTGCTCAAATGTATGTTGATGATGAAAGGTTTACAGCATACTATGATAAAGAGCAACCAGGTACAGCAGAATTTTTAAGAGATTCCATCCTGATTTACACAGGAATACAAAAATAGTATTTTAAAGAATTAAAAGGCGATTGGGTAACCAATCGCCTTTTTTGAGCTACAATATTATTTATTGGCGAAAGTGAGTTCAATAAAATACATTGATGTCGCCACACAAATATAGGCTACTATATAATGATAATGCAATGTTCTATATAGATTTTAAAAAATAAGCAGGGAAACATAAAATGTATATAGAAAGTTTATTAGAATTATAGAAAATATTATAGAAAAAAGAAGGAGAACATATGAAGATATTAGTTGATGCGGATGGATGTCCTGTTAAGGACATAATTCTAAATGTGGCAAAGCAATACAATATAAAGTTAATTATGATAAAAAATATTTGTCATGATCTATATGATGATTATGCAGAAATTATAACAGTGGATCAAGGCAAAGATGTAGTAGATATTACTTTAATTAATCACACAAAAGAGGGAGATATTGTGGTTACTCAAGATTATGGTGTAGCTGCAATGGCTATTGCCAAAAGAGCTATAGCAATTAATCAAAATGGATGGTGCTATACTGATGATAATATAGATGAATTATTAATGCAAAGACATATTGGTCAAGAGATGAGAAGAAAACATAAAAAATATACAAAGATACCAAAGCGAACAAGGGAAAATGATATTCAATTTGAACAAAAATTTAGAGAGCTAGTGTCTAATTTATCAAAGGAATAAATCTTACTATGGAATATTAGGAGAGCAAAATGTTGACATAAAAACGCTGCTTTCTGACATTTATCTTATTTTGATTATTGTCAGAAAAGAGTATTCTATGTGTCTATCAACAATACAAAGCATTAAGATAAAGCTTTCTGGAATTTCTGGACATGATATGTATATCTGTGGTTAAATTTAATGTAGATCATTTTATCTGTGGCAACACCTTCTGTTCTGATGGGTCAATAAGGGAGTATTTAAGAGTAGCTTATAGACGATGAAAATAGTAAAAGTAGAGGGTATGAAAAAAGGAGGCAACAAGAATTTAGTTGCTTCCTTTTTGTCATAATAGACGAAATATCTTATTAGACAAGAATAAAAATGACTATTGGTTATGATTATTTGCATTTTTATGATCTCTTATTTACAGCACTTCCATATAATAAAACAGCAGTGGATGAAGTTTGTCTGACTGATACAAATTATCAATGTCCGTCCTTGTCATCCAGCGTGCATTTATCACTTCAGATTTTTGTAGGGTCAAAGCTGATATGGGAACGTCGGCATGAAACAGCCATGCATCATAGAAATCTTGACTTTCTTCTCTGCGGGTGCTGTAAATAATTCGTCCATTCCTACCTTCAAGGAAGAGTCCTAATTCTTCTTTCACTTCCCGAATAGCTCCATGCAAGCTTGTTTCTCCGGCTAATACAGAGCCACCTGTGCATTCCCAATATTCAGGATATAACTTGTTCGGATGACGTTGAGACATCAGGTATTCTCCCTTGTTGTTCATTATCCATATGCTGACAACTAGATGATAGTATCCACTTTCTATTGACTCTCCTCGGCGATGCAGGATACCCATTTTTTCTCTGTTTACATTATATAAATCCCATTGTTCAGGCATTAAAGCACCTCGCTTTTTTGTAAACCATTTCGATACAGGTCATAAAAATGATGAGTTGGCCCATTTCCTTTTCCAATAGAAAGAGCATGTTCAATGGCAGTGGTTACATATTGCTTTGCTTGTTCCACCGCTTGTGGTACAGGCAGTCCAAGGGCTAGGTTAGATGTGATAGCAGAGGAAAAGGTGCAGCCGGTGCCATGTGTGTTTTTGGTGTTGATACGGTATGTTTCATAGTGATAAAATTGTCTGCCGTCATACAGAACATCAACGGCATTCCCAATAGCGTGACCGCCCTTGACAATAACATTTCGACAACCCATTTCGTAGATCCGCTTTGCGGCAGCTTCCATGTCTTCCATAGAGCTGATAGTCATACCTGAAATCTTTTCTGCTTCTGGAATGTTCGGTGTAAGTATGTCTGCACATGGAATAACAACCTTTATCAGCGTATCAACGGCATTTGGATTCATCAGCGGACACCCGTTTTTTGCATACATCACAGGGTCAATTACAATGTTCTTCGGCTTATACTGACGGAGCTTTTCTGCAACTGCCTTCATACAGTACGGTGTGGATAGCATACCTATCTTTACAGCATCAACCTCAATATCCTCAAAAACAGCGTCAATCTGCTTTTGAATCATATCCGGCGTAACATCCTGTATGTCAATGACACGACTTGTGTTTTCGGCCACTATGGACACGATAACGCTCATGCCAAAAACGCCATGGGCAGAAAATGTTTTTAAATCAGCCTGGATTCCGGCACCTCCGCTACAGTCTGATCCTGCGATACTCAATACTTTTTTCATTAGAAATCCTCCTTTAAAATTGGATATATAATTATCATCATACTGTGCTAACAGAAATCAGATTATCCTTATAGTTAGACAAAAAATGGGTGCAATTCGTATTACGGAAAGCACCCAATAAATAACATAGTATGTAATTGATTTGCTTCCCTACGTTGGTCTTAACCAACAGGTTCAAAGGGTCAGGTTTTAACCTTCTCAACTACAAGTAGTCCCCCCGCAAGCGATAAACCATATTCAATTTTCGACACCTATTTTCAAACAAAAATAGAGTGCTTTTCTCATTTGAAAAGCACTCCAACTATATATACACAATGATATAATTGATTTGCTTCCCTACGTCGGTCTTAACCAACAGGTTCAAAGGGTCAGGTTTAACCTTCTCAACTACAAGTAGTTCCCCCGCAAACTTCAATATATATTATAACAGCGTTTGAGGAGGAGTTCAAGAACCTGTTTTCAATTCCAGCCATCACAAATGTGGCGGTTTTTTTTATATACCATACAACAATTAGAAAGGATGAACCTTATGGCAAGAAAAATGAAACTCCAATCTTCTTGAGGAAGATTGGAGTTTCAAGAATTTCTCGACATAATTGCCACAAGCGTAATCAAATTTAACACCGACCACTTCATCTGCGAAAACACCTTCTACTGTGTCTGGGCACTTCGAGAATATCCTATCTGTAACTTATTTTTTCACAAGGGCATAGATTATTTTATATTGCTCAATCGGTTTTATTTTATACATAAACTTTTACTGTTTTTATTCGATTTCTTTCGATACTCTCTACTATAAGTGTAATATTATCATATTCTACTTTTTCACCCAATTTAGGAAGTCTTCCTAGAGATTCTATGACTAGGCCACCAATGGAATCAAAATCCTCAGACTCGAAATTTGTACCTAAAATTTCATTGACTGAATTAATTTTGGTACTGCCAATTATAATATATTCACCATCTTTAACAAATTGGATTTCACTTTCAAATTCATCGTATTCGTCTTCGATATCTCCGACAATTTCTTCGATTAAATCTTCTATAGTAATAATTCCAGCGGTACCTCCATATTCATCTAGCACGATGGCCATATGGGTTCTGTTTTTCTTCATTTCTGTAAAAGTATCGCTAATTTTCTTGAATTCAAATGTATAATAAGGTTTTCTTACATACTCCTCTATATTAAAATTATCCTTTTTATTATCAAGGAAAATTAAATCTCTAACATTTAAAACTCCAATAATATTGTCTATACCTTCTTTATAAATAGGATATCTAGAAAACTGCTCATCCTTAACCTTATCTATAATCTGTTGGAATGGAAGATCAATATCTATCGCAACAATATCTGTTCTTTGAATCATTACATCTTTAATTTGAAGATCTCCAAATTCAAAAACATTGTGTATCATTTGTGTTTCTTCAGTTTCTAAAACTCCTTCTTCCTCACTAACTGCAACGATCGTACGCAGTTCTTCCTCGGTTATAATAGGTTGTGCTTTATCAGCTTTAATACCTAGTATATTCATAATTCCATTTGTTAAATACATAAGAACAATAACAATTGGATTTAACAAAGTAACGATGAAAGAAAGAGGCTTACTAACCTTTAATGAAACTTTTTCTGGAAATTGTGCAGCAAGAGATTTAGGTGTTATTTCACCAAATATTAATACCAATAATGTCATAATTCCTGTTGATACAAATACACCTTTACTACCAAAAAAATCTAAGGCTAATGAAGTAGCTAACGCAGATGCACCAATATTTACAATATTATTACCTACAAGAATTGTACCTAAAAGTTTATTAGGATCTTTCACTAGTCGTTCTACTAAATCTCCTCCTTTTACTTTTTCTTCTACCATATATCTTACACGAATTTTACTTAATGACATAAGTGCTGTTTCTGATGTAGAGAAAAAAGCAGAACAAAACAAAAGTCCTAATAAAACTATAATTTGCCACATACTATCAGGGTCCAAAATTTACCACACTCCTCATATTATTCTAATGCTTAAAATATTATCAAAATAATTATATCATAAATTCTCTAGTAAAATGATACTTTTTTAGGGTTAATTTTCAGAATAATCAGCCTGAGTTTAACTGAGTTTAATTAACTATTGCTTATTGGCATATAATATGCTATTATTACGGTATAATATGAATATATAAGAACTAAAAGGGAGTAGCATAATAAATAGATTCAACATAACCGGGGAAACCCTGGATCTATTTACTTTTAATATATAAAAAATATTAAAAGAGCGAGACTTTTAGTTAGTGCATTTATTATGCATTAACTAAAGGTCTCGTTTTTTACTTTTAATATAAAAATCATTTAAAGGGGGTGTTTACTTATATTTAATAAAATGAAGCCATAATGGGTATGTATAATGAAAAATTATTTATATTTTAGGAGGAATTAGAATGAATTATCTATTATTATTAATTGGCTTTGCTTTACTTATAAAAGGAGCTGACCTATTTGTTGATGGTGCATCATCTCTAGCTAAGAAGCTGAGGGTACCTTCGATGCTAATTGGTCTAACGATCGTTGCATTTGGAACCAGTGCTCCTGAGGCAGCTGTAAGTATAAATGCAGCATTAAAAAGCTCTAGTGGACTAGCAGTTGGCAATATAGTAGGATCAAATATTTTTAATATACTTTTAGTAGTAGGAATAGCAGCAATGATTAAGCCCATAAGTATTAAGATGAACACTATATTAAAAGAGTTTCCTTTTATGCTATTAGCTACAGTAGTCTTATATATTTTAGGTAATGATATAAAATTTCAAGGTAATTCTATTAATATATTAACTCAAGGGGATGGATTAATAATACTTTCTATATTTGCTGTTTTTCTATACTATTTAGTTGAGATGGCGATACTTTCTAAAGAAGCAAATATTGAAAGCCCGCTAAATGAAGAAAAGGAAATAAATATATATAAAAGTGTGATTTTAGGAATTGTTGGATTAGGAGGAATACTTTTTGGTTCAGATCTCGTAGTGAAAAACAGTACTTCAATAGCCTTACAACTAGGAATGAGTGAAACACTAGTAGGCCTTACTATAGTTGCTGTAGGCACATCATTGCCAGAGTTGGTAACATCTCTTGTTGCAGCACGTAAGGGAGAAGGAGATATAGCTGTTGGTAATGTAATAGGATCAAATTTATTTAATATATTATTTATTCTAGGAGTATCTTCAGTTATAGCTCCTTTAGCCGTAGAGTCTAAGATATTAGTCGATATTATTTTCTTATTAGGAATAACTATATTAACTTACTTATTTGCAATTACTAAAAAAAGATTCTCTAGAGTAGAAGGGGCGATGCTTACTCTACTTTATATAGCATATACTGTGTATATAATTATTAGAAACTAAGTATGATTACAATTAAGTAGAGGGATAAAATTTTAGAGTTCTTTAGTAATTTAAATTATATAAAAGGTAATTCCTAGGGTATATATGAAAGAATACATTCAAATAGAAGATAAGAGGAGATAAAAAGTATGAAAAATATTACCTTTGAAGACATAAGAAAAAATAATGAATTTCAAACATATATACAAAAAGGAGATGAACTTTTATCTGTACTTGGTTTTACAGAACATTCATTTGTACATGCTGGAAGGGTAGCAAATACTGCGGTAAATATATTATCAAGTTTAGGTTATGGTGAAAGAGAAGTAGAACTAGGGAAAATAGCTGGGTATATTCATGATATAGGAAACATGGTTAATAGAGTAGATCATGCTCAGACAGGTGCTGTTTTAGCTTTTAATATTCTAACTAGGATGGGTATGAGTCCAGAAGAAATAGCAACCATTGTATCTTCCATAGGAAATCATGATGAAGGCACAGGAAAACCAGTAAATATAGTTTCAGCGGCCTTGATATTGGCTGATAAATGTGATGTAAGAAGAAGTAGAGTTAGAAATACAGATTTTGCAACTTTTGATATTCATGATAGGGTAAATTATGCAGTTGAACATGCACAAGTGAAGATAGATGAGGAAAAAAGGATTATATTACTAGAAATGAAGATAGATGTGGAGATATCTTCTCTGATGGAGTATTTTGAGATATTCTTAAATCGGATGATGATGTGTAGAAAAGCAGCTGACTTTTTAGATGCTAAATTTGAATTAGTTATGAATGGAACTAAGTTATTATAGTAAGATTAGGTTATATTAGATTATCAAAAGGATAGCATACTCAGGTTGTAATTCAGTCAATTAAGTCATATAATATAAATAAATATCCTAGTAGGTATTTTTCTACACACTAGGATATTTTTAATATATTAATAAAAGTTTGAAAGGAATACTCGCCATGATTGAGATAAATGGTAAATACAACAATGCAATTGTATACACTAAAAATATTGAAGAAGGTGCAGTAAGACAGATTGAAAACCTGCTTAATCAAGAATTTATAAAAGGAAGTAAGATAAGGATAATGCCGGATGTTCATAGTGGGGCAGGGTGTACTATAGGTACTACAATGACAATTGATGATAAAATTGTTCCAAACCTTGTTGGTGTTGACATCGGTTGTGGTATAGAAGTTATAAAGATTAAAAATCGAAATATGGAGCTACAAAAATTAGATAAGTTAATTTATAACAAAATACCTTGTGGGTTTAATATAAGAGATAAAGAGCATAAATTTAATGATGAAATTGATTTGAATGAGCTTAAATGTAAAAGTAAAGTTAACATTAATAGGGCTAGACGTAGTATTGGAACTTTAGGCGGCGGAAACCACTTTATTGAAGCAAATAAAGATAGTAAAGGAAATATATATATATCTATTCACTCAGGTAGTCGTCATTTAGGACATGAGGTTGCAAGTCTTTATCAAGAAGAAGCTTATAAATCAATTAATAATACAAAGGAAGATATACCAAAGGCCTTAGCTTATGTATCAGGACAGCTGTTTGAAGATTATATTCATGATATGAAAATTGTTCAACTTTTTGCAGAATTAAATCGCAAGGCTATGATTCAGGAAATAATTAAGGGTATGAAGCTTGATGTGGTAGAACAATTTACAACTATTCATAACTATATAGATACAGAGAATATGATTTTAAGAAAAGGTGCAGTTTCAGCTAAGTATGGTGAGAAACTTTTAATACCAATAAACATGCGTGATGGTAGCCTTATTTGTATTGGAAAAGGTAATGAAAATTGGAATTTCTCAGCCCCCCATGGTGCAGGAAGACTTATGAGTAGGACAGAAGCTAAAAACTCATTTACTCTTAACCAATTTAAAAAGACTATGGAAGGGATTTATACAACATCGGTAAATAAGCAAACACTTGATGAATGCCCTTTTGCATATAAACCTATAGATGAAATAGTAAACAACATAGGAGATACTGTAGAGATAGTTGAGAAGATAATACCTATATATAACTTTAAAGCTGCAGAGTAGTTGTAATGAAGTAACTTTTAGGAATATATTGTAATTTAAAAACTCCCAGAAGGTAGTCTACCTCTGGGAGTTTTTATTCACATCTATTTATTAAGAAAAGCCTCAATATACTCCTCATATGTCATAACTCTATCATTGTAACCAGTAGATGTTATTTCAATTATTCTATTAGCTATAGTTTGTATAAATTGATGGTCATGGGATGTAAATAAAACATTACTCTTATAATCTCTTAGGCCGTTATTTACAGAGGTTATAGATTCTAGGTCTAAATGATTTGTAGGTTGATCTAATAATAAAACGTTAGCATTAGCTAGCATCATTTTAGATAACATACATCTAACTTTTTCTCCACCAGATAGAACTCTAACTTTCTTTAGTGCCTCATCTCCAGAGAATAGCATTCTACCTAAAAATCCACGTAAATATATTTCGGACTGTTCCACAGAGAATTGACGCAACCAATCTATAAGATTTAAATCTACGTCATTGAAAAACTCAGAGTTATCTTTAGGGAAATAAGAGTTTGTAATTGTTACTCCCCATTTTACTGTACCACTATCAGGTTCTATTTCACCCATTAATATTTTAAATAAAGTTGTAATCGCTATTTCATTATCCCCTATAAAGGCAATTTTATCTCCTTTATTTACTATAAAGCTAACGTTATCGAGCACCTTTACACCATCTATAGTTTTGGATAAATTGTCTACTAATAAAATGTCATTCCCTACTTCTCTTTCCATAGTAAAGCCTACAAAAGGATATCTTCTGGTAGAAGGTTGAATATCATCTAAAGATATCTTTTCTAGTAATTTTTTACGAGAAGTAGCTTGTTTAGATTTAGATGCATTTGCACTAAATCTAGCGATGAAGGCTTGTAGTTCTTTTATTTTATCTTCTTTTTTCTTATTTTGATCTTTCATCATTTGAAGAGCTAACTGGCTGGATTCATACCAGAAATCATAGTTTCCTACAAACATTTTAATTTTACCAAAATCTATATCTACCATATGGGTACATACTTCATTAAGAAAATGTCTATCGTGGGATACTACTAAAACAGTTCCTTCAAAATCGCCTAAAAAGTTTTGCAACCAATTTACAGCTGCAATATCTAAATGGTTGGTAGGCTCGTCCAAAATAAGAATACCAGGTTTGCCAAATAGGGCTTGGGCAAGTAGGACCTTAACCTTTTCAGTACCGGTTAAATCAGCCATCTTCTTATAATGAAGCTCTGTACCTATACCTAAACCTTGTAGTAAAGATGATGCTTCAGATTCTGCGCTCCAGCCATCCATCTCGGCAAATTCACCTTCAAGCTCCGATGCTCTTATTCCATCTTCATCTGTGAAATCTTCTTTAGCATAGATAGCGTCTTTTTCTACCATAATTTCATAAAGTCTTTTGTTACCCATAATAACTGTTTGTATAACTTCATTTTGGTCATATTCATAGTGGTCCTGTTTTAAAACAGACATACGTGTATTGGGAGCAATAGATACATCACCAGTATTTGGCTCTATTTCACCTGATAATATTCTTAAAAAGGTACTCTTTCCAGCTCCATTAGCACCAATTACACCATAGCAGTTTCCAGGTGTAAACTTTAAATTAACATCATCAAATAACTTTTGTCCTTGAAATCCTATACTTAAATTATTTACATTTATCAATTCATTACCATCCCTTACATAATATTTGTCAATTAAAATATTATACCATAAATAATGGAGAAGTTCACTCGCTTTTAATGATTCTATATGATAATAAAACTATTAAAGATTAAACTCACAATAACATTATTTTTGTATACTATTGAAAATAATAATTTGGTAATATAGAATAAGGCTATATTTAGATGAAATCCTAGAATTAGTAGCTATTGGATAAACCAAAGGAGTGAAAACACATGAAGGTTATGATAGTAGGTGCCGGAAAGCTAGGCCAAAAATTGGCAGAGTCATTGGTATTGGAAGATATAGATGTAACATTAGTTGACTACAATGCAAAGATACTAGAGAGAATAAATGAACATATAGATGTTTTGACAGTTACCGCTAGTGGAGTAGATATAGGGATTTTAAAGGAATTAAATATTAAAAGCTATGATTTACTAGTGGCATGTACTAAGGGGGATGAGACAAATACAGTTATATGCTCCTTAGCCAAAAGATTAGGCTGTAAAAAAACAATAGCCAGAATAAGAAATCCAGAATATACTAAGCAATTGGATTTTGTAAAAAAAGAGATGGGTATTGATCATATTGTTAATCCAGAATTTGAAACAGCCAAGGCTATGGAAAAATATTTATTAAAGAACTTTAGTTTTTATACTGGAGATTTCGCCAAAGGCAAAGTTACTATGTTAGACTTTAACATTGGACATAATGAAGATTTTGTTGGAAAACACATTAAGGATCTTAAAAACTTTAGTGGCTTTTTAATAACTGCCATATCTAGAAATGGTAAAATTATAATTCCAAATGGATTTACAGAGTTAATGGAGGACGATATTATACATGTAATAGGAAAAAGTGCTGATATAGCAAGATTAAGTGTTAAATTTGAAAAGGGTATAAATAGAAAAGAAATAGAAAATGTAATGATATTCGGTGGAGGAAAGGTAGGGTTCTATTTAGCTAAAAGACTTACGGAAGCTAATATTTCGGTAACGGTTATAGAACAAGATAAAATTCGGTGTCAAGAGTTAGCTGAAAAACTAGATAATGTTTTAGTAATACATGGAGATGGAACAGATATACATCTATTGGAGGAAGAAAACCTAGAATCCATGGATGCTTTCGTTGGAGCAACAGGCTATGATGAACAAAATCTACTAATGGCTCTAATGGCTAAACATGCAGGGGTATCAAAAACTATAGCAAAGTTTAGTAGACAAAATTATACTAAGATTATTGATAAACTAGGCATAGAGGTGGCTTTAAACCCTGTTTATATTACAGCCTCTAATATATTAAAATATATTAGAGGTGGTAAAGTAGTGTCCGTCTCATTATTGCTAGGAGGAGACGGAGAGGTAACAGAGATTATTGTAGGTGATGATCTTCCTTTTACAGGAAAACCATTGGCAGAACTTAATCTACCTAAGGGTATTATAATAGGTGCTATAGTTCATAATGGAGAAGTCATTATTCCTAATGGAGAATCTGTTATACATCCAGGGGATAGAATTATTATATTCAGCTTGACTGAAGACTTACCTACTTTGAAAATGTTTATTAAACCACACAAGGGAGGTGTTTTTAGTGAATTATGGGATCGTGCTAAGGGTACTAGGTAACATTCTTATAGTTGAATCTTTACTAATGTTACCAGCTCTAACTATAGCTTTTTATATGAACGGTCAGGATAAAATGGCATTTCTCATTACTATAATAATAACAGGCACCATAGGATTTATGATGTCTAAAAAAGCTTCTAATAAGAATAATATTAATGCGAGGGAAGGGTTAGCTATAGTAGCTTTTGGGTGGCTACTGGCCTCTTTGTTTGGAGCACTTCCTTTTTATATATCTGGAAGCATACCTAAATTTATAGATGCATTTTTTGAAACCGTTTCTGGTTTAACAACTACGGGTTCATCAATACTAAGTAATGTAGAAGGCCTTCCACACGGTGCTTTATTTTGGAGATCCTTTACTCATTGGATAGGCGGAATGGGCATATTAGTTTTTACTATCGCTCTACTTCCTGCTTTGGGCATAGGTGGATTTCAAATATTTAAAGCAGAAAGTCCAGGACCTATTGCAGGAAAAATAGCACCTAGAATAAAGGATACGGCAAAGATTTTATATGTAACATATTTTTCAATCACTATATTACATATTATATTTCTAAGATTAGGTGGAATGAATTTATTTGATTCTATGCTCCATACCTTTGGTTCTGTAGGAACCGGAGGGTTTGGTATAAAAAATAATAGTGTTGCCTTCTATGAAAGCTCATATATTCATATTGTAATAGGAGTTTTTATGGTATTATCAGGAGTAAACTTTTCTTTGTACTACTCCTTGTTTAAGGGTAAATGGAAGGAGGTAATACAAGACGAGGAGCTTAAGCTTTACTTAACTATAGTTTCTGTAGCAGTTCTACTTATTGCTATTAATCTTTTTATGACATCCTATCAAAGTATTTTTATAGCCCTTAGGGATTCTTTCTTCCAAGTAAGTTCAATTATAACTACTACAGGATATACTACTGCAGACTTTGATATGTGGCCTGCTTTTAGTAAGGCTATATTATTTACTCTTATGTTTATAGGTGGTTGTGCTGGATCTACAGCAGGTGGGATGAAGGTAATTAGAATATTAATTTTAATTAAACTTATTAAGAGGGATGTTGCAAAGATATTTCACCCTAGAGCTTTTATCTCAATAAAGAATGGTGGTAAAACAATTCCAAACGAAACAATAGTTAGTATAAATACATTTTTCGCTTTATATCTTATGATATTTGTACTGTCAACTATTTTGGTATCATTAGAAGGACTAGATCTTATAAGTGCATCTAGTTCTGTGGCAGCTACATTAGGCAATATTGGCCCTGGACTTGGCTTTGTTGGACCTACTAGAAACTTTGGTGAATTTACTTTTGCAAGTAAAGCATTATTTTCTCTTTTAATGTTATTAGGTAGGCTAGAAATATTTACTATAATTGCTTTGGTAGTGCCAAAAGATTGGACTAGGGAAGTTTAATGGAATTATTAATTATAAATAAAAGAACAAAGGAACATATAATATGAATGTTCCTTTGTTCTTTCATTTATGGCAATATATGTATACCATAACAAATACATGTAGTATAATATTTGATAAAAAGTATTGAGAATATATATAAAATTCATTAGGGGGGAATTGCTTGAAGGAGTTATTCTTATTATTAACAATATGAATAAGGTTATGGAACCTTTAATGCAGTTTTCTGAGTGGCTTCCTAAAATTTTATCTGTAAAGGTTTTGTTTAAAAAGATGGATGAAGTACTTATAAATCAAGATAACTATATTGAAACTTTAGATATGGATACCTTTAAAGAAAGTATAGAATTTAATAATGTCTCTTTTAGCTACGAAGGTACTGAAGTTTTTAAAGATATAAGCCTAAGCATTAAAAAAGGCGGGATTAAAAGAATTTGTAATGGGTCTACCTAATGGAATAGATACTATAATCTTAGATAATGGTAAAAATATATCTGGTGGAGAAAAGAGTAGGGTTGCTATTGCAAGAGGATTGCTAACAAAATCTGATCTAATATTTTTAGACGAAGCCTTTGCAAGCCTTGATCCTAAAGTAGCAAAGGAAATAGAAAATACATTGTTAAACTTAGAAGGAATAACAGTAGTTAATTTAAGTCATATTATATTTGAGGAAACTAGAAAAAAATATGATAAAGTATTAGTAGTTAAAAATAAAACTGTAGGAGATATTGTAGTTGCATAAAAAATGTACAATATCTGTACCCATCTGTACAGATATTGTACATTTTTTGTATTTAAGAAAGTATATATTTTTTATCACATTGAATAATGTAGGGCTAAAGCTTTTAGTGATTTGTTAAAAAAATGGCATAGATTTTGCTTATATATAAGGTTGTAAAAGTAAAACGTATAAAATTTTTACTATAATTTGTTAAAAATTTAACTGATAAAGGAGGATATATTATGGAATTTGGTTTCTCGAAAGAGCATACTTTACTCAAGCAAATGTATAGAGAATTCGCTGAAAATGAAGTAAAACCTTTAGCAGCAGAAATAGATGAAGAAGAGAGGTTTCCTGTAGAAACTATTAAAAAAATGGTTAAATCAGGATTTATGGGTATACCATTCCCTAAAAAATATGGTGGAGAAGGTGGAGACAATATTGGATATGCTATAGCTGTTGAAGAACTTTCAAGAGTTTGTGCTACAACAGGAGTTATATTATCTGCCCATGTTTCATTAGGTGCTCATCCTATATACGAGTTTGGAACAGAAGAGCAAAAACAAAAGCACCTAATTCCTCTAGCAAATGGAGAAAAACTAGGAGCTTTTGCTCTTACGGAGCCTAATGCCGGAACTGATGCTTCAGCACAGCAAACTACAGCTGTACTAGATGGCGACAGTTATATTCTTAATGGATCAAAAATATTTATAACTAATGCAGGATATGCTCAAACCTATATAATTATGGCTATGACAGATAAATCGGCAGGAACTAGAGGAATATCAGCTTTTATAGTAGATGCAGATACAAAAGGATTTACAGTAGGGCCTAAAGAGAAAAAGTTGGGAATTAAAGGATCTTCTACTTGCGAGCTTATATTTGAAAATTGTAGAGTACCTAAGGAAAATCTGATAGGGAAAGAGGGTATGGGATTTAAAGTTGCTATGAAAACCCTTGATGGAGGAAGAATTGGTATAGCGGCCCAAGCTCTAGGAATAGCCCAAGGAGCCTTAGATGAAACTATAAGTTATGTTAAAGAAAGAATGCAATTTGGAAAGCCTATATCAGCCTTCCAAAATACACAATTTCAATTGGCAGATATGGCATCAAAGATTGAAGCTTCAAGACTTTTAGTATATAAGGCTGCTTACAATAAGGATAAGGGGCTGCCATATTCCTATGAAGCAGCTATGGCTAAATTAGTTGCAGCAGAGACAGCTGTGGAAGTTACTACCAAAGCAGTTCAGCTTCATGGTGGATACGGATATACAAGAGAATATCCAGTTGAGAGAATGATGAGAGATGCAAAAATAACAGAAATATATGAAGGTACTTCTGAAGTACAAAGAATGGTAATATCAGCAAGTTTATTAAAATAGGAGGAGGTCTAGATTATGAAAATAGTTGTTTGTATAAAACAAGTTCCAGATACAACGGAAGTTAAATTAGATCAAAAAACTGGAACCCTTATTCGTGAAGGGGTTCCATCCATAATAAATCCAGATGATAAAAGTGGTCTTGAAGCAGCTTTAAGATTAAAGGATGAGCATGGAGCAGAAGTTACTGTTATTACGATGGGACCTCCTCAAGCAGATTTAGCACTTAGAGAAGCTATTGCTATGGGAGCAGACAGAGCTATACTCCTTACTGATAAAGCTTTTGCAGGAGCTGATACATGGGCTACTTCATCAGCCTTAGCAGGTGCTATTAGAAATATGGAATATGATTTAATTATAGCTGGCAGACAAGCAATAGATGGAGATACCGCTCAGGTTGGACCTCAAATAGCAGAACATTTAAATATTCCATCTGTTACATATGCCTTAGATATGGAACTTGTAGACAAAGGGATAATAGTAAAAAGAGCTTTTGAAGATGGATATCACAAAATAAAGGTTAATACACCATGTCTTATAACTACACTTAAGGAAATGAATGAGGCAAGATACATGAGGATTTCAGGTATATATGACGCTTATAAAGAAGATAAGGTGGAAGTGTGGACAGTTAATGATATAGAAGTAGATCATAGTAATCTTGGACTTAAAGGTTCTCCTACTAAAGTAAAAAAATCCTTTACTAAGGGAGTTAAGACAGCAGGGAAGGTATTTGATGTAGAAGCTAAAGAAGCGGCTCAAATAATAGTGGATAAATTAAAAGAAAAATATATTATTTCCTAATTATAATTTAGATGATTGGAGGGAGATTAATGAGTTTAGCAGATTACAAAGGTGTTTTAGTATATATTGAGCAAAGAAATAAAGAAATTCAAAAGGTTTCTATTGAGCTATTAGGAAAAGGAAAAGAAATTGCAGATAAGCTTGGGGAAAAGTTAAGTGCAGTAATTATCGGTTACGATGTTAAAAATCTGGCACAGGAGTTAATATATTATGGAGCTGAAAGAGTAATAGTTGTTGACGATAAAATTCTTGAAAATTTTATTACAGAACCATATACAAAGGCTCTTACAGCAGTTATTAATGATGAAAAACCAGAGGTTGTATTAGTAGGTGCTACTTCTATAGGTAGAGATTTATCTCCTAGAGTTTCTGCAAGAGTCCATACAGGACTTACAGCTGATTGTACTTCATTAGATATAGATGAGGAAACAAAGCAGCTACTTATGACAAGACCAGCTTTTGGTGGAAATATAATGGCGACGATAATATGTCCTGATCATAGACCACAGATATCTACAGTAAGACCTGGAGTTATGCTAAAACCTCATAAGGATACGAGTAGAACAGGAGAGATTATAGACTTTGATGCTGGATTACTTCCTACTGATGTAAATATAGAAATTCTTGAGATTGTAAAAGAAGACAAAAAGAAGGTTAATATAGAAGATGCTAAATTACTTATATCCGCTGGTAGAGGTATAGGTTCAAAAGAAAATATGGTTCATTTATATGAACTGGCTGAAGAACTTAAAGGAGAAGTATCTGGATCTCGTGCAGTAATAGACAATGGATGGCTTGACAAAGAAAGACAAGTAGGCCAGACTGGAAGAACTGTAAGACCAGATCTATACTTTGCTTGTGGTATATCTGGAGCTATACAACACGTTGCTGGTATGGAAGAATCCGAGCTTATAATAGCGATAAATAAAAATCCTGATGCTGCAATATTTGAAGTTGCAGATATTGGAATAGTGGGAGATGTTTCGAAAGTAATACCACTTCTTACTGAGGAAATAAAAAAACTTAAATTTGAATAATAAGGATAACAATAAAAAATCCAGCTTATATTGGCACTGGATAGAACAGTATAAACCTAAAATTAAGTGAATTGGCAGTTGCCAACATGGATTTTCAAATGAAAAGCTCAACGCAAGTTAAATCATGCGTTGAGCTTTTCATTTATTACCATTCAATGTACCTCGTCGTCATTTCTTCCCAAAATTGACAGAAGAGCATTGTAAAATTCAATGGGCTTATCTAGCATTGTCGCGTGACCTGCACCAGATATGGAGTAAAACCCCTTTTGGGGTGCAGTAATTGTGTGGTAATATTCTGCCACAATGGGATAAGGTGTCTGCCAATCCTCAGTGCCGTGTATATAAAATACCGGCACCTGATATGTCGTTACTGTATTCAGGTTGAGTGTTCCAAAAAGCTCTTGGAAAATAAGTGACTGTCCATGCGAGATACCATCTATATCTGCAAAAATCAGATACCGTAAATCTTTCAGGCTGTAAAGCGGTGATGTTGCAGCAGAAATAATGAGCTTGGCAGTCGGACTAGCTGCAAGGCCATATTTCCCTTGAATTTTTCGGAGCGTGGATAGTTTGTTTTTCATATCCTGATTGAACACTTTGGTAGGGTATGGCTCCAGTGATTGCAATGCTTGAATATCTTTTTTACATTCGGCAGATATGGCATTTTCCAGTGCTTTCTCAAACCCTATCCGTTCATTTTCAAGCATATTGACAACTTGCCCAACTCCGATATAACCCGATACCAATTGGGGATATTGGTGAACAAATAAACTGCCTAAAACACTTCCCCACGAATGACCCATAATCCAAATTTTTTCTTTTCCATATTTCTCTTTTAAATATAAAACAATTTCATGTGTGTCTGATATGAGTTGTTTTATTGTCGTGGTTGGTGTAACTTCTTTTGAAATATTTTGATAAAAAGTTTTGCCACTGTTCCTTTGCTCCCAATGCACTACTGTAACGTATTTTTCCCACGGTAATTGAAAGTCTTGCGCAAATGGCAGCATGGGAGAGCCTGGGCCACCATGTAAAAACAACATTACTGGATTGTGGATATTCTCACCGCGATGATACAAATATTGCTGGATATTTCCAATTGTTACATACTCCCCAAAGTCTACACCTGAAGGCTGTTTTATAGATACCCTGGATTTTTTCTTTCTCTTTCTTTTTGTGACCAGCAAGCAGATCAGCCCAAAAACAAATAGGAAAATAAAAGCGCCCGTGATGATAAAGACAACTTTCATTAGCTGTCTTCTCCTGCGATATATTCCGCTATAGCAGTCACAAGAATATCTAAAGCCTTCTGCCTACCTTCAGAATAAAAATTATTACTGTTGGAAGCGACGAAGCTAAGGGCATCCATAAGCTGTGATAGTACATTGACATCGCAAACTGTTTCATCTATTTCAAAAATTTCAGATGTCCGTTTGAAGTAGTCTTTTGACTTTTCCTTTTCCTTTTCATATATTTCACTCGGCAGTCTATGTAAAAGGTTTTCGAAATCAGTTGGCGAAACATACAAAATGATACTATCGGGTGCCAGATATATTTCTTTCGCCGCTTTTATTGCTTTTTCCCTCTTGTCAATATTCTCGCCTTTCAACGCCTCAATACGGTTAAACATATTGGTTTCACAACGTTTTAGAATATCATAAAGCAGTTCTTCTTTGGAATCATAGTACAAATAGAATGAGCCTTTACCGATACCTGCTGCTTTCGTAATGTCCTCGACAGTGACCTTTTTTATACCCTTTTGTTTGATTAAGTCTACACCTTTCTCAAACATTAACTCTTTGATTCTCTGTTTTTCATTTTCGCTTACTATTTTAGGCATAGAGTTCTCCTTTTATGTTTTTATTGACTATTTTTATTATTTTTGGTCATTTATATTTTAAATCAATTACATCGACATGTCAACGGATTTTATGACCTTTATGGCTAATAAACCTTGTTATGGTGGGTTAGAGATGGATGCAAACGAACAATGCACGATATGAGATACATGTGTAGGAAGGTTTTTGACGGAACAAAAAAACCGTAAACGTCCAATTCGCATGAACAAAAAGAAGAAACGGCGTAGCTATATAGCTACACCGCTTCATCCAAACATATACTGTTTTACCTAGCCCCGCCGTGAGTTGGATTTTTTTATTTAATCTAATTTTTTAAAAATTTTATGAAACAAAATATCATATAGCACGGAATTTTACTTCAACTATTTTATTGGTCTCAAAAGTTTTTTTTACATCTATAATTCTTTGGTTAGCAGATCCTATAAATTTTAAATCTGATTTCTTTTTAGTTTTGTCATACTTTCCATCTACTATAATATCTGAATGTTTAAGTAACATATCCCAATCTTTTTTGTGTTCTATTTCATCTAATATTTTCTCATATAGATATCCAGTATAAGTAACAACATCTAATCCCATTTCCTTTACTAATTTTGCAAGTATCCCAAATATATGTGCCTGCTCAAAAGGGTCACCACCACTAAAGGTAACTCCCTGTAATAGAGGGTTTTTTCTAACTCTTTCAACTATCTCATCTATTGAAATAAGGTATCCACCTTCCAAAGAATGGGTTTCAGGATTATGACATTCTAAACAATTATGCTTGCAACCTTGTGCAAAAACTACTAATCTAATACCAGGTCCATCTACTATTGATTCATTAATAATTCCAGAGATTCTTAAAAAATTATACATTATCATCACCTTCAGTTATTAGAATAGATTATATATGTTTGACTCTGTCTTTTTCTTCTTCTTTTTTAGCGTCATTAAATCTATCTAATGTTCCTACTAGATATCCAGTAATACGTCGTATCCTTTCAAATTTTATAGATCCTTCTTCTCTTCCACATTTAGGGCATGTGTCTCCAATTATACCTGTATAACCACAAATGGTATCTCTGTCTATTGGATGATTTATTGAACCATAACCAATGCCTAGCTCTTTCATTGCTCTAACTATTTTTTCAAATGCTTCTAAATTGTTAGATGGATCTCCATCTAGCTCTACATATGTTATATGCCCAGCATTTGTCAACTCATGGTATGGAGCCTCAATTCTTATTTTATCGTAAGCGTTTAATTTGTAGTAAACAGGAACATGAAAACTATTAGTGTAATACTTTCTATCTGTTACTCCTTTTATTTCTCCAAATACTTCTTTATCTATTTTTACAAATCTACCTGCTGTTCCTTCAGCTGGAGTAGCAATCAAAGTAAAGTTAAGCTTGTGCTCTAGGCTTGCTTGATCCATTCTGTTTCGCATATGTGTAATTATTTTCAGTCCGAGCTTTTGAGAAGTTTCTGACTCTCCATGGTGTTTATCAGTTAACGCTACTAAGCATTCGGCTAACCCAATAAATCCAGTTGTTAATGTTCCATGTTTTAAAACTTCTCTTATTTCATCTTCCTTATTTAATTTGTCGGCACCTATCCATACTCCTTCTCCCATAAGGAATGGAAAGTTTTTTACTTTCTTTCTTGCCTGAATTTCAAATCTTTCTAATAGTTGTTCTATAACTTTATCGATTCTATTATCTAATTCTTTAAAGAAAATATCCAGATTGCCTTTGCTATTTAAGGCTAGCCTTGGTAAGTTAATAGTTGTAAAACTTAAATTTCCTCTTCCAAAAGTAATTTCTTGCAATGGATCAAAAGTATTTCCAATAACTCTTGTTCTACATCCCATATAAGCTACTTCTGTTTCTGGATGACCTTTTTTATAATATTGTAGATTGAATGGTGCATCAATAAAAGAAAAATTAGGAAACAATCTTTTTGCACTTACTCTACAAGCTAACTGGAAAAGATCGTAATTTGTATCTTCTAAATTATAATTAATACCTTCTTTAACTTTAAAAATCTGTATTGGAAATATTGCGGTTTCACCATTTCCTAAGCCTGCTTCAGTTGCTAGAAGAAGATTTTTTATAACTAGTCTTCCTTCAGGAGAGTCATCTAAGCCATAGTTAATAGAGCTAAATGGAATTTGAGCCCCTGCTCTGCTATGCATAGTATTTAGGTTATGTATAAGTGCTTCCATTGCTTGATATGTTCTTTTTTCTGTTTCTTTTATTGCATTTTCTGTAGCAAAATTTTGTGCTTTTTTGATAATAGCATCATCTTCAATATGATTTTTAAGTAATAAATATTCCTGGTGTTGGTAGCCATTATTATCTGCTAAACAAGGAGAAATACTATGTTCTAGTTTTATTGTATGTACAATATTATCGATTATTTGCTCCATATTATTTGTATTTATAAGTAGTTCTAAGGCTTTTGTAAGGTTTTGTTTGTATAGCTTAATATAGGTTTTAGTAACACCAGGAGCCATACCATAGTCGAAATTAGGAATACTCTGACCTCCATGTTGATCATTTTGATTAGATTGTATAGCTATACATGCAAGAGCAGCATAACTGATAATATCATTAGGCACTCTTAGATTTCCATGTCCAGTACAAAAACCTTTATTAAATAATCTATTTATATCTATTTGACAACATGTAGTTGTCAGTGTTAAAAAGTCTAAATCATGGATATGAATATCTCCATTATTATGTAGTTTAGAATGTTCCGGATTTAATATAAACATTTCATAGAACTGCTTAGCGCTTTCTGTACCATATTTAAGCATGGTTCCCATCGCTGTGTCACCATCAATATTAGCATTTTCTCTTTTTAAATCGCTATCTTTTGATTCTTTAAAAGTTATATCTTCCATTACTTTCATAAGTCTAGTATTCATCTCACGTAATTTTGTACGTTCAGAACGATATAGTATATAATTTTTTGCTATCTGAGGCATATTATTTTCTATTAATACCTGCTCTACAACATCTTGTATCTCTTCAACATTTGGAGTACTATTACTAAATCTATCCAATAGATTTTTTACAACCTGTTCTGCTAAAGTTACTGTTTCATCATAAGAATTAGTTCCAACAGACATGCTAGCTTTATAAATAGCATTAGTAATTTTCTCCATGTTAAACAATACTTCTCTTCCATCTCTTTTTCTTACCTTTGTAATCATAGTTGACCTCCATAAAATAATAATAAAACCCCTTAAAGTGAATCAAGGGGAGAGGAATATAATAATCAATACCTTTAATACTTATTACTAACACAACATTCGAGGAATAAGTATAAAAATTATTTTAATAACTTTTTTCCAACATATTGTAATTTATATTTTATCACACACCATATATGGTATCAATAGATTTTATTTTATAAATAAATACAGCATTTATCAAAATCTTATTTTCAAACTACAGAACATACGTTTGCAAAGTTTTGTAAAATATAGTAAAATGTTAGTAACAAAAATGTCTGGGGTGGTTTTATGGATGTATTCGAAAAATTAAAGATATTGTCAGATGCTGCAAAATATGATGTTTCTTGTTCTTCAAGTGGAAGTAGTAGAAAAAGTAAAAAAGAAGGCTTAGGGAATGCCAGTGTAAATGGCATATGCCATAGTTGGTCTGATGATGGTAGATGTATTTCTCTTCTAAAGATACTATTTACTAATGATTGTATATATAATTGTGTCTACTGTATAAATAGATGCACAAATGATCTACCTAGAGCAATGTTTACTCCTGAAGAAGTAGTAGATTTAACTATAAACTTTTATAAAAGGAACTATATTGAAGGTCTTTTTTTAAGCTCAGCAGTCTATAGGAATCCTAATTATACTATGGAACTTTTAGGTAAGACTGTTAAGAAACTTCGAGAAGAACAAAATTTTAATGGGTATATTCATTTAAAAGCCATTCCAGGTGCGGATAAAGAAATAATTGAAAAAGCAGGGATGTATGCAGATAGAATGAGTGTAAATATCGAATTACCTTCTAGTGAAGGATTAAGGTCATTAGCACCTCAAAAAAATAAAGAAAGTATATTAAGACCTATGAACTTTATAAATAGCAGGATGCTTCAATCTATTGAAGAAATAAAGACGTTTAAACATGCTGAAAAGTTTGTTCCAGCAGGACAGACTACTCAACTTATTGTTGGTGCTACTAGAGATAATGATTTAAAAATACTAAAACTTTCAGAAGGATTATATAAAGGATATAAACTAAAAAGAGTCTATTACTCTGCTTATGTTCCTGTGACAAACAATCCTAATTTGCCAGTTATTTCATCACCACCTTTTTTGAGAGAAAATAGACTATATCAAGCTGATTGGCTGTTAAGGTTTTATGGATATAATGCAGATGAGCTTCTAGATGAAAGTAAACCAAATTTTGATTTAGAAATAGATCCAAAGTGCGACTGGGCTTTAACAAATATTAATTTATTTCCAGTAGAAATAAATAAAGCAGATTATAATATGTTACTCAGAATTCCTGGGATAGGAGTAAAATCAGCTATGAGAATAGTTTCTGCAAGGAAATTTGCTTCCTTAGATTTTGATCATCTAAGAAAGCTAGGAGTTGTATTAAAGAGAGCTAAATATTTTATTACCTGTAAAGGTAAATATTATGGATTAAAAAGCATGGATGGTCAAAATATAAGAAAACATTTAGTCTCAGAAACAAAAGGGAAGGAAAGTACAAATGGAATTGAACAGTTGTCTATTTTTTCTCTGTATCCTAATCTTATTATCAACAATAATAAAACAATAGTGACGGGAGCATTTTAATGATTTACTACATATATGATGGAAGTTTTGATGGTATTTTAACAGCTATATATGATGCTTACTATAGAAGGGAAACTCCAGAAAAAATAGTTTCTGAAGATGATTTTCAAGAAAGTTTTTTAATTAATAAGATATATATTAAAACCGACAGAGAAAAAGCAGATAAAGTATATAATGCAATACAAACAAAAATTTCTAACCAAGCTTTGAAAAATATATTTTATGTATACTTATCTGAAAGGGAAGATATAGGAACTATTATATATCATTATTTAAAGCTTGGCTGGAAAATTGGGATAGATATAGATTTAAATCTTACTAATAATAATGTATTATTAGTACAGAACATATGTCAAAGTGTGTCTAAAGAAAGACATTTCATGTTAGGATTAGTTCGTTTTAGAGAACTCAAAAATAATATATTGTACGCACCTATAGAGCCTGAATACAATATAATTGGATTGATTGGTCAGCACTTTTCTAGTAGAATATCTAATGAAAACTGGATTATACATGACGTAAATAGAAATATTGCGGCCATTTATAATAAACAGGAATGGATAATAATAGAGTTAGAAATGAATCGAACAATTGAATTACATAAGGATGAAGAAACCTATCAAAGGCTTTGGAAGGAATACTTTAATAATATATCTATTAAAAACAAAGTAAATCCAAAACTACAAAAAAGGAATATGCCTATGAAATATTGGAAGTACCTTATAGAAAAATAGTTATTGTATTGGATTTTAGTCTTAATTTATTAATACTATAATATTAAGGGGTGATATAAATGGCAGCAACATTTAAAAATGACTGGGAAGATTTGTTAAAAGAAGAGTTTGAGAAAGAATACTATAAAAAATTAAGGATGTTTTTAATTCAAGAGTATAAAACAAGAATTATATATCCAGATATGTACAATATTTTTAATGCTCTTCATTATACTTCCTATAAAGATGTAAAGGTAGTTATATTAGGACAAGATCCTTATCATGGACCAAATCAAGCTCATGGTCTTAGTTTTTCAGTAAAGCCTGGAGTTCCAGCACCACCATCTTTAGTAAACATATATAAAGAGCTAAAGGAAGACTTGGGATGCTATATTCCAAACAACGGTTATCTTAAAAAGTGGGCTGACCAAGGTGTTCTTTTGTTAAATACGGCATTAACAGTAAGAGGTGGAGAAGCTAATTCTCATAAAGGAATTGGATGGGAAATATTCACAGATAATATAATAAATTTATTAAATATAAGAAAAGATCCTATAGTATTTATATTGTGGGGAAATAACGCGATTAGTAAAGAGAAACTAATAACTAACTCTAATCACCATATAGTTAAATCTACACATCCTAGTCCTTTATCAGCTAGTAGAGGATTTTTTGGTTCTAGGCCTTTTTCAAAAACAAATGACTTCTTAAAATCTATAGGAAAAGGCTCTATAGATTGGCAAATAGAAAATATATAGAGTATAGTTTGGTATATATTTTTACAATACATAAAACTATAGCAAAGAAAGCTAGTAGTTTAAATTTGTTTTGTTTACAAAATATCTCAATTAATGTTTGTGTATTATTTAGTAGAAGTATTTTTTAGGTAATTAGGTGAAATAATATATATGCCTAATTGATTTTTAAATAGCAATTATTTAATTAGTATAACAAAGGCGTATTTTATTTAAAAGGCCCCATAGAAGTTTTTATTACTAAGGTGTAAAGAGACTAAATACTAGCTATATATTTACTTATTAGAAAAATAAAAAATATATGATTAATATAGGCCTGGAAGGGTATTTTTAAATTAAATGATATAAATTAAGGTTTAGCTATTAAGGGTTATAATATCTAGATATATGATAAAAACTTTAATTAACATACATATGAAGGGAGATTATGTTATGGCAGATAAAAGGAAAGATTTTGTAACAATGGGAGGAAATCCTGTTACAATTATAGGAAAAGAAGTAAAAGTAGGAGATAAGGCACCGGATTTTACAGTACTTACAAATGATTTGAAACCATTTTCTCTAAAAGATGCAGGAGATAACATAAAGATTATTAGTGTTGTTCCTTCTTTAGATACAGGTGTATGTGAATTTCAAACTACACACTTTAATCAAGAAGCATCAGAACTAGGAGATGTTCGTATACTTACTATCAGTGTAGATCTACCATTTGCACAGAAAAGATTTTGTGGAGCTAAGGGGATAGATAAAGTAATTACTTTATCTGACCACAAAGACCTATCTTTTGGAATGAATTATGGATTTGTTATAGAAGAATTGAGATTACTTAGCAGAGGAATTGTAATTCTAGATAAAAACAATGTTGTTAAGTATGTAGAGTATGTAAAAGAAGTAGGAGAGCATCCAGATTACGATAAAGCGATAGAAGAAGCTAAAAAATTAATATAATGTAGAAGATTATATATAATGCAGAATATTTTACAGGATATATGAAGGCGAAAAAATAATATAGGCAACTTTTTTGATTTACTACAATCTTAGAATCAAGTGTTTTATATATAATTACTATTGACTAGTACCTAAGATGTTAGATTAGTAAGTAAGTATTAATAATATATATAATAAAAAGTGAAAATGGGTACAGGAAATATTTAAGTAATGATATAGATTTAAAATAACTGATTAAGAAGCTATAAGAAGAATTATTCTTATAGCTTTTTTCGTTAAATAAAATAAATTATGTTAACAGTATAATTATAATAAGAAATTAATCTCCATTAAAAATGTTGACGAGGAAACAAAGAAATGATATTATTGTTTCAGTGGAAACAATAAGGAGGTATTATGAAGTGGATAATATTAATATTATCATGAGGAGTTTTAAAGAAATATATGAAAAGGAAGAAACTTTAGGAAAGCTAGCATTTAAGGGTGAATATGAAAAGTATGGAGTTTCAGAAATACATTGTTTAGATTTCATAGGAAGAGTAAAGGATGCTAACGTTACTAAAATATCTCAAAGTATGAATATGACGAGAGGTGCTATAAGTAAGATTAGCAAAAAACTTTTGAATAGTAATCTTATTGATAAGTATAAGAAGCCTGATAATGATAAGGAAAAATATTTTAAGTTAACAAAATTAGGTGAAATGTTATATAAACATCATCAAATAAAACATAAGCAATGGGAAGAAAGAAATAATAGGTTTTTTAAAAATATAGACAAAAAAGATCAAGAAGTTGTAGCTAATTTCTTGAAAAAATTTAATAACTATTTGGATGAAATGATAAAATCACAAGGAGAGATATAGTATGAATTTGCATTTAAAGGAATTTAGCATTCCACAGGAAATATTAAAATGGGGAGATTCACAACCAGCACATCAAAGACAACATATAGGGACTCATATAGATTGTTACAATCTATCAAATATAGAGTTGCCATCAGAAATAAATGTTAAAGTAATAGATGTCAGAAAATTAGATATTATAGATGTTACTATATTAGAAAATATTAAAATAGAAGAAAACTCATTTGTAATATTTAGAACAGGATATTTAGAACAATATGGATATGGAAGCGAAGAATATTTTAACTCTAAAACAAGTCCTTATTTAACAAATGAAATTATAGATAAATTACTAGATTTAAATACGAAACTAATAGGAATAGATTTAAGTGGAATACAGCATGGTAAAAATCATGTAGCAATAGATAAGTATGTTGAGAATAGAAAATGTTATGTTGTAGAAAATATATGTAACTTAGATAAAGTTCCTTCTGATTTTAAAGTAAATCTAAAATGGTTGCAATTAAAAGATGCTACAGCAATAAAGGTTGAGATTGAAACTATATAGAAATAGTAAATTTTATTGGATTATAATAAGATTCATTCAAAATATTTAATTCCAACAGCAGTAATGTTAATAGCAAAAAAAATTTTATTGGAATTTCAGTATTATTTTGGTTATAGATATAAAATTATAGTTCTTTATTACTTAATATTATATTAGGTTACAAATCTTTTTTTCTATAATAAAACATAAATACAGATACAAGTTTACAATGTAAATTAGGGCCTACTTTGATATAATAATTTATTTTTTTCAAAATTATAGTATAATAAAGAAGTGTGCACTAATTTACATACTAAAATATTTAATATAGGGGGTATTTTGTGAACATTTTATTAATTTCAGGAATAATTTTACTAACCTGTGCCATTTCAAGTAAAGTACTATATAGATATGGCATACCCACTCTTGCTATGTTTCTTGCAATGGGAATGATTATGGGGTCAGAAGGTATAGGTGGTGTTTATTTTGACAACGCCCAGCTAGCTACAAGTATAAGTAACTTAGGACTAGTATTTATTATGTTTTCAGGAGGATTTGGTACTAACTGGAAAACGGCGAAGCCAGTAGCTTTTTCATCAGCCGTACTTGCTACTTTTGGTGTTGCATTAACAGCACTTCTAATAGGTATATTTAGCTATTTTGTACTTGGATTAACTTTTCTCGAAGGAATGCTATTAGGTTCCATCATATCATCTACAGATGCTGCATCTGTTTTCTCAATTTTAAGATCAAAGAAATTAGATTTAAAGAATGGACTTGCTCCAATGCTCGAAATGGAAAGTGGATCTAATGATCCAATGGCCTATATGTTAACTACTATATTTTTAGGATTAATTTTAGGTAAAGGTGAAAATGTATTTTTGCTTTTAGCTACACAAATAGCCCTAGGATTAATAGTTGGTGCTATTGTAGGTAAACTCGCAGTGTGGCTTATTAACAATATAAAGCTAGATATAGATGGGCTGTATTCTATTATTGTTATAGGTGTTGCGCTTTTATCCTTTGCTTTAGCAGAGCTATTTGCTGGGAATGGATTTTTAGCTGTTTATATTACGGGAATTATTATGGGTAACAGCAGGTTAGTGCATAAGGTTAGTTTAGTTAGATACTTTGATGGACTATCTTGGCTTATGCAAATACTACTCTTTTTTACCCTTGGGTTATTAGTTTTCCCATCGAGATTACTTAATGTAATTTTACCTGGTATTGCAACGGCTGTATTTATTATATTTGTTGCACGACCTATCGCAGTTTTTCTTATACTAAGTCTTTTTAAAAGACCTATTAAGGATCAATTACTTGTATCTTGGGTAGGCTTCCGTGGAGCGGCAGCTATTGTATTTGCCACATACCCTTTAACTGCTGGCTTAGCTGTTGCTGATTATATATTTAATATTGTATTTTTTGTTGCAGTAGTATCGGTTTTAGTGCAGGGGACGCTTTTTATTCCTATAGCTAAAAAACTAAATTTAATTGGATCAGAGGAAACTGTATTAAAAACATTTACTGACTATTCTGGAGAAATACATGCCGAACTATTAGAGGTTAAAATTCCTGAAGATAGTAAAATTGCAAACAAAACCATAATGGATCTAGATATTCCTATGGATATTTTAATAGTAATGGTCAGACGTAATGGAAAAATAATTACTCCTAGAGGTGCAACCGAAATTAAAGCTGGAGACATTATGATGTTAGCTGGCGGTAATAAAGAGCAGCTTATGTCTATGGATGAAAAGATAAAGGGGTCTTTTAGTTTTTAAAATTAATTTTAAAATTTTCTGACTTTATAGTTGATTATAGAGTAAACTTAATGATATAATTTACTTGTTTGAGCAAGTTTTGCAATAATTATTGAGTATAGTCCTTGATTTGTTAATTAGTGATTTATGCTATGCAAAATTTGACCTTATAAATATAAATGGGGGAACAGGGATGGAAGGAATAAAGGAAATACTAAGAGAGAAACAACGTTTAGTAGATGAAATTAAGGATTTAAGCTCTAATTGTGATGACTATAATAAGGAAAAATTAATAAAAGGTAGCAAAGACCTAGATAAGGTAATAGATAAACTTACTAGCATTAAGATGGAATAGTGTTTGTTTAATGGATCGCATAATATATTATTAGAGTATAATTATTAATTTATATATATAATTTGATTTTTTAAGAAACCAGTTTAAATTATAGGGTATTCACTAATGAGTGGATGCCTTTTTTTATGTAAAATATAATCTGTTACAAAAAATTAAAAATATAGGTGGTGCAAATCGAAAAAGTAATGTAAAATATCTTTATAAGGAAAATTCTAAAATAAGAATATTATATAATGAAAAAAATCTATTTTTAGAATTTTTCGAACAAGCCAGCAATGCAATGGCTTATAGAATAAAATGTGGGAGGGATCAGTAATGTTAAAAAAGGTATCATCGATCTTATTAGTATCAGCTTTAGTTATGTCTTTAATAGCAGGATGTAGTCCGAAACAATCAACAGGTGGATCGGAATCAGGTGGGAAGAAGACTTATATTTCTATAGCTACTGGTGGACCAGCGGGTACTTATTACCCTTTAGGTGGTGCTATGGCTAAAATTTTTAACGAGAATGTAGATGGGGTTACTGCTAATGCCCAATCAACAGGAGCTTCTATTGAAAATATAGGACTAGTATCAAAGGGAGAAACTGAGATAGCTTTTGTGCAAAATGATATAACATATTATGCATTTTCAGGAACAGAAAGTTTTGAAGGTAAGGAAAAAATGGAAAATATTAGAGGTATGGCAATGCTTTATCCTGAATTAGTTCAAATTGTAGCTACAAGTAGCTCTGGAATTAAATCTGTAGAAGATTTAAAGGGTAAAAAAGTTGCTATTGGTGCTCCAGGATCTGGTGTAGAGGCTAACGTAAGACAGGTTCTAGCCGCTCATGGGATGACATATGATGACTTAGGAAAAGCTGACTTCCTATCTTTTAACGAGGCGGCAGATCAGCTAAAAAATAAGCAAATTGATGCAGCTTTTCTTACCGCTGGTGTTCCTACTTCAGCAGTTACTGAAGTAGCTCAAACTTCGGATATCGTTGTTGTACCTATAGCTTCAGAAAAAATTGCGCAATTGGCGAAAGATTATCCATTCTATACAGAAGTTGTAATTCCAAAAGGAACTTATAAAGGACAAGAAGCTGATATAACTACTGCAGCTGTTATGGCAATGCTTGTTGTACCGGAAGATTTAGATGAGGATTTAGCTTACAATCTTACAAAATCTTTATTTGAGAAAAGACAAGTAATTATTGATACCCATACAAGGGGAAATGATATTCAATTAGACACAGCTTTAAAAGGAATGCCGATCGAAGTTCATCCGGGATCACAAAGATACTATGATGAAAAAGGTGTTAAGTAGTAGAAAACCTAGGGGGATGGGTATTGGAGATGTCTCCAATACCTTAATCTATTATAAAATACCACTAGTTATTATATTACTATTTATATTATTAGGGATATTTTTAATACCATTTAGGGTTTTGTTAGCATCTGACTATAGGACTGGAGAATATTTAATGAGTTGGCCTATAAAAAAGGGAGCAGAGTTTTATATAGAATACACCCATTCCGTTCAATTAACTCCTGTTATAGAGGTATATTTTATCGATGAAAGCTATAATATTATTTTAAAAGAGTCTTATTTTTATTCTTACGGAGCAGGTCTTCCATCAACTACGCCTTATAAGTTTGAAATTACAACAAGGGGCTTCAGAATATATGATATTAATCAGCTTATGCAGGATCTCGTATATAGAACAGGTGCAGAAAGAGCTAACCATAAGATTAATATAGGAAATAAAGCCTACCCATTTTTAAATTTTTCAGCACCAAGGGAAGGTGTAAAATTTACAGTCGAAAAATTTTCATTATTATCATATCTTGCGAAGGAGGTAAAACAATGAGTGATAAACACTTAATTACAGAAAGTGATGTGGCTATGGATGTCGATAAGTTATTAGAAGAATACGACGTGGATGCAAGTAAGTCTAGAAAGCTTACAGGCTTACTTGGGAAAATAACTACTTATATAGCTATTGCCATGTCTGTATTCCAACTATATACAGCAGGATTTGGAACCTTGCTTTCCGTAAAGCAAAGGGCACTTCATATTATCTTTGCTTTTACTTTGGGATTTTTATTATTTCCAGCTACTAAAAAAGGAAATAAAACAAAGGCTTCAATACTTGATTATGTATTTATTATTTTGAACGTAATTATTTTTGGTTATTTGTTTATATTTGTAAAGGAAATAGCTCTAAAAGGTGTAAACATGAGTAGTGTTGATATTTTGTTTGGAGGATTAGCTATCCTATTAACCTTAGAAATCACCAGAAGGGCTGTAGGGCCAGAATTGCCGATTGTAGCTATTCTTTTTATTCTATATGCACGATTTGGACCATATTTACCTGGTGTTTTAGGTCATAGAGGTTTTTCCTGGGAAAGAATTATAAGCCATATGTATTTAACTTTGGAAGGTATATTAGGTATACCAATTGGGGTATCAGCCACATTTGTATTTATGTTTATTTTATTTGGTGCTTTTCTAGATAAAACAGGAGTAGGTAAGTTTTTTATTGATTTAGCCTATTCACTAACTGGACATTTAAAAAGTGGTCCTGCCATGACGGCGGTTGTTGCCAGTGGATTTATGGGATCTATATCAGGTAGTTCTGTTGCAAATACAGTAACTACAGGTGCTTTTACTATACCTTTAATGAAAAAAACTGGGTATAAGGCTTACTTTGCTGGTGCTGTAGAGGCGGCAGCATCGACAGGGGGACAAATAATGCCTCCGGTAATGGGAGCTGCTGCTTTTATTATGGCAGAGTTTACAGGTATACCATACATTAAAATTGTTGTCGCGGCAGCTATACCTGCAATGTTGTACTACTTTGCTGTTGGTACTATGGTTCATTTAGAAGCTTCTAAATTAGGATTAAAAGGTCTTCCAAAAGATAAATTGCCTAAGATATCCAAACTAATGTTATCCCAAGGATATTTGTTAATTCCACTATTTATTATCGTAGCTTTCCTAGTAATGGGATACACACCTTTATTATCTGCTTTTTATGCAATAGGTATTAGTATTATTATAGCTATTGCAGCAACTCTTATTAAAGGTGATAAATCTTTTGGAGTTAATGAATTTTTAGGAGCTCTTGAGCAAGGGGCAAAGGGATCTGTAGGAGTAGCATGTGCATGTGCATGTGCAGGTATAATTGTTGGTATAGTAACGTTAACTGGTCTTGGATTAAGAATAGCGGAACTTATTGTTACTTTAGCTCAAGGAAAACTATTATTAACATTATTCTTCACAATGATAGCATCTATAATACTTGGAATGGGACTGCCAACAACAGCTAAGTATATTGTGCTTGCAACAATGGCTGTACCAGCATTAATAAAACTAGATGTTAACTTAATGTCTGCCCATTTATTTATTCTATACTTTGGAGTGGTCGCAGATATTACCCCACCAGTTGCTCTTGCATCATATGCTGGCGCTGGTATAGCAGGGGCCAATGCTATGAAAACAGGGTTTCAGGCCGTTAAAATAGCACTGGCCGCCTTTATAGTACCATATATATTTGCCTATGATTCTTCGTTAATTCTTGTAAAAGAGGTAGTTGATGGAACTGTAACATTTATGCCATTTATTAGTGCAATACCAGTGATATTGTCAGCTATTATTGGTATAGTATGCTTAGCTAGTGCGGTTGAGGGATATTTAACAGATACATGTAAAGTATATGAAAGGGTATTATTATTTGCAGCTGCCCTTTCACTATTAAAGCCAGGGCTACTAAGTGATGCCTTTGGTATAGTTGTATTAGCTTTTATATATTTTATGCAAAAATCTAGGCTTAAAATTAACAAATCCGACACATCTAGTATTAATTATTAGAATAAAAATATAGAAAGCATCTACCTGTAGTAGGTGCTTTTTATATATTTAAAATAGAAAACATAAGGGCACTTGTGCCAAAAGGAAACAGTGCAATACACGCTCAGGCAAGCTAAAATTTAAACTAACCTGAGTTTTTGCTTGTAGCTATATAAAAATATGGGTAGTAGCCATTAAAAATACGCATAACTAAGCTATTGAAAACTTTGTTAAATAGTATACAATGTTAATGTGAATTAGAAAATATGTGAAATTCAAAAAAATAGTGAATAATATGTTAAAATCAATAATTCGTAAGGAAGAGGATAAATATGGATTTTAACCAACTAAGATTTATAGTTGAAATTGTAGAAACTGGAAGTATATCAAAAGCTGCTAATAATTTATTTGTTTCTCAACCGAACTTAAGTAGTCAGATTGCAAACTTAGAGAAAGAAATAGGAAAAACCATATTTAATAGAACTAATAGAGGTGTAACCTTAACTTCCTATGGTGTCGAGGTGTATCACTATGCAAAGGCAATGGTTGAACAATATAAAATTGTTGAAAAAAAACTATTAACAAATTCAAATGAAAATAAAATTAAGATTGCATCCTTTGGCTCTGAAATTATAAATTCTCAATTCTTTGAAGTTTGTAGAAGATATAACAAAAATAATTATGAATTTGAGATATATGAATGTGGTGTTGAAAAGGCTATAGAGAAAGTAAATTATCGAGATTGTGATATAGCCATAATTATATATAGTGATTTTCAACTTAAGAAGTTAACTCAATTTTTAGCAGCTGAAGGTTTAGAATTGAAGAATCTTTTTACAGGACAAATGAAAGTTCATATTAGTAAAAATTCTCCTTTAAGTAGAAGAAAAACCTTGAGTAAAGAAAATTTAAAAGGGCTCTTTCATGTAAAAAAGTCTTACTTATTTGAAGGTATGTTTGGATTTGATTATGAACTAGAATATTTGGATATTCCAAATAATAAAAAAACCATATTAGCTAATGGAAATAAAACTTATAACGATGCATTACACAAATTACCTTCTTTTGCTATGGAAGTTGATTGGAAATGTAATAAAGAATTACCTAGCGATTTGGCAAGAATACCTTATTGTGATAAAAAACTAACAATAACTTGTGCAATGGTTAAAAGAAAGAATGAAATTTTAAAAGAAGAATTGACTTTTTTTATTAACAAATTAATAGAAGCATATAGGTAGTAGGTTTTAATTTAAATAAAATATATTTCTGTTATTAATAGGTAGTCAATTTCAAAATCTTATTTCTAGCATATAAATATATACTTTTGAAACTGGTTTACCATTGATATAAATTACATTAATAGGAGGAACACAAATGAAAAGAAAACTATTAGCTATGGTTATGATAGCAACTATAGTTCCAGGGTTGGTTGCTTGCTCTAAAGTAGATGCTGCTAAAGATACTGCTAAAAAACCAGGAGCAACACAAATAAATCAAACATCTGAAAATACAGATGGCAAAACAGCAGCTTCTGTAGATGGTAAAACATCGGCTTCTGTAGTTCCAGATGAATTGGTTGAGAGCTATAAACCTAAGGGATTTATTGAAGGAGATAAAAAGAAAGCGCTTTTTGTTGTTGCCGATCCAAGAAAATATAGTGTGAATTATGATTTAGCAAATACAGCTATGAAGTATTTTGAAGATAATGGGGTAGAAGTAGAACTAAGAGACTTATATGATATGAAATTTAACCCAGTAGTATCACCAGAAGAATTTTATTATGCTAAGGATGGAACTGGTGAGGCATCAGCTGAAATTAAAAAGGAACAAGAATTTGTAAGTAAATCGGACTATATTATATTCGTTTATCCAAACTGGCATGATACTCCAACTGCAATAGTTAAAGGTTATATGGAGAGAGTATTTGCTAAGCAATTTGCCTACAGAGATACAGATGCTGGTTTAGAAGGTTTATTAAAGAATAAATCTATTTATACAATTATGAATGCCGGATTCTTAGGTGGAGGAAGAGGATACATTGGAGACGGTGTAGGAATCGACGATAAAGCGTGGGATGAATATATGAATGCATTTAAAGTATTAGATGATGATACAGCAGGATTCTGGGGACTTGAAAATAAAGGAAGATTTGTAAATGATAGAACTCCAAAGAATAATTCTGAAAACTATAAAGATGAATTAACAAAATTAAGACAAGATTTAATAAATGAATTAAATAGAGTATATTTTAAATAAATTGTTATGCTGCGTAGAAAATACGCAGCATTTTTAAATTTACTCTTATTATAGACACATACTAATAAAAGTTGACTATACAAAGGCAAGTGTACTAAATCTTTAACAAAAGTAAACATTTACAGTAGGATGAATTTCCAGAGTTAATCTATTGCACGGAAAATAATTGTAGATGTTCTTTATTAAATTTAAAATAATTGTAAAGAAAAGTTAGGATATATGTAGAATTATAATTAGAATATATATATAATTATTATTAATATTAAAAGGTTATTAATTCAAAAGAGTACAATAGTTTATATAAATACATAATATAAACCTTTGCATATCACACAACATTAAAGAGGTGCTATATGACTATAAACAAAGAAATGCTTATTGAAGACGTAAAAAAAATACCTGGTTTGCTTTTAGGTTTTTTAATTTGTGCCTATGGAATAGCTCAAATTAAAGTATTAAATTTTGGAATGGCTCCATGGGATACACTTGTTTTGGGTATTGTTAGTAAAACAGGTTTAGAGTTTGGAAAAGTCACTCAGATTATGGGATTTATTATTATTCTTTTTTCTATAACTATTAAAATTTATCCTGGAATTGGAACTATACTTAATATGACATTTGTTGGATTTTTTGTAGATTTAATTTCTAAGTTTAATATTGTGCTATCGCCAGAAAACTATTTTTTAAAGATATTAGTACTATTTTATGCACTTATCGTATTAAACTATGGACTGTATCGCTACTTAAGATTTGGATTAGGTGCAGGCCCTAGGGATGGACTTATGGTTGGACTCGTACAAATAACAGGTCTAAGTGTTAAATATGTGAGAACTGGTCTAGAATCAGTTGTGCTATTAGTTGGATTTTTACTTGGAGGGACAGTTGGATTAGGAACTGTTATAGCCACATTAAGTGGAGGATATGTACTAGATAAGATTTTTAGTTGGAAAAATTTTGATCCCAAAACAACATGCCAGAGGAAACTTTCGGATTATGTGATAATAAATAAAAGCAAGATTCAGGTTAAAAGTTAATTTATCCCAAATTCGTCAATATAATATTGTTTTTTTATTGTCTAAGAAAGTATATTCTCTTAATGATTAAGAGATCTTTAAATAAGTAGAAGGTTGAAAATATTTTAAACACTTGAAATTTAAAAGCATAAGCTTTTAAATTGAGTGCGCCATGAGTCGGTGCGATAGCATCAGATGAATTTTTTTACAGTTATAATACATATAGTAAATATATAGTTATATCAGATATAACTAATATTTACTTACATATTTTGAGTGAGGTGAGTGAATGAATCATTATAAGTGTACTGTATGTGGATATACCTACAAGCCTGAAAGAGGAGATTGGACCCATGATATAAAGGCTAATACAAAATTTGAGGACTTACCTGAGGCTTGGAAATGTCCTACATGTAATCAGCCTAAAATGGCTTTTAAAGAAGTGAAATAGATTTAGTAAAATAATTATAGGGCGTATGTAATATTGATTATAGGTATTTTGATTTTTACACCATTAGGACTAAATATAATAATTTTGTATTTGTTAAGAAAATATTACATTTTTCTATCTTTTCACTTATTCTTCGACAAACATGGTATAATTTTATTAGTTATTAGATGGACTATGTCTATTAAACTACTAAAGAATAAATGATAAGAGGTAGATACTATGGAGAGAAGTAAGAGAAGAAGAAAAAAGAGTAAAAGACCATTTTTAACTATTATAATGTTATTATTCATAATTTTATCTGCTACTTTTTTAGTTAAGGGTAGACTACCTTTCTTTTTTGATAAGGTAGTTGCTGGAGGTATAGCAGAAGAAGATAACGGTGTTATCAATGATAATATCCCTGATGATAAAGATAATGAAATTTCGGATATAGATAATAATGAAGAAAAAGGTTCTACAGAGAACCCTAAGAATGAGAATATAAATAAGAATCCACAAGGCGGAAAAGATGGTGGAGATGTGATTAAGAGTAATGAGAAACAACTTATTGAGAATGTTGATGATATTCTAATTGTAATAAATAAGAAAAGATACTTAGATTCAGATTACAAGCCTAATGATTTGGTAGTACCAAATGTAAAGTTTTCATTTGATGGAGAGCATGAAAAAAAATATATGAGACAGGAAGCGGCTAGTGCCTTAGAAGAACTTTTTAATCAAGCAAAGGAAGAAGGTATATACTTATATGCAGTTTCTGGGTATAGATCCTATAGTACCCAAGAACGTCTTTTTAAAAATAGAGCTAACAGAGTTGGAGAAGAAGAGGCTAATAAGTTAAGTGCTAGACCTGGTGAAAGTGAACATCAAACAGGCCTTGCCATGGATATAACTAGTCAAAGTGCCAAGTTTGACTTAATAGAGGAATTTGGAGATACAGAAGAAGGTAAATGGTTAAAGGATAATGCACATAAGTTTGGATTTATAATAAGATACTTAAAGGAAAAAACTGATATTACAGGATATAGCTACGAGCCTTGGCATATAAGATATGTAGGGAAAGATGTGGCAAAAAAAATATATAATGAAGGAATTACATTAGAAGAATATTTTGGATTTGAATAGAATAAAAAAGATATTTAGTAGATAGGCTTAAAGTCATAATTAATATTTTAAAATATTAATTATGGCTTTTTATCTTATGAAGGTTTTTAAAGAAATACAAAGTATAGTAATATTTATGATAGATTTTATTTGAATGAAAAACTTTATCTTTTATATAGTTGAGTTATGTCATATAATAATGATAATCAGTATTATTTATATATAGATATATAGAATAGGGGTAAGGAAATGGAACAAAACAAAAATATAAATGAAGTATATTTTAATATAATGGAAAATAGATTTTTAACTAGAACCATAACGAAGCCCACATTTATTGAGTATAAAGTAAATGATTATTTAGGTAGTGGTATGCTAAACAGGGTTATATTAAATAAAGGATTAGAATTTTGTTTATGTAAAAACCATACTTTTAGTAGAGAACTTTTAAATTCAGAATTAGACGAAAAACGATTTATAGAAATTAATTATTGTATAGATGGAGAAGCAACTATAGGACTAGGAATTGAAAAAGACTGGATTAATCTAAAAAAAGGGGATTTGATGTTTTATAGAAATCATAATTTACCACAAGCTGAATGCTTTAATATGGAATTGGATAACTACTCTGGGATTGTAATAGGGCTAGATGGTGATGAGCTTAAAAAATTTTTCTTTCCAGAATGTGAAGAAGATATGTTAAAAGAGTGGGATAAGTCTATAGAATCTATATTTAAGGGAAATACTTACTTTAAAGTAAAAGCTCCTCCTAGTATAGAGTGGGATATGAAAGATTTACTTAAGTATAACTATAACTTTAAAGATGTTACAAGTTTACTTTTGTGCCAAGGTAAACTTATGGAAATTATATCTAAGAGTGTAAGCTATGGAATTAGTAAAAGAAAAGAGATAAACTTAACACAATCAGACAAAGAATATATATATAAAGCTAAAGATATATTAATTAAAAATATAGAGTATCCGCCTAGTATAGAAGAACTATCAGAAATGTGTAATACAAATTCGTATAAATTAAAGAAGGGATTTAAAGAGTTGTTTAACAACACTCCCTATGGTTATTTAAGAGAAGTTAGGATGTATAAAGGAAAGTATTTAATTGAAAATACAGATAAAAATATATCAGAAATTGCAAGTTATGTAGGATATACTAATCCTAGTAAATTTTCAGAAGCCTTTAAGCTTAAGTTTAATATAACTCCTAGTGAATGCAGAAAAGTTAATAAGAATATTTAAAGTCATAAGTAATAGCAAATATTATTTATGATTTTTTTCTTTTGAGAGTATAAATAATACTCGATGGAGTTGATAATTATTCTCATTATATGTAAAATTTACATACAGTTAAGCTTAATTCAGGTAAAGTTTTTAAAAAACTGAGTTTTAGTTGAACTTATCCAGAAGCTATACAATTAATACTCTCTACTTATAAAAGTAAGAGTATTGGAAGGGTAAGCTACAAGATAAAAAATGAGGAGGAATTAATTTGAGCGAAGCTATGACAAATCAAAAAGAAAGGCAAAAACAATTTATTTTATCTAATAATATGTGGAAGGTTATGTTTGAACTATCGTGGCCAGCGGTTATTGCTATGGTTTTATATGGTTTAAATTCTGTAATTGATGCTATATTTGTTGGTAGATTTATAGGGGAAACTGCTCTAGCAGGGGTTTCGATAGCCTATCCTCTTTCGCAAATCAGTGTAGGTTTAGGCTCTTTAATTGGAGTTGGAGCTGGTTCCGCATTAAGTATTGCCTTAGGTAGTAAAGATAAAAGAACACAAGAGCGTCTACTTGGTAATGTTAACTATCTGTCTCTCATTACAACTGTTTTTTATATAGTATTAGGGTTAATCTTTTCAACTCAATTAGTAAAAGTTATGGGTGGAGAAGGAGAAGCTTTAGCTTTAGGAGATAGTTATTTTAGAATTACAATTTTAGGTTCTTTTTTCTGGATATATGGATTAGCTGGAAATATGATTGTACGAGCTGAAGGAAAAATGAAGTCAGCAGCAATAATGATGGGAATAGGCTTAGTTGTTAATATTATTGCTAACTATATTTTTATTGTAGCATTCGACTTAGGCGTAGAAGGAGCTGCATGGGGTACAAATATTGGGATGTTTGTTTATACCCTTATTGGTTGGATTTACTTTGGAAAAGGATATGCTTCATTTAAATCAAAAGTTTTTTCGTTTTATCGAGATAAAGATATTATAAAATCTATTATAAACTTAGGCATGTCTTCTTTCATTATGAGTTTTATGAACTTGGTGCAAGCAGTTGTTGTTTTTAATGCACTGTCTAAATATGGTACAGTAGCAGATGTAGCATTTTATGGTTCAGTATATCGTGTATTTACATTCTTACTTACACCAATTTTTGGATTAATGCGTGCATTACAACCAGTAGCAGGTATTAATTATGGTGCAAAACAATATGAACGTGTTATTAGTTCCTTTAAAATATTTATAGTTACCTCTACTGTATTGACATTACCTTTTTGGATTGTTTCTATGATGTCTCCTAATTTTATTTTAGGATTAATATTACCAAATCAAACATTTGTAGGAACCCAGTTAACATATTTCCGAATTTATATGGCTATATTACCATTATTATCAACAACTTTTATGGCAATGACATTTTTCCCTGCTATAGATAAAGGTAGACCAGCAGCTGTAATCGGAATTGTGAGACAGTTAATTTTCTATATACCAGTAATGCTAATTTTACCTAAAATGATTGGGGTTTCTGGTGTTTATTATGGAACATTTGCAATCGATTCAGTTATTGTGTTGTGTACTATTATTATGATAAAAAAAGAATTTAATATATTAAGATCAAAGGATGCCTATACACACTTTCAAATATAGAAAAAATAAAAATATCTTGTATTTTAAAGAGAATCTCTAAAAAATGCAGGATATTTTTCATATGTACATGAAAAAAGGAACTGGCTTTCTAAATCATTCTCAGATAACCCCTTCCTTTTAAGAGTAAAAATAATACTCCTTGGAGTTGATAATCATTTTCAATAAATATAAGATTAGCTATAGAAAGGAGTTAACAATATGAAGAAACAGTCAAATTTAAACTATTTACTATATTTAGCTGGAGGTGAAAAGAAGAAATTATTTTTAGCAGTTATTCTAAGTGTAATAAGCTCCATATTAGCTTTTGCACCTTTTCTCATTATTTATAAAATGATAATGATCTTATTTGAAGGTAATGTAGTTTATAAAGATATTTTTAATTTAGCAGTATTAGCAGCGGTTATTATCATAGTAAGGATAATATTCTTTATAGCATCAGGTGCATTTTCTCATGTGGCAGCTTTTAATATTTTATATAATATAAGAATGAAAATAATAAAGCACATGGGTAATTTAAATCTAGGTTTTTTTACAAATAAAACTTCAGGTGAGCTAAAAAAAGTTATAAATGAAGATATAGAAAAGATGGAAAATTTCTTAGCTCATCATATACCAGATATATCTGCAGCAGTGGTTGCACCCTTTATTATGTTTATATATCTTTTATATTTAAATTATAAAATGGCATTAGTTCTACTAATCCCAGTAGTTATAGGTGGAGTGATTCAAAGTATAATGTTTAAAAACTTTGAAAAGAGAATGGAACATTATTTTACTTTACTTGAAAACATGAACTCAACCATAGTTCAGTTTATCCAAGGGATATCTATAATGAAAGCATTTAATGTATCATCTTTATCTTTTGAAAAGTATAGAAAATCTATAGAAGAATATGCGGATTATTGGAAAAAGATAACTGAAACAAATTCACAATCCCATTCAATCTTTTTAGCCATTATGGATTCAGGATTATTATTTACAATACCTCTAGGTGGATATTTCTATATTAATGGTGGTATAGGCTTAGGAACGTATCTCTTATTTATAATTATAAGCATGGGATTTTTAAATTCATTTAAAGCATTACTAGAGCTAGGCTCAAATTTTTCTATGATATTTGAAGGTGTAAATAGAATTAAAAATATTTTAGATATGCCTAAACAAGAGTCAGGTAAATACTCACTATCTAAAAGTGGGAGTTATGACATAGAGATAAAAAATGTTTCATTTAAATATGAAGATAAAAATGTATTAAATAATGTAAACACTAGTCTTGAAAAGGGTACTATAAATGCATTTGTAGGTGCATCAGGAGCAGGAAAAACTACATTGGCTCAACTTATAGGAAGATTTTGGGATGTAAATGAGGGAGAAATATTAATAAATAATAAAAACATAAAAGACATATCTATGGAAAACTTAATGGATTCTGTAGCCTTCGTATTCCAAGATATATTTATGTTAAATGATACTATATATGAAAATATTAGAATGGGAAATGAAAATGTAGATTATGAAGAAGTAACGGAAGCAGCTAAAAAGGCTCAAATACATGATTTTATAATGACTTTACCCAATGGATATGAAACTAGAATGGGTGAAAGTGGTATAAAACTTAGTGGTGGAGAAAAACAAAGGATATCTATAGCCAGAGCCATACTAAAGGACGCACCTATTATACTTTTAGACGAAGCTACAGCATCTCTTGATGCAGACAATGAAATAGAAATACAAAAATCTCTTCAAAAGTTGACAGAAGGAAAAACCGTAATAGTTATAGCACATAAACTAAATACAATAGTAAATTCGGATCAGATAATAGTTCTTAATGATGGACAAATTGAGGAAATAGGAAATCATGAGAAGCTACTTAAAAACAAAAAGCGTTACTTTAATATGTATAAAGAACAGGAACAGGCTAAAGGTTGGGTTGTTTAATGTTATAAAATAAAAGGGTAGAATACTCTACCCTTTATTGTTAACTTTAATATCTGTATAAAATTCCAAGCTACATACATAGCTAATATATGTATGAAAAATTTGTTTAAAATGGTGCGAATTCTTGATCGTTCCACCAAACTTCCTTATATAGATTATATTGCTTAGTAAATTGATCTAAATGGACCTTTTCCCACCCAATTAGAAGATCATAGAGTTTTTTTGCTTCTTCAAAACTACTATTTTTCTTAGCATCTTCATAAAAATCGATAGATGCCTTTTCCATTTGTATTCCTATACCAAAAACCGATATAGCAAGGCTTGTATATTTTTTATCTACCTTTTTCCAGTCAAATATATTAGGAGATGGTGGATCAACTAGGAAAGAAAGTTTAAAATCATCTTCGCTACTGTTTTTAATTTTATCGAAGAGTTGTCTTAAATAATCTGCATGCTTTAGTTCTTCATTAGCTAATTCTATAAAAGCCTCCTTACTTTCATCTGTACCTGCTTGTTGTGCTGCCATGTTATAAAATTCATAGCCTTCAATCTCATTTAAAATAGCTTGTTTAATAATATTTAACTCATCCTTATGCATAAAATATCATTCCTTCCTATAGATTAGTTTGATTTGATACTAAATTTACAATGAATTATACCCAGTTTTAGCTAGAAAACCCAAAACATTTATATTTCTTAAAATTTATTAGAAAATATTATAGAAATATGTCTGAAATTACTGATATAATAAGAACTATAGTTTTAAATTTCCTAATTAATGTACAAAAATTTTACTTATTTAGTGTTTCTAAGAAGGGGGAGGCAATTTGACGGTAAATAAAAATGTTTTAGGTAGAGTATGTGTTATAGGTATTGTTACTACACTTCTTTTACAAAATCATTATTCCGATTACAGTTTATTAAAAAATAAACCTATGGAGGTTCAGGCAGCATCTAATGTTTTAAATATTAATAAAGATAGGCATAATGTTAATGCTGGAAATGAGAGTATATTCAATACAATTTCATCTACAGAAGATGAAAAACAGATAGAAACTAATGGTAAGGTAGAAATTACAAACCAAGAGTTTAGATCTACTTGGATATCTACGGTATATAATTTGGACTGGCCATCAAAAAAAGGGTTATCTATTGAAGATCAAAAACAAGAATTTGTATCATTATTAGATGGATTACAAAAAGCAGGTTTAAACTCTGTAATAGTACAGATAAAGCCTAGTGCCGACAGTTTTTATCCTTCTACATACGGACCTTGGTCTGAGTATTTAACAGGGATTCAAGGACAGGATCCAGGCTATAATCCACTAGCTTTTATGATAGAAGAAACTCATAAACGAAACATGGAATTTCATGCTTGGTTTAACCCTTATCGTGTTAGTGTAAAAGGAGATATAGAAGCTCTTACTGAGGATCATCCGGCAAGAAGAAATCCGAACTGGGTAGTATCCTATGGAGGAAAATTATATTATAACCCTGGAATTCCAGAGGTTAGACAGTTTGTAATAGATAGCATATTAGAGGTTGTAAAAAACTATAACATAGATGGTGTTCATTTAGATGATTATTTTTATCCATATCCAGAAAAAGGGATAGATTTTCCAGATGATGATCTATATAAAACCTACAAAAGATTAGCTAATGAGACAAAGGAAGAGTGGAGAAGGAATAATATTAATGACTTTATAAAAAATCTATATCAATCTATTAAAAATGAAAAGGCAGATGTAGTATTTGGAGTAAGTCCCTTTGGTATATGGCGTAATAAAGCTAATGATCCTAAAGGCTCAGATACTAGAGGAGGAGTTACAAGCTATGATAGTTTATATGCCGATACTAAATATTGGGTAGAAAATGAATGGCTAGATTATATTGCTCCTCAAATATATTGGCATTTTGGTTACGACAGGGCTGAATATGGAAACCTAGTTAATTGGTGGGCAGATTTAGTTAAGGATAAAAAAACCCATCTATATATTGGTCATGCGGCTTATAAGGTGGAGGAAGGAGATACACCTTGGGGAAATCCTTTAGAAATTTCAAACCAAATAGAATATAACAGAGGAATTCCACAGGTTAAAGGTAGTATATTCTTTAGAGCAAAATCTATTCTTAATAATCCTTTAGGTCTTATGGATAAGTTTCAAAATGAAATATATAAAGAAAAAGTAAAAACTCCCAATATACAATAAATTTTTAAAATGAATAAATAGTTAATGACGAACAAAGGCTTAGTTAATTAAGACCTTTTGTTCGTTTTTTTATGTAAATGGAACATTTTTAAAAAAACTACGTCAAAATATGTACATAGACTTAAATTGAGGAGGAAATGTAGAGTGAAAAAGAGATTAATAGTTTTAGGAGTGCTGGTTTTAGTATTGGTGGCAGCTATAGGGTGTACATCTAATACATCTAATGATGGAGGAGAAAAAGAAGTTAATGTTTCTGTGAGTGAGATTGCTGAAAAAATTCAAAGTGATGTGGAATGGCCTTCTCTGATAGATTTGGATGAACAAGGACTAAAGGATTTTTATGGTATTGATGCTAGTGACTTGGAAGAATATGATGTTAAAATACCTATGATGATTGTTAAGTCCAATGAAATTGCTGTGATAAAGGTTAAGGATGCTGAAAAAGTTGAAGAAGTTAAGGAAAACATAGAGAAAAGAGCAGAAAGTATAAAAGAGACTTTTGAAACCTATTTACCAGATCAATATGAAAATGCTAAAAATTATTTACTTAGAGTAGAAGGGAAATATATTATATTTGCCGTACATGAAGATATTACTAAAGTAGAAGAAGTATCCAATAACTTTTTTAAATAAATATTTTTAGTAAACACTTAATGATTAGTTTAGAACTTGTAACAAATAAAAAATTATAGGATTATTAAAAAAGCAGCTATGCTGCTTTTTTAATAATGAATGTAAAATCTAGAATCAAAAAGGATTGATAAACATGGTGTTCAGTAGTATATTTTTTTTATTTTATTTTCTACCAATTACACTTTTAATTTATTATATAGTACCTAGAAAATTTAAGAATACTGTGTTATTTATTGCTAGCCTTATTTTTTATGGTTGGGGAGAACCAATTTATATTACAATTATGATCTTCTCTACTATTGTAGATTATAGCCATGGTATTCTCATTGAGAAATATAGATACAATAGACAAAGAGCAAAACTTATATTATTATCGTCTATAGTTATTAATTTAGGTCTATTGTGTTTCTTTAAATATACAGACTTCTTTATTCAAAATATTAATATGCTATTAAATACTAATTTTTCTTATCTAGGATTACCTTTGCCAATAGGCATTTCATTTTATACTTTTCAAACTATGTCCTATACAATAGATATATATTTAGACAAGTCACCAGTTCAAAAAAATATTATATCCTTTGGAACCTATGTGGCATTGTTTCCTCAGCTAATAGCAGGACCAATTGTTCAATATAATACAATTGCTCATCAGTTGAATAATAGAAAGGAAAATATTTCACAATTTAGTCAAGGCATAGAGAGATTTGCTGTTGGTCTAGGTAAAAAGGTGCTCTTAGCCAATAATATTGGAATGCTGTGGGATGAGATTCAGAGATTGTCAACTAGTGATATGACAGTGTTTACCGCCTGGTTAGGAATTATTGCCTTTAGCTTCCAAATCTATTTTGATTTTAGTGGTTACTCAGATATGGCAATAGGGCTTGGTAAGATATTTGGCTTTGATTTTCTTGAAAATTTTAACTATCCATATATTTCCCAAAGTATAACAGAGTTTTGGAGGAGATGGCATATATCCTTAGGTTCGTGGTTTAGAGACTACGTATATATTCCACTAGGAGGTAATAGGGTAGGATTGTTAAAGCTTTTTAGAAATATTGCTATAGTCTGGTTTTTAACTGGATTTTGGCATGGAGCCAGCTGGAATTTTATACTATGGGGAATATATTTCGGTGTTATTTTAGTGCTTGAAAAAGGTTTTTTATTAAAGGCATTAAGTAAGGTTCATCCTATTATTAGACATATATATGCTTTATTCTTTATTTTAATTGGTTGGGTGCTTTTTAGTTTTGAAAATATATTTAGAGGATTAGAATATTTAAAAATTATGCTAGGTTTTGAAAGATTACCCCTTTACGATCAACGATTCCTATATTACTTTACAAGCTATGGCATAGTTTTAATCTTATTGATCCTTTGCTCTACGCCTATTTTAAAAATGGTTTTAGATTTATTAAAGAAAAAATCTGAAAGATTGGAAGGTGTCGTATTTCAGTTAAGTTTATTATTGATTATGATTTTTTCTATCGCCTATTTAGTTGATAGTACCTACAATCCTTTCCTGTATTTTAGATTTTAAAAAATTGAGAGGGAGGAATGTTATAATGAATATTAATAGAAACAAACTGACTATTACCATATTTTGTAGCATTATATATATAGGTTTAATTTTTAATTTAGTTTTACCAAGTCGTAGCTTTTCTCCCTTTGAGAATAGGATGCTTCAGCAAATGCCCAGTATAACATGGAAGGCTCTTGTGTCCGGACAACTACGTAACGAAACGGAAAATTATGTGGCAGATCAGTTTGTAGCTAGGGATTTTTGGATAGGTTTAAAATCAAATATTGAAATATGGATTGGTAAAAAAGAGAATAACCAAATATACTTTGGCAAGGATGGCTTTTTATTAGAAAAATTTGAAAAACCATCTGAGGAAATTATAAATAATAATATTAATAGTATTATTCAATTAGCTAAAAGTAGTCCTAAAAATGTATTTTTGATGCTTGTTCCAAACTCTGTAGCAATATATAATGATAGGTTACCAGACTATGCAACTACCTATCCACAGCAAAATGTATTAGATTATATTGAAGATAAAACTAAGGATAATTTGAACTTTGTTAATGTTTACAACAGCTTATTGGAAAATAAATCGGACTATATATTTTTCCAAACAGATCATCATTGGACCGCTAGGGGCGCTTATTATGGATATAAGAGATTTTTAGAGATGGAGGGAACAAAGCCTATTTCTATAGATGATTTTAATATAGAAACTGTAAGTGATAGTTTTTATGGAACATATTATTCAAAGGCAAGACAAAATAGAAAAATAGGGGATAGAATAGAAATCTTCAGGCCAAAGAATCACTTTAATATTGTAGTAGATTACAAAGATGAAGGAAGAAAGACAGATTCTCTATATGAACTAAATCGTTTGAAAGAAAAGGACAAATATACTGTGTTTTTAGATGGAAATCATGCACTGTTAACAATTACTACTGATGTAGATAATGATAATGAACTACTTGTTATTAAAGATTCATTCGCCCATGCTATGCTTCCTTTTTTAACTAATCATTATAAAACTATTCATGTAATCGATCCAAGATATTATAATTTAAGTATTAATGAATATATAACTGAAAATAATATAGATACAATACTTGTTTTATATAATCTATCCAATTTTACAACTGACACAACTATATCTAAGGTTAAACGATAGGAGAAAATTAAAAGACTACAAAAACTCTGGAAATTATTTCGGAGTTTTTGGTATAATGATATGATTATACTAAAGGTTTAAAAAATAAGGAGTGACATACATGTTATTAGCTAATGAATGGAAAGATTATGAGCTTATAGATACAGCAGATGGTGAAAAACTAGAGAGATGGGGACAGTATACTTTAAGAAGACCAGACCCACAGGTTATTTGGTCAGCTCAGAAATCTAGTAAAGAGTGGAAAAATGTAGATGCTCATTACCATAGAAGTAGTAAAGGTGGTGGAGAGTGGGAATATAAAAAGAAGCTACCAGAGAGATGGACAGTATCCTTTGGCCCACTTTCATTTTACATAGAACCTACAGGATTTAAACATACAGGACTTTTTCCAGAGCAGGCAGTAAATTGGAAATGGATGATGGAAAAAATACAAGCTGCTGGAAGACCGATTAAAGTATTAAATTTGTTCGCCTATACTGGAGGAGCTACAGTTGCCTCTGCCTATGCGGGTGCTGAAGTATGCCATGTAGATGCATCTAAAGGAATGGTTACTTGGGCAAAGGAAAACGTTGCATTATCAGGCATTGGAGATAAACCTGTTAGATTTATTGTAGACGATGTAATGAAGTTTGTGCAAAGAGAAAAGAGAAGAGGTAAAACTTACGATGCAATAATTATGGACCCACCTTCCTATGGGAGAGGACCTAATAAAGAAGTTTGGAAAATAGAGGATTCTCTATATGGTTTTGTAGAAGAGTGTCTTGATATACTTTCTCCAAATCCGTTATTTTTCTTAATCAATTCATATACTGCTGGATTTTCACCATATGTACTAAGTAATATATTACAGTCTACAGTAGGAAGAAAATACGATGGTAAAATTTCCTGTGGTGAAGTAGGTATTCCTGTATCTGGAAAGGAAATTGTACTTCCATGTGGAATATATGGACGCTGGGAAGAATAGGAGAGTGTATTTAATTGAATAAAAAAATACCTATTCTTTTTGAAGATAATCATTTATTGGTTGTAGAAAAGCCACCGAATATTTTATCTCAAGGGGATCAAACGAGAGATGCAGACATGTTAACCCTATTAAAGGAAGATATTAAAGAAAGATATAATAAACCTGGCAATGTTTATCTAGGGCTGGTTCATCGTTTAGATAGACCTGTAGGTGGCGTAATGGTTTTTGCTAAAACCTCAAAGTCTGCCTCTAGGCTTTCGGATCAAATAAGAAAAAGAGAATTTGAAAAAAGCTATATGGCTGTTATTCATGGAAAGCCTTCTAAGAAGAAGGATACATTAATTCATTATCTATTAAAGGATAGTAAAACAAATACAGTATCTGCAGTGGAAAATGGTATTGAAGGTGCAAAGGAAGCGATACTTGATTATGAGGTAGTAGACACTATAAAAGGCTTTAGTTTAGTGAAAATTAATTTACATACAGGAAGACCTCATCAAATCCGTGTTCAGTTTTCTACAATTGGACATCCTTTATATGGAGATCAGCGATATGGACCTAAAGTAAACAATGTAGGGCAGCAAATTGCGCTTTGGTCACATCAAATTACTTGTGAGCATCCTACTTCAAAGGAAAAGATGACATTTACTAGTTTGCCTGAGAAAAAAGAGCCTTGGATTAGGTTTATGTTAGATACAAATATTATGTATAAATAAAATAAGGATAGTTTTCCTGTGGAAAACTATCCTTTAATAATATCTGGAAAAAGGTAATATCAGCACCATTAGTGTATCAAAAAAACATGAACTTGGCAAGAAAAAAGTTAAAAATAGAAGAAAAAATATGTAAGGTAAATTAAATAACAATAGCAGACATTACAATAACATATTTATGGTTTGTATAAAAACCTGGTTTACATTACAATTGGAATACACTAATAGAGAAAAGACTATGAATATAATTAAAATATTGGAGCGGAGGGATTCTATGGAGGCAAAGGCCCATCTAAGTTATGTCGAGGAAAAGGGAAGTCTTAAAAAAACATTAAAGTGGGTAGAAGAGGAAAAGGAGTATTTAGAGAACTACGAAGCTATGTTAAACAAGGAGATAACTGACATTAGAAAAACAGTTACCCATATGGCGGATGAGCGATTAATTGCAAAACAACAGTTACAGCAATTTGCTACAAAGGATATAAAAAAGCTAACTGTAGCACAGAGTACACCATACTTTGGACGGATTGATTTTCAAGAAGAGCGAAGAAATGAAATAGAAAAAATATATATAGGAAAGCATGGGCTGCATGATAGACAAAAAGAAGTACCTGTAGTTGTTGATTGGCGTGCCCCTATATCAGATATATATTATAGCGGACATAGTGAAGATGTGTCCTATAGAGCTCCTTATGGTGAAATAAATGGAAAAATGTATTTAAAGAGAAGATATGAAATTAGAGACGGACAATTAAGGGAAATTTTTGATGAAAAGAGATCAGAGGATAGAATAGAAGATAGTTTGAAGGGGAAAGGAGAGTTCCTAATAGAAGCCCTTAATAAATCTAATCAAGGGCGTCTAAAGGAAATTGTTGCTACAATACAAGATCAACAAAATAAAGTAATTAGAAGTGATATGATTAGACCACTTGTTGTTCAGGGGGTTGCAGGAAGTGGCAAAACAACTATAGCTCTACATAGAATGGCATATCTAATGTATAACAATAGAAGAAATATAGCGGATGCTAACTATATGGTTATTGCACCTAATAGATTATTTTTAAATTATATATCAGAAATATTACCAGACCTAGGAGTAGATGAAGTTGTTCAAACAACCTTTGAAGATTGGGCATTAAAACTTATAAAAAAGAAAATTAAAATAACCCAAAGTATTGATCAATTAAATATTTTAATGGATTCGCAAAATGAAGAGAGAAGAGTAGTTGCTAATTTAGCTAAAATGAAGGGCTCTATTTTATTAAAAAAGGTAATTGATAATAATTTGAAAATGTTAGGAAAAAACTTGCTTCCTAAAGAGGATTTAAGTATGGAGGAAGTTTCTGTACTTGAATATGAAAAGCTGCAAGAAATATTTATGACTAGTAATTTACACCTATCTTTTAACGAAAGAATAGCTAAGCTAAAGGAGTATTTAAAGATAAGATTAAAGAATGAAATTCACAGTATAGAGGAGAAAATTGATTCGATCTATAAGAAGAAAATAGATGATCTAAAAAATGGAGTAGGAGATATAGATTTAATTAGACCACAAATTATACAGTTGTATGAAGAAAGGGACGAGAAAGTAAAACAAATTAAAAAAAATATTTCTTCATCAGTCAATGGATATATTAATAAAATAGAGAAGCTGGATATTTTCAACTTTTATATTTCTGTTTTTGAGGATGAAGAGCTTAGCCTAGCCTTTAAAACAAGAATGACACCAGAGCTTTTTAATGAAATAGTTAACAAATGCAAAAGTGAGCTAAATAATAAAATATATAGCAATGAAGATTTAGCACCTCTTGCATACATTCATATTAAATTATTTGGATTAGAGAATAAGAATAAATATACACATATAGTTGTTGATGAGGCTCAAGATTTTGATGAGTTTAAAATCAGTATATTGAGGGAAATATCTTTAAATGATTCATTCACCTTCGTAGGGGATTTATCCCAAGGTATTTATTCCTATAAAGGCATTAACAGCTGGTCTAATGTAATGAAAAAAGTATTTCAAGAAAGAAGTTATGATTATCATATTTTAACAACTAGCTATAGATCTACCGTAGAAATTGTAAATCTAGCTAATGAAATTATTAAAAAGTGCGATAATCTAGAAAAGATTTTAGCTGAACCTATATTTAGACACGGAGATAAGCCGGGTTTATCGAGATGTATAAATGAGGAAGAGATGGTTGATAAAGTCGTTAAAAAAGTTGAAATGTTAAAAAATGAAAGCCATTCTTCTATAGCGATTATTTGTAAGGATTTAAAATCTACTGAAGGGGTATATGAAAAGATAAAAGGTAAGCTGCCTGAAGTATACTTGCTTACAGATAAAACAACAGACTTTAAAGAAGGTGTATTACTAATACCTAGCTATTTATCTAAGGGGCTAGAGTTTGACGGGGTTATATTGTGGAATGTAAATGAAGAAAAGTATAATCTTAATCCGATAGATATTAAGCTTCTTTACATAGCTATCACTAGGGGACTTCATAAAGTAGATATATTTTATGAAAATAAACCTTCTAGAATATTGGAAGGCTTAGAGGAATTTGTTTCTTTATTATAGAATTACTTTGTAGTCTTTAGAATATATAAATATAATTTAGAGTTGCTGGCATATTATTTAAATGTAAATTATTAATATGAGGAGGTATTCTAATGAAAAACTTTGTTTATCAAAACCCAACAAAAATTATATTTGGGGAAGGTACTATTAATCAAATAGGAAAAGAAATAAAAAACCATGGTGTAAATAAGGTGCTTATTATTTATGGTGGTGGATCAATACTTAAGAATGGTGTTTATGAAGAGGTTACTAAATCTCTTAAAGAACATGATGTGGATTATGTAGAAGTATCTGGAGTACAGCCTAATCCAGTTTTAAGCAAGGTCCAAGAAGCTATAAATAAGGCGAAGGAAGAAAAAGTAGAAGGTTTACTAGCGATAGGTGGAGGAAGTGTATATGACACTACGAAAGCCGTATCTATTGGATGCCACTATGAAGGAAACGTATGGGATTTCTATGAGAGAAAGTTAAAGCCTAAGTCTGCAATGCCTATTTTTGGCGTATTAACTATATCAGCTACTGCATCAGAAATGAATATGGGTTCTGTAATTACAAATGAGGATGAAGATAAAAAATGGAGCTGTGGATCACCTGTTATGTATCCTAAGGTAAGTATTATAGATCCTAAAGTTCAGGCTACACTACCTCCTAATCAAACTGCCAATACAGCAATTGATACTATGGCTCATGTTTTTGAACTATATTTTGATGGTACAGAAGATGTAGATGTTTTAATGGAATACTCTGAAGGCATTATTCGCACAACTATGAAGCATGTAAAGGTACTATTAGAAGATCCGACAAATTATCAATCTAGAGCCCAATTGGCTTGGTGTGCTACACTTGGGTTAAATGGAAGTAATGGTGTTGGAAGAAGTGGTGGAGATTGGGCTTCTCACAATATAGAGCATAGCTTAAGTGTTCTATATGGAGTTTCACATGGAGCTGGACTTGCAATTGTTTTCCCTGCTTGGATGAAATACGTATATAAAGAAAACATAGATATGTTTGAACGATTCGCTGAGCAAATATTTAATATAACAGAGGGTACGAAGGAAGAAAAAGCCCTAAAGGCTATAGAGGAGTTAAAAATATTTTTTAAAAGTCTAAATGCCCCTGTTACATTAAAAGAAATAGGTGTAAAGCCTGAAGAATTAGATGAAATTGCTGATAATGCAGCTATGCAAGCTCCACTTGGTACTCTTAAAAAGTTAGAGAGAGAAGATATATTAGAAATTTTGAAAATTGCTTATAAATAATGTTTGTTTTGTACAGAATGTGGTATATATAGATTGCATTACTAAACTAAAGAAAAATACAGGGGGATTATTTATATGAATATTACGGAAGTAGTAATAAAAACACTTAAGGAAGCAGCAGAACCTTTAAAGGCTGGAGAAATTGCAGAAAAAGCAGGTATTGATAAAAAAGAAGTTGATAAAGCTATTAAAGAGTTAAAGAAGGAAGAAAAGATTACTTCTCCTAAGCGTTGCTATTATTCAATTAATGAATAATTAAATGATTATTACAAAAATATTTATTTTTAATATGCCCTCTATCGGGGAAGCCTTTTAGTTAAGTGAAGGCGGCATGATGTACATTTGTACGTTATGGTCTTGCATCTCTTGCAGGTGCGGCTTATCTTGTTAGAAATTGTAATTTCCCGGGCAAGAACATCCATATTTTAGAGGAAATGAATATACTTGGTGGAAGTAACGATGGCGCAGGTACACCAATCGATGGCTTTGTTTGCCGTGGTGGACGTACGCTCAATGAGGAAACCTACGAAAACTTCTGGGAGTTGTTCAACTCGATTCCCTCCCTAAGAGCAATCAGAAATGATTGCTCTTTTGCTGTTTACGATCTTTCTATATGAAAATTTACGCATAAAGTTATGATAGATATTGCAACAAGAAAGGAGGTGTTTTTTGTTCTACCTTGAAGGTATTTAATAAATATATATTTCTATGGAACTTTTTCTATATTTGCTGACTCTAATTGGATGAAAGGGGTGGAAAATATTGAGTGAAGATAAACTGGCCAGAATATCTTCTGTTATTTCTTTTAATAGTAAAAATATAAATGATTCATGTAAACAACTAAAAAAAGAAATAGCAAGAAATAATTTAGAGCCTTTATATAATTGGTTTAATATTAGGAAGGACAAATACTATAAAATAGGATGGGCTTACTTATACAATCATTATGATGTAGAAGATGTGTTCCAAAATACTATTATGAAGGTTTACCAAAACATTAGTCAATTAAGGGAAGAGAGATTTTTTGAAACATGGGTAACTTCAATATTCATAAATGAATGTAAAAGAATATTAAGAAATAGAGAAAAAGTTAGCATAATAGAAAACTTAGATAAAAGTGAAATACAACAGGGGCAAAATAGTTATCTAGAGTTAAAAGAGGGATTAGATAGATTGGAGGATATCCATAGAGAGGTATTGGTTTTAAAATATATTAGTGGTTATTCTCAGGAAGAAATATCCCAGATTTTAGATATTCCAATTGGAACAGTAAAATCTCGAGTATATAGAGGTTTAAAGCAGTTAAGGAGCAATATAGAGGAGGTGGAATAATATGCTGTGTAAAGAAATAAAGGAAAAATTAATAGATTATATAGATGGTATATTAGATGAAAAAGATCATTTAGCTATAGAGAATCATATTAAGCATTGTACTAGCTGTGAAGAAGAGTTAAAGGAGTTAAGGGAAACTATAAGTTACATTAAAGAAACAAAGAAAGATATAAAAGCACCCCATAATTTAATGGAAAATGTTAAAAAAGAAGTGACAAACGCGAAGAAATTATATAAGAAGCCAAGGATAAAAATAGGATATATAGCTCTAGTATCAATTCTTGTAACATTATTAATAACAACCGCCTTTGCCAACGAAAATATAAGAACAATTTTAGAAACGTGGCAAGGAAAGAGTTTAAAAGAGAGTCAGTCCATAGAGGAACTTATTTCAAAAGGTTATGGAGAGCAGGTTAATCTAATTTCTGAAGATAAAAATATAAAAGTAAAAGTTGAAAGTGTTGTGGCAGATGATATTAATATGGTACTTCTATTGGAGGTAGAAAATCTAAATGGCGATGGTAAATATGTACCTATTCTGTCAAAGGAAACAATAGATTATGAAGGGAATTTTAAATTTAGTTCTCTAATAGGAGGTGATAGCATACGTGGATCATATTTACTTTATACTCCAGATGAAAATAAAACACGTACTGTAGTATCTTTAAGTCCCTTAGCTTCAAATGAAGGGGAAATAGAGTTAACCATAAAAGCGCTAGAGCCTATCCATCCAGAATACAAAGGTATACTACCAGGATATCATTATTATTCTAAAGAAATACCTGAAAACGCAATTGAAGGATATTGGAATTTTAAGATACCAGTTAAAGTGACTGAGGCGCATGTTTTTAATTTGAATGAACAAATGGATTTAGACGGAAATAAAATTATATTTGAACAACTTGAAATTTCCCCTACTATAACTACGCTAACCTATCGTTTTAATAGGAGACAAAATTCAGAGTATGCTTTAGAAAGATTGTTTAATATTAAAATCGAGGCTAATGGGAAAAATTATGAAAGCAAATCATATGGAGGAGATAGTTCCTATTGGAGTAATATGGGGGCAGTAGAAGGTATAGTTTCATTTGATTCTATGTATTTTGAAATGCCAGATAAAATTAAAATAACAGTAGATGGATATGATGCTATCATTAGTAAAACTAGTACAATGGATGTGGATGTAGAAAAGTCTTTTCCTCAAAGCTTTGAATATTTAGATAGTAATATCAGAGTTAATAATGTTCAAGGAGATAAAAATCTTATTAGAATTTCAATGGATAATTTAGGAGAAAGATATTTTGAAATATTAAATTTTAGAATATTTATAAATGGACAAGAATACAAGAAAAGCAGTGTTGCTACAAAATTTTTATTTCCAGAGAATGAAAATAGCGTTTATGAATCAAGCTACGATATTCTTTTAAGCAACTTATCTAAGAAATTTGAAGAATCTTACCCTAAAGAAGGATATAGTGTAAGTCGTAGTTATGAAAAAAGTTCTACATATTATGAAAATTATAATATTAACGATAATGCAACAGAAAAGTTAGAGTTGAAAGATAAGCTAGATGATGAAATAAAATCTATAAAAATTATATTTAATAGTTATGAAGAAACAAGATATGTGGAAGGCAGTTTATCATTAAAACTAAAAAAATATAAACAAAAATAAAAGAATCCCAGTAGATAGGCAATTTACCTACCTACTGGGGTTTCTAAATCAAATTATTGTATAAAATTATTTATATAATGATAGTCTGCTTGTGCTTTAGCTCTTCTTTCAATAGCTTCTTGAACTAATAGCTCATGCTTAAGTGCATTAGCAGCTTTCTCTTTTCTTTTAGCTTCATCTCTATTAATGCTAATATTTATATTAAAATAGCTAAGCTTTAAGGATAAACTCAGTAACGACATAAAAACTCTACCTCCTAAATTATATTGTTGTTTTTCCAAACGATAAATATCTGAATAAATTTTTTCATTTAAATGAATCATATTACATCTCTCCATTTCTTAATAAATTTAAATTGATTAGTGCTACTATAAAGTTAAAATCACCTTCATTAAAATTTCCTCCCTTCCCAATTTCTATCTATATGTATATATAGAATGCAATGTGATTTTTAATAAAACAAAATAATAAGCCATAGGTAATTCTACCTATGGCTTATTAGAAGAAATTGCTTTTGGACATAAATAATTAAGGGCACGAAGTAATAAAGAAACTATCCTTTAATTTTTATGTAGATTATAAAAGCCATAGGTATGTTATACACACAACCTATGGCATGAAGATTTGCTTTATAGTTTTAACTAACATTATAAAAAGATCTTTAATATATAGGCATAAAGATATGTTAGTCTTTTACGTTAAAGACAGGTCGTGTGTACATTTTATTAAATTGTAAATAGTTAATGCCTAAACCTATTATTTGTCGCTTTTTCATGACACGACCTCCTTTCATAATTTTGAATGATTAATGCTACATATGTAGTATATACATTTATGGTAAAAAATACTACTATTTTTTAAAAATGTAATCAAATTGTAATATATGTAAAAATAAATGATTATAAAATTAAAATAAAGGAATCCTTTTGTAAACGTAGAAATTAAAATTATGATACAATTATAATTAAATAATTTGTATACTTTATAAGTATAGGAAAAATTATAATAATATGTTAAATGACTGGAGGAGAAAATTGGGCTTATGGAACAAGTACAATTTGCTCAACTTGCTATAAATACAATTAGTGGAAAAACTGATAATGTATACGAGGATATTTTTATACTTCCAAAGGAAAGAAGGGGTTTTGCTTTTAACCAACGACTTATGGTCACTCCTATTTTTTTCTATAGAATAATTGGAATTGAAGATAAAAATACCTATGAACAAAAGCTACTTGAGCTTCATAGTAAATTAAAAGAATTAGGGGATATTTACTTAAAAATAGATAGAGGTCTTGATAAGTTTATTGATAGTGGATTTATTCAAAAGACTAATCATTATTGGAGTAATGCAGAAAAAACTGGATTATCTAGCGCTAAAATTATTGTAGAATCTACTTTAAAAAGAGATGTTATTTCATCAATTAATTTAGTTAAAGATCAATTAATTAAAGATAAACTTACTATACTATTAGATATATTTATGAGAAATCAATCGAATATGAATATAGTTAAAAACTTCTATATTAAGTTTTTATATTGGACTCAAAAATATGCTATTAAGCTTTTAAAGGCTTATGAATATGGAAATACTAATCCGAAGGTTCTATTTTATGGAGATATCCAAAGAGATGAAGTATATTTTTTAATATTTCTTTCATTACTTGGATTCGATGTATTGTATTTTCACACCAATGATGGAAGTAGATTTAATGAGATTGAAGGCATAGATGTATATTCAAATTTGGTGGAATACCCACATAGAGAATCTTTAAGGCCTTTTCCTAATGCACCTAGGGCACTACGTAGAGAGACAGTGGCATATAGAGCTTCTAGGGAAATAGATCAAGTTCTTCATACAGAAGACAGTGGAGTTTATAGGCCTTGGCAGTTTGAAGATTATGAAGTTGTATCCCGCCCTCTTAGAACAACTCATGAAGAGCTATTTATACTATGGAAAGAAGAAGCAAGATTTAGAGAAGGTTTTAAAGTAGAGGATGGTAGGGTATATATACCGAATATATTTGCAAAGATTAGCGGAACAACTATAGATTTAAATGAGTATTGGGATAACTTTGAAAAATTAATGGCTAAAGAAGATACAACAATTTTAATTGAAAAAATACCTTTTAATAGACCAAGGGGATTTGCGGTAACTCAGGGTGTATTTAATCTAGATGGTAGTCTTAATAAAGAAAAGGTAAAGAGTATCCGTGAATATCGCTTTGGCTATCTTAGAACTTCAGTGCAAAATTTAATTTTAGATAAAATAGATGAATTAGTGGTTACAACAGATTTATTTACATTTCAAATTACTAATGATTTTAAAACTAAAGCTTTATATACTATTTTAGGGTTAGACAAAATATATTTAGATTTACTACAAAAATTTGATTACCCACTCCAGATACCTAAATTAGTTATTTTTGATGGTAATGAAAGTATATTTAGTGATGAGGATATAATAATAATTGCTTTTCTTCATCTTGTTGGATTCGATATAGTAATATTAACCCCAACTGGTTACAATAATATTGAGAATGGTATAGATAAGTATTATTATGATATTCATAAACTAGAGGACTTTAAATTTGATTTAAGACCTCAAAGAAACAAACAGGAAGAAAAGAAAAGTACATTGAAAAAAGGCTTCTTTTGGTTTTTTCAATAGTTAAGTTTAAATATTTAAAGCATAGGGGGAATTATAATGAACGAAATTAATGGAAACTTTGAGATGCAGGAAGTTGATTTAGAAAAAAAAGTTAATGAAGTAGCTGTAAAAGTAAAAGCTTCGCCAGAGGTACAAAAATTAGCAACTCAATTGGATATAAGAAATGCTCAAGCTATTATGTCTTTTGGACAAGACACTGCTGTTGAAATTTCAAAATTTAGTGATCGTATTTTATCTTCTATTAGTAACTCCTCTGTAGAAGATAGTGGAAAAATGTTACAGCAATTAAATTCTATAATGGGTAAGTTTGATAAAAAAGATTTTGAAGATAAAAAACCAGGACTTTTTGAAAAAATATTTAACAAAGTTAAAGATGATATTAACAAATTGCTTGAAAAGTATCAGACAATGGACAAAGAAATTTCAAAAATTTATGTAGAAATTAAGCAATATGAAAATGAAATAACGAAAACAAATAATATGCTTGAAGAAATGTTTGGAAAAAATTTAGAGTACTATGAAAATCTTGAAAAATATATTCAAGCAGGATATATAATAACTGATAATATGAGAACTCAAGTTATACCACAACTAGAGCAAAAAGCAGCTTCTGGAGATCAAATGGAAGCAATTAATCTACAAAATGGACTACAGGCACTTGAAATGGTAGAGCAAAGAATATATGACTTAGAAATGGCTAAAATGGTTGCATTACAAACAGCACCTCAAATTAAGCTAATTCAAAGAGGTAACTATAATCTGCTACGTAAAATTGGAAGTGCATTTGTAGTAACGATTCCTGTGTTTAAGTCAGGACTTATACAGGCGATTGCTATAAAAAGACAAAAAATACAAGCAGATGCAATGAAAGCTTTAGACGATAAAACAAATGAAATGCTAATGAGAAATGCTCAAAATATAGCTAGTCAGTCTGTAGATATTGCAAGATTAACATCAGGGTCTAGTATTAAAATTGAAACTCTTGAAAAAACCTTTGAAACTATAGTAAGAGGTATTGAAGAAACTAAACAAATAGAAGAAGAAAATAGACAAAATCGTGATGCAAGTAGACAAAAACTGTTAGAGCTTCAACATCAATTAGAAAGTAAAAGATAATAATACCTTACTTGACAAATTTGACTAAAATTAATAAAATTAAATTTAATATTAAATATTTTAAGTTTTAAATAGTAAATATTAAAGATTACGAATAATTATTTTTAAATAATAAAAAATGAAGAAAGTAGGGATAATAATGGCTATTAGTTTAAAAAAAGGTGAAAAGGTAGATTTGACTAAGGGAAATCCAGGGTTATCTAAGGTTGTAGTAGGTCTTGGATGGGATACAAATAAGTATGATGGAGGCAATGCTTTTGATCTAGATGCTGCAGCATTTCTTTTAGGAAGTGATGGTAAAGTGAGTGGAGATCATGATTTTATTTTTTATAATAATTTAAAGGATAAGTCTGGATCTATTACTCATTTAGGAGATAACCTTACTGGTGAAGGTGATGGAGATGATGAGCAAATACAAATAGAATTATCTAAGGTTCCTGCCAGTATAGAGCGTATTGCATTTACTGTAACTATCCATGATGGAGAAGAACGTGCCCAAAACTTTGGACAAGTATCCAATGCTTTTATACGTGTATTCAAAGAAGAAACTGGAGAAGAATTAATTAGATACGATTTAGGGGAAGACTTTAGCATCGAAACTGCTTTAGTTGTAGGCGAACTATATAGACATCAAGGAGAATGGAAGTTTAATGCTATCGGAAGTGGTTTCCAAGGTGGTCTCTTTGCCCTTTGTAGGAATTTTGGAGTAAACGTAGGATAATACTAGTTAAAAATAAGGTGGGAAAATTAAATGAAATATGAAATCTTGTATGGAAACGCTTTTCCAATTGTAAAGATAAATTTGCAAAAGGGAGAAAGAATAAAAGCAGAATCCGATGCTATGGTGTCTATGTCAAGTACAATTGATTTAGATGGAAAGCTAGAGGGTGGGCTTTTTAAAGGTTTAGGTAGAATGCTTGCGGGAGAAAAGTTTTTCTTTCAAACTCTTGCGGCAAATAGAGGACCTGGTGAAGCACTACTTGCACCTTCTGTTCCTGGTGGAGTTGTAGATGTAGAGCTAGATGGAAGCTACGGCCTATGTGTGCAAAAGGATGGATTTTTAGCAGCTTCAGACTCTATATCTGTTGATACTCAAATGCAGAACCTAACAAGAGGACTTTTTTCTGGGGAAGGTTTCTTCATACTAAAGGTACGTGGTACAGGTACGGTTTTTATTAACTCCTATGGGGCTATACATCCGATTAACTTAGAAGCAGGAGAAGAGGTAGTAATAGATAATAGTCACTTAGTAGCTTGGCCAGACTATATGCAATATAATATAGAGAAGGCTTCTTCAGGATGGATATCCAGCTGGACATCTGGTGAAAGCTTAGTATGTAGATTTAGAGGTCCTGGAACAGTGCTAATTCAAACTAGAAATCCTAGAGGTTTTGGTGCATGGATTAGACAATTTATACCAACATCAGGTAAATAATATATAAATAATTTCAATATTTAATTTATAATAAATAACTCGAGAGGAGGAAGTAATATGACAATTAGTTTACAAAAGGGACAAAGAGTAGATTTGACAAAGGGAAATGCTGGATTATCTCAAATAATGATAGGACTAGGCTGGGACCCAGTTGAGCAAAAAAAAGGTGGACTTTTTGGTGGACTTTTAGGTGGTGGCAAGGCTCCTGAAATAGATTGTGACGCTTCTGTATTAATGCTAGATGAAAATAATAAATTGGTATCAAATAAAAATCTAATCTATTTTGGTAATTTAAGAAGCAGCTGTGGAAGTGTATGGCATACTGGAGATAATTTAACTGGAGACGGAGATGGAGACGACGAGGAAATTATCGCGGTTCTTGGCCAAATACCTGCAAATATACATAAGCTTCTATTTGTTGTAAATATTTATGATTGTATTAGACGAAAACAAGATTTTGGAATGATAGAAAATGCTTTTATTCGTATAGTTAATATGAGTAACAAACAAGAGCTAATTAGGTATAACCTAACAGAGAACTACGGTGGAAAAACGGCACTAATGGTTGGAGAAATATATAGACACGGCAGTGAGTGGAAATTCGGAGCTATTGGAGAGGGGACCCAAGATACTTCCTTGGGAGAAATTATTAAAAAGTTCTAAACTAAATAAAATCATTTAGTAGAAAGGAGAAGTACTATATGACAATTAATTTATCTAAGGGTCAAAGAATAGACTTAACTAAAACTAATCCTGGACTTAAAAAGGCTATTATAGGATTAGGATGGGATACAAACAAATATTCTGGAGGATATGATTTTGATTTAGATGCTTCTGCCTTTTTAGTAGGAGCTGACGACAAAGTAGTTAATGAAAAGGATTTTGTTTTCTATAACAACCTGCAAGGAGCTAATGGGTCAGTTATCCATACTGGAGATAATAGGACAGGTGAAGGAGAAGGAGATGACGAACAACTAGTGATAGTTTTCGACAAGGTTCCAGAACATGTACATAAGATTGCAATTACAGTTACTATACATGATGCATTGCAGAGAGCTCAAAACTTTGGACAAGTCTCTAATGCTTTCGTTCGATTAGTAAACGAAGAGACTAATGAAGAAGTATTGAGGTATGATTTAGCAGAGGAGTTCTCTATAGAAACAGCTATAGTAGTATGTGAGATATATCGTCATGGTGGTGAATGGAAGTTTAGTGCTGTTGGAAGCGGATTTCAAGGTGGACTAGCTGCACTTTGTGCCAACTATGGATTACAGGTAGGTTAACAAAATAAGTCGGTAGGGGGAGTTTGATATTCCTACTGGCTTTTTTATTGTATTGAAAAAGTATACTTTACAATACAATAAAAAAGCCATATTTTGCTGTTTTTTGTTGAAAACTTTGCGAAAATATACTCTGTTATTATTTTCACTTTTCATATAAAATAGTCATATAGATTTAAGCTGTATACCTTATAAGAATTATATTACGAATGAAAGAAGGGCTATGGGTTGAAATATTTTAATTATCTATCAGAGCAAGAAATAAAAGACCTTTTTTATAAAGAACCACAAAATTTTACAAAAAATGAAGACAAGGATATATTATCCTATGCCCTCGGAGCAACACTATATATGCCAGGTATAAGAGATAGGATAGGGACAGATATTATAGAAAAAAAGATAAAGGGTATAATGTCTGTAATTATTTGCCTTGAAGATTCTGTAGGAGATAGTACTGTTGAAAATGGATTAAAAAATGTAATTATCCAATTAAAAAAAATAGATGATGCATTGAAAGAAGGAAATATATTAGAGGAAGAAGTACCACTTATTTTTATAAGAATTAGAAACCTAGAGCAAATTAAGTCTATTTCCATGGCTTTAGGAGAAAAAATAAATCTATTAGCTGGTTTTGTTATTCCTAAGTTTTCTTATATTAACGGAGAAGATTATTTTAAGGAGATAGAAAATCTAAATAGCAAATGGAATACTTCATTATATGTTATGCCTGTACTTGAAACTAAGGATATTTTATATTTAGACAATAGATTGGAGTATCTTAAAAATTTGAAAGAGTTATTCGATAAATATAAACACTTAATATTAAATATTCGTATTGGAGCAACTGATTTTTCAAGTTTGTTTGGTATAAGAAGAAATATTAATAATGCGATATATGATATTTCTGTTATTAGAGATTGCTTAAGTAGTATTATTAATATATTTGGAAGATATGAAGATAATTATGCAATATCAGGACCAGTATGGGAGTATTTTACTAAAAACACAGGTGATGAAAACTACTATTTGCAAGAGCCTATAGCAGGATTAATTAAGGAAGGAAAGCTGGATAAAGAAAACGGATTATTTGGAAAAACCGTAATACATCCTAGCCAAATAATTCCTATCCAATCACTTCAAGTAGTTACTTACGAAGAATATATGGATGCCTATGCAATTATATATAATGAAAATGAAAATAACGGTGTAGTTAGTAGCATATATAAAAACAAAATGAATGAAGTTAAGCCTCACTTAAATTGGGCCAAAAAGATAATCAAAAAATCATATATTTATGGGGTGTACAATGAAAACAAATGTTACAAAGACCTATTGGCAAGAAAGTAATAAGTATGAATATAATATCATTGACGCATTGAATATGATTATTAGAGTAAAAGATAACCACTACAATATTCCACTCAATACTTTATTTACTATGGCTGCACGGAAAAATCCCAAACGCAGCTTTTTATTTGTAAGTAAAGTTTTAGGAAAGCATATTCCTATTAATCCTTACAGTGGATTATTAGCAAATCTTATACTGGCTACTAAATATATGGATGAAGTTTACAATATAAAAGATGAGACTAGGATTAAAGAACTCGTTAGTGGTTTTATTGATCAGAATAATTGTGAAGATATTTACAAAAAAGCAATTCAAACTCCATATGTATTGCCAGAGCCTAATATTTTTATTGGATTTGCTGAAACTGCTACAGGAATAGCCCAAGGGATATTTAGCTATTTTAAAGGTGAAGGATTTTATACCCATACTACAAGAGATATAGTTTTAAACAATGATTTCAATATAGCCTTTGAAGAAGAGCATTCCCATGCTAAGGATCACAATTGTTATGGTTTAAGTGAAGAAGTTTTAAAGTCAGATGCACCAATTGTATTAATAGATGATGAGCTTACTACGGGAAAAACAATTTTAAATATTATTAAGGCTCTGCAAAGCAAATATCCTCGCAAAACTTATGTTGTATTATCCATTTTGGATTGGCGAAGCGATGATGATATTAATAAATTTAATGAAATAGAGAGGGATATGGGAATCTCTATTAAAGTTATTTCTCTAGTGTCAGGTAATATTGAAATAGAAGGAAGTTCAAATATAAATTGTATAAAACAAAACGAAGAAGTAGCAATATGTGTAGAAGAATCTGATGTTAGTATAGAATACTTAATGTTAGATGATTATTTTGATAAACCACTCAGTTATACTTATCTTGATGGAGAAGGAAATGAGCATATAACTCCATATTTAAAAGAAACAGGGCGATTTGGTATATCATGCAGTGAACAAAACCATATTAGTAACAAAATAGCTAAAATAGGAGAATTACTTAAGTCAAAAAGAACAGGTGATAAAACACTATGCTTAGGAACAGAGGAATTTATGTATATTCCAATGATGATAGCAGCCCATATGGGGCAAGGGGTAAAATATCACTCTACTACTAGAAGTCCTATTTATCCATTAAATAAAGCTGAGTATGGTGCTAAAAATGGATTCTCTTTTGAAAGTCCGGGGGGATCAGGTGTTATAAATTACTTATATAATATTCCATATGAAGGGTATGATGAGCTATTTTTAATTTTAGAAAGAGAAGTTTCTCCTAATAGATTAGACTCTATAGTAGGTACATTAAAGATATTAGGTATTCCTAAAATTTTTATTGTGTATTGTTTGGCGGCAGAGAACAAGCCTTTTACTGGAAGTTACAGTAAGGAGGATGTAGTTTTTCTTTTAAAAAACATTAGTGATTCTATAATAGAAACAGATACAGAAGATAAAGAAGAAGCTATACAGTCTGGGGTCCATTATTCTGAAATGCTACCTGTTGAATATAAACCAACTGAGAATTATATAAATTTATTTCATAAATCCTTGGAGGAATCAGCTAGAAAGGTTGCATTGGCTGTAGCTGTAGTTTCTGAAAAAATTATAAGTAATAGAGGGAAGGATATTGTTTTAGTTTCTTTAGCAAGGGCAGGAACACCTATTGGAATATTGATTAAAAGATACTTAGAAAATAATTACGGTATTAAATTGCCACATTACAGTGTTTCTATAATTAGGGGTAAGGGAATAGATGAGAATGCGATTGCTTATATTTTAAAGCAGCATCCAGAAAAAGAAGTGCAGTTTATAGATGGATGGACAGGTAAAGGTGCTATTACTAGAGTATTAATTGAAGCTTGTAAACAGATAAAAGAAAGTTTAGGAGTGGATTTAAATTCTGATTTAGCAGTATTAGCTGACCCTGCATATTGTACAACAACCTTTGGTACTAGAGAAGATTTTCTTATTCCAAGTGCTTGCCTTAATTCTACAGTTTCAGGTTTAGTTAGCCGTACGGTACACCGTGAAGATTTAATAGGACCCAATGATTTTCATGGTGCTAAGTTTTACGAGGAAATGAAGGATGATGATGTATCTAACTTATTTATAGATAGAATTACAGAAGAATTTTCTTTGATTCAAGATGAAATAGAAGCTGAGATAAATCTTCATAAAGAACTTCCACATGAAGTTACTTGGAAAGGATTAAAAGATATTGAAATAATACAAACGGTATTTGGAATAGAAGATATTAATTTAATTAAACCAGGTATAGGAGAAACTACAAGGGTACTTCTGCGTAGAGTGCCTTGGAAAGTATTAGTTCGTGATTATGAAAGTGATAATCTAAAGCATATTTTATTACTAGCAAAAGACAGAGGAGTTCCTGTAGTGGAATATCCACACATGACCTATGAATGTTGTGGATTGATTAAGCCTTTAAAAGAGTGAATTTAATATAATATTAAGAAAATTGTGGATAAAACAATAAGAGATTAGGAGTATATTAATAATTTATTCCTATTAATGCCACTTCCCCTATAGAAATTTTCAATTTTATTGAAATGGACAAACCATCTATAATGAAATTGAGATTACTAAATTAAAGAAATAGGGGGAATTATAATGGCTACTAGAAGTACTGCTTTGGGTTCAACTAGAATTATGATAATGGCATCTTTAGGTATTGTTATTAACATTGTTTTAGGTACTTTTGTTCAAGGATTGCAAATTCCATTAATATTCTTAGACACAATAGGAACAATTTTTGTAGCAGCAACCTTAGGACCTATTGCAGGGGCTATGACAGGAGGTTTAACTAATATTATTCAAGGTATGATAACTACTCCTAAAAATATACCATTTGCTATTGTAAGTATAGTAGTTGGGATAATAGTTGGTCTTATTGCTAAGAAGTGGAACTTTGGTATTAAAACAGCAATTGTTACTGGTGTTATTTTAGCTATTGCGGCGCCCGCTATAGGTGCACCAATAGCAGCTTTCTTATTTGACGGAGTAACTGGAGGAGGAACCGATGCTATACTTATGTGGTTACGTGCAAGTGGACAAAGACTTCTCCCTTCTGTTTTCATAACTAGAGTAATAGGTAATTTTATAGATAAAATAGTAAGTTGTATATTAGTGTCTATTTTAATAGTATCATTGCCTACTAATTTTAAAATAGGTAAGGAAACTAGAAATGTATAGAGAAAAATTGATAATCTATACTGCACATTGTGTTTTAAATCAGAATGCAGTAATTAATGGATGGGAAAGAGCTCAAGGTGCTTTTAATGATATTATTAGAATTTTATTAGATTATAATATATCAATAGTACAGATGCCCTGCCCAGAGTTTACATTTTTAGGAGAAGATCGTCCTCCAAAGACTAAAGAGGAGTATGATACACCTGAATATAGGCAATTATGTAAAGAATTAGCTTTAAGATTGGTAGAACAAATAGTTGAATATAAAAAGCATGACTATAAAATTATTGGACTTTTAGGAATAGGGCAAAGTCCTTCCTGCGACACTATGGGAAAAAAGGGAATCTTTATGGAAGAACTTTTTATGTTAATAGAGAAAGAAGATTTACAACTGCCTACCTTCGATATTCCAGAGAATTATAAGGAAGGAGAAGCTGATGAGGTAGTAAAACAATTTAAAAATTTTATTGAAGAAAAACTCCACCTTTAGTTGTGGAGTTTTTTATTTTAATTATTTTTTAGTTATATATTGACAAAGGCGCGTATATACTGTATATATATAGTATATACAGTATATACGGAGGAAGAAAAATGAGAATAATTATTCTAAATGGATCAGGTCAGCCAATATATGACCAAATTACAGATCAGATTAAAAATTTAATTTTAAATGGAGAATTATCGGAAGGTGAACAATTGCCATCTATAAGAAATTTAGCAAAGGAGTTACAAATAAGTGTAATTACAACAAAGCGGGCCTATGAGGAACTGGAAAGAGAAGGTTTTATAGAAACTGTTGCTGGAAAAGGCTCCTTTGTAGCAGTTCAAGATAAAGAACTACTTAGAGAAAAAAAGCTACAAATAATTGAGGAAAAACTACAGAGTGCTGTTATAGAAGGAAAACAGTTAGGCTTAACTATTGAAGAATTAAATGAGATGCTTACAATACTTTATGGTGAGGTGGAATAGAGGATGAATTATTTATTAGAGTTAAAGGATGTATCAAAAAGGTATAAGGAATTTCAATTAAATAACATAAGCTTTAATTTAGAAAAAGGATATATTATGGGGTTTATTGGTCCTAATGGAGCTGGGAAAAGCACAACTATTAAACTTATAATGAACCTAATAAAAAAAGATGGAGGGCAAATTAAAATCTTTGGCAAGGATTATAAGAAGGATGAAATTGCGATAAAGGAAAGAATAGGCTTTGTATACGACGAAAATTATTTTTATGAAGATTTAAGTCTTCTAGACATGAAGAATATTATCGCACCTTTTTATAAAAATTGGGATGAAAAAACTTTTCAAAAATATATTAAAGAGTTTAACCTATCTTTAAAACAGAAAATTAAAGAATTATCTAAGGGGATGAAAATGAAGTATTCACTAGCCTTAGCCCTATCACATAAGGCAGATTTAATTATAATGGATGAGCCTACATCAGGGTTAGACCCCATTATAAGGAATGAGCTTTTGGAAATCTTGTATGATATTATACAAGATGAAGAAAAGGGAATTTTATTTTCTACTCACAACACTACAGATTTAGATAAGATTGCAGATTATATTACCTTTATTAACGATGGTAAAATGCTGTTTAGTGAACCAAAGGATGAAATAATGAATCAATATAAAATAGTGAAAGGCGGAAAAGAAGTTTTAAACTTTGATACAAGAAAAAAACTTATAGGAGTAAAAGAACACAATTACGGTTTTGAGGCTTTAACAACAAACAGTGTGCTATTAAAAAAAGAGCTAAAGAATGAAATAATAATTGAGAATGCTACATTAGAAGATATTATGTTATATACCGTTAGGGGGAATAAAAAATGATTAATTTAATAAAAAAAGAATTTATAATCCAAAAAAAATATTTTTTATTATTGCTTGGATATAGTTTTTTTATGCTTATAGCATTTTCAATATCTTCGTCAGATATGGCTCAGTCGGCTTATGTGGCAGCAGCTATAGGAATAACCTATATGTTTATTCAATATTCATGTTCTATCGATGATCAAAATAAAAGTGAAAAAATATTAAATAGTTTACCTATTAGTCGTAAAAAAATTGTACTTTCAAAATATGGAGCTATAATGCTATTTTCTATGTTATCTGTTATTGTAGTAGGATTAGCAGGAATGTTAGTTTTAAAATTGTCTTTCACTTATATTCGAATAATAGAATTAGAAAACATTGTTGCTATTCTTTCAATTGCTTGGATGCTGGCAGCCATTTATCTACCTGTTTACTTTAAATTTGGATATATAAAAGCAAAAGTATTTAATATGATTATATTTTTCATTTTCTTCTTCGGTCCAATGTTCGCTAAGAATTATTTGCAAAAATATATAGGTAGTTCCTCTATGGAGTCTAGTTTGAATTTTATAGCAAGTAATGGTCCTATTGCTATTGCTGGAATAACTTTATTTACCGCTATGATTCTTGTAATTGTTTCTGCTATAATATCAACAAAGATATATTCAAATAGAGAGTTTAACTAAAATAAACAGCGGAGGTGAAGGGGTGAATTTACTAGATATACAAAGCTTATCTGGAGGATACGATAAAGTAAAGATATTAAATCAAGTATCCTTCCAGGTGAAGCCAGGAGAAATTTTAGGATTAATTGGACCAAATGGTGCTGGTAAAACAACAATTATAAAAAGTATATTGGGGATTTTGCCTCCTATAGATGGAGAAATTAAAATGCTACAATATAATATTAAGGAAGATCCTCTTGAATTTAAAAAACGAATTGCCTATGTTCCTGAGGTCCCTTTACTATATGATGAGATGACCCTTTTGGAACACTTAGAGTTTACAGCAATGTCCCATGGATTAGATAAGGAAACTTTTGAAAAAAGAATGATGGAGCTATTAAAAATATTTAGGTTAAAGGATAAGCTCCATCATTTTCCTAATTCATTTTCAAAGGGTATGAAGCAAAAGGTTATGATTATGTGTGCTTTTTTATATGATCCTTCTGTATATATTATAGACGAACCTTTTGTAGGACTAGATCCGAAGGCAACTAAGGACTTTATAGATATAATAAAGCTAAAGAGAGAAGCAGGCAAGGGAGTTTTAATGTGTACCCATGTATTGGATACAGCTGAAAAAATATGTGATAGGTTTATATTAATTAATTCCGGCATAATTGAAGCTACAGGTACTATGGAGGAGCTAAGAAAGTATGCGGAAATAGAATATGGAAGTCTAGCAGATATATATGACAGATTGGTGAGTGATAGCGAATGAATCCAATCTTATTAATATGGAAAAAACGGATAACTTATCTAGCAAAGCTATACTATAAATTTATATCTTTTCAAATAGATGGAGTTATCTTGTTATATTTGTTAGGAATAATTGGGGTGTTAGGATTTTATTCTAAGGAAATTATATTGGAGATTATGGGATATTTATCTGTAGGTTACATGGCTATAATACCACAGATGATATTAGTATTAAGTCTTGTATCTGGAAATCTTGTTGGATATTTGAAATTGGCAGATCAAGTGTTTTTATCACCTTTAAATATAGATGGTAGACGGTTTCTTAGGTATTCCCATACACTAAGTGCAGGAATATATGTACTAATATGGTCTTTAATATGGACTCTTTTATATTTTTATTATCGCATTTACTTTAATGCAACAATTAATATATACTTGGTTGTCTTAGTATGTGGATCAATATTAAGGCTAGCTATTTTAAACTTTAAATTTACTCTATGGAATAAACAGGGAAGATGGAAAAGAAGAATATATAGTACTCTGTTTTATTCTGTAGTGTCTAGTCTTATAGCATGGATTTTACCCATATTAACTCAAGGTTATATATCAAGGCTTAAAATAGTAATATATTTTAGCAGTTCAATAATTATTCTAATAATATCTCAATTAATTAAAAATGATGTTTTAATTGATTGGGAGAGACTAATTAATGAGGAAACAAACAAAAGAGTTCAGAATTTTGCATTTCTACTTAAGGAATCTTCTAAGGAAAAGAAAGCATCTAGGGTAAGGACCATTCCGATTTTTAGTGGTAGAAAAATATTACCCTTTCACCAGACTGGTGCACTATTATTACTATATTTTAAAATACTACAAAGGGGAAAGGGCAATCTTACTTTATTATTACAAATGTACTTTGCTATTTTAGCAGGTATTACTTTTGGTGATAGGCTAGTAACTAGTAGTGGTGTTGTAGAAATCCATACATTTACAATAATAAGCATTGTATTAACAGCCTACATAGTTGGGGATTTTTTATCATCCATATGGATTAATCTAAAGGAAGATACATGGTTTCAAATCTATCCGTATACACTTAAACAAAAAATAAGAGCTATTAAGCTGGGACCAACTATTATATTAGTAGCATTTTTAATATTACTGAGTATACCGTTGAGTTTATTGAACGGATGGATTTTTAATCCTATTATAGATTTTATCGGAATTTCGATTTTATCAATAATTATTGTAGAAATTCATAGTTATTTATTAATCTCAAAATTAAAAGTATATTAATCAAATATCTAAAATTTATTTTAGCCCTACTATTTATGAAAAGTGTATCGATACAAACTTTTACTAAACTACTTAGAATACATACTTTACATAGATAAAGTCTCGTGGTACAATAAAAGTGTAATGATAGTGCGATACACTTTACATATTATAAGGGGGATATTTTAATGATGAATAGACAATTACAATCTAATAAGATACAAGATTTAACAATCTTAGGTCTTTTAATTGCTTTGGTAGCTGTATCTACAATGCTGATTAAAATTCCAGTTGTTTCTACGGAAGGGTACATTCATTTGGGCGATAGTATGATTTTTCTAGCATCAATTATGTTTGGTAAAAAGAAAGGTGCTATTGCTGGGGGATTAGGATCCGCTATGGCAGATTTACTTCTTGGGTATACTCATTGGATATTACCAACACTTATTATTAAAGGTCTAATGGGATATGGTATTGGTGCTATTTCAGATCAAGAAAATGATAATATAATTAACTTTAGAAATAGTGGTGCTTTAGTATTTGGAGCTAGTTGGATGGTATTTGGTTACTTTATTGCAGGAGGAATTATGAAGGGAAGCTTTGTGGTTTCAGCAACTAGTATACCAGCAAATTTAGTTCAAGGTTTTGTAGGCGCTTTATTATTCATACCAATAGGTATTGCTCTTAAAAAAACTAAATATTTTAAGCAATATGTGTTAAAATAACGATGGGGAAATTTCTCCATCGTTATTTTTATAGTGTGAGAAAGTATAAACTTTTTTACTATTTAAGGTTTTTAAAAAAGTAGGATGTTGGTAATATTTTAAGTGCGTCATGAGTCGATGCGATAGCATCAGACGAATTTTTTTACATAAGATATTATTGAACGACTTTCATAACTTTTTGGATACATATATAATTGACAGTATCTAGATAAAAAGTTAAAATGAAAAAGTCTGTAATAAATATTTTAAAGTTAAATTTTTGAAATATACTACAGAAATTATTGCTGATTTAAAATTTTTAAACGTAAATAATTTCCTATATGTTATAAAAAGCATTGAATGGAAATAAATAATAAATTTAGAGGATAGAGAAGAGGAACAATTATGACAAATGCAAATTCATCTTTTTTAAATGAAGTTAATAGAAGAAGAACCTTTGCGATTATCTCACATCCCGATGCGGGTAAAACAACCTTGACAGAAAAACTATTGCTTTATGGTGGAGCTATTCGTTTGGCTGGTTCTGTAAAGGCTAGGAGAGCGCAAAAACATGCAGTATCTGATTGGATGGAAATCGAGAAGCAAAGAGGTATTTCTGTTACCTCCAGTGTACTTCAATTTGAGTATAACAACTATTGCGTTAATATACTAGACACCCCAGGTCACCAAGACTTTAGTGAGGATACTTATCGTACATTAATGGCAGCGGATAGTGCTGTAATGGTAATTGACTGTGCTAAAGGTGTAGAGCCACAGACAAAAAAGCTATTTCAAGTATGTAAAATGAGAGGTATACCTATTTTCACATTTGTAAATAAGCTAGACCGTGCAGGTAAAGATCCATTTGAGATTATGGAGGAAATTGAAAAGGTATTAGGTATTAGATCTTACCCTATGAACTGGCCAATAGGTACTGATGGTGACTTTAAAGGAGTATTCGATCGTCAAAAGCAACAAATAGAAGTATTTCATGAAAAGAATCATGGTCAAAGTGTAGTAGAATCTACAGCTGGAGATGTAACAGATCCTGCTTTTAGAGATTTACTAGGTGTAGATTTACACAATCGATTGATGGAAGAAATTGAGCTGCTTGATATGGCTGGGGATGATTATGATTTAAACAAAATTCTAAAGGGTGAGCTAACTCCTATGTTCTTTGGTAGTGCGATGACTACCTTTGGAGTAAAGCCATTTTTAGAATATTTCTTAAAAATGACAAATTCTCCATCCGGTAGAATGAGTAATCATGGAGAGATTACTCCAGAGTCTGAAAACTTTACGGGCTTTGTATTTAAAATTCAAGCTAATATGAATCCAGCCCATCGTGACCGTATAGCTTTTATTCGTATTTGTTCAGGAGAATTCCAAAAGGGTATGGAAGTTGATCATGTGCGAATAAATAAAAAGGTAAGATTATCACAACCCCAACAATTTTTAGCTCAAGATAGGGTAGTAGTAGAAAAGGCTTATCCTGGAGATATTATAGGTATTCACGACCCAGGTATATTTAATATCGGAGATACCTTGTGTCAAGATGGATCAAAGACCAAATATGAAGGAATTCCTGTGTTTGCTTCTGAGCATTTTGCCAAGATATATGCAAAGGATTCTATGAAGAGAAAACAATTTTTAAAGGGTATTACACAGCTAGCAGAAGAAGGTGCTATTCAAGTATTTAGGCAGTTATACATTGGAACAGAGGAACTAATAATAGGTGTAGTTGGTGTACTTCAGTTTGAAGTATTAGAATATCGTCTTCAAAATGAATACGGGGTAGATATTAAAATGCAGCAACTACCTTATAGATATATTCGTTGGGTAGAAATGAAGGACTTTGACCCAGATACATTTAAGACAACAACTGATACATTGATTGTAGAAGATGATGAAGAAAGACCAGTATTATTATTCCAAAATGAATGGTCAATACAGAGAGTAGCAGAGCGTAATCCCAATGCTACATTAAAGGAAATTTCCATAAAATAGTTACCTTTTAATTTCACATTAATGATTTTTTATATAATAAATACTAAAAGTCCCTAAAATTTAAAATTTTAGGGACTTTTAGTATTTATTAAAAAATTAATTAATATTATACTTTTTTATCTTTTTCCATAATGTAGAGCGACTTATACCCATATGTTTAGCAACATCATTTTTAGATCCTTTCATTTGTATAAGTAAATCAATAATCTCCTGTTTTTCTGTGTTCTCAAGAGTTAAACTTACATTATTATTAATATTTTGAATTGATGAAGAGGAATACTTATCAATAAGTTGATCAATAACCATATTTAAATCATCTTTTAATAAATTTGCTTCTAATAAAAGTGTTAAACGACTAAGAACATTTTCAAGTTCCCTTATATTTCCCGGAAAATCATGATTAGAAAGTAAATTTAAAATATTCATTATTGTTTTTTTGTTTTTTGAATATAATGCATGATTGACTTTTGTAAAGTAGTTAATAGAAAAAAGAATTATATCTTCTTTTCTTTCTCTTAAAGGAGGTATTTTAAGGTTTAAGACATTTAAACGATACATTAAATCCAATCTAAAATTCCCTTTTTCAACTTCTTCAATTAGATTTTTATTTGTAGCGGAAATAATCCTAACATCTACTGGTATTATTTTATTGCTTCCTATTGGTCTAATTTGCTTTTCCTGAAGAACCCTTAATAATTTAGCCTGAACGGACAAAGGTATTTCACCTATTTCATCTAAAAATATTGTACCTCTATGTGCTTGCTGAAATAAACCCATTTTACCTCCTTTCTTGGCACCCGTAAAGGAAGCTTCAGAGTATCCGAAAAGTTCTGATTCTAAAATACTTTCAGGTAAGGTGGTGCAGTTTAAAGCAACAAAAGGACAATCTTTTCTATCACTATAATTATGGATACTTTGTGCAAATAGCTCTTTTCCCGTTCCACTCTCGCCATTTATCAAAATAGCTGATGATGTTTTTGCATAGATTTTGGCTATTTTAATTACGTCTGCCATGTTTTGGCTCTTGTGTATAATATCATCAAAATTATATTTAGCAAAAAATCCTGTATCTATAATTTTATTTCTGATATCCATTTCATTTTCCTGTATTTTATTAACATCTTGAAACAATGCTACTGCTCCTATAATTTCATTATCACTATAAATAGGAATTCTGTTTATAATTATTTTTTTGTTATTTCTTATAGCTAGTCTGTTTTTGTGTACTTCCCCAGTTTGTAAAACTTTAACCAAGTCAGAATCAGGAAAAAAATCCGTTGTTTCCTTGTATAACATTTCTGGAATAGGCATATTTAAAAATTCTTCGGCCCACTTATTGATATTTACTATAATCTTGTCCTTATTAATTACTACAATACCGCTGTAAGAAAAATTTAAAACAGTTTTAAATACTTCTAAATCAAGTTTGGTTTTAAAATCATTTTTATTTGAATTCATATTTATCATAATCCCACCTACTTAGAATAGAGTATAGGTTAAGCATACCATAAATAATACAAAATGAAACAAAAATATACAAAAATAAACAAAAGAATACTAAAAATAAAATTATTTCTGAAAAAACAACAAAATTCATACAATATATTTTGGCATGAATTTTGCTCTAATAAATAATGAGTAAAAAATATAAAGCTAAAAATTAAATAATAGCTAAATTTTAGGAGGTAATTATGAAAAACAGAGGAGCATTAGAAGGAATTAAAATTTTAGATTTGACTCGAGTATTGGCAGGACCATTTTGCACAATGATGTTGGCGGATATGGGAGCTGAGGTAATAAAAATAGAAATACCAGGTAAAGGCGATGACACAAGAAACTTTGGACCATATAAAAATGGTGAAAGTTTATATTACGCCAATGTAAACAGAAATAAAAAAGGTATCACATTAAATCTAAAGAAGCCTGAGGGTAAAGAATTATTCTTAGAAATGGTTAAAAACGCTGATGTAGTAGTTGAAAATTATAGGCCAGGAGTTATGGATAAGTTAGGCTTAGGTTATGATGTTCTTTCAGAAGTGAATGATAAGATTATTTATGCTGCAGTATCAGGATTTGGAAGTTATGGACCTTATTCAGACCGACCAGGATATGATATTATTGCACAAGCAATGGGCGGTCTTATGGCTATTTCTGGTTGGCCAGGAGGGAATCCTACAAGAGTTGGAAATGCAATGGGAGATGTTTTAGGTGGTCTATCACTTACAATTGGTGTATTAGCAGCTCTTAATGGAAGACATGTTACAGGAAAAGGGCAAAGAGTAGACGTTTCATTAGTTGATTCAGTTGTAGCAAGTTTAGAAACAGGAACACAAAGATATTTTGCTTCAGGTGAAATACCAGAAAAACTTGGAAATAGATATGCAGCTGCTTATCCTTATGACTCATTCCAAGCTAAAGATGGTTTCTTTGTTATCGGATGTGGAAACCAAAAGCTGTATGAGATTTTATGTCAGGTAATGAAGAAACCAGAATTAATCACAGATGAAAGATTTGCTACTATGGCGGATAGAAACCAAAATCATGTAGAATTAAAGGAAATAATAGAACAGTGGTCAATAAACTTTACCATAGATGAAGCAGTCGACACAATATTAGGAGCTGGAGTACCTGCGGCACCAATCTATGATATGAAGAGATTAACTGAGGACGAACATATAGCAAATGTAAGAGAAATGTTTGTTGATGTTCATCATCCAATTATAGGAGATATGAAGGTTAATGGATGCCATGTAAAACTTTCTGATACAAAACCTACTATTAAATGCGCAGCACCTACATTAGGTCAGGATAATGAAGAAGTTTATAAAAGTATATTGAACTTAAGCAAAGAACAATTAGATGAATTAAAAAATAATGGAATAATATAATAGGCTTTTCAAGCTTTGATATCGAATATAACCAAATAAACTAAGGTGGGGGTTTAAGAATTGTGGAAAACATGGGCTTAATATCATTGATTTTACTATTTGTAGTAATTGTTATTGGATTTTTAAGAAAAACAAATGTAGGTATACTGGCTATAGCAGCATCACTAATAGTTGGTAGGCTAGCTGGAATTGCAGACAAAGAAATTATATCAGGTTTTAGTTCTTCACTTTTTATTATGTTAGCTGGTGTAACATATTTATTTAGTATAGTTAATGTTAATGGTACCTTAGAATTATTAGCTAAGAAAATTGTATCCGTAGTTGGAAAAAGAACATGGTTGATACCAATAGTAGTATTTGTTGTTGGATTTATTATTCCAGCGGTGGGACCTGGTGCTGTACCGGCACTTGCTATCATGCCTGCGTTTTCAGTACCTTTAGCGCTTGTAATAGGCGTCGAACCTATTATGTTAGGATTAATAGGGGTAATTGGCCTCTTTGGTGGTAGAATGACGGCCATTACACCTGAAGGTATTCTTATTGCCGACTTAGCATCAAAACAGGGAATTACAGGTGTGATTAAGCCATTATTATTAAATGCTACATTTACTTCTATTATACTTTCAGTGATTATTTATGTTTACTATAAAGGATATAAACCTAAAAATCAAAATATTTTAAAAGCAAGCGAATTACCTAAGTTCAACAAGGATCAAGTCATTACAATTATAGGTGTTTTAGCAATGCTGTTTATAGTACTAATATTAAAAATAAATGTTGGACTTGCTTCTTTCTTGATAGGATCAATTCTTATGGTTCTAAATGTTGCTGATGAAGCCCAGTCTATTAAAAATATACCTTGGAGTGTTATATTACTTATCACTGGTGTTGGATTATTTATGGAAATTGTTGTGAAATTAGGTGGTATTAATATATTAGCAACTGCACTATCATCAATTATGGGACCGCGTACAGCAGGGCCTATTATGGGTATCACAGGGGGAATGATGTCTTGGTTTAGTTCTGCTCTAGGTGTAGTTTATCCAACATTGATTCCTACAGTAGGTACAATTATTGAAACAGTTGGTGGTTCTATTACTGCAACGGAGTTAATTTCAACTATAGGTATTGCGGCTTCAGTTGCAGGGTTAAGTCCAGCTTCCAGTGGCGGTGCATTAATATTGGCAGCAATTGTTGCTAATACTGAATGCAGCAAAGAAGAGCAAAATAAAATATTTGTTGAATTATTTATTTGGTCAATATTTTCACTAGCTCTTGTTGCTTTTATTGGACTGTTGGGAGGATATAGAATTATTAAGTAATATTATAAAAAATATAAGAGGTGAAGATTATGAATATTCCTAAAAATGTTGAAATAATTGAAGTTTGCCCAAGGGATGGGTTTCAAAATGTGAAGGATTTTATTAAAACCGAAGATAAAATTGAAATTATTAAAAAGCTAGTTGATGTTGGATATAAAAAAATAGAAATTACATCTTTTGTAAATCCTAAATGGATACCTCAAATGGTTGACGCTGCTGATGTAGTTGCAGAAATAAAAAATTATACTAGAGGTAAAGATGTAGGACTAATGGGATTGATTCCGAATAAAAGAGGAGCTGCAAATGCTGAATGCACTGGTATTGATTGGATTTCATATGTTGTATCTGTAAGTGAAAAACATAATATGGCAAATGTAAATAGAACTGTAGAACAATCTATGGCAGAATTTGAAGAAATTGTAGGAGATAAAAAGGGAATGAAAGTAAGACTGGGTATTGCAACGGCCTTAGGGTGTCCTTTTGGAGAAGAAATAAAAACAGAAAAAATAATAAGTATGGCTGAAAAAGGATTAAAGCTAGGGGCAGATAGTATATTAATAGCAGATACTGTTGGCTTAGGAAATCCAGTTTTAGTGGATAGAGTACTAGGTGAAATGAAAAAGTATATTGATATGGACAAAATATGTATGCATTTACATGATACTAGAGGTTTGAGTCTAGCCCATACACTTGTTGCCATGAACCATGGAGTTAAAGTATTTGAATCTGCTGCTGGAGGACTTGGAGGTTGTCCTTTTGCTCCAGGAGCATCGGGAAACTGTGCAACAGAGGATTTAGCCAATATGCTTATGGGAATGGGAGTAGATATTAATTTAAATATAGAAGAATTAAACAAGGCAGTAGATTTAATTAAACAAAAAGTAAACTCTCCTATAGTTAGTCATATGAATAGCCTATGTAAAAAATAAATATAGTACTAATACTTCATATAAATTATGTGGTTAGTACCATTAGAAAATATAAAAAAACCTGCTTAAATAGTAGGTTTTTTTATAAATTAATATATTGTGCATAAAACTTTAGAGAAAGCATCGAAGATGCTTTTTTTATATTAATATTAATTATTATAGAATACAGTTTAGTTTTGAGTATAATGGTTATATAATTTAAAGAATATATAATTTAGAATAGGGGTGGCTATATGAAAGCTTTGTTTACATATAATTATGGAAACGAAAAAATGGATCTTATTAGAAATTTAGGCTATGAAGTTATATTAAAGGATGAAAAAAACATTGAGTATAGTGATGATATAGAGGATATAGAAGTTTTTGTTTGCTATAATCCTTTTTCTACGCTAGATATTACTAAAATGAAAAACCTTAAATGGATTCAGCTCTCTAGCATAGGGGTTGATCAGGTTCCGGCCGAGACTATATTAAAAAACAATATTATTTTAACTAATAATAAAGGTGGATATAGCATTCCAATGGGAGAATGGGTTGTGCTTAAAACCTTGGAAATATATAAAAAGAGTGTAGATCTTTATAGTCAACAAAGAGCCAAAAAGTGGAAGATGAATACTAAGCTTTTAGAGCTTTGTGGAAAAAATATAGCTTTTATTGGTACTGGAAGTATTGCTGTAGAATCTGCCAAAAGATTTCAGGGTTTTGAAGCGAATGTAATTGGAATAAATACAAAGGGGACAGAAACTAATTACTTTAACAAATGTTACTCTATAGATGAATTAGATAAAGTTTTGGCTATTAGCGATGTAGTTATTTTAACTATACCTTATACCGAGGATACGCATCATTTAATCAATCGGGATAAATTGAATAAGATGAAGAAAGATGCCGTGCTTATTAATGTTTCTAGAGGAAGTATTATAAATGAAAAGGATTTGATAGACCACCTAAGGGAAGGCAACCTGCTAGGAGCTGCTTTGGATGTATTTGAGGAAGAACCTTTGCCAGCAGAAAATCCTCTGTGGAATATGGAAAATGTAATTGTTACTCCACATAACTCTTGGATGTCTGAAATGAGAGATGAAAGAAGGTTTAAAACTATATTTGAAAATATGGAAAGGTATATAAAAGAAGAAGAACTTATTAATTTAGTTAATTTAAAAAGAGGATATTAGTCAAAGGATGGAAAAATAAAATGTATAAAAAAAGTAATTTTGTTTTGAAAAGCGACTTTGAAATTAGAGAAATTAGACAAGAGGATGAAAATGGCGATGTAGATCTTTTTATTCCAATAGAATATAAAACGGTAAACTTATTTTTACCTTTTATTAAAGAAGAAAATATGTCTAGAATACAATTATCCGAAGTTAAAAGTATAGTTATAAGGTTTAATACTAGTAATGTTAATAATAGATGTAGCATTCATTTTCTAAAAAATATAGATTTGCTATCTCATTTACTTAATTTTGAACTTGATTATGAACAATATGCAATAATTGTTAAACAAGAGGAATATAGTGTTTCCTTTAAGCTAATAGAGAAATAATATTTATTTGCCTGAAATATTTCAGGCAAATTTTTTATAACTAAAATAGAAGTGTTGCATATAATAGTAATGTGAATAAAAAAAGGAGGTGCACTATGTCATATAATTATAGGAATTCTTATACCTTATCTAATATGATGGGCGAGCCTATGCCGGAGCCCCCTAGTGGTACCAATGGAAGAATATACATAGTTCGTCCAGGAGATACTATGTACAGGATTGCAGTGCGATATAATACAGGACTTCAAATACTAGTAGATTCAAACCCACAAATTAGTGATCCAAGTTGTATAATGATTGGGCAACGAATATGCATTCCATGTACAGATACACCACAACCACATATTTATCAAGATTCTCCAGCATACTCTTAGAAGAATACAAATTAAGTAATACTATACAAAGTAGACCTTATAGTTTAGTGCGAAATTATAGGGTCTTTTTGTTTTGGTCTTGGTCGAAAATATATGGTATAATTTAGAAAAAACGTACTTTAATAAGGAGGATCATATGAAACGAATTATATCTTACATAATAATATTTTCCATTTTAGTTACTTCTAATTTACTTGTTTATGGAAATACTTCTATAGTTATGCTTAAAGATATAGAAAATCATTGGATTAATGATTATAAAGAAGTATTATATACTTTGCAACATCTAGGTATTATAACAGGATATCCTGAGGATAATAGCTTCAGACCTGAAAAGCAAATTAGTAGACAGGAATTTGTAAAGGCCTTAATTGTGGCAGCTGGATATTCTATAGAAAATAAAGCTATTGCCCAAAGCTTTATAGATGTTAATCCTAATTTATGGTCATATCCGTATATAGAAGCCGCTGTAGGAAATGGTATTATTATTCCTGAGGATTACATAGAAAACTTTGAGCCGTCTAGACCAATTACTAGGCAAGAGATGGCAATTATGGTAGTAAGGGCATTAGAGATTTTAGATAGTGAACAAATAGAATTTGATGACTTTGAGTTTAAAGATAAGTCGGAAATTCCTGCCTGGGCAGCTTCTTTTATTAATATAGCATGGAGTAAAGGAATTATTACGGGGTCAAAGGTAAATGAAGGTTATATATTTAAACCTAATGATACGGCTACAAGGGCGGAAGCAGCTATAATATTACATAGATTTTTGCATAATAAGAAAGACTTGAAAAAACTAGGGTTCTATGCAGTTAAATCTTTTGAGCAGATTAAAGAGCTTGAAATCGAAGACACATTTAATGATATAGCTTTTGGCTGGGGTTCTCTAGAGGCATTAAAAAATGGAGATATAATATTTAGTATGGCTGATAGTAAAAGTGATTATAAAAGGCCTTCAGGTTTTGAAGAACCATTACACTTAGTTGAAAAAGCAGGTGTGAATAGAATATTAATGATAACAGAAGCTAGAACTTCTCTAATATATCCTTTTTTAGAAAATAAAACTTTCTGGCAGGCTGCTATTACAGAAATAGTAGAGAGTTTAAGATATCATAACTTTACAGGCGTTCTAATAGACTTTGAAAATATACGTAATAGAGAACAAGGATATAGACAACTATACTTAGAGTTTTTAATTGAATTAAATAAAGAACTTAAATCTAACAATTATAGTTTGTCCGTTGCAGTACAGCCAAATAATGTTGTGGGATATTATGATGGTTATGATTATAGTGGAATTTCTGAAGTGGCTGATGAAATAATACTAATGGCTTATGATTATTATGATAGAAATAATACAACAACACCAACTGATCATGCACCTATTTATAAGGTGAAGGAGGCATTGGAAAATTTAATTACTGAAGGTGTTAATCCAGAAAAGATTATTTTAGGTTTACAAGTAGCAGGAGCTACACAATGGATATTTAGGAAAAGTAATAGTACTATTTATCCATCGGATCAAATACATACACCTGCTATGTCAAGTGTTTACAATAGGTTGAATAGTAGTGATATTAAGGGTAAGGTAAATTTTAACCCTAACACTATGACACCATCCTTTGAATATAATGTAATTGATAATGCTGAAAGTAAAGATATAATCATTAAGTATGAAAATAGAGAAAGTATAGAAAGTAAAATTTTGTTGGCTAAATACTATGGCATTAAGGGAATATCAGTTTGGAGGATTGGAGAAATACAAAGAGATATTTTAGAGCTGTTAGTAGATAAATAGATTAATAAAACAAAAGGACTCAAGGATTAGGCGGCTGTGCATGAGGTGATTAAAAAATATTTTTACATTGACAAGCGGCGAAATACCTGTTAATCTAAATACATACTAAAAGTATGTATTGGAGGTGAAACTCTGTGGCAAGAAATAAATATCCAGAAGAAACTGTAAACAGGATTTTGGAGGTATCTCTTAAACTGTTTATAGAAAAAGGCTATGAGCATACCTCTATTCAGGATATTATCAATGATTTAGGTGGACTGACAAAGGGTGCTATCTATCACCATTTTAAGTCTAAGGAAGAGATTTTTTTAGCTGTGGCCGAAGATATTCACAAGGAAACAGAGACACGCATGACTGCTATTCGTGATGATGAAAAGCTGAATGGCTTACAGAAATTACAGAAAATGTTCTGTTCTTCTCTGGAAAGTTCAACACAAGATAAAATGTTTTCTGTTGCACCAAATCTGCTAAAAAATCCACAATTTCTGGCACTTCAATTGCAAAGCTCCATTGAGGAGGCGGCGCCGTTTTACATTCAGCCAGTTCTTGAACAGGGTATTGCAGACGGATCCATCCAAACAGAATATCCCAAAGAGCTTGCAGAGGTTTTGATACTGCTTGCAAATGTATGGTTAAACCCTATGATTTTTGCAGTTTCTCCAAAGGAGATGCTGAGCAAGTGCCGATTTTTTCAAAAAATCCTGTTGGGATTGGGGCTTGATTTAGTTAATGAACAAATGCTGGAACGCTTTGACAAATATACCAAGATATACGAAGAGAAAAATCACAAGTAACCTACAAAAATAGCTGCTCCCAGAGAGCAGATTATTTTTAACATCATACATACCAACCGCAGGTATGCAAAAAGGAGGATATAACATGAACAAGTTACTGGCAGTACATACAAACTGCCTTACAAAAGTATTTTCTGGTGAAGAAGTATTGAAAAGATGCAGTATTTCTGTGAATCAGGGTGAAATCTATGGCATTCTTGGAGCAAACGGGGCAGGTAAAACCACTCTGCTTAAGCTGATTGCAGGGCTTTTAGAGCCCACTGAAGGCAACGCAGAGGTTATAGGTATGGATAGTCACAGCCAAAAAGCACAGCTGCTAAGGCAAATCGGTATTTTTATCGAAACACCTTACTTCTATGAGCATCTTTCAGCATCTGAAAATCTGTCTATCCATTTAGAATATATGGGCACTTCGGGGGATATTCAAGACGCACTAAAACAGGTTGGGCTAAGCAGCACTGGTACTAAACCAGTGGCACAGTTTTCGCTTGGTATGCGTCAGCGACTAGGGATTGCCCGTGCCTTGATACATCGACCACAGGTATTGCTTTTGGATGAACCTATCAATGGACTTGATCCAATTGCTATTCGTGAAATGCGTGAGCTGTTTGGGCAGTTAAAGGCTGAGGGTATGACGCTGCTCATATCCAGTCATATTCTAAGTGAGATAGAGCAAACCGCAGACCGTGTAGGAATTTTAGCATATGGACAACTGATTTTAGAGGAAAGCATGTCTGCTTTGAAACAGCAGCATCCCAATGATTTAGAAAACTATCTTATTGGAGTTATGAATGGAGGGATTTTATGTTGAAATTAATTCGATTAGAACTGCGAAGAAATAAATTGACAGGATACAAAGTAGCCAGCGGATGTATTTTTCTTGGGATTTTGGCCTTATGCTTTCTCTTTGCCTTTATGCCTGCCATTGTAGAATCGCAAGGGGATATTCTCTCAGCAAAGGAGCTTGCCATGTTCTCAGGCTGGAATAATCTGATTGCAATGATGTCCACCATTTCAATGACTTCCTTCGCGGTGCTCTCTACGGTAATGCACGCCCGATTTATTGTAACCGAATACACAGGCAAACGAGCTATTTTGCTTTTTTCTTATCCCATAAAGCGTAGTCGCATATTGTGGGCAAAATGCAGTCTTGTATTTTGGTTTACGACTGGCATGATGTTTCTGTGTAATTTGGCGGCAATCACGTTGTTTGGTATCTGCTCCAATCTGTTTCAAATTCTTTCAGAGCCGTTTACGATTACGACCTTTACCTATCTGCTCACTACAACGTTGATTCTCTCATTATTATCGGGAGCCATTGGTTTGATAGCCTTGCGAATTGGTTTTTGGAAGAAATCCGTTCCGATTACTATTGTATCTGCAGTTATATTGGCAAGCCCTTGTTCACAGCTGTTCTCATTTTTTCTAGATAGCTCTATTACCGTTATGCTTGCAACCATGTTACTGCTATTGACCATCGGCTTTGTGATCTTTTTAGGTCTGACAAGAATGGTAAACCGCATGGAGGTGCTATAATTTTACTGAAAGTTTTTCGGAGGAATGATAATTATGAAGAAAACAGCTTTATTTAAAAAAGATTTCGCCTTAGTAGTCATTGGCCAAATCATATCCCTGTTCGGCAATTCTATTTTGCGGTTTGCCCTGCCCCTTTATTTATTAAGGCAAACAGGATCTGCCGCTTTGTTCGGCGTGGTGACGGCCTGTTCCTTTCTGCCGATGATCGTCCTATCCCTTTTGGGCGGCGTGCTAGCAGATCGTGTTAACAAGCGAAACATTATGGTTGTTCTGGATTTTTTTACAGCCGTCTTAATTTTTGTGTTTAGTGTTGTACTTGAAATGCTTCCGCTAGTACCACTTTTTATCCTAATACTTATGATGCTTTATGGCATACAGGGAGCATATCAGCCGGCAGTACAAGCGAGCATTCCGCTGCTCGTTCCGATGGAACAGCTGATGTCAGCCAATGCCGTGATCAATCAGGTGAATGCACTGGCAAATCTGTTAGGTCCCATTATTGGTGGTATTCTGTTTAGTACATGGGGACTTTCGCCTATTTTGCTCATAAGTTGTATTTGCTTTATGCTGTCTGCCGTAATGGAAATTTTTATCCGCATTCCTCACCAAAAAAAACCCATCGAGACGGGTGTACTCACTATTGTACGTGAGGATTTAACCGATAGCCTGCGGTTTATTAGGACAGAAAAACCAGTGCTTTTTCGTGTAATGGGTTTACTGGTCTTATTCAACCTTTTTTTAAGTGCCATGCTGATCATTGGTCTGCCGGTATTGATAACGAAAACATTGGGAATGAGTGATCGTTTGTTTGGATACTCCCAAGGTGCACTTGCAGCAGGCGGACTTGCAGGGGGAATTTTAGCAGGACTTTTGGGAAATAAGCTGGATGTGAAAAAATCACATTTACTCTTGCTTATGTGTGCTTGTGGCGTGCTGCCTATGGGACTGACATTGTTATTCCAAAGTCCGCCCTTTATCAGCTATCTGATTATCTCTGTTATGAGCTTTTTTCTGATGACAGCATCCACTATGTTCAGCGTACAAATACTTTCATTTGTGCAGGCACAGACGCCGCCACAGCTTGTTGGCAAGGTGATTTCCTGTTTGTTGGCACTTTCCATGTGTGCCCAACCTATTGGTCAGGCACTATATGGCATTCTGTTTCAACAGTTTAACGCCATACCATGGATTGTAGTTTTAGGTGCCGCTTTGATTTCTTGCATGATTGCCATATATTCCAAAAGCACTTTTGGAACACTGAGCGAATAAATTTTATTTCTCAATTGGCGAGACTTGACTTTAACCAAAATAAGCAGATGTCATAACGACATCTGCTCTTTGTCTTTTCCCTATCTGTTTATAGTTTAGACTTTAAATTGTCCCTATTACTATGTAGCTTTATATGGGTCTTTTTTTAATTTGAGAAGAAATATACTTAAAAGTATAGTATAATATAGAAGGTAAGATTTAAGGGCGCACAGAGAATTTTTTAATAATGGTATAACTCATAAGAAGGGGGCCCGGGATATGAACAATGAAAACAATATAATGGTATGTGTAACAAAACAAAAAACCTGTGAAAAGTTAATTCAGTCTGGGGTTAAAATTAAGGAACAAATAGGTGGAGATCTTTTTGTTGTCCATGTTGCACCTACAGGGTGGAACTTTTTAGGTAACTCTCAGGAAGGAGAAGCCTTGGATTACTTATTTGAAATTTCAAAGGCAGTAGGAGCAGATATGACAGTATTGAGGTCATCAGAGGTTGTTAAGACCATTGTTGACTTCTGTGAAAAAAACAGCATTACCATTATTGTATTGGGTGAATCTCCAGAGGTTTCAGAGGACAATAATATTATTTCTAAGTTAACTAAAAAGCTAGGGCAAAATATTGAAATAAAAGTAGTTTCGACTTATTAAAATTATAGTATTAAATAATAGAGGTTTCTATAAAAATAGAAATCTCTATTATTATTTAGAAATGTATAAGAAACAGATAATAATAAATAGAATTTTGCTAACAATGAAGTGTATAATGTTAAAATAAAATTATTGGGTAATATATTGTTACTTATGCTGTATTACCTTAAAACAGTAGTAAGGGAGAAGAGTATAAATGGAAAAAAATCAACTTTTATATAGAACCTACTCACAATACTTAATAGAGAAGTATGGTGAAAAGGTGTACAAGCTTTCAGTTAATTTACCATTAACATGCCCAAATCGTGATGGGAAACTAAGTAAAGGTGGTTGTACATTTTGTGCTGAGGTAGGCACTGGATTCGAAAGTTTATCAAATTGCTTTTCAGTTCAAGAACAATTGACAAAAACTAGGGATCATATAAAGAAAAAATATAAAGCAAACAAGTACATTGCCTACTTTCAAAATTTTTCAAATACATATATGCCTATAGATGTTTTTAAAGTATATATTGAAGAAGCGGTGATGGAGGGAATTGTCGAAATTGCTATTTCAACCAGGCCAGATTGTATAGAGGAAGAATATTTAAAGTTTTTAAAGGAATTAGGGAAAAGGACAGGAATTGAAATATCATTTGAACTAGGACTTCAAACTGTTAATTATCACACACTAAATAAAATAAATAGAGGCCATACTCTAGGTGAATTTATTGATGCTGTATTAACTATAAAAGAATATGGGTTTGATATATGTACTCACTTAATACTTAACTTACCGTGGGATAACATGGATGATGTAATTGAGAATGCAAAAGTTATTTCTGCACTTAATGTTGAACAAGTAAAGTTACATGCTTTATATATAATGGAAAATACAACAATGGGAACAGAATACAAAAGAGGAGAAATAGAACTTATTTCAGTTGAAGAATATAAAGAGAGGGTTATTACATTTTTAGAACATTTATCTCCTGAAATCGTTGTTCAGCGGTTAATAGGTAGAGCACCAGAGGAGAATAGTTTATTTGTTAATTGGAATACGAGCTGGTGGAAAATTCGCGATGAAATTCATGATGAAATGATTATAGAAGAAAGATATCAAGGGAAGAAAGCAAATTATTTAGGTGGAAAAGCACTAAAATAATATTTTTATCATGCAGGGAAAAGAAAGAATTTATAGAATATTTAAAATATATAAAAATATTTCTAGGAGGTTTTGTCTTATGATAAAGCTTATAGTTGGCCCTGCAGGTGGAGGAAAAACTAGGATATTAAGTCAAATAGCTAACGAAGATGTGAAAAAAGCAAGGGGACATTTAATCTATATTGATCATCGTAATACACGTATGTTGCAAGTAGACTATAAAATTAGATTTATTAATATAGGAGAATATGAAGTTAAGGATGAAGAAAGTTTTTATGGTTTTATATGTGGTATTATTGCATCCAATTATGATATAGAAACAATTTATATCGATGGATTATATAACATAACTAATAGAGAGCTAGATAAGATGAAGGAATTTTTTTGCAAACTTGATAATATTGAGTTGAAATATAATATTAATTTTGTAATAACTATAAGCTCTGAGAAAGAGAGTCTTCCACAATTTTTGAATAAGTATTTAATAATTGGATAAAATACAAAAAAGCAGCTAAGCTGCTTTTTTTATTGCCATAAAAAAGTAAATATGTTGTTAATATTAGAGATTCTTATCTATGTCATCAATTTCAGGAAAGCGTTTCATTTCCTTTTTAGAGAAAATTAATTTATCATCAGATATAACTTCAAAAACCCCACCAGATGAAGGAATAAGAGTAAGTGATTCTATTTCATTTTTATATGTTCTTAAAAGATGTTCAGCCAATTCCATGGCTTTTGGTACATAGCCTCAGCCAGTACAGTATTCAATACTAATTTTTTTATTTTCCATAATATAACCTCCAAAGTATAGTTTTTTTTTATAGATAATATATGCGCTATAGAAAATTTCTATTACTATTTTACCCTATTAAATAATAAAGAAACAGTTTTTATAATTTTGAAATTATAATTTTAAAAGCACTATTTATTAAGCATATATTGATTATTTTCTTAAAAAGTATGTTATAATTAATATTAATGATGTATAATTGATTTGCAATTTAATACAATAAGGAGGATACATATGAAGACAAAAATAGGAATTAATGGTTTTGGGAGAATTGGTAAAGCAGTATTGAAGGCATCCTTAGAGTATAATTGGGATGTTGAAGTTGTTGCTATTAACAGTACCAGTGGTCCGGAAAAACATGCACATATATTTAAATATGACTCATTATATGGAAAAATGAATGAAGAGGTTAGGGCTACAGAAGATGCACTTTATGTTGGAGATAAGAAGATACAGTTTACAGCTTTCCGTGATCCAGCTGAAATTCCATGGAGAGAAATGGGAGTAGACATAGTTATCGAATCTACAGGAATGTTTTTAACAAAGGAAGATGCTTCTAAGCATTTACAAGGTGGAGCAAAGAAGGTAATTATATCTGCACCAGCAAAGTCTGGGGAAGATTTAACCATTGTTATGGGAGTAAATGAAGGACAGTATGACCCAGAAAAACACCATATTTTATCCAACGCATCTTGTACAACAAACTGTTTAGCTCCAGTAGCTAAAGTATTAGAAGATAGCTTTGGCATTAAGAGTGGTCTAATGACAACTGTTCATGCCTATACTAATGATCAAAGAATATTAGATTTACCTCATAAAGACTTAAGAAGAGCGAGAGCAGCCGCTGAATCTATTATACCAACTACAACTGGCGCAGCTAAGGCTGTAGCTAAGGTTATTCCTTCTTTAGAAGGTAAACTAAATGGTATGGCTATGAGAGTACCTATTCCTGTTGTATCTGTAGTTGACTTAGTAGTTGAATTAAACAAAGATACAACTGTAGAAGAAGTAAATCAAAAGCTTAAAGAAGCGGCCGAGGGTTCGATGGAAGGAGTTTTAGGCTATACTGAAGAACCTCTAGTATCTATTGACTTTAAAAAAGATCCTAGATCATCAATCGTTGATGCTTTATCAACTATGATGGTAGGAGACAAAATGTTAAAAGTTGTTTCATGGTATGATAATGAGTGGGGTTATTCTAATAGAATTGTTGATTTAGCTAACTACATAGCTAAAAAAGGACTATAGAATTTTAAAGCACTTAAAATTACAATCTAATATATTAATAAAGTAGACCTTTCATTTGAAAGGTCTACTTTATTAATATACAGGAAACCATACACTTTGAAATTTTTGGATGTTTTTAAATAGATAGGATAGTAGTAATGGTCTAGGTAGTGCCTATATAGCTATACTAGAAAGTGGACAGCAATATTTGAATTTTATTTTTTTATTAAAATAATGTAACTTTAATATAGATAAATAGGCTAAAATTAGAAATAATGATATAATATAAAAGGAAATAAATCAAGTATATAAATATTTAAGAAAAATTATTGGAAATCTAAGTAGTGGGGTGGTACTATGAATCAACAAGTAGATTGGAAGAAGTTTTTAATTCCATATGAAAATGCGGTAGAAGAATTAAAAGTAAAGTTTAAAAGTATTCGCAGCGAATTAAGAACTATTGGAGAGTATTCACCAATTGAATTTGTAACGGGAAGAGTAAAAAAGGTTTCTAGTATATTAGAAAAAGCAAAAAAGCTAGATGTGGAAATAGATAATATAGAAGAAGGAATTGAAGATATAGCTGGTATCCGTATAATGTGCCAGTTTGTTGAAGATATATATACTGTTGTAGACTATATTCGTGAACGTGATGGAAATGACTTAGAAATTGTATATGAAAAAGACTACATTAATAATTTTAAGCCTAGTGGGTATAGAAGTTATCATATTGTTATTAGATACCCTATTCAAACAGCCATGGGGCCTAAAAAAATATTAGCAGAAGTACAAATTAGAACTTTGGCAATGAATTTTTGGGGTACAATAGAACATTCTTTAAGATATAAGTACAAGCATAATATACCAGAACATATTAATGAAAGACTAATAAAAGCAGCAGATGCAGCATTTATGTTAGATAAAGAGATGTCTAAAATTAGGCATGAAATACGTCAGGCACAAAAAATGTTTGAAATAAAATCGAATACTGTTTCTAATATTTTAAGAGATATTTATTCCTTGTATGCTATGGGACGAATAACAGATGCAACCGAGCTACAAGAAAAATTTAATGAGCTATGGGATCAGGGGGATATTAGAGAATTAAGAAATTTTGCTAGAGAAGTAAATGTTTTTATTGAAAATCAAGAACCTTAATAATAGATTATTGTAATAGGAAATAGGGTGATAATATGGCAATTTATGCTATAGGGGATTTACATTTAAGTGGTCATTCTGATAAACCTATGGATATATTTGGTGCTCAGTGGAATGACCATGCAAATAAGATAAGAGATAGTTGGTTAAAAAAAGTTAATAATGATGATGCTGTTCTTATTCCTGGAGATATATCTTGGGCGATGACTTTAGAGGAGGCAATGATAGATTTAGAGTGGATTGCAGATTTGCCTGGTAAAAAGTATTTAATTAGAGGAAACCATGACTATTGGTGGGGTTCAATAACAAAATTGAATTCATTATTTGATTCTATGAGCTTTATACAAAATAATTTCTTTACATATAGAGAATATGCAATATGTGGAACAAGGGGTTGGAATTGCCCTAATCATTATAAGTTTACAAATCATGACGAAAAAATATATTTAAGAGAAGTTAGTCGTTTAGAGATGTCTTTAAATACTGCTAAAAGAAGTGGATATGATAATATCATTGTCATGCTTCATTATCCACCTACAAATGATAAGTTAGAGCCATCTTTATTTACTGAAGTCTTAGAGAAATATAATGTAAGACATGTAATATATGGACATTTACATGGAGAAACATCCTATGGGGCTGGTCTAAAAGGAATTTATAACGGAATTAATTACTACTTAACATCCTGTGATTATGCTAGATTTGAAATGATAGAAATAAAAGGGTAGCTATTAATAGCTACCTTTTTAATATATTAAATTGCGTTGTTAGATCCTAATACATTTTTAATCTTATGCTGAACCATTTCTTTAATTGCAGTTCTACCTGCACCTAAGTATTTTCTTGGATCAAAGTTACTTGGGTTATCTATTAAATCTTTTCTAATTGCTGCAGTCATAGCAAGACGTAAATCTGTATCTATATTTACCTTGCATACTCCTAGTTGTGCTGCTTGACGAATCATTTCCTCTGGAACACCTTGTGCACCTGGAATATTTCCACCGTATTTATTACATAGAGAAACAAATTCAGGTAATACAGTAGATGCACCATGTAATACTAGTGGGAAGTTAGGTAATAATTTTTGAATTTGCTTTAATCTTTCAAAATCTAAGGAAGGCTCACCTTTAAATTTATAAGCACCATGACTTGTACCAATTGCTATAGCTAACGAATCGACACCAGTTTTTTCAACAAATTCAGCTGCTTGCTCAGGAACAGTATATGTTGCATCTTTTTCACTTACATTTACAGCATCTTCTACACCTGCTAATCTTCCAAGCTCAGCTTCTACCACAACACCTTTATTATGTGCATACTCAACAACTTTTTTAGTAATTTCAATATTTTTTTCAAATTCATAATGGGATGCATCGATCATAACAGATGTAAAACCATCATCGATACATTGTTTGCAAATTTCAAAATCTTCCCCATGATCTAAGTGTAATACAATAGGTAAGTTAGAGTCTTCAATAGCAGCCTCTACTAACTTTTTTAAGTAGATTGGATTTGCGTACTTTCTAGCGCCAGCAGAAACTTGAAGGATTAATGGCGATCTTTCCTCTTTAGCTGCTTCAACAATCCCTTGTATTATTTCCATGTTGTTAACATTAAAGGCTCCAATTGCATAATTGCCTTCGTATGCTTTTTTAAAAAGCTCTTTACTTGTAATTAATGGCATAGTGATTCCTCCTATATGTAATTTTGGTGCAATAATATGTGTATTTTTCTTAATTCTATCATAGTGGCTATGTATCGTCAATTAGGGTTAAAAGTAGTCCAAGTATATATTAATATGTTAAACCTATAGAAAAAATATATTCAAATAATAATCATAAATTAAAGTCTATTTTATATAGAAGAACTTTAATATAACAAATTAAACCAAGTTTTTATGATTTCTCACTATCAATTTTGAGTGAAATAAAGTAAAATGATAAAAAGGCTTGTTAAAAATATACTAACACAATCAGGAGGTATGATATAATTATTTTAAAATATCTGCAACGAACGATTATTATATAAATATATATTTGCTAATTATGGAATTATAGTAATATGAAAATAGATAGGGGAGATATAATGAGAATTAAATCCCATATACCTAATATGTTTACTTTATTCAATTTATCCTTGGGAGTTTTATCAATTATCAATATATTAGCAGAGAATTACTTTTTAGCCGCATTACTTATTTTATTAGCTGCTTTAATGGATCGTTTTGATGGTAAATTAGCAAGAAAGTTTGATGCAGAAAGTGACTTAGGAAAAGAATTGGACTCATTATGTGATTTAATTTCATTTGGTGTGGCGCCGGCTATTTTAATTTGGGCCAGTCACTTAATTGATTATGGAGTAATAGGAATGGCTATTATTATTTTATTTCCAATTGCAGGAGCTTATCGCTTAGCAAGATATAATGTAACCGAATTTGAAGGAGTATATATGGGTATACCTATTACTGTTAGCGGTGGCATTGTTGCTCTAGTAAACTTATATTCAATGAACTATAATACAAGTACATATTTTCTTATATTTATGATGATGTTTCTTTCCTATTCAATGGTAAGTCAAAAAATTAAACTAAAGAAGAGATAAATCTGGCTCCCTAGGGAGTCTTTTTTATTGTATAAGACAGTATAAAGTTTTTAACTATTGAGGATATCATCAGACTAAATTTTTTATCGCTAAATTGTGATAAAACACAAAGTAGGATATAATATTTTGAAGAACAAATAATATATTGTATCTATATAACAAAGAATAATGTGGAGGATAATTATGGCTAAAACTCAACGAATAGATAAAGTATTAGCAAATTTAGGCTATGGTAGCCGCAGAGATATTAGAAAAATTTGTAAAGATGGATTAGTGAAAGTAGATGGTAAGATAATTAAAGATAGTAGTTTACATATAGATCCTGAAAATAGCGAAATTATTGTAGGTAATGAAGTTGTAAATTATCGTGAATTTATCTATATTATGATGAACAAACCTCAAGGAGTAATATCGGCTACTGAAGATAATAGAGATGAAACAGTGGTAGATTTATTAGATGAATCCTATAGACCATTTGACGTATTCCCAGTAGGCAGATTAGATAAGGATACAGAAGGACTATTACTACTTACTAATGATGGTCAGCTAGCTCATCAATTACTTTCTCCAAAAAAACAAGTACCTAAAACCTACTATGCTAAGGTGGATGGGGTAGTTACAGAAGAAGATGGAGAAAGGTTTAAGGAAGGTGTATTTATAGATGAGGATTATAAAACCTTGCCAGCAGAGCTTAAAATATTAAAATCGGATGAAATATCCGAAATAGAGTTAACTATATATGAAGGAAAGTTTCATCAAGTAAAAAGAATGTTTCAGGCAGTAGGTAAGACAGTTATATATTTAAAAAGACTTTCCATGGGGCCATTAGAGCTTGATAATAATCTAGACTTAGGAGAATATAGAGAACTTACTGAAGAAGAATTAGAACAGATAAAAGAACTTAAATAATTTAATAGAATACATAGGAGTGAATTTCGTGCTGAAGAGAAAACAAATAATAGATTTAACTATAGAAGAAAATGAATTTGGTGGAAAGGGTTATGGATATTTCGAAGGAATAAAGGTCACAGTTAAAAATGCAATAAAGGGACAGAAATTAAAGGTATTTATAACTAAAACTAAAAATAACAATGTGGAAGGCCAAATATATGAGGTTGTAGAAAAATCTCCATTAGAAGATCAAACAACCTGTGCTCATTTTGGTAATTGTGGGGGATGTCTTTATCAAAGTATAGCCTATGAAAATCAAGCAAAAATGAAGGATGTACAAGTAAAAAGATTATTTGATGAAGCTGGTATAAAAGATTATGAATACTTACCTATAGAGGTGAGTCCTAATGCTTTTGAATATAGAAATAAAATGGAGTTTTCCTTTGGAGATGAAGAAAAAGGAGGCCCATTAACACTTGGAATGCATAAAAAGGGTAGACATTATGACATTGTAACTGTAAATGAATGTGGCATAATGGATAAAGACTTCAGAAATATATTAAATATTATGCTTAATTACTTTAAGGAGAAAAATATTCCTTATTATAATACTAGATCCCATGAAGGTTATTTACGACATTTAGTTGTAAGAAAAGCTCACTATACAAAAGAGCTACTTATAAACCTTGTAACTACAACTAAAATAGATTTAGATTTTACAGATTTAGTGGATGAAATAAAGGGACTAGATTTAGAAGGAGAACTAGTAGGTTTTCTGCATACATTAAATGATAACCTAGCTGATGTTGTCCAAAGTGATGAAACAAGAATTTTATTTGGAAGAGATTATATAGTAGAAGAACTATTAGGCTTAAAGTTTAGAATTTCTGCCTTTTCCTTCTTCCAAACAAATAGTCTGGGAGCAGAAAAACTGTATTCCATAGTACGAGATTTTGTGGGAGATGCAGATGATAAAACTCTATTCGATCTATATTGTGGGACGGGAACTATTGGACAAATAACGGCACAAAAGGCTAAAAAGGTAATAGGGATAGAGATTATAGAGGATGCTGTACGTGCTGCCAATGAAAATGCAAAGTTAAATGGGTTAGATAACTGCAAATTTATAGCAGGGGATGTAAAGGAAAAGGTAAAGGAGCTTAAAGATAAGCCGGACATCATCGTGCTAGATCCTCCAAGATCAGGTATCCATCCTCAAGCCTTAAAAGATATAATAGGATTTAATGCAGAGAAAATTGTATATGTTTCCTGTAATCCTAAAACCTTAGTTAGAGATTTAGTAGAACTAGAGCAACATGGATATAAGGTTGAAAAAGTTAAATGTATGGATATGTTTCCGCATACGGCACATGTAGAGACGTGCGTACTTTTGTCCCACAAAAACCCACAAACATCTCCACCGTCTTTATAAACAGGAAAATTGAATAAAATAGACTTCAAAGGCAATTCAGCCTCATCACATGGAAAAATCTCTATTTCTTTGATTAGCGAAGAAATTAGAGATTTTTTTCTTCATCGCTGATTTTATCGTATACTTTATCAAAGTTAGCCAATAAGGTATAGATGTTCTCCAATGTGATAGCATCTTGTTCCACTGCTTTGCGGCGCAATTTTACATCTTCAATTTTTTCTTCAAGCTCTACGATGATGTCATACAGTCCATCGAGGCGAAGGGTCATATCGTGGAGCTTGCGTCCCCTAAAACGAGTATCTTCCGGCAGACTGTCAATTTCATTTTCAAGCCGGGTTTTATTAAGCTCGACCTCCCGCAGTTTGGATTCATAATTGCTTAGTTCTCTGTTTAAAGTGGAGGTGTCAATTTCCTTGCTTATTCTTGATTTAATTTCTGTTGCAAAATCTTGATTTTTAATCAGTTCTCTGATTGCTTCAATGACAAGCAGTTCAATGTCGGTTTTTTTGAGCATATCTTTATAGTCGCAGCTTTTTCCTCTTGCTGTCCGAGCTTTGCTGCACACATAATAATAAACCTCTTTATATGTACCGTCTTTATTTGTCCAAGCGTGTTTGTTGGTGTACATTGGGCCGCCGCACTTAGGGCACTTTAAAATACCACTTAATAAGTGCGCTCTATCTCGACCTATTTTGGAAGGGGATTTTACGCCTGTTATTTCTCGTTTTTCATGTGCTGCATTCCATAGTTTTTCGTTTATAATTGCCTCATGTTGCCCTTCAGCAATAATATAATTTTCTTGTGGCGCTTGCCTGTATTCGTTCTTGCTGCCTTTTACTTTTTCACGGACACGCCTGCCATAAGAAATTTTGCCACAGTATACAGGGTTATCAATTATCATTCTGACAAAATGCGTACTCCATTGGGAGAGAGTACCGTTATCACGTTTTACTTTTTGGATACCCTGCAAATTAAGATAGTTGGCGATTTTATAAAACCCCATATTACCATTTACATATTTGTCAAAGATAATGCGTATTGCCTCAGCTTCTTCCTCTTGGATAAAGAGTTGCTTATCTTTGAGATAGTAGCCATAAGGGGCAAAACCGCCGTTCCAGCTACCTTGACGGGCTTTTTCTTTCATCCCGTTCATTGTCTGCTCAATGATATTTTCACGCTCTATTTCAGCAACGGCAGATAGCGCAGAAATTAAAAGTTTTCCGCTTGTTTGTGATGAGACAATTCCTAATCCATTTTCAATATCACATAGCATTTGTTTAAAAGCTGGTCTACCATCTATGGATTTTCCGAATTTACCAGCATCTTCGTAAATGTCTATTATCTCCATTTCTTCTCTGTCTGCAAATCGCTTTAAACTGTTTTTCTGTCCATCCAAGCTGAACCCATCAACCTGCATTTCGGTACTTACACGGGGGTAAAGTACACATTTTTTTCCACTCCTATTCATAGTAATCATACCTCCAATAAATTATTGAAAAACATCAATAAATAAGCACTATTCTTTTAAACAACGCGATTTATTTCATCTAAAACCTCTGCACCATATTTTTCAATAATCTGAGAAAGTACATTTATAAAATCCTGATATGCTTTGGTTTTCTCATAGGCTTCCAGCGGTGCAGCAGCTTACACCCTCAGAATTTCTAATTTTGAAAAAGGAAAATGGCGGTTTTGATTGTTATTTCAAAACCGCCGCATGGCCACATTTTGGCCGCAAAACATCATCTGCCACAACTGCGGTTTTTTATTACCGCAGGGTAGCATTCCTTTGTAATTTACATTACTTCTGTAGGATGGATTCTGTATTTTCAATGTCTAAATCGCCTTTCGGGACGATTGCGAATCACTTGAATCCAATCACGCAGATGTTTTTTTGATTTTATATCAAGTCAATATCGGTTTTGAATCAAGTCATATCATCCCGAAGCGCGTCAATAATATTTTCTCTTTTTATCTTACTAATGGCATACAGCATTGTAATGAACACCACAAAGAGCACGCTGAACACGCTGATTCCGATACTGGCCCACGGCAACACAAAATCGATACCGTCCGCTCCGCCGATGAACATCCCTTTGTAAATCAGCCAGGAAGAGACTGCCGCTGTGGGAAGCCCGAAAAGCAACGCCCTCATGCCATAAAAGGCACACTCAAAGCGCATCATTTTATTGAAATCGTGGTCGGACATCCCCACAGAGCGGAGCATGGCAAGCTCCCGCCGGCGCAGCTTGATATTCGTGGAAATCGTGTTGAACACATTGGCAACCGCAATCAGCGAAATCATAATGATAAAAGTATAAGCGAACACGTTGGCAATGAATATGTAATTGCGGTTCTCATCAAGCATTTTATACACATTGTACAGGTTGTACTCGGCTGTAATTCCCGCACCCTGAATCATCGTTTCCATTTCAGCCACCGACTGCGAGGGATTCTTTGACCGAAAGGTCAAGCCCTTAACCTTAATATCCACAGGGGTATCGGGGGTTTCAAGCTTCTCCTTGAGCGAATAGGGGGCCATCACCCTAAAAAAGTATGGCTTCTGCTCGAAGTTTCCTATGATCGGGGGTGTATCAGGCGGCACGGTCTCGACAAACGTAATGCTTACGTTTTGCCCCTGTTCCGTCTTCGGCTCGCCATTTGTTTCGGGAGCGATGGTAAAATTCATGGAAGAACTCGTGAACATATCACTAAGCTGGTCAACCTCCTCCACCCGATTGCTGTGGCCTTGCATTTTGGCAACGGCGATCATTTTCGCATTTTGCCCGGTATATTCCTCTGCAGGCAAGCCCAAGTCTTTGATAATATTCAGATAGGCGCTGTCATCAAGAAACTGGATGTCCATTGGCAGATTAACCGTTTCGTCCGGCGAATGTGAACCCGCGTATTCCCAGTAATCGTCTGAAAGATCGCTTGCTTTGGCAGCGCATGAATACGTCATAAGAGCTTGATACGAGCTTTCATAAACACCATCGGCGGTTTTTAGTTTGTCGTAAAGCGGCAACATTTCGCTATCGTCCATATCCTGTGTGGCCAAACCGATGTCATAGGTAGTAAACTCTACTGCCCGCTCCGACGCCTGTTTCATATCCGTTACAAAAGCACTGGCCGATATAAACAGCACTACGCTTAAAACAAGTGATAGCACAATGCTGCGATAGCGTTTCTTGTTTCTTTTAAAATTCTTTAGCGCAAGGGTTCCCTCCAAACCGTAAATACGCTGCGCCAGTTTTGACGTTTTCACGGCTTTGGATTCAACTTTGACCTCGTTCGTCTGGCGAATACTCTCCATCACGGGAGTGCTTGCGGCCTTTCGAGCCGGGATATAGGCCGAAATCAGAATCGTAACCATGCTGACCGCCGCCGCGCCGACAATCGCGGGGATGGACACCGTCAAGGTTAAAGGGACGTTGCTGTAGAGAATGCTCCCGAAATTCCTGGCGACAACTGAAATCACAAGCCCGATGCTGCCTATGCCAACGATAACGCCAATCGGTATGCCGACCGCACCGATACAAAGCCCCTCAAACAGCACCGAATTTCGCAGCTGCCTCGCTGTGGCTCCCACCGACGAGAGAATCCCGAACTGACGTGTGCGTTCGTTCAGCGAGATGGTGAATGCGTTATAAATCAGAAAAATCGAGCCTATCATGATGATGGCGACCACAATGCCGCCAACCGCGTACAGAAGCGTGTTGAACAAATTATCGTCCGAAAGACCCATGAAGCGCAACACATTATCGTTAAAGACGTAAGCTTGGGTTCCGGCTGTGTTGCTTGCGTAAGCGTGAACCCCACGAGGGTTTTTAAGCGTAACAAATATGCTGAAGTTGTCCGCTTTGTCTTGTGTATCTGCTTTCGTTATCAATGTGTATCCCGGCGCAGAAGATTCCTCAAAGCTGGGGCTTTGGCAGATACCGACAATCGTGTAGGTTCTCTTGGCTTTTGGCACAAGAGTTTCTTTCCCGGAAATGTAAGGGTCGTGTTGACCGAGATTTTTGTTTCCGTCCATGCGGCTTCCGACAGCAAGTGTAAGCTTGTCGCCCACCGCGAATTTAACTCCGCCGTTTGTAGCGACGCGCCCCGAAACAACAATCTCCCCACTGTTTTTCGGCAATCTGCCTGCAGCCAGGGCTATGGGCAAGGTATCAAAGGCTTCCTCGCTGTATCCGGCTATAAAAAGATACGGCTTGTTGGGGTTTTTCCCGCCGTCAAGTTTTGCGTAGCCGATATTTTCAAATGCCGCGGTGTTAGTGATTCCCTCGTCGTGGGTTCGTTCCTGTACGAAAGAAGAAGGGACGTCCAAAAACTCAACGTGCCAACCGCCGTATTTCTGGGCCGCGCCGTTTGCCATATAGTTCAGCAGAGAAACGCCAAAGGTAGCGACTGTCGTAATCATGGCGGCGGACAGAACAACTCCGATAATCGTGACAATCGTTCGGGTACGGCTTTTTTTCATGCTTTGCAGGGTAACTTTGTTGAAAATGTTCATGACCGCACCCTCTCGTCTCGCACTACTTTGCCGTCTGATATGCCGATAATGCGGTCTGCTTGCAGGGCAATATTTTCGTCATGGGTGACGAGGAGCAGGGTCTGCCCATATTTTTTATTGCTTTCTTTCAGCAGTTTGATGATTTCATGTCCATTTCGGCTGTCCAAACTGCCCGTGGGTTCGTCGGCAAGCATGACCGCCGGGGCGTTCATCAAAGCGCGTCCTATGGAAACGCGCTGTTGCTGACCGCCCGAAAGCTGATTGGGTAAATGCGTTTTGCGGTCTTTTAGCCCAAGCATTTCGAGCAGATCATTCAGCCGTTCATCGTTGACCTTGCGCTTGTCCATTAGGATAGGCAAGGTGATGTTTTCCACCACATTCAGGGTGGGAATGAGGTTGTGAAACTGGTAAATCAGCCCGACCTGCCGCCTGCGGAAAATGGCAAGTTTTTCATTGCTTTGGGCATATACATCCTGCCCGTCCAAATACACCTTTCCGCTTGTCGGCACGTCCACGCCGCCAATGATGTGAAGCAATGTGGATTTGCCGGAGCCGGAGGAACCGATGATTGCGGTAAACTCCCCTTTTTCGATTGTAAGCGAAACATGGTCAAGCGCGGTAACTTGGTTTTCGCCCTTGCCATAGGCCTTGCATAGATTTTCAATTCTTAATAGCTCCATTATGTGAGCCTCCTTTTCTCATGGTCTACCCATATAATAGAACCTTCAACTTACATCTCTGTGACTTTCAGGTGAGAGATTCGTCACTTTGGGAAACGAATGGCAAATATAGCGCCGCCCTGCGGGTGATTTTTGGCGGTAATCGTCCCTCCCTGCCGTGTTATAATTATCTTGCAGAGAGCCAATCCAATCCCGTATCCTGTAGCGTTTGGGTTTTTCCCACGATAAAACCTGTCAAACAGGCAGGGTAAATCTTCTTTTTCAAAGCCCGTGCCGCTGTCGCGGATAGCAATTTCGGTAAACAGCGGGTTGTTCCCGCAAACAATCTCAATCTTACCATTCTCGCCTGCGCTTTCCATGCAATTTTTGAGGATGTTTTGAATTGCTTCCGAAAGCCAACCAAAATCGCCCTGAATAATCATCCCTTTCGGCGTGTCTATTTGCAAATCAATATTGTGCAGTTCCATTGGGATTAGGAACGGGCGAAGCGCGGCGCATATCAAGTTGTTTATATCTATCTGCTCGCTTTGGAATACCACAATGCCCGCGTCCAAACGGGATAATTTCAATAGGGAAGTAATCAGCCAATCCATCCGCACAAGCAATTCCTCTGTTTCCCGCACAAATGCTTTCCGCTCGTTTTCATAAGGGTTATTCGCTAACAATGACAGAATGAGGTTCGCGGATGTGAGCGGGGTTCGGAGTTGGTGGGCTATGTCGGCCAACGAATCGGCAAGATGTTCTTTTTCTTTTTTCAGCGCGTCGTTTTGCTCCCGAATACGCAACGTCATTTTTGTTATCTCGCTGTGCAGAATGGAAAGTTCGCCCTCGTCCGATTCACCAATATACAGATGGTCAGCATTATGAAGCACAAGGTCGATTTGATTTGAAATCCGCGCAATGCTTTTGTATCGGGCTTTGGTAAACGCGAAAAACGCTATGCCAAAGGCGGCGGCAGAAGCAATGGCAAGGATTCCCGCCGCCGTATTTATTACAAATCCCAGCATTACAGCGGCGGCGGCCATTAAGGAGAACAAAATGGCAAACTGCCGAAACTCTCTATTCCGAAACATACTCGCCCCCCAATCTATACCCCGTCCCGCGAACAGTCAGAATAATTTGCGGGCTTGCTGGGTCGTTCTCTATCTTCTCCCGCAAGCGTTTGATGTACACGGTCAGTGTATTGTCATTGACAAACTCGCCCGCCGCGTCCCACAATTCGTCAAGTAGCCTGCCCCTCGTGATAATACTTTCTGGGTTGCTAATAAACACCAGCAACAAGCGGTATTCTAATGCTGAAAGAAAAACCTCGTTGCCGTTTTTTTTCACAATGCCGCTTGCCGTATCGACATGAAGCCCGCGAATTTCAAAATCCGACCCAAAACGCCCGCTTTTTCGCAAGGCGGTTCCAATTCGCGCAATCAATTCACGCGGACGAAAAGGCTTGGTGATATAGTCGTCCGCGCCCATGTTCAGCCCGGTAACAACACTCGCCTCATCTCCAGAAGCCGTCAGAAAGATAACGGGAACATCTTGCGTTTCTTTGATTTCCGTGCAAACCGTAAAGCCATTTCCGTCAGGCAAAGAAATATCAATCAACGCCAAGTCAAATTTATTCCCGGCAAGCGCGGCAAGGGCTTCACTCCGCGTAGGGGCGTGAGTGACTGTAAATCCCTCCGTGCGGAGCAAAAGCATAAGGTTTTTAGCGATTGCCTTATCGTCCTCAACCAAAAATATCCGTTTCATTTATTTTCACCATCCTTTACTTTACTTCTCCTGTATCGTCCGTCAGCCGGTTTTTCAGCGTCAATCGGAACAAGCCATGTATTTCCCATTTTTTTAGCTCCCTTAATCCGTCCGGCAGAGCAATGGTACACTACCATTCTGTCTGTGATTCCCCAATTTTTCGCTGCTTCTTTTGTCGTTATATAATCCACGCATAACACCTCCATAACTTTATTATATTTCTTTTGACGGAAGTATACAAGCTGAGGTATAAAACAAAAAAATACGGGAGCGTGGAAAAGAGGGGCTACGAAAATAGTTAGGATATGAAGAAATAATTGGGATCATTGAGAGGTGATAAGCGAGTGTTCAAGAGCTTTATTTTTTATGGAAAAGAACCTAGGCAATTTCACACTGAAGGTGAGCTCGCTGCTGGCAACTTAATTAACTCTGATATTTATTATGTCTATACAGCTTTAGAACTTTTCGGTGTACTATATTACTTTTCTCCGTAGTTGGATTTTTTGGAACTGGAGCCGCCGGTTATGGGAGTATCTTGTTTTTACTTAAGAACAAACAGGTCATACTTAACTATTCTAAACTTGGAAACGGTCGTATTGCTCCTTAAAAATTTCATATCCGGCAGCTAGCAGAGAGGTGAGATTCTTATAGTGTTTGCTTATCACAAACCGTTTATGCTGTCGCCCTAATAGCTGTAAGGCTTGGTGCTTCGGGAAGTAGTGTCGGATAGAAGCACAGTAATCATTTTAGAGTGAAGAACAAACGGATCAAACCCTGTATATCAAGATTACACAGATAGAAATACTCGTTAAAATTAAACCTAAAATTCTAAATCATTATCCGTATATTCGCAGCAGGTCGGGATTGGTGAGTCAGTATCATAGGCTTGGCAAGCATCACGGTAATAATCGAGCTTTCGATCAATCAAACGAAGGTTTTTCTTTAAATCTTCAATTTGCTTTAAGACATCTTCTTTGTGGTTTACTAACATATCGTTACGTGTGTGGAGTGTATGATTCCCTTCATTTTGCCAGTCTATAAATTGTTTTATTTCCTTAATAGGCATTCCAGTATTCTTAAGACAGCAGATAAGGTAGAGTATTTCCATATCATCTTTTGTAAAGATACGATTGCCTGACTTATCTCTTCTGACATTGGAAAGCAGTCCCTCACGGTCATAGTATCTTAATGTATATGTTGTTAAGTTCATTTTTTTAGCTGCTTGTGCTATGGTATAGTTCACTTTCATCACCTCATATAGTTTTGTACATATTATATAGCTTACACTTAACTCTAAGTCAAGCATGTTTATGAAAATTTCTTTTACAAATACTATTGACTTACAGTTAAGTGTAAGGGATATACTTACCATATAGAAGAAAAAGGAGTGTGAATTTATGAAAGCGATAGCTATTAATGGTAGTCCCCGTAAAAACGGTAATACAAGTCAGGCACTCAAGGTTATGGCAGATGAGCTGGAACAGCAGGGTATAGAAGTTGAAATCATTCAAATTGGTCAGCTAAATATTCATGGGTGCATTGGCTGTGGATACTGTTGGACTTCAGAGGAAAATCACTGTGTTTTCAAAGATGACATTGTCAATGAGGTTGCAAAAAAAATGCGTGAAGCAGACGGCTTTATTCTTGCATCCCCAACATATTATGCAGGAATAGCAGGAACAATGAAAGCTTTTCTGGACAGAGTATTCTACACAAGTTCAGATTATTTCAAATATAAAGTTGCAACTTCCATTTCAGTTGTAAGACGTGCCGGTGGTGTAGATGTAATACATCAGCTCAATAACTATCTTAATTTAGCCCAGACAGTCATGCCGCCGTCTCAATACTGGACAATAGCATATGGTTTGGAAAAAGGAGAAGTTCATCAGGACGAAGAAGGTATTCAGACCCTTCGTAAAAATGCAAGATCAATGGCTTGGCTCCTTAAGACAATTGACGCTGGAAAAGAAAAAATACCTGTTCCTGTAGAAGAAGATCATGTTATGACAAATTTTATACGATAATAAATCAGAGAGGAAAACAATTGTGAGAGAAAATTTTTACACATTAAGCAACAACTATAAGATTCCGAATATAGGATTCGGTACATTGCGCACGTCTAGTGAAGAGGAAACAGAGCAGTCCGTATTAAATGCAATCAAGGCAGGATATCGACATATTGACTGCGCTGCTGCTTATGGAAACGAAAAAAGTGTTGGTGAAGCCATACGTAAATCCGGTGTGACACGTGAAGAATTATTTGTAACAAGTAAGCTGTGAAATGATGACAAAGGATATGGAAAGACGTTAGCCGCTTTTAATCAAACTTTAGAGGACTTACAGCTTGATTATCTGGATTTATACCTTATCCACTGGCCTATTGCAAAAGCATCCAAGAATAACTGGCAGGAAGCAAACAGCGAGAGCTGGAGAGCATTCGAGAAACTCTATAACCAGGATAAAATCGAAGCAATCGGAGTTAGTAATTTTTTTCCACACCATTTAGAGCCATTGTTGAAAACCGCTAAGATTCAACCGATGGTGAATCAAATTGAATTCCATCCTGGCATGTTGCAGGAGGAAACCGTAGCGTTTTGTAAGCAACATAATATTTTAGTGGAGGCATGGACTCCATTTTCAAACGGACAGATTTTGAAGTATCCGGTATTAAAGGAAATTGCGGATCAATACGAAAAATCTGTAGCTCAGCTTAGTCTGCGCTGGATTATTCAAAAGGGAATTGTTCCACTACCTAAGTCCGTTACACCTAAGAGAATTAAAAGTAATCTGGAGGTATTTGACTTTGAAATCAACGCACAGGATGTTGAGAGAATTGATAAGTTAACCGATTGTGGAAGTTCAGGGCTTCATCCGGATAAAGTAGATTTCTAAGGCTATCTGATATCTATCACTGTTAAGAAAATTATTCATTATACCGTTGAATAAGTCAATATGAAGAACATGAATAGAGTGCAATTCTTGAACAAGGGATTGCACTCTATTCATGTCAATATGAAATAAAAAAAGCTGAAACAGGAAAATAATGAGTTAAAGAAAGATATTTAAAGGATAAGCACTAGTATGGAGAAAATTAATTTATTATTAAATGAAGCAAACAGGTATTTATTACGTAAGAAGCCTAATTGTAAAGTGAATTGCCCAATTAACACACCTATTATATTGTTTACAAGTATAAAAATAATGAGATGTAATTTAAAGGAAATTAGTTTTAATTAGTTTTTGAATAAACAAGTTATGAAAACTTTTTATTAACATTCCATTTGACATAATTAATTTTAGCTACTAGAGTATATATTAGAGAAACATATAAAAAATTGAATTATACCAAAATGTCGGAGGAATAAAATTTGTTATCTCAGTCAGATGAAATTGCTGACTAAAGATCACAGAGTAGTTGCATTGAAAGAAAAAAGTCAGAAATACAAATACCAGGATTAGTATATATAATTTTGCTTTTTCAATAATGCAGAAGTATTGATTTTTTAGGGGTATATAAAATTCATGCCCCTAATCAAGTTGCTGATTCACAATGAGGTGCCAACGGAAAATTGTAAAGAATAAAGTCTTCAAATAAACCTTTGAAGGTTTTATTGCTTACAATTTTATTCGGATTGTAAAGCAGTAAATAGGTTTTGAATTGCCAGAAAAACGATGGTGATGGGCAGAGCTAAATTTTCAAAAGGCTGATAGTATGTGCCTGAAAATTAGCATTCGCAGGTGATTTTTTCAGAAATACTCCTTAACGCCAAGGGGGTACTAGGTTCAATGGGTATCTTTTTTGTATCTTCAAGGCACGTTGAGAGTATAATAATGATGTCGTATTGTGGTGACAAGGACGAAAAGTAGGGTTTAGACACAATATGTAGTGGTTTGAGGGCAATTTTGGGTCAAAAAATGGGCAGAAAAACACCGTTTTTTAGGCCCTGATTTTAGAGAGATTTATAGATGACATAGGGTAATTTGAGTTAATAGCTATGGTAAATTGTATTTTACAATTTAGAATGCATTTAGTTTTCCCGGATGCTCACTGTTGGTTTTCATAAGGAATAACTTATACTGCAAATGTCTTTCTTCTTATGTACATAGGGGGTTGCTGTGAAATAATTGTAGAAAAGTAATAGGAATTAACTTAAAAATATAGGCAATAAATCTAAAACAATATCTTTGGATATGAAGCATGTATCTGGTGTGAGGAAAATAAATGCTAATAGATATAATCATATTATCAATAATTTATCTTATTATATATATTCCAAAATATAAAAATTATAAAAGGTCTGATTTTATTTTGAAGACTCTGATGTATATTTATATATGTATTGTATTATTTGTAACTATATTACCTATAGATTGGACATTAGATCTTAAGTCGAAATATCATAGCTCTATAGAATATTCATATGGAAATATTAAGCCATTTAATGATTTATTATTGGGCAGAACGGGTTCTGTCAAAGAGATTATTTTGAATATAATAATGACTATTCCTTTTGGTTTTTTATATTCATTTTTAAAACAACACATAACTCTAATAAAAATAATTAAGAGTATTTTCTTGTTCAGCTTGTCTATAGAACTTATTCAGTTATTAATGACAATATTTCTTTTAAATCATAGATCTTTTGATGTAACCGATTTGATTACTAATACAATTGGTGGTATTTTAGGATACTATATATAGAAGAATAGAGTTATACTTATTTAAACATAAAAGATAACAGGATTAGATAATATGCTCCCCTACTAATCGAAGTATTGACTAAATCTACTAATCTATACGTCTACTAGAAGGGGTTAAGTCCAAAGATTTTTTTATTTCATCTGTCTACTATAAGGGGAGCATATCAAATGATGAAAGTAAAAATAAATATATATAGGATTATATGTAAGTGTTGATAATTCTCATTATAATAGTTTAATAAAATAAGAATAGTTTAATAAAATAAGAATAGTTAAATACAATTTTAGACATTTTTCATATCATCGTACATATATAATAAAAATAATTTAATACCTAATTTAAGGAGAGATAAAAATGAAAAAACTGATGATTATAATTTTAATCGTTTTATTATGTGCTTTTCCAGTGGTTCATGCCAGTGAAATTACGGAAAGGGAAGAAAATTTAGACTTTTTGTATGAAACATTAAAAGGAAGTCATCCCAATATATTTTATAGCACATCAGAAAAAGAATTTATAGAGAGAAAAGCTGAGATTAAAAAGAATATAAATGAAAAGTCAAATGTGGAGTATGTTCTTGATTTACAAAGCTTAGTCGCTATGGTTAATGATTCGCATACAAATGTGAATATAGGTCGTGCTTTGAAAGATGTGCATATCTATCCTTTTAGCATCAGACATATTGAAACATGGGTGCTTGATGTTATTGGAACAGAATATGAAGAATATCTTGGATGGGAAGTTGTGTCTTTAAATGGATATGATATGAAGACTGTAAAAAATAAAATGGCGCCTATTATCAGCCATGATAATAATGTATGGCTCCAAAGACAATTAAGACAATTTATCAACGTCAAAGAAATTCTTGATTATGCAGGTATTATAAAAGATGATGAATTAGAAATAACAGTAAAGAAAGAAAATCAGGAAAAAACAATTTCTCTTCATACTGTAGATACTTCAGCGGATACGGTAGATGTGGTATATTTAGCCGAAAAACGTAGCCAAGAACCAAAAACAACTAAGGATAAATCTAAAATTTATTTTTCTATGCCATTAGATGGAAATGTTTATTATATTCAATATAATGCTTGTCAAGAAGATAAAAACTTGCCCATGGAAACATTTAGTTTAAATGTTCAAAATGATTTAGAAAGCAATGACTATCAAACTGTTGTTATTGATTTAAGAAATAATACAGGCGGCTCTGATGGGATGATTATGCCTTTATTATATGTATTAACCGAATATCAAAAAAACAATGATGTAGAAATAGTAGGTCTTATTGGTGAAAATACATTTTCTTCTGCTACAATAAATGCCATGATGATAAAAGAAATGGGTGGTATTTTAGTGGGAACGTATAGTGGTGGAAGTGTTGACCATTATGGTGCCGTGGATCAATTTGAATTGCCTCACTTAAACATACAAGCTGGTCACTCTACAAAATATATAGAAATTGATAGTTTGTTTGACAGTGGCATTCCTTATGGTATTGAGCCTATTAAACCTGATATTATAAAAGAACAAACTTATGATGATTATATGAAAGGTATAGATACAGCAGTTCATTACATTGAAAATAATACAGGAAAATTGCAAGCTAATGATGATAAAAGTTTATATATTTCACGAGGAAAATTGGCTCATTTATTATATACAATGTCTCTTGAAAACAATCAATCTTTAGAATATGCAAAAGAAACACCTTCAGATGTTTTATTCTTCACTTATTATGAAGAGGCTAGTCGTTGGGCAATAAAAAATAATATAATAATCGGAAAATCATCCACTATTTTTGCACCTTCTGATTTATTAACAAGAGAAGAATTGGCTGTTGTATTGGATAGATTTATGTCTTATATAAATATGGAACCATCAGAAAGACAACAACTTTCATATAATGATGAAAAAGATATTAGTATATGGGCAAAAGATAGTGTACAAAAAATAGTAAATATAGGTTATTTAGAACTAGAAAATGAAAAATTTAATCCAAAAAGTCATATCACCATTGAGAAAGTAGAAAATATATTAGAAAATATCAAATAAAATAAATGATACAAATAAAAACCATTAACTTATAAGTAACTGTAAGTTAATGGTTTTTTATAGAGTTAAATATGTTTAAAGGATTACTATATACAGTAAAATGAGTATACTAGATAAATAGCTTGTTGGACTTAGGTCAAGTTAATAGACACATTTAGAAAACTATTTATGGACTTTCTGCAGTTTACTTTACACGTAGTTAAGACATATTTTGAATATAGGTCAATATCTTAGACACGATTTTCCGAACAAATTATGAAACTATTCTACATAAATCCTCAACTTTTTGTGGAGTTAAATAATTAATACCACTATGAATTCTAATTCTGTTATACCAAGATTCAATATACTCAAATATAGATAATCTTAAAGATTTAAAGTTATAGTATTTGACATTATTAGCTTCTTCTTTTTTTTAAGTAGCGTGAAATGACTCTATAGAAGCATTATCATAGGGGCAGCCTTTTCCACTAAAAGAGTGAGATATTAGTTTGTTTTGATCAATATATTCTCTAAATTTAATACTGGTATATTTAACACCTAAATCACTATGTAATATTAAGCCATTTTGAGGATTTTGAAGGCATATGGCATTCTTAACTGCAGATAAAGCTAATTCAGTATCAATTTTCTTAGATAAAGAATACACTATTATCTTACGACTGTGTAAGTCCATAACTGATGCTAAGTAGCACCAACCATCCTTGATTGTGTTAATATATGTTATATCTGTAACCCATTTTTGATTAATAGATGTTGTAGAAAAGTCTCTCTTTAATAAATTTTCTCTTTCATCAATCTTAATTCTTGATGAAGAGGGTCTATATTTTTTAGTTATTATTGATCTTATGCCAAGTACTCTCATTAATCTTTGAACTCGTTTAAGACCTACTAAATAGTCTTTAGAAAGTAATTTATTATGGATCTTAGGTGATCCATATCGTTTATTACTCTTAGTATATATATTTAATATTTCATCAGAGATAGCTTTGTTTTCCAATTCTCTATTTGATGGTTTTTTAGTTAAATATTTTTAATATGAGCTTCTAGAAATCTTTAGGACTTTACATAATAGCTTAATATTGTGATTCTTTTTATTTTCAGCGATGAATTTAATTTTACTACTTATTTTTTCGTGAATATAGCCATAGTCTTTTTTAGATTTCATTTTCCTCTTGTATCCTAGCCATTTCTTTTATCAATTTTTGATAATCCTCAGCAGTTACGGTTTTATCATTTCCCGTAGAGATAGGTTTTGATTTTTCTACCCAAGATTTAATTGTAGATTTTGCAATGCTATAATCACGACTTAATTCCGCTAAGGATTTTCCAGAATTAAATAAATCAACTATTGTATTTTTAAATTCACTTGTATATTTTCCTTTTGACATCGTAGACACTCCCTTTACTAATTATTCTAGATTGTTCGGGATACCGTGTCTACACTTTTATACTAACACCAAGATGCTGTTCAGTTTTTTATCAAATAGCGGCATAACACAATCCTTGGTTTGTTCATATGAATTCTCTTATTCAGATTTTTTGAAAACCAAATGTTTAATACGCTTTTCTGATTAAGCAATTTTTTATACTACAAAAGAATGAAAAGTTAGTGACACCTAAAAAACGGACAGGAATTGCTTTTCAACCCTAAAACAAGCTAATAAAAAACATCCCGCAATAAAAAGCGGGATAAATTCTATTGGGGGAAATCATATTTGGCTTTTATGGCAATTAAATAAAATAAGTTTATCTTTTGCCCTATTTATGATATTTTCCTGTACACTCTACGATATCAATCTCAATCACAGCAGTACCCTTAATCATGTTATCAGGAAGCTCTTTTCCAGCAAATTGCGGAGTGTACTTCTCAACCAGCTTATTCAATACTTCACGTTTATAATTTAAGTCTTCAAGCAGCGAAGCGTTTCCAATAATCACAACACTATTGTACTCTGCCTCAGTATCACAGGCATTCTCGATATTGTCAGTCAAGAGACCAAACAATTCATCAACCTCAAAGCATGCTTTGGGGTTTCGATTTACATTATCGATTTTTTGTCCCTTTGGTAGGCCATGCATATAAATTTTGTTATTGTAGTAAACAAAGTGCATGGCAACGACATATGGATAGCCATTCTCATTGATAGTAGCGAATCGCCCGGTATCCGCACGATGAAGTAGCTCGTCAATCTGCTCCAACGTTAATTGAAACTTCTTCATTCTGTATTGCATAATTTTATCCTCCTCCTAATTATGTAAATTTGACTTTTATTCAAGATATATATGTACTTGATATACAATTAAACATATCGTATCACATAAGTGTATCTGTGAAAAGATACACTTATGTGATATAATATAGGGTACACTTTGGCATAAGGATGGTTATAATTCTATGATTTATATTCAAGAAAATTCAAATGATCCAATGTATCTTCAGATCTACCGTCAGATCAAAGAAGATATTGAACAAGGAAATATTGTACATGGAGAACGGCTTCCAGGTATTCGCACACTAGCCCAAACATTGGGTATTGCGCGTAATACTGTCAGTCAGGCTTATGCCCAGCTGGCTGTGGAGGGATATGCTCAAGCGAGACATGGTTCAGGATTTTTCGTTCTAGACACCTCAAATAAAGTTACGGAGAGGAATTATGTACCACAGGATACAAACGCTTTATCTGTCGAAACATCAGAACTGAAGCAACCTGTAAGTCTATATGATTTTCAGTACGGCGGGCTTCCTTATGAGCAATTTCCTTTCAAGTTATGGCGAAAATATACCTCTCAAATTCTCTTATCACCGCAAAAAGATGTAGTTAATCAATATCCGGATAAGCAGGGTGATCTGTTGTTAAGACAAGAGATCAAAAAATACCTGCACAGGTCAAGGGGGATGGTTTGTTGTGATGAACAGATTATCATCGGCTCTGGACTACACTATTCGTTAGATATTTTGTGCAAGATTTTGTGTAAAGAAAACAATACGATTGCAATGGAAGAACCCGGTTACAATGGGGCAAGGGATGTATTTATCAACAACAATTATAATCTGCATGCAATCCAAGCTAGTAAAGATGGACTTATCCTCTCGTCAATTCATCATTCTGACGCATGTGCTGCTTATGTAACGCCTTCGCATCAATTTCCTTATGGAACTGTGATGCCAATTTTTCAGCGTAAGGAGCTCCTTAATTGGGCAAATGTTAACGATGCGTATATCATTGAGGACGATTATGACAGTGAACTCAGATATGATGCCAATCCAGTGCCAGCACTCCACTCTTTAGACACCGAAGACCGTACTATCTACATCGGAACTTTTTCAAAGTCTCTTTCTCCTTCTCTGCGGGTGAACTATATGGTGTTGCCAGTACGCCTGCTAACGAGGTATTATAGTTTATTCCGTTCCCATAATTCTCCTGTATCATGGTTGACGCAACGTGTTTTAGCTGCATATATGAGGGATGGAAACTATGAGCGTCATATTCGAAAAATGTGCATCACCTACAAAAGGCGTCATGATGTATTTGTACAGAAAGCAACAGAAATGTTTGACAGAAAAGTAATCTTACATGGTCGTGGAGCAGGGGTACATTTCGTTTTGGAGTTTCCGGGTGGTGAAGAACAGGATTGGCTTATTAAACAGGCAGAAAGAGTCGGAGTCAAAGTATATTCTATGATTCCATTCTGGAATGACAGGAATGATTGTCCCCGAAACATTATATTTGCAGGATACAGCTTACTGAGTGAACAACAGATACGAGAAGGTATTGCATTGCTACAATCCGCATGGTTCAGTGCATTACCATAATGAAAATTGAATGGTGAAATTTCGGAAGACATGCTATATTGCAATTTTGTGCTATAATTTAGATGAAAAAGTGAATTTTGTGTAGATATTCCTCTCATTACGAACCTTACAACAACTGTAAGTGTTAATTGGTAAATTTTCATTATATAGTATTAATAGAGGAAAGTATAGGGAGGATATGATATGAAAATTTCAGATAAGTTGCTTCGAGTTCAGGAAGTATATAAGACATATGGTAAGGGACAAAGTGAAACCGTTGCATTAAAGGGAATTACTTTTGATGTTTTTCCAGGAGAGTTTCTTGGAATCATGGGTGCAAGTGGGTCAGGCAAGACGACATTGCTTAATTGCATTGCAACGATGCTTAAACCAACATCTGGACAAGTCTTATTAGAGGGACAGAATATTTCTTCATTCAGAGGATCTCAACTAGCAAAATATCGAGGGAGTAAAATTGGATATTTATTTCAAGGATTTGAGTTATTAGATAACTTAACTGCGAGAGAAAATATCGTTTTGCCGTTGTCGATACATGGAGAGAACCCCAAAAAGGAAGAGGAACAACTTCAAAAATTAGTGAAGCAATTTGATATTGAGGAGGTATTAAATAAATTTCCATCTCAAATGTCAGGAGGTCAGAAGCAGAGAGTTGCAGCAGCAAGATCATTGATTTCGAATCCAAGCATTGTATTAGCAGATGAGCCAACCGGTGCCCTGGATTCGAAAAATGCAAAAATCTTGATGGAAAAACTATCTTCCACCAATGAGACAGATGGGACCACGATTTTGATGGTTACTCACGATGCCAATGCAGCAAGCTTTTGCTCAAGAATCTTATTTATCCAAGATGGTGTGATTTTTCATGAGCTTCGAAAGAAAGTACCTGGAGAAACTAAGAATTCGTTTTATGAACGTATCTTAACTGTTATGGCACAGTTGGGAGGAGGCAGCGCTAATGTTCTTTGATTTCATCAAACGAAATAGTAGTAGAATCCGAAAAGAAAATGGGGTTTATTTTGCCTCACTCGTTATTTCTATTGTTGCTTTTTATGTCATCCTTTCCCTTGGCGAACAGGATGTTATGGTGTATCTAAAGACGGTTGAGAGTAATGCAGTAGCTAAGCTTTTGTTAATGATTCCGGTGCTCTATGCCGTCTCATTGTTCTTCGTATTTTTCTTGGTTTATTTTGCTAACAGATACCAATTACAACGTCGTAGTCATGAATTTGGAATCTATTTGATGATGGGGATGAAACGAAGCAGGTTGTTCGCAATGATCATGGGGGAAACATTGTGGAATGGTTTAGTCGCTTTGCTCATTGGAATTCCAAGTTCCTTATTTTTGACAGAACTAATTAGTCTGGCAACTTCTAGACTTATTGGAATGGGCATCATTGGTCATCAGTTTCGTATCTCCTGGGCGGGTCTAGGATTAACGGTATTTGGTTTCATTATGGTGCAACTATTAGCTGTGTTTATTCTTAGCTTAGGAATGAGCAAGAAGGAACCTGTGGATTTGCTGAATGAACAGAAGGAAAAATTGCAAAGAATTCTTTCGCCTGTATGGGGCTGGTTTAATTTGCTACTTGGAGTAGTTTTGCTATGTGCAGCTTATGTATTGGCAATTTTATATTTGCGTACTCTTGATGTTTTAGTGTTTGCATTAATATTCTTTGTAGGAATCAGTGGAACTTTTATGCTATTTCGTGGATTGGGGAGTTTCATTGGACGATGGATAAGACGTAAAAGTAGCTCATCTACTGGATTATTTATATTTACAGGAAGGCAACTTCAAGAGAATGTTCTACATCAATGGAGTTCTCTTGCTATATCATCACTCTTAATTCTTTCGGCTATGGTTTGTTTTGCTTTTGGTATTTCTACAACTTTAAATCGAGGTGAAGCATTAGGCAGAACCGTAGATTTTACTTTTAAAGGATCAGAAAAAGAAATTGTTTCTGTACTGACATCTGATAAATTGAAACCTTATGTAAAGGATTATTATCCTATGAAACTTGGTAATTTAAGGACACCTTATAAAGATATGCCTGAAAATACTGTCGCGCACACTTTTTCTTGGGCAGGATTAGAAGAATCTATTTCGAGAGAAAAAAATTCAGAAGAAAAAGAAAATCTATTAAGGGGTTTATCTTATCAAGAGAGTCCTTATTTAATTTCGCTTACAAGTTATAATACACTGCTTAAATCTACCAATAAATCTCCCATTGTATTAGGAGATAATGAAGTAGCAATGTATTCTAATGGAGGGTTTTCATTCTCTCATGATATATTAAGTAAAGTATTGAAAACTAATCCAACAATTTATATCGATGAAAAACAATACGAATTAACATCAACACTATATACAAGCAATCTTGTTGCAGATCGATCGATCACAATTTCGTATGCCTTGATTGTTCCTGATGATATGTACAATGCGTTGATTGGAAATTCTGAAGAACCATTCTGCTGGAATATGGTTCTAGATTCTGATTTTGTTCGCGAAAAAGGTCTGATGCAAGCCATGTATCAAGTAGATGAGTTACTTAATACATCTGGCTTAAACTATGAAAGCTATCTTGCCAGCATGGGAAGACAGTTGTTTTATATAGTCGCAGGAAGTTATACGACACTTTATTTAGGTGTGATGTTCCTTATCATTGCAAACACGGTGTTAGGATTGAAGTTTCTTATGCAGCAAAGAAGCACAAGACATAGGTATTCTACATTATCTATGTTAGGGGCAAGTGTTAAATCCCTGTGTTCATCAGCAAGGATACAAATATGGTGGTATTTTGGTTTGGTGATTGCTGTAGCGTTGATTAGTTCAATTTTTGGTATTTGGTCTATGTTAGAAGCTTTCAGGGTTATTCCAAAGACATCAAACAGTAGCACTATTATTTTGCTGGTAGGAATTGCACTTATTATCTTTATCGTTTTTGAGCTTTGCTATATATGGATGATCCAGAGGAAGAGTGATGAAGAAATTAAGCAATTAAAAGAGGCTTGATAGGAGGTGAAAAAGTGGAAAAGATAGTCATTGTTGAGGACGATATCTTTCTACGTGACGAGTTACAAAATATATTAGAGAAAGAGGGATACTCTGTAGAGTGTATCTCTTCTTTCGATACCGCTTTGGAAGATATTGCCTCGGCTTCTCCTTCACTAATTGTATTAGATTTGAATTTGCCCAAGCTTTCTGGATTCGATATTTGTCGGACGCTTAAGGCTAGAGGAATAGGCCCTATTTTGGTGTTGACTTCACGCAATCAACTTCGTGATGAGTTGCATGCATTAGATTTAGGTGCAGATGATTACTTAACGAAACCGTGTCATCCTGAACGTCTGATTGCTAGAATTCAAAAGTTAATTCATCTCTATGCAAATATACGTGTTCTATTAGATGTTGGTGATTTTCAGTTAGATGAGAATGCAAATGTATTATATGTTGGTGAGGATTCTATTTCATTATCGGAGAATGAAGGAATTATTATTAAAGCCTTGGTGAAAGCTGCTCCTTCTGTAGTAAAAAAAGAGGAGCTTTTTAGCCTGCTGTGGGGAAGTAGCGACTATGTTGATGAGAACATATTACAAGTAAATATGACCAGATTACGTAAGACACTTGATGAGGTTGGATTGTCTAATCGAATCAAGACGGTAAGGGGAATTGGTTATCAATTAAAAAGAGGTGACTGCGAATGAAGCCAAGAGATTGGATTAATATTTTAAACGAATCACGTCCTTGGATATTACTTCTTTGTATAAGTGATGTTTTTTTCCTTTTTCTGGCTTGGTTAGCGTATCCAGAAACATTCGGACTTCTGGTTGGTATCATGGTTATTTTTTCTGTAATTAGCATTGTCTTTGGTATGTTACTTGTTTGTAAAAAGCAGGCAAAACAAAACAAAGCATTCTATGATTTTCTTCGAGAACCCTCACCGGAGCATGAATGTCAATTGATAGAATCCATTGGTGATTCTCGTAAAGAAGAAGTGAATTATCTAGCTAATAAATTGCGGATGCAAAATGATCAATTAGATGATGCGAAACTGCAATCCATAAACTATGAGGAGTTTATTGAAAGTTGGGTTCATGAGATAAAGACACCTATTTCTTTAGCAACGTTTGTTTTGGAAAATCGTAAAGAAGAAATGTCGAAGCTGGTGTATCAAAGACTTGAGCACGCAAGAATTAATATCAGTGATGATGTTGAACAGATACTATTTTATGCAAGATTACAGGCATCGCATGTTGACTACCGCTTAGAGAGCGTCTCGTTGAATCTTTGCTGTGAAGATGTACGGTTGGAACTCCAAGCATTACTTGAGGAAAAAGAAGTTACAGTTATTTCTCAGATGGAAGATGTCCCGATTGTATCGGATAAAAAGACACTTCAGTTTATTTTTACACAAATATTGGTTAATGCAGTGAAATACTCCAATGAAGAAATCGAGAGCTTTATCTGGTTAAAAACTGGTTTTGATAGTGTAGAGAATAGGTATTATTTAAGAATCTCTGATAATGGTATTGGAGTGTTGAATTCTGATCTTCCTTTCATTTTTGACAAAGGATTTACAGGAGATAATCCTAATCGAAGCCAGTCTACTGGAATAGGACTGTATCTTGTAAAGAAATTGTGTGATGAATTACAGATTGAAATTGAAGTTGAGTCTGAATACAGAAAGGGTTTTGCAATCCAATTGCTATTTCCGATAATTTAGGACGTGTGAGTTTTGATGCCTAAGCAGTGAGAAGAAAATAATACAAGCCTACGTAAAGCAATTATATTAGTATATTGTCTCTATTGATAAATGTTATTCAATCCAATAAGTACAAAGCAACTTGAAAAAAGAGGAGCCAGTACCGGATGGGCCAGGGTGGATAAAATGCTTGATTGAGGGTATAAAAGTTAAGAAATTGGTGAGGCTAGTAATACCCTATCCCCTAGTTTGCAACTTACCCCGGAGTAAGTTACCTCAAAAATAAAACTATTGATGAATTGCACTTTTGGCAGAGGTTGATGCTAGTCACAGGTGAAAAGGAGGACAAATAATGATTACAGATAAACAGAGAGAATTGGCAAAAAAATTTAGCAATATGCATACCGATAGCAGAATGTTTGTGCTTCCCAATGTTTGGGATGCCGGCAGTGCTTATGTGTTTGAAAAACAGGGATTTCGGGCCGTGGCAACCTCCAGTGCTGGTGTGGCCTATGCACGTGGCTATCCTGACGGTAAAGATATTACCATTGATGATCTTGCCCTTTGTGTAGAGCAAATTACCCGCCGAATATATGTACCACTATCTGTGGACTTTGAGCGCGGGTATGGAGACAACGTTGCTCAGATAAAAGATAATGCCAGAAACCTCCTGTGCTGTGGCGCAGTCGGCTTCAATATTGAAGATGGCAGATCTGACGGAACATTGGACGAACTTTCGTATATGCTTGAAAAAATCAAAGTGATTGCTGAACTGAAGGAAGAACTCGGGCTTGATTTTGTCATCAACGCTCGAACCTGCACCTATTGGCTGAATGTAGCAGATGAAAATACAAAGATGCAAATTGCTCTGGAGCGCGGCAATGCGTTCAGAAATGCTGGTGCTGATTGCGTATTCATCCCGGGTGCGATGGATGAAGTAACCGTAACGAAGTTGGTGAAAGGAATTGATGCCCCACTCAATATCATTCTGAATCCCATATTTCATGACTTCGCAAGATTAGAGAAAATCGGTGTCCGGCGTTTAAGCGTTGGCTCGGGTCCGGTGCGCAGTGTTTATCATTATCTGATCGACATAGCGGATGACTTGATGAATGGCAAGGCGGAGCTGATGCTAAATCACCCGTTTGCTTATGGCAAGGCAAATGAATATTTTACAAAATAGTACATTGTCATTAATATTACAAAGTTACAGTTTTTACTTTTAATAGAATTTTTCAGTTACTCATAGCCATTATATAATTTAATGGCTCAATAACACTTCTTCAGTCGTCGTAAAGACCGAGGTTGCGCCCGGTGCTTTTCCTATTTACGTTCTATTGAAAATAGTATAGGATACTGCTAAAATAAAAGGTTTGGCATCTGGATTGCAATCGCAGGTCTCATTTTGTGTGTGATAACGAATTTTCATCATTTAAGCGATTTACTCAACTGGTTGAAGAAATAAAGTGGCAGGGGAGAGTTAATATTAGTCACGGATATTGTTTGGGAGATATGACGGTAGAAGAGGTTAGGGAATTGGCTGAAATATTGGCAGAACTAGAGATAAGCATAGCTACTACAGCATCTATAGATGTACCAGCTCCTCCTATTCCACTGCTTTATGAATACCCCTTTGGATAGGAAAGGAGATATTAAATGGCCTCAAATTGGAGATGAGGCCAGTATGGTTTTTATTCAAAGTTCTTGTTCAGCGGAAGCTATTGCTAGGGTACCAGAGAGAAAAACAGTTATGTTTAAGGGCTCCATTGTATCAGGAGTTTTATAATTTCATCTAGAATTTTTAATAACTTAAGGCGTTGAGAGAAATCAAACAAGATAAATGAAGCGTCCCCTTGTCTTTACTGCAGTGAATCTTTAAAAATATCCTTTAATTTACGGCCTAAAATAGTAAATAGCCACAGCTTATACCTTGATTTTTTCTACACTTTGTTGCAGCTTGTAAGACATGCCTGCTAGGATTTGCGCCGTAGAGGTAAGCTCCTCTGAGAACGCCGTCTGCTCCTGGATGGAGACTGCAATCTGATGTGAAGATGCAGTAACTGCAGAAACACTCGCAACAGAGTCGACATTGTGTACAACCTGCTCTGCAAGTATATGGATCTCCTCTGCAACTACAGCGAAACCTTTACCTGATTCACCAGCCCTTGCAGCTTCAATTGCAGCATTCAGTGCAAGTAAATTGGTTTGTCCAGCGACATTATTGATTACCTCGGTGATCTCGGTAATCTTTTCGACACTTGAATTAAGCGTGGCCAGTTTGTCAATTACATACTTAAAGGCGTGTCTTATATCTGAAACAGATTGTACTAGCTCTTCGATTTTCAATGAGCCAATATCGGCGGATTGCTTGATTTTCTGGTTTGCACCTGATACCTTTCCCATATTAGTGTTGATTGTGTCCATGGTATTACCAAACTCTTCAAGTAGTTCGACAGAATCTGCAAGCATGATGCTCTGCCGTGATGCGTCGTCTGCAACCTGGCTGGCTCATTGTGCAACCCCCATGCTTGAACTTGCAACCTCTTGGCTGGATGATGAAAGCACCTGCGAAACCTCATTAAGACTAATTTTAAAGACTGAGATAGTGGCTATTTGCTTCATATTTCTTTGCACATAAGATATACTTTTGAGAATCCTGCCTTTTTGGTTATTTTCCCCAATGTATCTACTTTCAATGTGGAAAACCCAAGACGTTCGTAAAGTTTTTTTGCTTTAGGATTTGTGTCGACAACCTCTAAAAATATTTTAGATATATTTTCTTTTCTTACTTGTTCAAAAGCAGTTAAAAGTAGTTGCTCACCAATTCCTTGTCCACGAACTGATTTATTTACAGCTATCATTTCGACTTTGGCCTCATTATCATTCAAAGGAGTTTCAAAATAATTTACAATTTTATGGAAAGCATATCGCCACAATCCTCCCCATTTACCGAAAATTTTCGTAAAATTTTTTAATTCATATTTAAAAAAATATGCGTCTTTTTTATCTAGAGCAATATACCCGACAACTGTATCATCAAGCAATGCATAAACGCCGTTTTCAAAAATGGCAGCACTCGTAAGAAACTGTTTTGCTTGGCCCTCTGTTTTATTGAACAGCCACAAATACCTAATTTTTTTGAGAAACGCTTCATAGGCAAGATCCGCGAATTCATTTTGTTGGATTGTGGATACTTTTTTTACAAATAATATACTCATAGCAGTACAACCACCTTCACTTTTTTATTCTTCTAGATAAGCCTAGGTAAAGAATTTCAGCATATCGCAAAACGTATTAATCTGTTCGCCCGTATAATTTGATTCAACTGCAACTCCTTCAATACAAGGTCATAGTAAAATTATTGAATTGCTTATCGTAATGACATAACAAATCTCCCCTTACAAATATTGTTCAAACCAATCCCAAAAGATGATATATAATACTAAACAAAGTTCTAGCTGAGAAAGATATGCTAAAGGGAGTCTTATTTTCTATTATTCAACAATTTATCCATTAAAATTTGCCATGATAATTCGTAAGAACCTGTTGGTCTTACTATAATTCCCCAGGAAATGCCTGCTAATTGAGCATTAAATGCTTCGGCGATGAATTCAGCTTCTTCCTCTTTGAAAAAACCTAAGGCTACTCCGCGATTAATTAACTGCTGATGATAGGCGAGGGTTTTTTCTTCTAGGTACTCAGTTTTTTGTTTTAGACTTTCTTGACGCATGGACAAAAGATGATATTGCTTTAAAATACTCCCTAATTGAGGATGTTCTTTTAAATAGCGAATGTCTTCTAAACCCACCTCTGTCAATTTTTTAGCGTACGTCTCGATTGTCCAGCTCTCTAGATCAGTATGAAAGTCTTTAATAGTTTCCAAAATTATCGCATCATAAAGGGTTTCAAACAAAGCTTCCTTAGATGCAAAATGATGATAAAGAGCAGGTTTTGAAATACCAACTTCATTGGCAATAAGACTTAATGAGGCTTTTTCATAGCCTAGTTCTGAAAATTGCTTAAAGGCAGCTTCTAAAATATGTTTATAGGTTGACATGTGTTTTCTCCTCCCTAGTATCTGATATTAATCTCATAAGGGTCTCGAAGGACCTCTCTGGAATTTGAAACGCCATAGCACAGAAAAGTACATCATGACGCCATAAACGACTAATGATAATAATAGCACAAACACTGAGCTTTGTTGAGTAATTTGCCCTAAAGCGAACATAAGGGACAACACAAAAGCACTATGGAAAATATAATGGGTAAGGGCCATTTGTCCCGTCTTTATCATAACCTGAACCCAACGGCTTTTTTGGAATCTGTCGACCAATAATAGACAGAGAGTAATCCAACAAATTGCCCATCCTGATGCAGCAAATATATAAAAAAGGCTTGGTGGCATAGGTTTTGTACCAGATTGGAAAGCCACTTTGGCCCTCCTGCTTCAAAGACCAAACTATAATTGACAAGCATCATGCCTAATATGGCTAGGGATCTTGCAAAATCTAAGCCTTCTAATCTTTTCATCGCTAATCTCCTTCACATTGATATTTCTAAAAGTTACTTAACGGTAGGTAAGTAAAATATATCATCCATATGCTATTTTGGCAATAGGTTTTTTAATCTTTTGACTGATGAAAAATTTAAAGTTGGTACTGATAGTAATATGATGTATATCTGGACATACAAAAACTAAGTCAAGAATTAGTCAAATTAGTAAAAGATATTTAATTAGTAACATTAATGATGAAATACAGAAAGTAAATTATTTTCTCATGTATCTAAAATTTTATAAGAGGGTACAGTAATTATAACTAAGCTATATAAAGTAAATAAAAAAACTATTTGACAAAGTGATATAATTAAGGTTATTATAGATATATTAAGTCCTTGATTGGAGGTGATTCAAACATTATGAAGTATTCAAAAGCTACAAATTATGCCCTTCACACCATGCTTTTTCTTGCAATGGATACACCAAATGAGCTTGTTGGTGTACAAGAGTTAGCAGAAAAACAAAAAGTTTCCCCAACGTACTTGTCCAAAATATTGACCAAATTGGTTAAGGAAGGAATGATTAATTCTTCTTCAGGTGTCAACGGAGGTTATTCACTTAGTCAAAATTGGGAAGATATTTCATTCTTGGACATCATACATGCTATTGAAGGTAAATCATCTTTGTTTGATTGCTGTTCAGATTCTCCTTCAGAATGTGTTATAAAAAAAGTAATGCTTTCGGCAGAGGAAAAAATGGAGAAAGAGTTAAAGAATCAAAAAATATCAGATCTTGTTAAGAAAATATCTGTGGATTTATAATCCACTCTTATTTTTAAATGAATTGTAGATATAAGAAGTCTTTTAAGTCTTTGATTTCAGATTTAGATTAGTTATTGGTATGGATAAATATCAAATCCAATTGGGTTAAATATTTCCCATCAATTCCAAATATAAAACAGTATTATGGGGGAAAGTCTACTCAACTGTCCCTACTGTGATAGATGGAATTAGAAGACTGATCCTTGATTGTTATTTCAGAAAATAATTTTAATCGTGATTATTACGATTAAAAAATAAAAGGAGGCAAATTTATGCAAATCACACTTTATTTAATTATGGGAATAATTATTGGAATGTTTTTCCCTATTCAGGCATCTATAAGTGCTCGTTTAAGCTCTTATTCGAAAACACCTTTGACAGCTTCACTTACTGCATTTTCTTTAGGAACAGTGATACTACTCATTATAAATTTAATAGTAGATCCTGCAGGAATTACTGTTGGAATTGATTTTTCCTACCCATTGTATGTTTTTATCGGTGGAGCAATAACTGGTGTCGGTTTTAATTTGGCTAATATCATTCTTTTTTCAAAACTTGGTGCTTCAGTTACGACGCTAGTAACCGTAACTGGGCAAATGATTGTAGGAATCCTAATCGATCACTTTGGATGGTTCGGTGTACCAGCTAATCCTGTTAGCATTACTACAGCACTCGGAGGCGTCATTATGATTTTCGCCATTTCTTTGGCTCAACCTAAAAAGAAAAAAGATTTAGCTATGGCGTCAGAAGAAGAAAAGAAGGATAGTAAAATCACTTGGATAATTTTAGGTGTTTTAGCCGGATTTTTACCACCATTGCAAACCGCTATTAATGGAAAACTTCGTGTTGCAACGGGCTCTCTTTTAGGGGCTACCTTTATTTCTTTTTTTGTTGGCACGATTATCTTGATTACTTTGGTATTGATTACTCAACGTCGCCTAGAGTTTCCTTTGTATGACACTCAAAAGAAGCGTATTCCTATTTGGATATATATGGGCGGTATATTTGGCATATTTATTTTAACAGGCAACATTGTCTTGTTACCTGTACTTGGATCAGTTCTAACTACTATGATTTTCTTATTAGGACAAATGATTATGGCATTAACAATCGATCAGTTTGGAATGTTTAATTTACAAAAAAGAAAAATTGATAGTAGAAGAATTGCTACTCTAGTATTGATGATTATTGGAATCATATTTGTTAAGTTCTTGTAATCTTATATGTCAGACTAAGCATGTATTCAATATATTCAAAAAAACACCGTTCGGCCAAGGAACTGCCAGATTCAAGCGGCATCATTATTGTACGCTCAAGGCACGTCGAGGCTACAGTGTAGGAACACAATAAATGATGAAGTTGAATAAAAATTAAATAATTAAGATAAGCATTGAAATTAATGACTTCAGTGCTTATCTTACAATTAAAAGCAAACAGACGTTTCTATCAAAAGGAAACGTCTTTTTTGTGCTCAAAAATAGTTGAAACTCAACAGAAAGGAATTACAAATGAAATATAAATCAAAGTTAGTAAAAGTCACCTTTTCTGTAGAACAACTCATTGCTGAAAATGATACAAAAAGAAATATAGAATCTACTTATTGTTTATTTTGTTGGCAAAGATTTTGAACTATAATTATATTGAAGTTCTGTTATTTAATTATTCAAAGGAGAAACAATCATGAATCATTTTGATAGTAAACAAGAATATATAAAACGTATAAATAAGGTGCAAGATTATATAGAGGATAACTTATATCATAATCTTACACTTGAAGAACTATCTGATATTGCAGGGTTTTCAAAATATCATTTTCATAGAATCTTTAAAGGCGTTTCTAAAGAATCGTTGTTTCATTATGTGACAAGAAATAAATTAGAACGTGTAAGAAGTACATTGATTGCTCGTCCTGATTTATCGATTACAGACGTAGCCTATAAATTGGGGTTTACTGATTCTGCTATTTTTTCTCGTACCTTTAAGAATTATTACAAAATCAGTCCAAAAGCCTGTTTTAGAAACGATGCTGTTACTTATCAAACGATAAAAATGTATTTAACTTATAAGGGAGGCGAAAGTCCAATTGTAAAGTACATTAAGAGCAATTTAGGTAAAGAAAATCTTATACTTGACTTATTGTCACTTTTCCCAGAATATGGACTTGGTGATTTGCAATATCAAATGATTATTGATGAGTACAACAGATTATGAGTATACCCTGTATCCCAGATAGCACAGAAATTAGATAAAGAAAATTCAAAGGCATTGAGATGAGAAATCTTGATGCCTCTGTTTTCATATTATGGCAGTTTTCATACTTGAGATATAGCATTTTAAAATATATAATTATTAAAAGGGTTAGTGGGATTATATATGGCATAATCATTCTATGATACACTACAAGATATAAGACTTAATATTTACTAGGGGTGATGGCGATGAATTGGTTAAGAAAGTTTATGCTGGGGAGATATGGAGGGGATCAGCTCTCTATTTATTTACTTGTGCTGTCATTGGTTTTAACATTGATAGGCCAGCTTGTTGGAATAGCAGCATTAAGTACTGTAGGCTATATCCCGTTATTTGCAGCTGGCTACAGGACACTCTCGAAGGATGTAAGAAAACGCGGTAAGGAGAATTATAAGTTTGCAATATTTATAAGTCCTATTTACTCTAAGCTTAAAAAAGTTCAAAACCGTATTAAAGGCTCAAAGACTCACAAATATTATAAGTGTAGCAAGTGCAAGACCATGGTGAGGGTTCCGAAGGGCAAAGGGAAAATCAAGATTACATGCCCTAAGTGTAAAGATAAGTTTATTAAGAATACATAGTCAGGTAGCTTTTGATAAAACTGAATACGATAAGGAGAAAATAACTGTAGATGAAGATAATTAAGAAGATTTCAGGTAAAATTTTATATGGAACAGCTAAGGTGATTTCTGCAATAATTGATGGTTTGATACATTTGATAGAGAACATAGTGTTATACACAGGAAAGTTTTTAAAAGGCTGTTTAGTGATAGTAAGTATGGGTGGCTGTTTGCTTTTCTTGTTGTTTGCTAATTTAGGCTTTAGAATATTGGCAAATCCTATTGGATTTTTAACTATATTGATCTTGCTTGGATTTTTAATGCTTGGGGGTAAATTAGCATCTTACTTAAAATATCAAAAATATATTATAACGGAATTTTTATTTAATACTGCTAATTACCTTATGGATGAGGAAAAATATAAATATAAAACTTTTAACCATTATAAAGAGGCTTACAAAAGAGCTGAAGAGGAAAGGATTAGAGAAGAACAGCGCCGCTATTATGAACAGCAAAGACAATGGGAAGAAAGGTTTAAACAACAATGGTATCAACAAAACTATCAAAGAGGGCAGGGAGGCTATGGTGGTTATGGAAGCCAGGGGTCATATGGTCAAGGCTATGTAAATCCCACTGTTGACTTTAAAAATAAGTATGAAAGAAGCTGTGATATTTTAGGTGTATCATATGATGCAGATAAACAGCAAATAAAAAGTGCTTATAGAAGAAAGGCAAAGGAATATCATCCAGATTTGAGTAAGCTTCCAGATGCAACAAAGAGGTTTCAAGAGATTACTGCTGCCTATGAGTTTTTAAGTGATGATAATATACAACGATATAAAAATATATAACACATAAGATACAGAAAGATTTATAGAATTTCATAACCAATATAATACCAATGTTGTATACATTGGTATTTTTTATACTTATCCATTTTTTCTGTATAATTCCCATGGAATCCAGTGCTTTTGAATCTATATGCAATATCTATAACATCTAATTTTTCAATAGAAAACATCTATTAGAAGAAAAATTCTTAAGATGATAAAATAATAACGTACAATGGAAAAAAATACAAGCCTTAAAGCCTAATCAACAATAATTAAATTATTATCTAGTGTGGTTGGGCTTTAGATATTTTATAAGCTTTAGCCATTTTAAAATGAATTGAGGAGATTAATATGAGCAAAATTATTGATTTTCAGTGCACCTATAACTATTTTGAAGGTGTTGACACCATAGTTACAGAAAATATAAATATAAAATTTCCAGAGGCCTATAAAGAATGGGAAGCTATGGCAAAGCTGGCTATTGCTATAAAGAAGCGTGATAATGCCAAATTTTGTGAGCTTCCTTTTTGTCATACCCTTGAGGCAGAGGCTCTGGGAGGAATTATAAATTATGGAGATGAAAATATTGGTCCAAGGGCTAAGGAATACATATGCACTACTGCCGAAGAACTGTTAAGGCTGCCAGAAATAGATTTTTCAAAGGGAAGGATTGCAGAGGTTCTGAAAGCTTGTAGGTATTTAAGAGAAAAGGGTGAGGATGTAATTTTATATGTTTCAGGACCCTTTACAATTTTAAATACTTTGATGGATGCTAGACATCTTTTTAAAATATTGAAGAAACAGCCAGAAGTTATGCAGAAGATATTTGAAAAGCTACAAAAGGAAATATTAGGCTTTATAGAGGAAGCACTAAAGTCAGGAGTCGATATGGTAAGCTATGGGGATTCCACTGGAGGATTAAATATATTAGGGCCTAAGCTTTCTGAAGCTGTGGTGGAGTGTTTTACCTATCCCCTATTTAAAAGGATTGAAGCAGTTTTAGGAGATAATGCAATTGTCCTCCTTTGTCCTAAAACCGCCTTTGCATTGCTAGGAACAGGTAAGGCCGTCTGGAGGGACATAGATTTAGGAGAAGCAGTCATGTATTTAGAAGGCTGTAAAATAATTATGGGCAGAGCAAAATTTACTGGACAGATGTGTATTAAAAACAAGGGTTTAGAATTAAAAAGCGGAGTTATAAAGGCTATTGATTTGATTTAAACTGAGTACTTGTCTTGAAATAAACCAGGTGTTATGTAGAATGGAGTGAAACTTATGGAAATTTCAAAAGAAAGCTTATTAAAAAAATTATCCGATGCTGTAGTTAATATGGAGGAAGAAGAAGTTATTGAAATCTGTAACGAGTATATTGAAGCAGGATATCCAGCCTTTGACGGTATTATGGAGGGACTCGTTGACGGTATGAACAGGGCAAGTCAGTTATATGAAGAGGAAGAATATTTCGTTACAGATATACTACTCTGCTCTGATGCAATGTACGAAGGCTTGTCCATACTGAGATCACATCTTCCTGCAAGTGAGTTGAATAAAGAAAGACCAAAGGGGATAATTGGAGTAGTTGAAGGAGATACCCATGATATAGGTAAAAACTTAGTTAAAATTATGCTGGAAACAGCTGGCTTTGAAATGCATGATTTGGGCAGGGATGTTCCCTTGAAGAGCTTTGTAGATAAGGCTATAGCCGTTAATGCTTCCTTTGTATGTCTGTCAACCCTGATGACAACAACTATGTCAGGAATGGGGACGGTTGTAGACCTATTGAAAGAGGCTGGAATCAGAGAACAGGTAAAGGTAGTAATAGGCGGAGGACCAATTTCAAAAAAATTTGCAGATACAATAGGTGCAGACGGTTATTCTTCCAATGCAGTTGAAGCTGTTAAATTGGTGAAAAGCTTGCTTAATATAGCCTAGAGGAGGATGTTTATGCTATCACCTAAAGAGCGATTGAATAAAGTTATAAAGGGAGAAATGGTTGATAGACCACCATGCATATGTCCTGGTGGTATGATGAATATGGTAACTAAGGGGATAATAGAAGAAGTTGGGATAAGCTTTCCAGAGGCTCATAGGAATCCTGCAATGATGGCTGATTTAGCAGCTGCTGTTTATGAAACAGGATGCTTTGAAAACTATGGTGTACCCTTTTGTATGACCATTGAAGCAGAGGGATTTGGAGCTCAGGTTGATATTGGGACAGGCACTTGTGAGCCCCATGTTGTTAAATATACAATTAATTCTGTTAGTGAATGGCCACATATTACCAAAATTAATCATAAAGATTTAAGATGGCAGGTAGTATTGGATGCAATTAAGCTTCTAAAAGAAAGAGATAGAGGTGTACCTATTATAGGTAATTTAACAGGGCCTATAAGTACAGCCAGTTCCATAATAGAGCCAGTGGTCTTTTATAAGGAACTAAGAAAATCTAATAAGGAAGCCCATAAATTTATGAACTGCATCACTGACCAGCTAATAGCCTTTGCTGAAGAACAAATAGAGGCTGGTGCTGATATTATAGCAATTTCTGATCCCAGTGGTACAGGAGAAATTTTAGGGCCTAAGCTATTTGAGGAATTTGCTGTAACTTATATAAATAAAATTATTGATAGAGTTAAAAAAGCAGGTATCCCTATAATTGTGCACATATGCGGTCAAATGAAAAATGTCTATGGTGAGGTAGATAAACTTAAAAGTGATGTTTTAAGCTTTGACTCCATAGTTAGTATGAAAGAAGCAAGAGAAAACCTACCTAATAGATTGCTAATGGGCAATGTTAGCACCTATACTATTGAATTTGGAGAACCTAGAAAGATTGAAGAGCTAACAAAAAAATGTGCTAGAGATGGGGCCAATATAATATCACCAGCATGTGGACTTGGCATGAAATCCCCTTTAAAAAACGTAAAATCAATGTTGAAGGCTTTAGAAAAGGAGATGGAGTTCATAGATGCCTAATATTTTTATACATAACAAAAATAAGAATGTTAAATATGTGCCAAATAAGAATTTGATGCAGATTTTAATAGATAAGGATATATTTGTTGATAATCCTTGTAATGGAAAGGGCTCCTGTGGGAAATGTAAAATAAGATTACTTGAAGGTGAGCTACCTCCAATGTCAGAAACAGAAGTCAGGCTTTTAAAGCAGGAGGAAATTACAGCTGGCATCAGACTTTCTTGTCTTGTAGTGCCTAAGAATGATATAACTATAGAGGTTCTGCAAAAAGAAGGAAAACATAAGATACTTACAAAAAGCTATATGCCTAATATTGAGGACTTTAGCTTTAAGCCTGCAATTAAAAAGGTTTTAAGGAAGATTAGCAGACCTACTATTAATAGACAAATACCCTATGAGGACTCTTTAAGTGAAGCTTTTGGAGTAGATGGAGTCAACTGGAACTTATTGAAGCATTTAGATACATCTTATGGAAAGATTACTGGAGTACTTTATAATGAAGAATTAATTGACGTTGAAATAGGAGATACTACTGACAAGCTTTATGGAGTTGCGATTGATATTGGAACTACAACTATTGTTGCAGCTCTCATTGATATAATAACAGGGGAAGAAGTAGCGACAGCTTCAAGACTTAACCCTCAAAAGAAATACGGACTGGATGTTTTAACTAGAATTACCTATGCTATAGAACATCCAGAAGAAGCTAGAGAAAAGCTTCAGCAGGAGATAGTTGCCGTATTAAATGAAATTATAGGGGATATAAGCGCCCAAGCTAGAATAGACAGGGAAAATATTTATGAAATCTCTGCTTCGGGAAACACTACAATGCTTCATTTTCTTCTCGGAATAGATACAGCATCCATAGGCAAGGCTCCTTATTTCCCAGCATTTATAAAATCAAAAACTGTGCGGGCTGAAGAAATTGGATTGAAGTCTGCAAAAAATGCTATTTTATATTGCCTTCCATCTGTATCTGCATATATTGGTGCTGATATTGTGGCTGGTGCATATATTTGTCAGCTACATAAATCAAAAGAAAATGTTTTATTTGTAGATATAGGAACTAATGGTGAAATAATTTTATCAAGTAATGGCAAATTGTTATCCTGCTCCTGTGCCGCTGGGCCAGCTTTGGAGGGAATGAATATTAGTTCAGGTATGAGGGCAGCAGAGGGTGCTATTGAAGATGTGATAATTACAGAAGAAGGTATTAAGCTTAAGGTTATAGGAGATCAGGAAGCCATTGGAATATGTGGGAGTGGTATTTTGGCAGCTGTGAGGGAGCTTCTACAAACAGGTATTGTGAAAAAGAGTGGTGCCTTTATAAAGCTGGATGGACTGGATGAAGCTGACTATCGCTATGATATGCTTAAATTGAATGGTATAAAACGTGAATTTATTTTAGCTGAAGCCCCTGAAGAATTGCTGATTACGCAAGGGGACCTTCGTCAGGTACAACTAGCTAAGGGGGCTATATTATCTGGCTTTTATGCATTGCTGAAGCAGGCAAATATTGAAATCCAACAGTTGGATAGGGTTATGATAGCAGGACAATTTGGTGCTCATCTACCAGCTGATAGTCTAATAGGAGTAGGAATCCTGCCTGAAGAAGTAAGAAATAAATTAGTATATGTAGGTAACTCTTCAAAGACTGGAGCCTATATGGCCTTAATGTCTATTGATGCAAGAAAAGAAATGGAAGTCTTAGCAAAGGAAATAGATTATATGGAACTTGGAGCGTCTGAAGGCTATGAAGAGTTATTTGCTAAATGCCTTGTGTTTCTGTAAATTAATCTTCATTGCTGTAGCTTAAGACCGTTTAAATATTAATAGAGGGGAGTGTGTTTTAAGTGATTAAGGAAGAAATGACTCCAAGGGAAAGAATGGATGCTTTTAGTCGAGGAGAGGAAATTGACAGGGTGATTTGTGTTCCTGACATGGGCGTAACTATGGTGCCATTTCTTGGCATAAAGGCAAGTGATTACTACCATTCAGCTGGGCTTATGGCTGAGCTTGAAATTGCATTATTTAACAGATTGCGTCATGACAGTGTGGGTATCTCCACTAGCCTGCGGGGTATGGCAGAGGCTATGGGTTCTAAAGTAGCATATCCAGATTATAATATTTCCTATCTCTTAGAGCCGGCTATTAAGTCTGTAGAAGAAATAGAGGGTCTGAAGGTGGTTAATCCCTTAAAGGATGGCAAGTTGCCTATCCTGCTTAAAGCCTTGAAGTTGACCAAAGATGCTCTAATAAAGGAAGTGGATGTTGGAGCTGCCATGTCAGGTCCCTTCAGTGTTGCTGCCTCTGTAGTCGGCACAGAAAATCTATTAAGATGGATGGCAAGACATCCAGAAAAGGTGCATGTTTTAATGGAGATAGTAGCCGAATCAAACAACAGGTACATTGAGGAGGTAGCTAAGCTGGGTTTGTCAATCAGCTTTGCAGATCCCATGTCCTCTACCAGTATTATAAGTCCAAAGCTGTTTAGAGAATTTTCACTGCCTTACCTTCAAAGGAATATCAATAAAATCAAAGAAACCACTGGCAGTGCTCCTGGAATACATATATGCGGGAAAAGCAAAAAGCTATGGCAGGATGTTGTGGATGCAGGAATTTCTAATTTCAGCATTGACAATGAAGAGGACCTGGATGATGCAAAGGAAATTATGGGTGATAAAGTAGTTATTACAGGAAATGTGCCCCCTGTGGATGCAGTTTACTTAGGCAGTAGACCCGATATAAACAAATCTGTAAAGGAGTCGATTAGGAAGGGATATGATTCACCAAAAGGGTATATACTCAGTACCGGATGTCAGATTCCAATGAATACACCTATTGAGAAGGTGGAAATGTTTATGGAGGCGGGACGTAGGTATGGGAAGTATCCAATAGACTTAGATTTATTAAATAGTCAGGAATAATAGATGGTAATAATGATACTATAAAATTTAATAATTTGTGTGATTTTCTGAACTATTTGGGTTTATCGGTGATTAACATATCGGAAGAAAATAAAAAAGGATTTTAGCTGAAATTTGAAGTGTATTTTATGTTCCCTCAGATTATAATTTGAGGGAATTTTTTTAATTAGTATCAAAAGTTACTAAACTAAGTATGTTTATTTTCAGTTTTAAGGTTGGATAGCCATAAACACTTGATAATGAGAATCTTTATCTATAAAATAAAATATAAGAGCTTATTATAACATAATGAAAAAATTACTAAAATAGTACAATTAAAGGAGAACTTATATGGAAATTGAATTAAATAAATTAGTAGAGGGCTTTGCAAATAGTGATTTTAAAGTACAAGGGGTTTATTATAATAAAGTTGAACCTAGAAAATCAGGCTTTCAAAAAACAGCTTCTTTTCCAGGATTTATTTTTCCAATTAAAGGCCAGGCAAAATATCATTTTAATGGCACACCTTATACTGCAGAATTAGGAAATATAATTCACGGCGGAGCTAATATGAATTTAGATAAGCAAGTCTTGGGTGATAATAGTTGGGAATTTATTTCTATATTATATAATATCAATTCATTTGAAAACGGAGACTTGAATTTACAAGATATACACTTTGAGTTGAAAATAGGACAGAATCCAAAGCTAATAAATCTTTTATCTAGACTGCAAAATATTTCTAAAGAAGATTATGCAATGTCTAAATTTCAAACAGAGAATATATTTCGCTCTATATTAGAGGAGATTTTTATAAGCGCTAAAGATCAACAAAAATATGGAACACAAGCTCTATTTACCCGGGTTTCTTATTATATACAAAATAACTATATGAATACTATGACTGTAAAAGAATTGGCAGAAAAGCATGGTGTTAGCGAAAATCATCTATTTTATGTCTTTAATAAACATGTAAATATGGGACCCATAGAATATATTAAAGAATATAGACTTAATCATGTAAAAAATCTATTAATAACTAGTGATGCTAGCATTGCCGAAGTTGCAGAAAGTGTAGGATACTTAGATCCACTATACTTTAGCCGTATATTTAAAGGTAAATTTGGTGTATCACCAAGTATGTTTAGAAAAATTCAAGAATAATCCATATGTATTTCAGGAATCCTCCATTCTAATGTAAATTTTCATATGCTATACTGAATATTGTAATTGAGAATAATTATTAATGGAGGAATAAATGATGAAAAGACTTATGGTTCTAATCTTATCTATTACTTTAATTGCAGGGTTACTAGTAGGATGTGGAGGAAAAGATATAGAAAAAGAAAGTGCAGGGGTAGATGTATCTCTTGAAAGCGAAGGAAATCAATTATGGCCAAGAAAGATTACTGATGCTACAGGTAAGGAAATAGAACTTAAAAATAAACCTGAAAGAATAGCAATTCTTCATTCAGTATATTTAGAACATTTCCTAGCATTAAATAATCCTCCTATAGCTTCTGCAGGTTCTTCTAGAGGAGATGCTATGAAAGCTGTAAATGAATGGGAAACTCTTAAACCATATAAAGGAAATGTAGATATTATAGACTTAGGTAGTTCAAGAGAGATAAATTTAGAGGCTATACTAAAGGCAAAACCAGATGTAATTGTTACATTTAAAGGGCATGGAGGACTAGATGAAGTGTATGATCAACTTGTAAAGATTGCACCTGTAATTCAATTAGATTTCAGCTCTAGTTGGCAAGAACAAACTTTAGCTTGTGCAGAGATAGTTGGGGAAGAGGAATATGCTAGAAAATTTATAGAGGAAACGGAAAGTACAATTTCTAATGCAAAGGACAAGTTAAGTCAGTACAAGAATAAGACGGTGGCTCTATTCCGTACAGACGGGAAGTCTTTTATTACTCGTGGAGATAAGGATTACTATGAGACTTTTGGAATAACTAGACCAGAAGGATATCCAGATGAATTTGAGACTTTATCTTTAGAGACTATATTAAGTATGAATCCAGATTATATTGTATTCCAAGATTTTATAGAGACAGCAGAGACTTTTGTAAAGAGTCAAGAGAATTTATCTGTTTGGAAGTCTTTAGAGGCAGTTAAAAATGGAAATGTGTTTTATTTTGATGACTCTCTAAATACTTTTGGACCTTTGGCTATGAGACTTACAGCAGAGAAGTTAGTAGATATGTATTTAAAGTAGGAGCTCTAGAAGTAGGAAGGAGTAATTTTAGGAAATGGATGAAACAAGAGAAAAAAGAAACGGTAGCAGTAAAGCATTAGGTATAATTCTATTTGGATTTATATTACTTATTTTACTAATGGCTTTTTCTATAACTAAAGGTGCAACTAATGTTCCTATGACTTCTGTAATAGATGGACTATTCCATTTCAATAGAGAAAATCAGCAACATTTAGTGATAATAGATTTAAGATTACCTCGTGTTGTAGCAAGTGCTCTAGTAGGATCTGCTTTAGCTGTATCAGGAGCTATAATGCAAGGCATTACTCATAATCCCTTGGCAGATCCGGGGATTATGGGAATTAATGCTGGCGCAGGGTTTATGTTATCTATTTCTTTTGCATTTTTCCCTACAGTAGGTTATATGAATATGATTTTAATTTCCTTTTTAGGTGCAGTGTTAGGAGCTATTTTAGTAAATAGTGTGGCATCAACAGGAAAAAAAGAAAACTCCATAAATTTAGTTTTAGCAGGAGTTGCTATTAATACACTTTTAGTAGCTCTTAGTCAGGGAATCGCACTAATGTTTAATGTGTCTCAGAATATAATGTTCTGGACTGTAGGAGGAGTGGCAGGTTCGAATTGGCAGCAGATAAAGATTATGACGCCTTGGATTATTTTAGCTCATATTGGAGGGATTATTATATCTAAATCCATATCTACTCTAAGCCTTGGAGAAGATGTGGCGAAGGGACTAGGATTAAATACTAAAGTAGTATATATCCTTTCATCTATAATAGTTTTAATATTGGCTGGAGCTTCAGTTTCTGTTATAGGTTCAGTAGGATTTGTAGGCTTAATAGTTCCTCATATAGCGAGGTTCTTTGTAGGGTTAGATTATAAATGGATAATCCCTACATCAGCTGTATTAGGAGCTATTCTTATGGTTTTAGCAGACTTAGGCTCTCGTATTATAAATCCACCTTTTGAAACACCTATAGGTGCAATTATATCACTTATAGGAGTCCCTTTCTTCTTATATTTGTCATGTAAAGAAGGGGGAAATATTAATGGATAATAGAAAAAAGACTATATGCACTATATCCATAATTTTATTGTTTTTAATTTTCATAATAAGTATGAATATAGGATATATAAAACTTTCTCCAAAGGATACTTTAAGAACTGTATTTGGTGGAGGAACAGAGGAAGAAAAATTAATACTATTTAATTTTAGATTACCTAGAATAATAATCTCTATGTTAGTAGGTGGAGGTCTGGCACTGTCAGGATGTATTATACAGGGACTTTCAAGGAATCCTTTGGCAGACCCGGGTCTACTTGGAATTAATGCAGGGGCAGGGCTTATGGTAATTTTATATGTAGTTTTCTTTGGATCACAGTCTTTTATGTCAGTCTTCACCTTACCTTTTTTAGCGTTTTTAGGAGCTAGTCTTGCAGCTATATTAATTTATTTACTGTCCTATAAAAGAGGTAGCGGATTTTCTCCATTAAATTTTATATTAACAGGAGTTGCTATACAGGCAGGTATATCGGCTTTAACTACTATTTTAGTAGTCAAATTAGATGAGACACAGTTTAATTTTGTAGCAACTTGGCAGGCAGGAAGTATATGGGGAAGTAATTGGAAATTTGTATTGGCATTAGTGCCTTGGCTTTTGATTCTAATACCATATGTAATTTATAAAAGAAAAGTATTAGATATCTTGAACTTAGGAGAGGAAACAGCAAAATCTCTAGGAGTTTCAGTAGAAAAAGAGAGGAAAAACCTAATTATGGCATCAGTAGCCTTGGCAGCATCCTGTGTTTCAGTAAGTGGAAATATAAGTTTTGTAGGCCTGTTAGCACCACATTTAGCTAGGAAGTTAGTAGGACCAAAGCATGAGATACTACTTCCAACATGTGCTTTTACAGGTGCAATATTAGTTTCTATAGCAGATACAATAGGAAGAGTTATTTTACAACCTGGAGAGATTCCTACAGGAATTGTAGTGGCAGTTATAGGGACGCCATATTTTATCCACCTATTGAGAAATGGGAAGTAATATGGAGGGATGGTTAGTATGAGTGATATTATGACGGACAGAATATCTGTAGCATATGGAGATAGGTCAATAATAAGAGATTTAAGTATAAAGATACCAGAGGGAAAGATTACGACTATAATTGGACCTAATGGATGTGGAAAATCTACTTTGCTTAAGACTATGGGACGCATACACAAACAGAAGAGAGGGATCGTGTACTTAAATGGAAAGGACATACACAGTTTAAGTACAAAAGAGGTAGCAGAGAAGATGGCAATACTACCTCAAACTCCTAAAGCACCAGAAGGATTAAGGGTTAGAGAACTAGTATCCTATGGGCGATTTCCCTATCAGCGTGGGCTAAGTAAGGAGACAGATAAAGATAGAGATATTATAAACTGGGCATTGGAAGTGACAAAACTTAAAGGATTTAGTGATAGAGTAGTTGATAATCTGTCAGGAGGGCAGAGACAGAGGGTTTGGATTGCCATGGCTCTAGCTCAACAGACAGATCTTATATTGTTAGATGAGCCTACTACTTATTTAGACTTAACTTATCAATTAGAAGTATTAGAACTTCTATATAAGTTAAATAGGGAGGAAGGCTCTACTATTGTAATGGTATTACACGATTTAAACCTGGCGTCTAGATTTGCAGATTATATGGTAGCCATTAGAGATGGAGAGATAATTCATAGTGGAAGTCCAGAAGAAGTTATGAATAAAGATATATTGAAAGAGACATTCTCCATTGATGCCATGGTAATGAAAGACCCTCGTACAGAAAAATTAGTTTGTATTTCTTATGAGCTTATAAAGGATGAAGATATATTTAAGGGGGTATTAATATGAAGAAGATTGCAATTTATGGAAAGGGTGGTATAGGTAAGTCTACTACTGTATCTAATGTATCGGCAGCGTTAGCCTCTATGGGATTAACTGTACTACAAATAGGATGTGATCCTAAGGCTGACTCAACTAGGAATTTAACAGGAGGAAAGAATATTCCTACTGTATTAGATAGATTGAGAGAAAATACTGATATAGAATTAGAGGATATTGTATTTAAAAGTAGTACAGGAGTGATATGTGTAGAGTCTGGCGGTCCTGTTCCTGGCGTTGGATGTGCAGGTAGAGGAATAATAACAGCCTTTGAAAAATTAGAGGAGCTAAATGCCTATGAAATTTATAAGCCAGATATAGTTTTATACGATGTACTAGGAGATGTTGTATGCGGTGGATTTGCAATGCCGATAAGAGGTGGATATGCAGATGAGGTATGTATAGTGACTTCAGGAGAGATGATGTCACTTTATGCAGCTACTAATATTTCTCATGCAGTTAAAAGCTTTGGAAAGAGAGGCTATGCTTCTCTTAGAGGATATATTTTAAATGCCAAAAATATAGAAAATGAAGATGAATTAGTAGACAAAGTAGCCAATGAAAATGAGGTAGATGTCATATACCGCATACCAAGAAATCCACTTATACAGGAGGCAGAAGCTAAAGGACAGACGGTAGTAGAGGCTTTTCCAGAATCAAGCATGACAAAGGACTATAGAAAACTTGCAAAGACACTATTGGAGGGAGGAGATAGTATTGGATAGTCTAGAAAATCTAGAATTTCTAGAACATTTAAAGCCTCTATCAAAGATTAAATCTAATGAGGGAATAAATTTTTTAACACCAGGTGTATTTAGAGGTAATCATTGTCCAATGCGTATAGCATCAGTAATATCGAAAGATATAGACGGACTTTCTTCTCTAGTTGTAGGAATGGAAGAATGTACTATTCACTCTAGACTTTTTAGTCCAAAGCCAGAAGGAGAAAATGGGGAATTCCATTGGCTCTATGTGCTAGATTCTCATGAAGTAGTATTTGGGTGTAGAGAAGGACTATTAAATGCCTTAAGAAAGATGGACAAGGAAGGTGCAAAGGCTGTTTTAATAATTGTAACCTGTGTACCAGAATTAATCGGAGAAGATATAGAAGGAATTATATATGAGGCAAATTCAGAACTAGATATGAATATTACACTTGTAAAACTAGGGCAGTTTAAAAATCCAAGTTATCCTTCAGGTTCAAGAAAGACAATGGAGGCTTTAGGAAAGTTTATAATGGTTAAAGAGAAAAATATAAAAATAGTTAATGTACTAGGTCGCAATAAAGATGAAGAACATATACCTATGCCAGAGATATTATTAAAATTAGAAAAAGATATTGAACTGCATTATTTGGCTCCGGAAACACCTCTTTCAAATTTTGAAAATAGCGGAGATAGTGTATTAAATATAATAGTGTCTCCTTTTATGGTTCCTCTAGCTAGAAAGATGGAAAAGGATTTTGATATTCCATATATCACACTATACGATCTATATGATGCAGACAGCATAGGCAGAGCATATTTAGAAATTGGAAATATATTAGGTATAGAATTAGAAGATTATTTTGCATTACAAAAAGAGAGATTAATTCTTTTAGAAAATGAAGTAGGGAAAAAGGTAAAAGGACTAAGAACCATATTAGCTCCTAGAATTGATACACCAATGCCTCTAGCTGCTTATTTATCTCAACTTGGTATGGAACCTTTAATCATTCATCTAGAAGAATACTATAGTGAAGATAGAAAAAATATAGAGAAAATACTATCAATGGGATACGATCCTTTAGTATGTAGAATGGTGAATATTGAACTAGAGGCTACGCTTTTAAAGAACTTATCCTATAATATTTCATTTGGATATTTGCCTAATAACAGTGATAAAGCAGCAATACCAGATATGTTAGATTTCTACGGACAAGTAGGATATGAGCGTACAATTAAACTTTTAGATAGAATTTTAAATGTATTATATGAAAATTATGAGTTAGGAGGGAATAGGAATGGGACTATGTAGATTTAAACCATTGCCTTCAGGTAGAATGGGAATTCTCTGGACACTATCTACTATTAGAGATGCAGCTATTATAGAGTTTGGATGTATGGGACATATGCTGTACAGTAGCACTACATTAGAAAGAACTGGTGTATATGATGGAGCTAGACTTTATTCAACTCATATAGATGAAACTGATATAGCTTTTGGAGATACTAATAGACTTAACAGAACGATAGACAATGTAATTAAGGAGGACTCTCCTAAGGTAATTTTCATAATACCTTCTTCTGTTCCTGAAATAACAGGAATAGATATTCATGCTGTATGTTGTGAATTACAAAGTAAATATCCAGATGTACTTTTATTACCTTTTGAATATGGAGGCTTTGACATAACTCAACATCGGGGAATTGAAGAGACTCTATTGCTTTTAGCTAAAAAAATACCAGTAAAAATTGAAAAATCAAAAATTCCAACTTTTAATATCATAGGTTCATGTGCAGATCTATTTAGATTTCAAGCTGATACAAAGGAAATTCTTCGCATTATGGAAGGTGCTTTTAATATGAAGCCAGTTTGCATTATGACTTCAGATACGGATATTAGGGATATAGAAAATATGGGAAGTGCGCATATTAATCTTATACTACGAAGAGAAGGATTAAAGACGGCAGAGTACCTTAAAGATAAATTTAATACACCATATATTTTTAATAGACCTTATGGAATAGAGGGAACAATGAATTGGTTAAATGAAATTTCAAAGATATTAGAAATTCCTCTAAATAATGACTTTATAACTAATGAAAAAAACATTCTCTTTAAACAATTTAAACCTGCAATCCCGTCTTTTCGTCATCTAGTAAGGTCTCACCCAGATGAAGCTATACTTTCACTTGGTGGGCATATAGATGTAGTGGAGGGACTAATATCCTTTGGGTGTAATGAGCTTTCTCTTACTAAGGGAGTGTGCTGGTGTGATAGTCCTCATATGGGTAGTGAAGAGATTCCGTATCTAGAAGAAGATATGTGGACAGAAGTAGTAAAGTCTCATAAAAAAGGATATCTTATGGCAAGCGGAGAAGCATTAGCGTGGTTTGGTCATAATACAGAATTACAGATTTCAAATCCAGATATAAAGTGGAGACTACACCCATATGAACCACCATTTTTAGGTTTTAGAGGTGCTATTAACTTGGTGAATTTATGGATAAATGACATTAAAGAAGATTAAGAATTGGTCATATATGCTAATTGATATTATTATGTGATATCAATATAAGGCTAAAATTTTATCCAAACAACTAAATAAAAACTTCAACGGCACTAAGATGAAAAAGTCTCGTGCTTTTGTTTTATATAAATCAAAAATAAAGATATAAACTAAAAGAGGCAAGGTCTTTGATCAACTTATGATCGATAGGCTTTGCCTTTTTTCATTGATAAGTCCTAAGATATTAGAAAATTTTAGTAGGATAAAATAAAGTTATAAGTCATTGGTAAAAATTTCAAAGGCTATATTAGATATTGACAGGATAGAAAAAGTTGACTATAATTTATTTAGTAATCTAGTAAGTTACTAAATTACTAAAACAAGAACAAATGCCAGGGGCTTTCATTAGGGTTAGCACAGTGGAATGATAGAGGAAAGGTAGATATTTCAGCTAAAGTTTGGAGACATACTGGAGATAAATAGTCAAGATAATCGGAGGAATTACCACTTCATCGAGTACTTGATCTAGCAATTCTTGTTTGTAGAACTAAACTTCACTTTCAAGATGCTTATAGATATGAGAAATTATATGATACAGAAAATCCTGTCATTGACAGAGTAGGACTGCAAGGAGATGCGATGACAGTGGCTGTATACACTAACAATGAAAAATAGATGAGGATATTAAGTTATTCAATCAAGCACTTAGTGATGATGGGGAGCTTATTGGAGAACGTCTTCGCACTTTATCAAGGATACTAAAAGAAATGGGATATTAATTATAAAATATTACACTATTATTTGGGAAGTTAAGATGAATGAAATGAGGAAAAGGAGAATTTTTATGAATATAAACGAAGGTGATTATAAATTCATCCAACATAAATACTATTTATCTCTGGATAGACAGTATACTGTTGAAGAAAAAGAATTGATATGGAAAAAGCCACTATCTCATAAGGTAAGTGAAGAAGAAATGCGCATATGTAATGAAGTCAAACGTAATTGGAATTGTGGAGAAATGAAAATCGCAAATATACTTTTAGAAGGAGATGCTGGCTCAGGGAAAACACAACTTGCTAAAGCCCTATCTGCAGATTTTAACCTTCCATATACGAAGGTAACCTGTTTTGCAGATATGGATAAGACCGATATTATTGGCGCAATTTTACCAGTTATTTCAACAGAACAATTAGAAAAAATAAATGATGAGGATAAGGCCGCTTTAAAAGCACTTTATGATAGTGATGGCTTCCATAGTGCAACAGAAATTTTGGTTGACGTATTGGGTATTTCGTGGGAACAAGCTGCTTTAAAAATGAAAGAGCTAATGAAGATAGCTGATGAATCTTCAAAGGACGGTATTGTAGAATACAGATTTTACCCATCTGAAATTGTAAGAGCGTATCGTAATGGATATCTTTTAGAAATACAGGAGCCGACAGTGATTCGAGATGCAGCTGTGCTAATGGCTTTAAACTCCGCATTAGAATTAGATGGCAGTATCAATCTTCCAACAGAAATCATTCATCGACATCCTGATTGTATAGTAATTATTACTACAAATCGTAATTATTTAGGGTGCAGGCCTTTAAATGAATCGTTGCGTGATCGAATTCAACATACTGAAAAAATGGATTTGCCGGATAAAGAAGTTATGATCGAACGTGCGATTGCAAAAACGGGGTACAGGAATGATCAGCTATTAGAGATTTTAGCAGATATTATTATTACTTTAGATAAAACTGCTAGAGCCAATGCGATTAAAGGAGTTGCCGGGATGCGTTCATTTTTTTATTGGGTTGACGCTATTGCTCATGGTGGATCTATAACTGAATCGCTGTATCATAAAGTAATTTACAAGATAACTACAGATTCAGAAGAAATTAAGATATTAGAAGAATCCTTAAAGAAGCACAGAGTTTTAGAAGAACTCGAAGAATTTGAAAGTGAGATTAAAAAAAAAGCTCGGATGTAGCAGAAATCAAAACTTGGGGAAGTATTGATGAAATAGATTCTAGAGATGATTCGGTTATTGATTCTGATGAAAATTGCATAGTTTTAAAAAAATCTCCAGATAGTGAGGAAAGTTCATCGGAGGTTTCTGACGAAATGGGAGAAACAGAAAGCTCAGATTTAGGAGAGAATGGATCTCCTAAATATCATCAGTTAAACCCCGAAGATAATTCGGAGGATACAAAAAAAGAAGAACAGAAATTTAGAAAACATCTAAATAAAGAAGCAAGAAAAGTTGTGTCTGATTCAATTCATAAGGGTGTAAAATTAATAGTTCATCGACCAGAGTGGGATTTAAATGATAAACAAGAGTATGTTAAGTTGAGTAAAGATCTAATGCCTATAGTTAAAGAAATCGCAAGAAAAACTATTCCGCTTTTGGAGCATGAGATTTCCATAGAATTTGCAAGAAACCATTACTATGGTAGTAAGTTTCAGTCAGATAGTATTGTTTATAAGGATTTCAGATATTTTTCCAAAAAGCTACCTCCTAATGAGTCACCATCACTTGTAGTCGGATTAAGAGTAGATGAGTCTGCATCTATGGTAGCTTTCGGCAGATTAGATGCAGCAAAACGTGCAGTCGTAGCGGTATATGAATTCTGCAAAATGTGCAATATACCTGTATTGGTTTATGGAGACACAGCTGATGTTTCAAAACTAGAGCAAATGTCAATATTTGCATACTCAGATTTTGATCATGATGATTATAAAAACCGATATAAATTTATGGGAATTCGTGGTCGAGGTAATAACCGTGACGGAATGGCTCTCAGAATTATTGCTGAAAGATTATTAACCACTAATAAACAAACAAAGCTATTGATTAGTATTAGTGACGGACAACCTAAAGCCATGGATGATTACACAGGGGCTTATGCAATGGAGGATATGAAACAGACTATAGCAGAATTTGAAAGAAAAGGAATTACATTTTTAGCAGCTGCCATAGGACAGGATAAGGATATCATTAACGACATTTATGGGGAAAACAGATTTTTGGATATTACAAATTTAAATGAGTTTCCTGCAAAGCTAGTTCGAATTATCGCCCGGTATTTATAATGAAATGTGAAAGTAACATAAAGGGCCAGTTAATGCTTATTGGCCGCGAAAGGAGATTATATGGATAAACAAAGACGCAAGGAATTGTTGGAAGAATACAAACAAATTAAAACCTACATGGGTGTAATTAAAATAAAAAACACTGTCAGCGGTAAAATTTTCATATCAACCTGTTCAAATCTGAAAAATAGATGGCTGACACTAAGAGGTCAACTGGATATGGGAAGATTTGCAAACTCTGAGCTGCAGAAAGACTGGAACGAGCTGGGGGCAGATGCTTTTACCTATGAGGTGATTGAGGAAAAAGAAGTAAAGGAAGATACCGACAAACGGTGGGAACTTAAGCAGATGGAATCGAAATGGCTGGAGAAATTGCAGCCCTATGGAGACAGGGGGTATAATAAACCTTAAAAGAAATGATAAATAGGAGACTATGCAACTTGATATGACACAAGGCAACCCAAAGGCACTGAGAAAAGAAAATCTCGGTGTTTTTGTTTATATAGAAACACTATCAGATATACTGATACAGTGGAAAAACAATACTCTTCGAGGTTGATGTGTGAATTATAATTTGTTATTATATCAGTTAGAATGACGGGAGTTTCCATCTTATAAAAGTTCCCGTCCCTAAAATCTATGTCTATATGACGAGGAGGTTTTGGCATGGTTGACAAAAAGCAATGGATGAGACCTGCCAGCAGCGGTGAGGGAAAAATCTTCTCACGGCTGTGGGCGGGTGAGGAAAAACGTGCTGTTTTGCAGATAGCACACGGAATGGCCGAGCACAGCGCACGGTATGATGACTTCGCCTGTTTTATGGCGGAACACGGATATGTGGTATGCATGAACGACCATGCAGGACACGGTCCCTACGCCAAAATAAAGGGGCATTTTGCAGATAAGAACGGCTGGGAACATGTGATACAGGATATGAAGAATCTGATGGATGAGGTTTCCGAGCAATACCTTGGACTGCCGGTTTTTCTAATGGGACATAGTATGGGGTCTTTTCTATCTCGGTCTTACATTATACGTAATGGCGGGCTGGCTGGTTGTGTGCTGGCTGGAACTATGGGACCTAATAGGGGAGTTCGTTTTGCTCGTATGCTGGCTGTAATGCAAAAGAAGTTAAAGGGGCCAAAATCACCCGGGAAATTCCTGGATAAACTGGGAACTGGGAACTATAATAAACGTATTTCTAACCCAGTGAATAATTTCGCATGGCTTTCCACGGTGGACGAAGTGTGTATCGCCTATGGGGAAGATGAATACTGTGGTTTTGAATTTACTGCGGCTGGCTATTACGATATGTGTTCCGGATTGATGGAAATAAATTCGTCCGGCTGGGCGGCGAAGGTACCAAAGGATTTACCCCTCTACTTATTTGCCGGTGATGAGGATCCAGTAGGTAATTATGGTAAGGGGCCAAGGGAAGTTTATGATGCACTGGTGGCGACCGGACATGACGCACAACTCAAGCTATATCCCGGCAAGCGGCATGAGATGCTTAACGAATCCAACAAACAGGAAGTATATAATGACGTGCTGGATTGGTTGGATAAACATATATCATAGTATAAGAGATTTCGTTAAATATAGTTTACTACATAAGTTTTGTACAAAAAGAATACACATAGATGGTTAAATTAGGAAATTCAACTGAACATAATCGGATTGAGATAGTGCCTCTGCAGGTGATTTTACCAATTTGCAGTATCTGAGCTTAATAATAGTAACATAAGAATTATCGATGTTGCAGTAAAATATGGATACCTGTTTTGAAGAAGTAATAATCAAGACACCTTCTTATTATGAACTATAAGCCCTCTGCTGAGAATATATTAGCGGAGGGCTTATATTATACTAACATCAGTTTTTCTATAATTTGAGATGCAAGCTGGTTTGGATATATTAAAGGAATTAGTAGATATATCCTTCTATTTACCTATTATATCTACAATATTCTTTATTCCATTTTCTATATATTCATATGGAACATTAGAGGTATTTAGTTTAATATAGTTTTTTTTATCATCAAAATCTTGCAAGTAATTTGATGATGTATCTGAAATAAGTATGGAGTTCTTTTCTGATTCTTTTAGGATATTTTTAATATTAATTTTAGTACTAAGCTCAAGACATGTGTGAATGCAGCAATTTCCATAATTATGATACATCTTAGTACCATTATTGATAGTACAATATTTCTGTAATGAATCATGGAGTTTTTCTGCCCTTTGAGAATAGGAATGTCTCATTTTTTTTCTATGTTTTTCAAACATGCCACTCTTTATATAAAGTTCTAAGGCAGCTTGGGATAGCATAGATGTGTCTACGTCAGAATATATTTTATATTTACTGAATAATCCTGTAAGTGAATCGGGAACAATAGCAACTCCAACCCTAAGTCCTGGAAAGATAATCTTAGAAAAACTCTTCAAATAAATTACACGAGATTGGTAATCATATGAATAAATAGGGTCTGCTTTAGAATCAGTTTCATAATCTGCTAAAAAATCATCCTCAACAATATAAACATCATATTTATCAGCCAGTTTCAAAATTTCTTGTTTATCTTTTTGTGATAAGGAATAACCTAAAGGATTATGGTATCTTGGCATTATATAAAAAAACTTTATATCCATTTCTTTAAAGATACGTTCTAATTCTTCAAGATCTATTCCTGAATAATCTCTTTTAATGCCTACTGTTGAAATTCTTTGAGTTTCTAGTTGTTCAATAAATAAATGATATCCAGGTTGTTCAATTAAAATAGTATGTTTATTATTGGGAAAAGGAAGTAGTGTTAAAATAGATAATGCTTGTTGAACACCAGATGTGATAAATATGTTTCTATTATTTGCAAAGACCTGATAGTGTGCAAGTTCTTTCCTAATCACAGATACTAGAGATGGTAAGCCTTTTGGTGTTCCATATATGAATAACTCATTTTTATAGGTGTTGATTGCCTGGTTTATACAGTGTTGGAAGTCAATATAGGGGAATACATTTGAATCTGGAGATGAAGATGAGAAATCTGTAATTAGTGCCTCGTTTTGATTTAAAATATCTTTTTTGGGGACTACATAGTGTCCACTTTGTGGCACAGAATATATAATATGCTTTTTTTCTAATTCTTCTAAGGCACGGATTACAGTCCATTTATTGCAGTTGAAAAGATCTGCAAATTTTCTAATGGAAAGAATCTTCTCACCTTGCTTAAATTCTTCATTTTCTATCATATATTCAATTTTATTGAGAACATCCAAATATTTATACATATAATAACCTCCTCTAGCAAATCTGAACTGGTACAGTTAGGATTTGTTTTCATTGTAACATATAGAATAAGATGATTAAATAGAAATATAAACAACTAGCACAAGGAGGTTAAACTTTTATGAAAAAAATAAAAATAGCATATCTATCAGCAATCGCAAATGCTATAATTGTTGGGCTTTCATTTATATTTATGAAAATTGCTCTTATTTACACGGATCCATTAAATATATTAGCTCATAGATTTACAGTTTCTTTTATTACTATTTCTATTCCAATATTATTAAGATGGATAAAATTAAATATAGGCTTGGAGGACATAAAAAAAATACTCCCACTTTCAATATTTTATCCTGCATTATTTTTTGCTTTTCAATCATTTGGATTGTCATATATATCTTCATCGGAAGCAGGGATAATTCATGCGACTATACCAATTATTACATTAATATTGGCAACATTTGTATTAAAGGAAAAAACTACTTTATTAGAGAAGATATCAGTATTTTTATCTGTAGGAGGGGTGGTTTATATTTTTTTAATGAAAGGGATTAATTTTAAATCATCTAGTTTTATTGGAATTGTATTAATTTTTTTATCAGCAATTTCTTCATCTAGTTATAATGTTTTAGCAAGAAAGATAGTTCAAAAATATAAATTTATTGATGTAACATATGTGATGATCTTCATAGGTTTTATAAGCTTCAATCTTTTATCTATAGTAGACCGACTTTATAAGGGAGACCTAAAGACATATTTTAGCGCATTTAGCAGTCAGGATTTCTTAATATCAATTTTATATTTAGGTATTTTATCATCTGTCGTAACATCACTTTTATCAAACTATGCTTTGTCTATAATATCGGCTCCTAAAATGAGTGTTTTTAATAATTTATCTACTTTGGTTACTGTGGTTGCAGGAGTACTATTATTAAATGAAACGCTTTATTATTATCACATAATAGGTATTGTGAGTATTCTAATAGGTGTATTAGGAACTAATTTAGATAAACTAAGAAAAGATTCTCTATAAGGTTATAAAAGTAATAAATATATTAGAAATATGCAATTAAGAATAACTAAAGTGATAAATCAACTTCCGCTTGGAGACGTTAAACAGTTACAAGGTAATACGGAAAATTATAGACTATAGTTGGCGGCTATAAAATTGTGTTCACCAAAGACGACGAAATCTCGTGCTTTGACAGTAGATGTTCAGCACCATAATTCGTCTGAAATACGGCAGATCATGGGTTGAATTTTTAGTGAAAATATGGTAAAATGCCCTGAAAAATATCAGCAGAATTTATCAACTTTATAAAAATTGGAAGCAAAGAATGTCATGATAAACCATGAATTATATAAGTGGGAGTGATTTTATAAATGAATTTGGTAATTAAAAGGTTTGAGAATCTAACACCTAAAGAAGTATATAGTATTTTGAAATTAAGAAATGCCGTTTTCATCGTAGAGCAGAACTGTGCATATCAAGATTGTGACGATAATGATGACCGTGCATTTCATTTATTCATCAAGGAAAAAGATGATGTTGTTGCATACTTAAGAATCTTAGATAAGGGAATAACTTTTGATGAAATCGCAATCGGAAGAGTTGTGGTAGAGAAGCGTCATCGTGGAACTGGTCTATCACGAAAGATTATGAACAAAGCAATTGACTTTGTAGTTAATGAAATCGGCGAAACTTCAATTAAAATTCAGGCACAATCATATTTAATCGAATTTTACGAAAGCTTAGGCTTTAAAGCAATATCCGAAGAATATTTAGAAGACGAAATACCTCATATTGATATGCTGCTTTATAAATCAATTTCTATAAAGTGAGAATTTATCGAAGCCACTTGTCGAGAATATAAAAGTTAAATTCGCATAAAAGCCGTCACGACCGTGGTGGCTTTTCTTGTGCACAAAATTCAAAACAGAAAGATTACTATGACATCATCGATATCATCCATGGCTTTCAGATTGAGTACATCTATCTTCTACCCCGATTATGATGTTCTCAATTAAAAGGATTTCATTAGCAGTGCAGTACCTTCTTTATATTGGTACTGGTTAATCAAAGGAACAAGGCGTGTAAAGTGCTCTGACGCACAATGTGCATCCAACGCCTGATGATTAATCCATTCCTCGATGAAAATAAAATGTGTTTCATCATCTTCATCAACGAAAAGATTGTATTCTACACATCCTGGCTCCTTTTTTGTTGCAGCTACTAATTCTGCATACATCGGTGCGACAACTTCGAGATATTCATTTTTGATAAAATCCTCAGCAATGACCTTTAGCATTAACAATCACCTCCATCGTATTGCTTAAAAGTATATATCATTTACTACAAAAGATATAGATGAAATATAATAAAGTTTACAAAACCTAGATGGAAAGCTGCGGCAATAGGCCCATCCCGCAGGGTGTCTTGATCATTGATAAAGTAAAATCCTATAGGACGGCTTCTTTATTTATTCACTGACGGAATTATTATTGCAAGTCATATCAAGAATTTCATTTTTAAAATTTAAATTACTTATATAGCTGAATAATTTCAGCAGCTTTTGTTTTAATTTCATTAACTGCTTCAACAGGTTTTATGATTCTTATATTTTTTCCATACGCAAAAGCAAATTCAATGCCTGGCCAAATATCCTCAAAAACTATATCTAAGTAAATTTTATCGTCTCTTACAATTTCTTTACTTATAGTGATAAACTTTCTTCCTTTTATATGATTTATAATCGAAGGGTCAACGATAAAAGTAAACGTATACTTAGGAATCCGAGATTTATAATTGCTGGTAGATGACTTCCAATAAGCTTCTAAGTTAAAATCTCTTGGTCTATCGAAGTGTTCGTTTGTCAAAAGGGCACTTTCTATGGAACTTACCTTATACATTTTAATTATTTCAGTACCCATTGCAATCAAATACCAGATACCTCTTTTACATACCAAGCCTAATGGTTTTAAGATTACTTCTTTTGTTTCGTTTGTCTTTCTGTACACTATCTTGCTTATATTGCTGTTCCAGATGGCATTTTGTAATAAAGAAAGAATATCTTTATCCATAATTACAGGGTTCTCACCCCAAGTATGCATATCTATATAGATATAGTTTTGAATGTTTTCAACTTCCTTAATTTGATTTGGAGCAGAACCTCCTAAAAGTTTAAGTATTGTAGAGTTTTTAAGTTTTTCAAAGCCTAAGTCTTCTAAAATTTTGTCGCCAGTTGGAATAAATAAAGAGTAGATTTCATCATTATTTATTCCGCTTAAAGAGGTTTTGTAATCTCCTAACAGTTTTATTCCTCCGTTTGTTCCTCTGTCAGCGAATATGGGTACCCCAACACTGCTTAAAGCTTCAATATCTCTATAAATAGTTCTAACAGAGACCTCTAACCTTTGAGCTAATTCATTAGCTGTTAGTTGTTTATGCATCTGCAATAACATTAATATAGAAATTAATCTATCTGCTTTCATAATATCTCCTCTCCAATATGACATAGGATGTCAACTATTATAAAGTATAATGTATTTAATATCAAGTAATAGTAATTATATTAATATGGTATTAACCAACTAAAAGGAGGTTTTATGATGAGTAGAAAAATTATAATGAATTTGGCGATGAGTATTGACGGATTTATCGCCGATGAAAACGGTGGTTTTGATTGGATTGTCGGTGATGGAAATAACAAACTTAATACTGAAAAGCAATGGGATTATGAAAAATTTTTAGATAGAATTGATACGGTTGTTATGGGTAAAAACTGCTATGACCAAAAATTTCACGAGGAGTTTAAAGGAAAAACTGTATTTGTTGCTACCTCTACATCTTTGAATGATTATGAAAATGTTAATTTTATTAATGGTGATATTTGCAAAGTTATTCTTGATGAAAAGAAAAAAGAGGGCAAAGACATTTTCTTATTTGGTGGTGGCATTCTTATAGATAGCTTTATCAAAGCAGACGTAATTGATGAATTTATTATAGGTATTATCCCGACTGTTTTAGGAAAAGGTAGACCATTGTTTTTGGGAAACAATCCTACTATAAAATTAAAGCTTGAAGAATACTATATTGATAACGGAGTTACAGTCCTGCGTTATAAAAAACGTTAATTCCCTGTCAAAAGCATTCAATATCTATTTGATGGGAAGCAGAACTTGGGTATTATAAAATCTTGGTGCTTTTGTTCTTTATAATATCTATAAATTACTATTGACACGTGCATAGGTGTGCATGTATAGTATTAATTAGGTGATAGATATGAATGAAAATGATTTAATTTTAAACTGTACCAAAGAAATAGAAGAAAGCATTGATTTCGAATTTTTTAAGACTTTGTTTGACCCGGTACGATGTGATATTATGAAATATCTAGCTATTAACGGTATTAAGAATATCAAAGATATTTCTGAAAATTTTACACAGGACCGTTCAGTTATTTCAAGACATTTGGATTTAATGCACAGATATGGGATAGTCAATAAAACAAAAGAAAATAGAAGTGTTTTTTATGAATTAAACGATAAATATATTCTTGAAAAATTCGAATTAACAGCAGTCAATTTAAAAAAGTTAATACAGCAGTAAAATTTAAAAAGGCAGGAATGCCTTTTTAAAAACATTATAATGTGCATGTATGTGCATTAAAGTATTCACTCATTCACCGAATTAACTGAAAGGAAGGAATAAATATGAATATACTATCTGTTTTAGTAAGCCCCCGAAAGCAAAGCAACACAGCTATTTAAAATATTAATTGAGAGGTGATTCAAGATGGTAACAATTATATTTGCTCATCCATGGCACGGAAGTTTTAATAAGGCTATATTGGATACGGTAACAACTGCTTTACAAAAAAAGAAAAAGGAATACCAGGTAATTGATTTAAATAAAGAGAACTTTAATCCTGTTATGACCGAAGGGGAATTGGCTTTGTATTCAAGAGGACAACATAAGGACCCTTTGGTAACAAAATATCAAAACATGTTAAAAAAAACAGATGAAATTATTTTTCTATTTCCCCTTTGGTGGTATGATACCCCTGCTATCCTCAAAGGTTTCATTGATAAAGTTATGTTGAAAAATTTCGCATATACATAATCAAGTACAGGTTTAAAGGGGAAATTGACCCATATTAAGTCTACCAAAGTGATAACAACGGGTCAATCGCCACGTTGGTATGTAAAATATTTTGCTGGCAATATGATTCAGAAAACATTTATCAATGCTACATTAAAAGGTGTCGGCATTAAAAATGCTAAGTGGATCCATTGCGGGGATGTTTCCAAAGGGGCTCAGGTGAAGAGAGAGAAATTTTTACAAAAGTTGGCAATTGATATTTAAGTGTTATATATATTCATAAGGAAATAATAAGTAAAAACCTTGCAAATGAATTTAAACTTGATGAAAATAGGTATAATATTTTACTTGCACATACAGAAAACATAAATGTTTTTTTAAATTTTGTATATTGAGGATAAGTGATTTTTTCTTGACTTTTACATATATAAAAAGTCAAGAAGCATAAAATGATTGACCCTTGACAGAGCAAGTAGCTTAGGATACAGTTAAGTAAATTTAATTAAATTTACTTAACTGTTTGCAAGGAGATATGTTATGCTATTACGAGAAGTAATTCACGGGTTTTACTCTGACATTATACTAAATGAATTGCGATTGAATCAAGTTATACGGATGAACAGGTCAATATGTTTTGCGATATGCTAAAAATATTTACCAAGGTTTATCTGGAAGAATAGAAGAGTTAAGGTGATGCCGAGTGCGCATATTGGCGACGGCGCAATGGTTACTGCCAATGCTGCTGTGGCGGAGTGCGACGAAAAAAATCTATTTTGGAGGAAGTCTATGAGTACACAACACAACTGGATCTTAGCTGAAAAGATCGATTTTCCAAGAATTTATGAAATTATGCACGCCGCTTTCCCGCCCAGTGAAATGCGTAGCTACGACGGGCAACACCAGTTGATGAATCACCGTTATTATAAGCTGTATATACAAAAGCGGCAGGAAAGAATCATTGCTTTTCTTGCGGTGTGGGAATTCGATGATATTAACTTTATTGAACATTTTGCAGTGGATTCTGCATACCGTGGCGATGGTCTGGGCGAAAAAATGCTGAAAGAGTATCTTTCCCATGCTGCGAAACCTGTATTTTTGGAGGTAGAACCTCCCTCAACGGAGATCGCCTACAGGCGGATTAAATTTTACGAAAGGATGGGATTTCATCTAAATCAATTTGATTACCTCCAGCCAGCACTGCAAGCGGGGCAAAAACCGCTGCTGATGAAAAACATGACCTATCCGAATCCTGTAGAAGAAATCTTGTTTCATTATTATAAGAAAATGGTTTTTGAAACTGTATACAGTACGAAAATTGATTATAAGGAGAATAAGCGATAGATGAAAATTATCTCTGTAAGAACGCGACTAGAGTATGTGTAAACAGCAATTCAGTATTGTATCTGTTGATGGATAACGATAAAATCATCATTTGAGAATAATGAGAGAAATTATATCTTGCTTAGAGAGGAGATTGTTTATATGAAAGTTGAAGTTGTAGAGTATAACAGCGAATGGCCAAATTTATATCTGGAAGAAGCTGAAAAAATTAAAAATATGCTTGGAAATGAATTGGTTGATATTTACCACATTGGAAGCACATCAGTGGAAAATTTAAGAGCTAAACCAATCATTGATATTATGCCTGTGGTAAGGGACATTACAAAAGTTGATGATTATAATAAAGAGTTTAAAGCTCTGGGCTACGAGCCAAAAGGCGAATTTGGCATGATTGGCAGAAGGTACTTTAGAAAAGGGCTGGAAAACAGAACCCATCAAATTCATATATTTGAAGAAAGTAACTCTAATGATATTGAAAGGCATTTAGCTGTTCGTGATTATTTAAGAACATACCCAAAGGATACATTTGAGTATGGAGAACTAAAGAGTAGATTAGCCACTATGTTTCCTTTGGACATTGAGGCTTATTGTGATGGTAAAGATAACTTTGTTAAGGAATTGGAAAGAAAAGCATTAGAATGGTATCACCACGCATAATGAGCATAACGCTTCATAGAGTTACTAGTCATCCCTACGATTTTGTAAAAGCATGTTTTGATTAAATGCAGAGATTATGACTATACTCTATAGAGTGCCGATAGGCGGTGAGTACAAAGTTATTATATTTTATGAGGTGAAGTAAAATGAATCAAATAATAATGTTAGATATAAATTTTCAATATCAAAATGAAACTCAGACGATACATCCAGTTTTATTGTTAAGTACTGATGATGTTGTTCTAGTGGATTGTGGGTATTCTGGTTTTTTACCTTTATTAGAAGATGAGATGAAATCAAAAGGTGTTAATCCCGATTCCTTAACGAAAGTATTGATTACTCATCATGATGATGATCATATGGGAGCTTTATTTGAAATTAAAGAAAAATATCCAAATATTAAAGTTGTGGCAAGTTACATAGAAAGCGACTATATATCTGGTAACAAAAAATCATTACGATTGTTACAAGCAGAAGAAATGTTAAATATGTTGCCGGAAGAACAAAAACAATTTGGAATTCAATTCTGTGAATCTTTGAGAAAAATCAAACCTGTCCCTGTAGATATAAAAGTTAAGAATGGAGAGTATTTTGATTGGGCTGGTGGTTGTGAGATAGTAGATACTCCGGGACATATGCCAGGGCATATTTCTTTATATCTAAAGGAGAGTAATTCTGTTATTACAGGAGATGCTGCAGTAATTGATGACAATAAACTTATTATTGCAAATCCACAATTCACGCTAGATCTAGATATGGCTAAAGAGTCACTTAAAAAACTTATATCTATGGATGCAGATAATTATTATTGCTATCATGGTGGAAGATTTAAGAACCAGAGAAAATGAGCATAACTTGGTGTAGGCAGTCCTGTTGTCTACACTAAGTTAATATTTTTGAAAGGTGGTTGCTCCCTTTTGAGCATCAAAAACTAATTTATATTATGAGAACATAAGAATACTATTTTATAGGAGGAGCACTTATGAAAAAAATAAGCAAAGAATCTTGGAAACGAATAGAGCATTTTAATTTTTTTTCACCGCTTTCAAATCCTTTTTATAGTATAACATTTACCTTTGATGTTACTAATTTATATAAATATGTTAAACAACGTAATATATCCTTTTATTATGCTATGATTTATGCTTCAACAGAAGTTATGAACTCCATAGAAGATTTTCGTTACAAAATTAGAGATGAATCCATTATATGTCATGAAAAATTAATTCCAAGTTTCGTTGATATGAAAAAAGATAGTGAACTATTTCATATCGTAACACTAGAAGCGGGAGATTCCATTGATTCGTTTTGCATTAAAGCTAAGGAACAGAGCATTGCTCAAAAGGAGTATTTCCCAAAATGTAGTTTTGATGGAGACTCTTTAATTTATTTTTCCTCATTACCATGGTTTGACTTTACATCACTTACAAATGAGCGCGATTTGAACAAAGATGACTCAATTCCTAGGATAACGTGGGGGAAATACACCTCAGAGGGAGATACAAAAATTTTACATTATTCAATTGAAGTGAATCACAGATTAATTGATGGTGTTCATATTGGTAAATTTCATCAACAATTGCAAAATTACTTGAATAGCTTATAAAGAAAATCATTGAATTTACTGGTTTCAATAGGCTTTCTTGTATACCTATTCTAATATTGCTCAATTTCTAAAAAATAATTCTATATATTAGTAAAATATTTGCATAAAATACACACTTTGATGATATTAAATCAGAAGGTGTATTTTTTTGAGAAAGCTTTGAAAAATTACATCAGAATGGTATATATCATACTATTCATTCGCAACGTTTCATTGAAACGCTCATTGATAAATAATTTTCAAAATCTAAAATTTAAAGTAATTCTATGTTATAAATAAAGATGGAATAGAGGCATTGGATAATAACAGGGCTTGGGGTATGCTGCTAGATAAAGATAAAGGAAATATAAAATGGAGTATGTATCTTCCAAAAGAAATACCTGAAGAATATTCTATTACAGATATTGCAAAGATTTCAAGATTCTATTTAAAAGATTATCCTGTTTTTACTTGGGACCATGAAGGGGATTTGTTGGTTGTAGGTTTTCCAAAAGATAGCTATACAAAATTTGATTCAAATTATTATTACATTATTAAGGACGATGGGGTTGGAATGAAAGAAAAAACATATGATATATTTACTAAAGAAAATTACTATATAGATACAGATAAAACTTCATTTAGTTTAAAATATGGTTAAGGGTTGATTATATCAAGAAAAATAATAGAGAATCATAGAGGAACTTTAAGAATAGAAGCAAAAGAAAATTATGGATTTAGAAACATGATAACTATATAAAGTACAAGAGGAATACTAATACGCAAAATCTCATACTTCTGCATATTAGTATCATCACCTCGCCCTAACCGATGTTGAGTGTGTGGTTCTGATAACCTCTAGTGGTAAAACAGCAAAATAGACCACCAAAACTATGATATATAGTGGTTTAATGGTGAAAAAAGGGTAAGAATCGGGTGACAAAATGGCTATTTTTTACCCCGATTTTTTAGCGTTTTTATAGATAGTATAGGGTATTTTGATAATGACAGATGTAAAAGTGAGTTTTTCGAGTGCAGGAAAGAAAAAAATTGCCTATATCTTTGAACGAAATGATTTATATTTGACGAGTTTACTATTACTTGTCTCATAAATAATTAAAGTTATATGCTTTACTATAAATTTTTTAGAATTAATGTCGATATTACATATAGAAAAAGTTTTAAAGGAGGTAAATTTTATGCGTGTTAATATGAATATCGGTATGCAAAATAACTTTTTCAATGTTCGCCATATTAATCAAGGCTTAAATCAAAATAACTTTGCTATAAAAAACAGTGAGCAACAAGAACGAAAAGATACTGTATCTATTAGTTCGTTAGGAAAGGCAAGCAGTCTTATTGAGTCTTTGATAAAACAAAAACAGAATATAACTGAAATGAAAAATGAACTTATTGGCACGACCCTTGAAAAAGGGGGAAATATGGATAGCATAAAATCACAGCTTGAATGTTTTGAGAAACAACTTAAAAACATTGATGAACAGATTGCTCAAACAATGGCTGAACAATCAAAACGACAAGCTGAAAGCCAAAAAGAAATAGCATATAAAAAGCCTAAAACAGAAGAAGAAATTCAAACTGAACGCTTAAATTCAATCGTAAGCTTGTCCTCAAGTCTAAGCCAAGCACAGGTGGTTTCTTCTGCGAAAACCAAAGTGGACGGAGAGTCAAGAATTTTAGAAATGGAAATTAAGCTTGATGAATCACGTGGCGGGGCGTCTGCATCTAAAAAAGAACGCCTTGCTGATTTGCAAAAACAATCAGCTAATTTAACCACTCAGATTAACAAAGACTTAATTGAGGCGAGTGAAGAAATTAAGGACAGTAATGATAATCAGTTGGTTAAACCTGAAAACTTTGAAACAATTAAAAATAGCGGGTTGAATACCGAAACAAAACATAAAACAGAATCCAGCATTACTGATAATGTAGGTGATAAAGTTAACGATACCGACTCTGATGAAAAATAAGCTGAACTTAAAGAATAGCTATTTTCAATTAAGTGAGATTATAAGCATACGCTTTATTATACTGAAAACAAATTTAATAAGAAAATTCAAAGGCATTAAGATAATAGAATCTTGGTGTCTTTGTTTATATATAAAACATCTAAAATACAATTTAATAACCTGACGTTTGATGATTAGCTGGAGCGGCTGTATTCTTCGTAACTGAAAAACACAGCCGCTTTTTTGCTGTCTAAAAACAGTCATTTCACAAATGAATAGCAAATACATTATAATGTTATAATGTTAAAGGTATAATTATGTGAGATTAACCTTAGGATACGTTAACACGGCTTTAACTATAATAAACTTCAAACTTGCAATAGCACAGAAAAATTTTAGATTTTCAATGTGCAAAGTGGAGAAAATTTGATTGAAATTTTGCCATTCCCGGTAAAACAGTGGCAGAATTAATTATACTAGATGTCTTGATTATGTATGAAATCATGCTAAAAGAAAAATACCAATGATAATGGAAGATTGAGCAAAGAAAGTGAATGATTTTTACAGTTTTATGAATATAAAGTAATTAAGGTGAAAACATGAAAAATGATAAATTATTTACGGTAAAAACTTCTATGGGAAAAGAAGACTATCATAAGTTTTTATATATAGCTACATTTATAAGAAGTAAAATAATAATTCCATTTACACTTTTGATATCTGCCTTGATGTCTGCATTCCTTGTCTATAATGAAAATCAATTTAATATAACAAAATTTTTTATTTTATGGATTTTATTAGCAGTTGTGGCAGTTCTTGTAGTAATATTTAAGGTTGAAAGAAAAAACAAACAAAGAGTAAAAACGGATAAAACAGGAGTATTTAATTCACAAGAAACATTAGATTTCTATGAGGACTTTTTAATTATAAAAAGCACAGCATTTGAAGGTGAAGCTAAGATTAAGTATAGTCAATTCTACCAAGTATTAGAGTCAAAGGATTATTTTATTACATATTTTAATATGAATCAGGCATCTTTAATAAGAAAAAAAGACATGGATAAGGAAACCATTGAAAGCTTAAGAGTCTTATACCAAAAGAATATGAGTAAGAAGTATAGAAGAATTTAATGAAAATTTGAAGCCACTTTTTATCTAAAAGTACTTCTATATATAATTATTAAAACTAAGTAAACTCCCGATTTATAGGGAGTTTACTTAGTTTTATCTACGAAAGAATCTCATTTCCATCCAATCTAATCCAATCCAGTCATCTGGTAAAGCATTAGATGTGTTTGTAATTACTACTCGATTAACTCGTCTTATATCCGGTACATTAAATATCAATGTATTCCAATTAATAAATATTTGCCCAAAGGGCCTACCATGTTCTAATGGAAGGGGACCTCGATGAACTACTCTTCCATTAATGCTAATGGTAGCGGAATATTGTCTTATAGGGGTTGTTCTATCATCTAATACTGCGCGAATAGCTAGCTGCGCAGTTAACAGCCCTGGTATAAAGAAAAAGGGTGGTATTTCAAAAGTCCATTCTCCACGAGTTCCTGTGTAAAGGATATCTGCATTTCCACTTGGATTTCCATAGTTAGGGAATCCTGATAACTCTTTAAATAAAACAAGATTTGTGACAGCTGGATTATTTGTTAGGATTGGTTGAAGTTGATTTGCATCAACATTTGATATGAAATTTTGTCCATACTGTCTATACATCTCAGGGTCTGGTGTCGCTGAAACCTCCATGGGATTAAAAGCATAGTAGTATTCATAAGGAGCACTAACATAAGGCATCATATTTATTTCCTCCTTTTTAATTAATTTATAGATTTAAACTTTAATTACTTATTAAGATTAAATTCATGGACATTCTAAAGCACTTGTAGATTTGTTTGTTTTTCACTCTATTATATTCTGAGGTAATAATTTTGCCACTTACATTTAAATAAATTTCATTAGTTTAGAAAGTTTTATATAGTTCTTGATAAATTAAACCTTGGACTAACCCAAGTTCACTTTTATGTAGTAGCTAATATTCCCTATGCTATTACCACAGCTATATTGGATAAACTTCTTAATCAACCAACTAATCCATTGCAAGGAGCATGATTATGATGGAAAAGGGGACGGCTAGGTGTTTTATAGCTAATTCTATTATAGATACTCGTATATTAAAATGGCGAATGTGGTTTGAAATGGAGATAATAAGAGATGTTTCTAGGATGATTTTTCACCACCACCTAGAGTAGATTCTGCCATATTGAAGATAGAGAAGAAAAAGAATTCCAAGATTCTACCTAAATATCCCATGCTATTTACAGGATTGATTGAACATGGATAAAAAAGCATTGATAAAGACATTAATGTCGTTTATAATAAAATCAAAACGACATCAATGTCTTTTTTATATGCGAAGCCAATAAATTTAAATAGCACTTTAAAACTATTATCTATTAGAGCACTGGTATAAAATAGGAGGAAACCACTATGGCCCCAAAAGTAAGTGATCAATATAAAAAGGAAAAAAAGAAAGAACTACTTGAGGCTGCAAAAAGAGTGTTTATACGAAAAGGATATGTACAAACAACAATGCAAGATATTATGGATGAAGCAGGAGTATCTAGAGGTGCTTTGTATTCTTATTTCAACAATATTCAGCATATTTTTGAGGAACTTCTTAAATTTGAAGATGAAATAGATATACATCTTTTGGAAAAATATGCCCAGTATTCCTTTTGGCAGCAGTTAACAGGTTGGGTTCAGCTACAACAAAAAAATATTAAATCTATTAATCAATCTCTTTTGCTTTGCAAGACAGAATTTTTTCTAACAATATATCGTGGAGGAAATCAAACAAGTAACCCTTATTTAGTAGAGCGGTACCAGAAATTAGCTGACTCAATAAAAGAGTTTATTGAATTAGGGATTGAAAGAAAAGAATTTAAGCCCTGTATGCCTTCTAAATCAATAGCCTTATACCTTATTTCATTTTTAGATGGGTTAATGCTAGATACATTTAATTTAAGTGTAGAAGTGACAAAGGTAAATGAACAAATTGATATTTTACTTTTTACATTAGAAAAAATGCTTTGCCCAATTATAGAAAAATAAAGGAGTGTTTTTGTGTTATTTGAATCTTCTAAAATTATTTTAAGAAAAATGACATCAGAGGACGTAGAACTGTACCATACATGGAGAAATGACATAGAGGTTATGAAATCTACTGCTCCATTTTTAGATAACTATCATCTTGAGGAAACTACAGAATTTGTTAATCAAGTTATTTTAGGTTCCCAATTTTCAAAGAGTTATATAATAGTAGATAAGGAGTCGAATACGCCAATAGGAATTACTTCCTTGATTAATATCGATTATAAAAATCGTAATGGTGAATTCATTATTGATATTGGAGATAAAAATTTCTGGGGCAAAGGCTATGGAACAGAAACAATGAAGTTACTCCTTGATTATAGTTTCCTTGAAATGAATCTCCATAGGGTATCCCTAAGGGTATTTTCATTTAATAACAAAGCTATTAAACTATATGAAAAGATAGGATTTAAACATGAAGGAATATCCCGTGAAAGTATTTTTCGAGAAGGAAGATGGCATGATATTATTCATATGGGGATTCTTCAAAGTGAATATCTTAAAACTAGTTAGAAATATCTTTGTATGTTTATTTACTTTTGCAGTTATCTATTTATAGAGAATAATTTTTAGTCCAGTATGTGTAGTGTATTGTGGAGATATAAGTAATATGGAGTGAATAAGGAAGTTTAAGAAAAAATATTATGATTGAGGCTATAGAAGGAAAATAAAGTATAATAAATTAAGTGTTGAAATATTTATAATATTTATGATATAATTTATAGGAATATATACAAGGTGGTGAAAATAGGTATGACAACTTTAGTTAACAATATTTTAGACAAATTATTCCATACTAGAACAATATCAGGATTCAATACTCTAGGCCAAGGGGTAAGTGTGTCTAAAATGAATATTATGTTAACTAAAGGAAAGTAATTATTTTACCATTAACTAAATTACATTGATAAAACAATGAACTTAGGTAAAGCATTACTTACCTAGGTTTTTTTATGTATTAAAATAGATGTAACACAAGAAAAAACATCGATATTAATACTTTACAACATGTGGCATAAAGATGTAGAAAGATCATTCTTTGTCATAATGAGCCTAGGTAACACGTCCTTACCTAGGTTTATTTTTTGAAGGGAGAAGAAGAAATGATTGAAGTATCTTTAAGTGGTGTTGAAAAGTATTATGGAGTAAATCAAGTATTGAAGGATATAACATTTCAGGTTTTACAGGGGGATAGGGCAGGAATAGTCGGAAGAAATGGAACTGGGAAAACTACTTTATTTAGAATCATATCTGGTGTAGAAAAGTGTGATAGAGGTGTTCTTTCCATTAGAAAAGGTAGTCAAATAGGATGGTTAGAGCAAATTTCCAATTATCCCCTAGAATTTAAAGTAATAGATGTATTAAACATGGCATTTCATAAAGAACTGAGTATTCAATCTGCCATAAGGGAACTGGAAGAAAAAATGTGCTTTGCCAAAGATCAAGAATTAGATGCAATAATGAAAAAGTATGGAGAACTTCAGGATTCCTTTGAAAGTCAAGGTGGATACAATATTGAGGAAAAGTTAAGTAAGGTATGCGATGGCTTAAGGATAGATGAAAAGTTTTTAAATATGAGCTTTAAAGATTTAAGTGGAGGAGAAAAAACTGCTGTCCTTCTAGGTAAGATTCTATTAGAGGAGCCGGACATCTTGCTTTTAGATGAACCGACAAATCATCTTGATATGGATTCTATTGAATGGTTAGAGTCCTTTTTATTAGAGTATAAAGGGACCGTCATCATCATATCACATGACAGATATTTTTTAGACAAAGTTACTAATAAAGTAATTGAGATAGAAGGTGGAAAAGCCAATACCTACCTTGGCAATTATTCAGCTTATGTGGCAGAGAAAGAAAAAATATATTTAGAGGAATTAAAGCGTTATGAAAATCAGCAAAAGAAAATCAAATCAATGGAGGAATCTATTAAAAGATTGAAGGATTGGGCAAATAGAGGAGATAATGAAAAAATTTTTAAAAGAGCATTTAATATGGAGAAAAGATTAGAGAAAATGGATAAAGTAGATAGACCTATACTAGATAATGATAAAATGAAACTGGATCTTTCTATCCAAGAAAGATCTGGACAGGATGTTATTTTAGTTGAAGGATTGCATAAAAAAATAGGGGAAAAGGTTTTATTTAATGACCTAAGCTTTTCTCTCAAGTGTGGAGAAAAAGTGGCCCTTGTGGGTAAAAACGGAAGTGGTAAATCAACCTTTATTAAAACAGTATTAGGTGAAAATTCTTTAGATAAGGGAAAAATTAAAATAGGTGCCAATGTAAAAATAAGCTATTTACAGCAAGAGATATACTTTAATAATGAAGAAAATACTGTTTTAGAAACCTTTAGAGAGGAATATTTGTGTACAGAGGGGGAGGCTAGGAATATATTAGCTAAGTTTTTATTTTATGGTGAAGATGTTTTTAAACGGGTCAAAAATCTATCGGGGGGAGAAAGGAGTAGACTTCGCCTTTGTCAATTAATGTATAAAGATATGAATACTCTAATATTAGATGAGCCGACAAATCACTTGGATATTATGGGGCGTGAAATGTTGGAAGAAACACTATTACAATTTGATGGAACGATGATTTTTATATCTCACGATCGGTATTTTATTAATAGACTAGCAAACAAAGTGGTGGAACTCTCCAATAAAAAACTAGTTAGTTACTTAGGAAATTATGATTATTATCGTGAAAAGAAATTATCTAAAAACAAAAATGAAGAATCTAAGGGACAAAATAAGAAGTCGGATAAGAAGTCAGATAAGAAGTCAGCTAATAACCTTAAGAGAAACCCCAAAAATATGGCAGAGAAATCAAATACTAAAAAACTTAAGGAAATAGAAGAGCAAATAAACCGATATGAAGTTTTAATTGCTGATAAGGAAGCAGAAATAAATTTGAATGCTACAGATTTTAATAAGTTAAAGGATTTATATAATGACAAAAACAATCTTGAGAATCATCTTAATCAGCTTCTAGATGAATGGATTATATTAAATGAATAAAAAGCTTTGGTGACAGTGTTTTTATTTTCCCTCAAATTATTGTTTGAGGGATTTTTGTTTAAATAAAGGTTCACATTTTTTATGAGTATGTTAATAATTAGAACGGAAATAGAATAGCAAATTTAGATACAAGTAAAAAAGAATCTATTGTATAGCTTTTTTATGAAATTAAGCAAAGTTAATGATAACCTTAAGAAAAAGTTTATAAATAGTTAAAAGCAATTTAAAGTATATGCTATATAATTAATATTATATATTGAAAGATTTAAAAAGAAATTTTGTTTTACATTATTGAAAAGTTTCATAAGGAGTAGTTTTTGTAGTTAATAAATGGTAGAAAGTTGAGGTATATTTGTGAATAATACGAAGGATAAGATTATGCTCGTCTGTTGCTTATTAATCATCATCGGAGCATTAACAGGAATTATTATATATGCTACATCTAGTGGAATTATGGATATTATGACTTCTATTGAATCATTTAAAACATACATAGATGGATTTGGTAACAAAGCTATTATTATTTTTTTTATAATACAATTCATGTCTGTTGTCATTGCGCCGATACCCAGCAATATAAGTACAGCTGCAGGAGGAATAGTATTTGGTATATGGAAGACATTTATTACGAGTACACTTGCAGTAATTTTAGGCTCAATGTTAGTATTTATTCTTTCAAGAAAATTTGGAAAGCCACTTACGGACAAATTTGTTAGCCAAAAGATTGCAGGTAAGTACGGACAACTTGTAGAATCAAAAAGTGAAATGCTATTAATAGCTATGTTTCTATTGCCATTTTTTCCTGATGACTCTATTTGCTTTTTAGCAGGACTTAGTAAAATAAAATGTAATAGATTTTTTGCAATCATGTTGTTGACGAGGCCATGGGGACTTCTAGTTTCCTCAGTAGTAGGTGCTACAAATATTACAATTCCATGGTGGGGTTGGATAAGTATTGTTTTACTAGTAGTAGTATTATTTATTCTTATACAAAAATATGGTGATAAAATTGAAGACAAATTAATGGATATTATTCATATGAAATTAGGAAGGAACAAAGAAAATTAGAAATATCAAAGATACCATTTATTCCGTAATACTAAATGATGATATCTAGTTATTTTAAGTTGTTATAAATAGATAAAATAAAGAAAGCAATACCTATGTAATAGAACGGTACTGTGTACGGAGAATTATATAAAGATTATGTAATCCACTAAATTAGAAGATATATATAGAATAAACTAGATATTTCAAGATATAGTTTCATTTATTAACTTAATGGCTGAATAAGCAGCTTACAATTTATAATATTTAAACAGTATTATGCTATAATATTTAGTGTGCCTAAATTATTATAGAAAGAAGAATGATAATGACTGATTCAGAATATAAAAAAGATGGAAAAAAAGCTAAATTATTTAAGTGGTTAAAAGACCCTACAAGAGCTGATGTTATTAATATTGCATGGCCTGTTCTTGTGGAGCTTCTTCTGGGATCACTTTTTGGTATGATAGATATGATGATGCTTGGAAGGATAGGTGATAGCTCATTAGCAGCAGCTTCTGTTGCAGCTGTAGGTATAACTAATCAGCCTTTATTTATAGGTATATCTCTTGTGCAGGCGTTAAATGTAGGAGCAACAGCCATGATTGCTCGATACCTAGGAGCTAATCAGAATGAAAGAATAGAAACTACTTTAAAGCATGTAATATTATTAAGCCTGCTAATGCTAGCAATCCCTCTATCTATATTAGGAATAGTTTTTACAGATTCTATTATGAACTTTATGGGTGCACAAGCTGATGCTTTGCATGTGGGGAGAAATTATTTTAAAGTTGTTATGGTAGGATTTATATTCCAATCATTTAATATGTCTGTATCCGCGGCACTTCGAGGGATTGGTGAAACCAAAACACCTATGAAGATAAATCTAAAGGCAAATTTTTTAAATGTTATTGGTAATGCACTTCTTATATATGGTCTTTTAGGACTGCCTAAACTTGGTGTTACTGGAGCAGGGATATCCACTGCTATATCTAATGTTATTGCAAGTGTACTTTTATTTATCTATATTATAAAAGGAAAAAGTATTATAAAACTTAATATAAGAAAGCCCTTTAAATTTGATAAAGACATTATATACAATCTAGTGAGGATAGGTGTACCTGCGTCATTAGAACAGTTAGTTTTAAGAACAGGTGTGCTTTTGTTTGTAAAAATAGTTGCAGGACTTGGAACTGTTGTTTATGCAGCGCATCAAATATCACTAAGTATATTGAACCTTTCCCTCCAACCAGGTCAAGCATTTGGAATAGCAGCCTCATCACTAGTAGGTAGAACATTGGGAACTAACGAACTTTCACAGGCTGAAAATTATGCAAAGGAAACCCGGAGAATAGGATCCATGATATCTACTTTTATGGCTATAATATTCTTTTTCTTTGGACCGCAGCTTGTAGGATTATATTCAAATGATCCAGAGATTATACAAAGCGCCTCCGTTGCGTTAAAAATAATAGCCTTAGTTCAACCTTTTCAGTCATCTCAGCTCATATTAGCAGGAGGATTAAGGGGCGCAGGAGATACTTTTTGGCCCTTAATAGCTACATTTTTTGGAGTATTATTGGTTAGAGTTGCACTGGCACATGTATTTGTTAATATATTCGGATATGGATTGGCAGGAGCGTGGATGGCAGTATTTGTCGATCAGCTTGTAAGATGGTTATTTGTTTACATGAGGTTTAGAACAGGGCAGTGGAAACACACAAAATTAAGATAGATACATGACTATGCAATTAATATAAGTTTCAATTGATTCTTAAATAAAATCAGGATCACCCGTATACGGGTGATCCTGATTTTATTTATTTTTGTTGTTATTTATACATAAGACAAGAACTTTGATAACTTAAAAACTCAATCCGATTTCTAATACTACATTTATGTAGTATATAATACTTTACTAACTATTAATCCCAATTGCTATAGAGTACTAAATAGTAGGTTTTGTATAACTCCATTGTGAAACTTCAACTAATAAATACTCTATAACCCATAAAAAGATTAGTAAAATATTATAAAGGTAATTAAAAATTTATATAGAATTTTGTATAATTAGAAAATAAAAAAAATTACAAAATAAATTTATCCTTGTCAAAAAAATAACGAATTTAAAAATATAACAGAATTTTTTAGGATTATATAAAAGTAAGTAAAAATATGTGGAGGTGGATAGTGTGAAGAGATTTGAATATTTTAAACCCAAGTCATTGCAAGAAGCAAGTGAATTATTATTACAGTATGCTGGTGAAGGCCACATACTAAACGGCGGTACAGATGTGATTGTAAGAATGCATGAAGGACTAAGTGCACCTAAGGCCATAATTGATATCAAAGGGATTAATAGACTAAAAGAAATTACCTACGATGAAAAGGAAGGATTAGTAATTGGAGCCTGTGCAACTATGTATGAAATGGAGCAAAATAGAAATCTAGTGGAGAAATATCGTGTTTTAGCAGAGGCTAGTCATACAGTAGGGTCTTGCCAAGTAAGAAACCGTGCCACAATGGTAGGAAATATTACAAATGCGTCTCCTTTAGCAGATACAGCAACTCCACTATTGGCTATGGATGCTATAGTAAAGGTTTTTGGTCCAGAAGGACAACGAGAAATTTCAATTCATGATTTCTTTGTTTGGGTAAGGAAAACCTGTCTAAAAGAGGGAGAGATTGTTACAGGCGTAAAACTACCTGCATTTGGGGAAAAGGTTTTCGGTAGCTACCAAAAACATGCAAGGAGAGATGAAGTAGATCTATCTACAGTTTGTGCTTCTGTGGTGAAGGTAGACAGTTCTATACGGATTGCCCTAGGATCTGTAGCTCCAACTCCTATTCGTGCAAGAAAGGCAGAAGCTTTCCTTCTAGGAAAGGAATTAACAGAGAAAATAATTCAGGAAGCAGCTGAGATTGCTGTAAGTGAGACAACACCAATAGGTGATATTCGAGCATCTAAGGAATATAGACAAGAAATTATTAAGGTACTTGTAACAAGAGGATTAAAAGAAATTACAACCATGTAGGGGAGGGGAAAATTTTGAAATATGATATTAGCTTTATTTTAAATAACGAACAAGTACATATCAGTGTAGACCCACATAAAACACTTTTAGACATGATACGGGAAGATTTGGATTTAACTGGTGCTAAGGAAGGCTGTGGTGCTGGAGAATGTGGAGCTTGTACGGTCCTAGTAAATAATAGACCTGTAAACGCATGTTTAATGCTAGCTGTAGAAGCAGATGGCCAGGAAATTATAACTATTGAGGGACTATCAACAGGAGAAGAATTAGATGAACTACAAGAATCATTTATAGACCATGCAGCACTACAATGTGGGTATTGCACACCTGGCATGATTATGTCAGCTAAAGCGCTATTAATGAAAAATCCCACACCTACAGAGACAGAAGTAAAAAAGGCTATTAGTGGAAACTTATGTAGATGTACAGGATATAAGAAAATTATCGAGGCGGTTATGGATGTAGTAAATAAGAATCAGCAATAAAATTGAAAGGAGGAAAAAAATAATGAAATATATCGGTAAAAGCGTAAATCGTGTTGATGGAATTAAAAAGGTTACAGGAGAATTAAAATATGTAGATGATATGAAGCTTCCAAAAATGTTATATGCAGATGTAAAGCGAAGTCCCTACCCTCATGCCAAGTTATTAAAAGTAGATACGAGTAAGGCAGAGGCTTTGCCAGGAGTGAAGGCAGTTATTACAGGCAAGGATGTGCCTAATCGAGTAGGGCTTTATCTTGAAGACAAAACCTTTTTAGCTACTGATAAAGTTCGTTATAGAGGCGAGGCTATAGCAGCCGTAGCAGCTGAAACTAAAGAAATAGCAAAAATGGCAATAGATTTAATTGATGTAGAATATGAAGAATTACCAGTAGTAAGTAATGCTGTTGAAGCTTTAAAGCCAGATGCTCCTTTGGTGCATCCAGATTTAGGAGAATATCATTATGGCCCAATTTTTTTCCCAGAACCAGGTACAAATATAAGTAATCACTACAGAGTAAGAAAGGGAGATGTTGAAAAAGCTTTCGAGGAAGCAGAACATATTGTAGAAAATAGTTTCTTTGTGCCTCATATTCAACACAGTCCTATTGAAAATCATAGTGCCATTGCTCAAATGGATCGTGATGGGAGCTTAACTATTTGGTCTAGTTGCCAATCTCCATATGCAGTACGCAAGGCACTTTCTGTAGCTTTTGACTTACCATTAAACAAAATTCGTGTACTTTCACCAGCAGTTGGTGGTGGATTTGGTGGCAAGGCAGGAACAACCCTAGAGGGTATTATTATTCCATTAGCCAAAAAGCTAAGAGGGAGACCAATAAAATTAACTTATTCAAGGGAAGATGAATTTGTAAACAGCTTTGTAAGGCAAGGAATGCACGCAACGATTAAAACAGGAGTAGATAAAGATGGTAAAATCATAGGTGTTAAAAATAACTTTGTCTGGGACGGTGGAGCATATACAGAATATGGTGTAAACATTGTAAGAGCTGGAGGCTATAGTTCATCAGGACCATATGATATTCCTAATCTATGGACAGATTCAATTTGTGTATATACAAATCATCCTGTTGGAGGACCTTATAGGGGATTTGGAATGTCAGAAATACATTTTGCTATAGAACAAAACATTGATCTATTAGCAGAAAAACTTGGCATAGACCCAGTAGATATTAGAAGAATAAATGGGTTAAAGCCAGGAGGAAGTAACGCTACTGGAGAAATTATTGAGCAGTGTGGATTATTAGAATGTTTAGAAGATGTAGCTAAAAATATTGAGTGGGGTAAGAGAAATCCTCCAAGTAAAACTAATAAGGTTAGAGGAAAAGGTATTGCTTGTGGATTCAAGGCTCCATCTATGCCGAATGACGTAGCTTCTGCTGCTATTATTAAATTGAATGAAGATGGAACAGCACATCTTTTAGTAAGTGGCCAAGATATTGGTCAAGGTTCTGATACTGCGTTGACACAAATTGCAGCAGAGGCATTAAGCATACCACCTCATAAGATTACAATTAAGACCGGAGACACGGACCATACTCCATACGAATGGCAGACTGTTGCTAGTCGTATAACCTACTGTTCAGGTAATGCCATCATTAATGCCTGCGAAGATGCAAAAGAACAGTTATTTGAACTAGCACAGCTAGCTCTAGGGATATATAAGCGAGATTTAGTATTAGTCGATGGATATGTGGCATCTAAAATCTATCCAGATAAGAAAATTGCTATTAAAGATCTAGCTTTAGGATTATCCTTGCCAGATGGTTCTGGAATTCATGGACCTATTATTGGAAGAGGTTCATTTATACCACCTAATGTTAGAAATACAGATAAATTTACTGGACAAGGTGAAAAACCAGTTGCCTTCTGGACATATGGTACTCAGGGTGTAGAAATTGAAATTGATAAAGAAACAGGAAAAGTTGATGTATTAAAGGTAGCTTCCTGCTTTGACGTAGGTAAGGTTATAAACCCAAATCTAATTGAAGGGCAAGTAGAAGGTGGAATTATTCAAGGGATTGGGTCTGCTATTTTCGAAGAATTAGTAATCGAAAATGGCATAGTTAAAAATCCGTCCTTTGTAGATTATAAAATACCAACTGCTGATGATATGCCAGAAATGATTGTAAATTTTGTAGAAAATCCAGAAGAAACTGGACCTTTCGGCGCTAGAGGTGTAGCAGAGCCTTGTATGGTGCCTACTGCTCCTGCCATTGCAAATGCAGTATACGATGCTATAGGGGTCAGAATTAAATCTTTACCAATTACAGCAGAGAAGATTTTAAAGGCTATTAAAGAAAAAGAAAAGAATTCTTAAGATTTACTAAACCGACTTGTTATCTCGAAGCCTCAACAAGTCGGTTTAAATAAATACAAGTGGGGTTTAGGGTAAGGTTAAAAGTTTTAATAAATACAGAGGAGGTTGTTATATGAGTAAACAAGAAGTTGTCGAAAAGCACCAGCCAATTAGGGATGGGGATCATATTCCTACAGGGAAAAAGATTATACTTGGAATGCAGCATACGTTCACCATGTTTGGAGCTACAGTTTTAGTTCCACTAATAACAGGAATAGATATTTCAGTTGCTCTATTTATGGCAGGTGTAGGAACTCTTTTATTTCACTTCTTAACTAAAAATAAAATTCCAGTGTTTTTAGGTTCATCCTTTGCTTTCATAGCACCAATGCTTATGGTTTCTGAAATGTATGGTATTCCATATGTTCAAGGTGGAATTGTAGTTGCAGGTCTTACCTATGTAATAATAGCAGGTCTCGTTTATTTCTTTGGTCACGAGAAAATTGTAGAATATTTTCCACCAATTGTTACAGGTCCAATTATTATGGTAATAGGATTAAAGCTGGCTCCTACTGCAATTGATATGGCTAGCCAAAATTGGCTATTAGCAGTAGTAAGTTTACTTATAGTTATAGGAGTAAGTATTTATGCAAAAGGTTTCTTTCAGGTACTTCCTGTTTTATTTGGATTAGTAGGTGGGTATATATTTGCTGCAATAACAGGAAATATAAATTTTACGCCTGTTACAGAAGCAGCTCTATTCGGTCTTCCTAACTTTACATTTCCTAAATTTAATCTTGAAAGTATTATGATTATTGCACCTATTGCAGTAGCTACTGTAGTAGAGCATATTGGTAATATATTGGTTGTTGGAACAACTGTTGAAGATGACTTTATTGAATCTCCTGGACTACATCGTACACTTCTTGGAGATGGATTAGCTACATCTCTGTCTGCTTTCTTTGGTGGACCAGCAAATACAACATATGCTGAAAATACAGGAGTATTAGCTTTAACTAAAATTTATCACCCAGTAATTATGAGAATAGCAGCAGTTTTCGCTATTATTTTAGGGGTTATGCCAAAGCTAGGTGCAGTTATTAGCACAATACCATCCTCCATAGTTGGTGGTATCTCTATTGTATTATTTGGTATGATTGCATCTGTTGGGAGCAGAAGCTTAGTAGAAAATAAGGTTGATTTTACATCATCTAAAAATTTAATTATTGCAGCAGTCATCTTTGTATTAGGTTTAGGTGGAGCTGTACTACCAGTTAAACTTGGAGCTGTTAGCTTTACAATAGAAGGCATGGCTTTAGCAGCAATTGTAGGTATTATTTTAAATAAGGTTTTACCAAAGGAATAATTAATAAAACCCCACTTAAGGATGATAACGCCCTATTAAAAATAGAGGCGTTATTATTTTGTGAAAACTTCACAAAGGAACAAAGATTATTTTGTAGAATACACAAAATATAAATGTTAAATAGTAGACAATCGAGAGCAAATATTGTTAATAAACCACAAAAACACAATAAGTCAGAAGATACAGAAAATATGTACTTGGCGATAGGGGGAAATCACCTTGAACAAATCATTAGGGATTACTGTAGCAGAAATGATTTTATTAAAAGATTTGCTGGGAGCAAAAGTGTTAGCTGGAGAAGGAGGATTAGAGCAAAGGATTACCCAGATTAATGTGATGGAAGTGCCTGACATTGTAGATTGGGTTCATGTAGGAGAGTTTTTGCTTACTACAGCCTTTTCGATAAAAGAAGATATAACTGTACTAAAAGGGTTAATTCCTAGGCTGAAGGAAAAGGGAGTTGTAGGCATTGGAATTAAAATGAAACGATATATTGAAAGATTGCCAGAGGATATTATTAATACAGCTAATAAATACAAATTTCCTATTATCGAAATTCCTTATAAAGCTTCTTATACAGACATTATGATGCCAGTGCTTACGGAGATTATCAGTAGACAAACCAGCATGTTGATGAAAGTAGAAGAGATCCATAATGAGCTTATTCGTGTAATGCTAAGAGGTGGAAGCTTTAAAGAAATATTAGAAGGCATCTCTCATACCATTGGAAATACAGTTGCGATTAAGGATGAAATTTTTGATGTAGTTGTAGCCCACGGAAGTAAAGAAAAAAAGTATGAGATCGAGACCAAACTTAAAGACGAAAAACTAGAAGAGTCTATTCTCAATATGACTATAGTAGAGGATGAACTATTAGGAGATAGGGTAAATAGGATAATGGTCCCTATTTATGTAGATGAACGATATTATGGTTATTTAGCTATATGGGAAGATAATAAAAAGCTAACTTCTATCGAAATATCTTCTCTTGAATCTTCTATCCCTGTTATCGCATTACATATTCTTAAGAAGATTTCTATATTTGAAATTGAAAGTCGGCATAAGGTAGAGTTTTTTGACGACCTTTTATCGAGGGATGAAAAAAGACAGCAACTTGCCGTTGATCGAGCAGCACTCTTCGACTTTGATAGAAGATTAGGATATTCTGCTCTTGTAATTTCCATTAAAAATATTAAAGGTTTTGTAAAGGAAACCTTAAACAATTCAACCTTCTTATATCAGTTAAATAGTAAAATTATGCGAATAATAGATCGCTTATCAAGAAATAAAGAAGCAAAATTTGTTTATGGAAACAAAAGCGATCAAATTATTGTACTATATGGAACGGACCCTACTAAAAGTAGTGCCCAAGTAAAAAAAGAGGTTATGAGTTTTGCAAATGATATTATAAAAAGTGTTGACGAAGAAATAAAGGAAATTTCTATATCTATTGGGATAGGACGATTTCATAAAGAGCCAGGGCATTTGTGGAAAAGCTACAATGAAGCTACAAGATCTCTTCAAAATAAGGGAGTTAATTATAAAAGTGAATATATGCATTTTGATGA